>NZ_MUJY01000169.1 GCF_002286785.1 Pseudomonas sp. PIC25 | reverse complement strand
TGCCCGCATTGCTGCGATCATGGGCCACCACAATCCGTTCGTGACCGGCGAAAGGCAATGGACGGTTGGATATAAGCCTGTAGGCGACGGCATCGTAAGTTCATTACCGACTACAAACGTGCGCACCTCCTTGGCCGTCATAGCCAAAGGCTCGTCCTCAGGCGGATCGATCATCGGCAACCGGAACAGCCACGTTTACCATCTACCCATCGGCTGCCCGAGCTACGACAGCGTATCAGTGAAAAACCAAGTTCTTTTCACCTCTGAGGCGGACGCTCAAGCTGCTGGCTACCGAAAAGCCGGGAATTGCAGATGACATAAAGCCAAGCGGCTCGCGGCTTAAGACATGCACATTTACGGTATTGCTGTAGCCTATCTCCTGCCAGTGCCGTTCAAATACTACCTATAGACTTATATCGGAGAGCTCTCCAATAGCTATAGTTCATGCCCCTCAAGCCCCAATGCTGAGCCGATCACGTACCAGATATCTTGCCAGAGCACGTAAATCAACTCAGTTCCATTGAACGCAGTATCATTATTCCCAAGGCGCAAAAGCTTACCGCTAGCTAAGTATTTGTGACTGAATCGCCCCACTGTTCTTTCACTGAAGTCTTTCGGCAATACAGCTCGAATAGGCTTGCTATAAATGCGATCATCCGCAACTAACATGAACTCATCGTAAAGATGAGCAAAGCTCTTCAGGTGCTCACCCAAGTCCGTTGAGTACCACTCACTTATCTCGGTGGCAAATCTGATCTCGCCCTTTCCATACTCCATGGTCATCGTGTTTAGATGCTCAATTTCACCACGCATCTCTTCCGGGCAAAAGACGAAGACGGTAATGAATGATTTCTCGTGCAGCCACTCAATTGCGTGAGGGATGATCTTGTCCAGCGGCTGGGGAGTCAGGTTCTTCTCAGGATGCAGCTCTCGATAGAAATCTAAAGCCTTGGCCATCTGTTTGGCCACAAACGCATAATCAACATACATTACCCGGTATTTTGCTGGAGTACGCTGCATTCGTTCTTGGTATATCTGCCTGACTTCGGCTACACACCCCCGCACATCTCGGACGATTTCCCTCCCCGTAAAGCGGATCACCGTGTAGCCTGCACGAGTAAGATACCTCTGCCGAACAGCATCCTTTTCGAGCTGCTCCTTCGTCGAATGAGAGACATGGCCATCGAGTTCAATAATGAGCCGAGCGTCTTTCAGAAAGAAATCAACACGATAGCGATGGTGTTTTTCGGCATCACCGAACCAATGCTCCTTTTCGATCAAGTCCGCGAGATCGGAAGCGGCTCTGCTGAATTCATCCTCAATGTACGATGCCCCCCGATCATGATACCAGCTGGGTGATGTTGAAGTGGGATGGCCTGGATATTTCATAAATACGCGTGGATCTTGGCAGCAAATTCTTGCACAGCTTGACCAATATCTCGCGGGGTGTCCAACATGCTAGCAAGACCCCCTACTCTGTCATAAATCGCCTCGGCCAGTTCATCTTTGCTTGGTACATAGTTCAAGCTACGAAGATTCGAAATAACTTCCTCAAAAGCCTCGATATCACTGGGATGAGAGTTAAACCAAGTCGGACGAGAAGCCCAGCACTCTATAGCTTCCTGTATTTCCTCTATGCTCATCATTGCTCGTTATTGCTCCTTATGCAAATCAGTCACCGCCCCCACGCCAACAACTTCAAGCTCAGAAAAGTCCCCAATAGCGACCACTTCAGCAGTCTTGGAGAAAGACTTACTCAGAAACTTAACAAAATAATTTTACAATGTATCTTCATGACCAAGCGCAACATGAGTTATGCTCTCATGTTCTGCCAATAACCTAGCCCTTCCTGTGGTTCAAGAGGACTGACCGTGATACCTCCAACCGACCCAATGTCATTGATGCGATAGGCAATGGCGGCCATCTGCTCCTGTTTAATCCGCCTTTTAGGGTACCTACGGCACTCTATCAATATGATACCCGCGTTTCCTTCCCTGATCCCCTTGGCATCAATTTCCCAGTGCGTCCCAGTTTTCCCATGAAGCGTCTGCTTGCCTTCAACACCATCAAGGCCAAACTCACCTGCCAACTCATTGATTATGGATTGGGCAAGCTCCTCATAGACACGCCACTTTGCTTTAGACATTAAGTACTCCCTTGATACTAGCTTATTGGGCTTAGGGAAGCGCTTCTGCTCGGGGTTGGAGACGGCAAACCAGTGGATTCTGTCCATTAGTGAATTAACCCAAGCCTTGAGGAGGATGTTTAGTACAACTGCAGCCGTTGGAGTGTGCCAGCGTTGCGCACTGGTCATCATCTTCATTTCGCGCTTCAATCTGGCTCAACAGCTCAGGCTGCGGAAAAGGATGATCGTGGATGTCGAGCAATATGATTCCGTTTGGCGAGCGCGACGGGTTGCTGTTCCAGGCAGATGAAGTCGCGAATGGGTTGAAGTGCCAATGTGTTTGTCCTGAATGCCATCGCGCTTTGGTGGCTGCGAACGAAGGCACTAAGGTGCTGCCGTACTTTCGCCACCAGCAGCGGGTCTGTGAGGGCGGACATGCGGCTGGCGTTAGGCGCAAAGCTATTGAGCTGATAGTAGCGGAGCTGCAACTGCAGTTACCCCCGTTCTCGCAGACAATATCCGCGAAAACCATGAGCGGTTTTATCATCGGGAAAACGGTCAGTTTTGAGTCCTCATTGCTACAGGCTGAGCGTGCGGACGCTGGCGTTAAGCTATCCGGCGTCACCGCTGATGTGGTGCTTTCTGCCGGGGAGCACCAACTGTTGGTGCATGTGCGGGCTGCCAAGCGGCAGGATCGCCAAAAGGAGTCCGCATTGCTCGCGCTTGGCGTGTCTGTCCTGGAGCTGGATCTCAGCCACTTAGGGCTCGATACCATCCTCAACAAGGATGCTTTTCGCGAGGTGGTGCTCTTCGATTTGAAGGTGCGCCGATGGCTGCATACGGTGCGTGGCGCGGTGATGGTCGAGCGAACCCGGCAAGCCATTCAGGCTGAGATCGATCAGCGCAATGAGCTTGAGATGCAGCAGAAGCTGAAGGAACTTGAGCAGCGCCAGCTGGAGCGTGAGCAGATGGATGCTGAGCTTGAGATGGCGCGGGCTCGCAATGAAGCCTTGCGTGTCGCAAGCCAGGCCGCCCGAGTCGCTGCTTTTGAGGCGGAGCAGAAGTCACCGGAGGCGCTGGCTGAAAGGGCTAGGCGCGAGTCGCTGAAGCAGGAGAGTAGCCGGCGTGCAGAGGCTATCGTCGCGACCATTCGCAGGGCGATTGAGTCGTGGGGTGGGGCTGGAGCTGAGTGCCAGCGCTGCTATCTGATCAACGAGGCGGACACAGAGGCTTGTGGATACTGCGCCAGCACGGGGCCGTTCAAGGCCGTGAGTTTCACCCAGGACTACCTGGGCAGTGCACAGGCGCGGATGCGCTCATCTCCCAAGCCTGATACATCCGTAGCTCAGGTGCCGTGCTTGAACCAGGAGCCGGGAGCCGCTGGGTAACCTACATCCAGTTACCCCGCGGTCCCCAGGCTTGGCCTGTCAGCTTTAGATATCCAAGGACGGTAGGCCGTTCACGATCTTCTGGGTTTCCAGACTCACGGTGACCACGCGCTGGAATAGCTCAAGCGGGTACTTGGGGTTGCCCATGGTTTCGATGGCCCAGTCGTTGGCGTCGTTGACGATGCCGCTGGCTTTGTCGGTGCGCACGGCCTGGCGCTCCATCACCCAGTCGAGCGCGGCTTTGCCGTTGACCACATAGCCCCAGGCCGCCTCGGGGATGCCCTTGAGGGTGATGCGGTGGTTGTAGATGACAGTGCTCTTGTCGCCCTTCTTGGCGAACTTCATCTTCTCCACACGGTAATCGGCATCGATGAGGGTGCCCTTGGCCTCAATGGTCAGCGGGTAGGGCTCGACGGTTTCGTAGTTCAGGTGTAGGTCGGCCAGGGCGCGACCCGCCTTGCTGAAAGCCCAGAAGTCGGCGGCCTTCTTTACAGCAGGAATGCGCGGCAGCTCCTTGCTGAGGTTGTCGGCAAACCGCTCGCGGTAGTCCGGGGAATGGAGGATGCCGTAGACGTAATAGAACAGGTCTTCTTTGCTGATTAACTCGCCGGGATAGCTGCTGGCGAAGTGCGCCAGGCCGGCATCGGTGATGGCATCGCGGCGGCGCAATCCGCAGTCAACTGGCTCGGCAAAAAGGTCGTCTCTTGAGGCTTGTGCGGCTTCGTCGTAGAGATGTAAGGGAAAGCACTGACCGTTATAGTGATTCTTAAAGTCCGGCACGGCGTCGACTATAAGAGAAGAGAACTCTTTTGCTTCACCCGTTCCAGTAACCACGATTACCAAGTTCTTTACATTCGGTTCTGGGAAGATGCGAGGCATCTGGTAGACATATTCATTAAATCGACGATTAAAATACAGCCATTGCTTAGTGAATGGGCGATATACACTTTTTACTAAGCACTCAGCATCGAAAGCGAAGCGCCGCCCTTTGACAAGCTCCTGTTTTAAGGATCGCGTCCAGCTAATGCGTGCTGGATCGGTATTGATAAAACCATCCACTCCTTTTTCTCTAGATTTTTTATCAAGATCAATATTGGCCGCATTAAAGCGATCTAGCTCTTCATTATAAAAATTGATCATCCTCTGCATATTTAAGCCAAGACTTTCCCTTGCCGCGTTGTAGCACCATGTATCACGGGCAGATAGCACGCCTTGTGAGTAGTTATCGAAGATTTTTAACGTCTCAGCTTTTTTCTCACCAAGTACGAGGAAGTCCGAAAAGCGGTCATCGCGCTGCTTCAACCAATCGCCATGCTCATCAGGAGTGATCAGTTGCCAATGCTCAATACCGGCCACGCTAGCGAAGTCGGCGACTTTCTCCAACTTTTCTTCGCGGCTCAGGTAGTCTCCAATGTCATGGAAATGAATCTGTCCGTGAGTCTGTGCGTTGGGATTCTTCACAAGCAATGAGATAGCAATGGGGGAACGGCTACCACTGCCAAAAATCTTACCCCCTTCCTTTCGAGAGGTTTCGCCACTGGTACGTTGGTTGCCACGTAGATGGAACACATAGAGGCTAGAAAACTCATCTGCAAGGCATTTGCGCAAACCATTTGCGGTATTGGCCTCCAAGAAGCCCGCATTCGTTACAAAGCCAATCACACCAGCGCTACCAATACGGTCGCTAGCCCAGCGAATAGCACGGACATAGCTGTCATACATCGCCCTACTCGCAACTGCATCTGATCGAGCTACGTAGGTTTCTCTTATGCGACTATCTAAATGCGGGTAATCCACATTCTGATTATTATCGTTTTGACTACCTTGCCCAATGGAGTACGGCGGATTACCCACAATCACTCGAATATCCAGCGCCTTCTGCCGCTTGCGCCGGGCGCTATTGTCCTCCAGCAGAACATCTACCAGATCGTCCTTCTCGTACATCTGGAAGGTATCGGTCAGACAGATACCTTCAAACGGGGTGTATTCGTCGAACACTTCACCGTGATAGGCCGCTTCAATATTAATGGCGGCAATGTAGTAGGCCAGCAGTACCAGTTCGTTAGCGTGGATTTCGTGCTTGTACTTGTGCGGCAGCTCTTCCGGTTTGATCAGCCCCGACTGGATCAGGCGGGTGATAAAGGTTCCGGTGCCGGTGAATGGGTCGATGATGTGGACGCCCTTACTACCCAGAGTTTGACCGAACTCCTGTTGCAGCAGGTGATTGACGCTGTGGAGGATGAAATCCACCACCTCGACTGGGGTGTACACGATACCTAGGCGCTCGGTCATCTTGGGGAAGGCGTTGCGGAAGAATTTGTCGTACAGCTCGACGATAATCTTCTGCTTACCCTGGGCATTGTCGATGCCGGCAGCACGTTGACGCACACTGGCGTAGAACTTCTCCAGGGTGTCGGCTTCCTTGGCCAAGTGATGCTCGTGGAGCGCATCCAGCACGCCTTGCATGGCCTTCGACATGGGGTTGTGGCTAGCAAAGCTGTACTCGTCGAACAGCGCATCGAACACCGGCTTGGTCACCAGGTGCTGTGCGAGCATTTCGACAATCTCGCCATCGCTTATGCTGTCGTTGAGGTCGTCACGCAGCTCGGCGGCAAAGGCGTTGAAGGCGGCCTTTTCCTGTGTGTTGGCCGGATTCTCCAAGATGCCCTGAATACGGTCGATATGCGTGCGGGCGATCTTGGCGATGTCGTTGGCCCAGTCTTCCCAATGATGGCGGTTGCCGCACTTCTCGACGATCTTGGCGTAGATGGCCTTCTCGATTTCGCCGACCTCGTAGGTCAGTTCGGCCTGCTGAGTCATCTGGCCGGGAGCATCATGGCTCTTGCTCCCAATGCCGTATTGGCCTTTGCCGGCCTTGCCGTTGTTGGTGCCGGTGGCTTTCTTGGCCTTCTTCTCGGCCTTGTCGGTGATGGCGATGACTTCCATTTTGCGAGGGTCGGAGCCGATCAGGTCGAGCTTGTTGACCATGGCGTCGAAGCTGTCGTCGTGCGAGCGCAGCGCCTGGAGCACCTGCCAGACCACCTTGTACGTCTGGTTATCATTAAGAGCCTCGTGAGGCTCCATGCCCGCAGGGATGACCACCGGCAGCACCACATAACCGCGCTTCTTACCCGGTGCGTTGCGCATCACCCGGCCAACCGACTGCACCACATCCACCTGGGAGTTGCGCGGGGTGAGGAAGAGCACAGCGTCCAACGCCGGTACGTCCACACCCTCGGACAGGCAGCGCACATTGCTGAGGATGCGGCACGTGTTGGCCGGAGGTTCCTCCTTCAGCCAGTTGAGCTTGGCCTCCTTGGCAGTGGCATTCATGCCGCCGTCCACGTGCTCGGCCTCGCAGATGAGTCGCGAGGCTTCGTCGATCTCTTCGGATTCCTGATAGGCCTCAACCACCGCCTGGAACATGCTGGCGATGTTGATCGAGCTGACTTTGTGCTTGGTGCCTTTGTAGCTGGGTGAAATGACTTGACAGAACGCCACGGCACGCTTCATCGGCTCGTCATCACCTATCAGCTGCTCATGCAGGCCCTGCTTGGCCAATGCCTTCCAGCAGCCGACGATCTTGGCCGCGTCATCCACTTTGAGCTGGTTGTTCTCGTCCTTCAGCATGTCCTGAAGGCGACGGCTGATGGTGCTCTCCTCGACTGTGAGTACCAGCACCTTGTAATCGGTGAGCAGGCCGCGCTGGACTGCCTCGGAGAAGTTGATGACGAACAGTTCTTTGCCGTACAGCGCCTCGTCATCCATCGAGCACAGGGTGACTTCGCCGGACTCAGCCTTGATCTTGGCGTTGTCGCCGTAGATGCGCGGCGTGGCGGTCATGTACAGACGCTTGGCGGCACGGATGTAATCGGCGTCATGGATGCGCACGAAGTTGCTTTCATCATCGTCACCAAAGGTGGCGCCGGTAGTACGGTGCGCTTCGTCGCAGATGACCAGGTCGAACGCCGGCAGATCGTAATCGTGCTGGGCACGGCTGATCACGTCGATGGAGTGATAAGTGGAGAACACCACACTCATGTGGTCCGCATCGTGGCGCTTGAGCATTTCCGCCGCGAGGCGATCCGCCTTGGTGGTGGCCGGATAACGCAGCTCGTGGGTGAACACCTGAACCGCGTCGTCCTCTGCCTTGCGTTTCTTACCTACGTCGCTATCGGAGCAGACGGCAAAGCTGTGAAGCGGGGTTGTGCTTTCCTGCGTCCACTCGGTGAGGGTCTGCGACAGCAGGGAGAGACTGGGCACTAGGAACAGCACCCGCTTGCCCCTGCCAGCCTGCTGCTCGGCAATCTTCAGGCTGGTGAAGGTCTTGCCGGTACCGCAAGCCATGATTAGCTTGCCCCGCTCGGCGTCCTTCAAGCCAGCAGCCACGGCGTTTAGTGCTGTTTGCTGGTGATCACGTAGCTGCTTACGCGCCTTGAGCACCACAGACTGGTTGGGCTGGTATTTGGCCCAGTCGATCTGGCTGTCTTCCAGGGCTTGCAGGTCAATCTTACTGACCGGAGGCTGCTGGCCCTGCAGGGCGTCCTCGGCATGCTCGCTCCAGTTGTTGGTAGTGGTCACGATGATGCGGTGCGAAAACGGCGCCTTGCCCGAGGCGGTGAAGAAGCTGTCGATGTCCTTCTTCTGGACCTTGTAGTCCTCGGCGTACAGCTTGCACTGGATGGCGTGGTATTCGCCTGTACCCTGAGTGCGCGTTACCAGGTCAATACCCGCATCCTTACCGCTGAGGCCCTGTTCTTTGGCCCACTCGGCGTATGTCCACACCTTGTCGTACAGATCACGGTAGGTAGCTTCGTTGCGCAGATAGGCGCAGATCAGCTCCTCGAAGTAAGTACCTTTTTCGCGCTCGGTGACAGAGGCGGAGCGATAGGCATTCAGCAAAGTTGAGAGGGCAGACATCGGAGGGAATTCCTTTTTATTACGTCAGGCGTATCACAGGCGCCAAATCGCCGCAGTCTAGCAATTCAGCCGATGCCGGAGCGAGATTCCGATGCTGGTATCAGCTTCAGACTGACTTTGGTCTGGGATGGTGGAAAAACCGCGCATCCCAGATCGGCAGGCATTAGCCCTTGCTGGTGCCAAACCCTCGCTGGCGACTTCCATAGGTCTTCGTCGCCACCTTGCACAGGTAGCTGGCTCGGTCGAACAGCGCTGGTAGTTCTTCCACCAGAACCTTGCGATCACTTCCAGCCACCTTTCGCTCACGGGGCTTTCGATCTACCCGATACGTCGCTTTATCGGGAATATGCACCAATTCTTCGACCTGCCAGACCGATAACCCCAACGCGCTGGCCCAAGCCTCTTGCAAACGATCGATCATGTTTACCCTCTCCGACCCCAAGCGACCTATCGTGTAATAGGCATCACGGTTCAACAGAATCAGCAGGTGGTAATGCTGCCTACCTCCCTGACCGACCTCTCTCGACCAGACGTACCGCACCTTGCAGCCACGCGAGTAGCTACGCTCACTCACCCTCCTCTGGTGATACTGGATCTTCTTCGTGAACGATTCAAAGAACCGGCTGATGACCTGATTCGTATAGGCGAAGTCGGGTAGCTCGACACCCTGAGGTAAACGGAGATCCACCCTGAAGGCCAACACCCTCGGATATTCAGCCAAGGCCAGATCAATGGTGTGCTTGAGATCAGCCAGATACTCCCGGATGAAGGGCCCCTTATCGACCATCAGCGGTAGGCCTTCGTAGGTGTCTCCGTAGTGCAGATGGAGGTTGTTGTTGTCGGGATGGCGGAGTGGGTGGCGCTGGGTGGCATGGGAACGGCTGAGCATGGTTATGACCTCTCATGGTTGAGTTTCATAACCTGTGCATGCTGTGTGAATTTTTACAGGTACGTCTTCGACTTGATCCCTTGTGGTGTCGCCATCTATGGGGATGGCTACCTATCAGGATGTTCTGAATCTGATTGTTCTGACGATGCCTCTCGTTGATCGATTGAACTCTTCGTAATCGGGTGTAGGTAGGAGCATTGCTATTGCTAATAAAAGCATATTACCCACACCGCAAATGACCTGCCCTTATTGGCTTGGAGAAAACGGATTCGATTACCAGGCTACAGCAGCATTTTTTACTCAAGCTACGTTTCGGAAATAAACCAAACCCAAAGTCCGTAGCCAAATGTCCTTCAACAAGCCCAAGCGATGGGAGCAGCATCGCTTGGGCATTCTGGAATGGGGAACGTCAAGAAACTACCCCCGGCAACTCCAGAGACTGTGGAGAAGACCCGGCATAAAACGCCACGACCAGCCTCAGCCGGTCATGGCGCAAATGGTTTCTTCTAGCTGGCCATACTCAGATGTCGCGCAGACTGCACCGCATTACCCTCTGCCAGGTCGCGCTCCTCAATCCTTGCCAATATCCAATCATGCACCTCGCTTTCCACCCAACCAACGCAACGATCTCCCAACGAGACCGGCTTCGGAAAGGTGCCCTCGGCGATGTACTTGTAGACAGTAGACCGAGCCAGACCGGTCGAATCGATGACGTCTTTCAGGCGAATTATCCTCATGAACGGGCTCCTCATGTTCGTTCAGAGGATTTGCATGAGCAGTAAAAAAAACCGCTTCAAAATAGATACTCAATTCATTCTTACGTATGAATCTGCTATTTTCGCTATATTCTAGCGAAAATAGCAGGGAAAAATTAACAACATGAATGATGAAAAATCAGTATCTACTGGTGCTAGAGCACTTACCGATCAGGAGGGTTGGCCCTCCTACCAAGAAGGCAGCCTGGTAGAGGCTGCAGTGAAAGAGGCCGTCCGAGAGCTACAGGTTTCCCCTGAAATGGCAACGATGTGCGCCTTCGGGGCCATGGCCACCGCCTGCCAGGGGCTTGTCGATGTACAAATGCCTACCGGCCACCAAGTGCCAACCTCACTGATGCTGCTGACCATCGCCGAGTCTGGTGAGCGCAAGACCACCACGCAGAACTATTTCTTTGAGGCAATCAACGACCTAAATGATGCGGCGTATCGCGCAAACCAGACCGCTGCAGTGGAGCACCGAGTCAAATACCAGTTATGGAGCACTCGCAGACGACATCTGGAACGCATGTACAGCAAATGCGCAACCCAAGAAGACGACGCCATCACTCAAGCAGCTCTGGAGGAAGTCGCTGAGCATGCCAGAGCTGAGCCGCAGCCTGCTCGCTCGAACAAGTTTCTTTATGAAGACACGACCCCTCAGGCCCTTGTGCAGATGCTTTACGAAAACGCCCCCAATGGTTGCCTGCTGACTAGCGAAGCCAACAGTATTTTCAGCGGCAAGGCCCTGGGCGAGCTCGACAAACTCAATACCCTGTGGGATGGCAACAGCGTTATCGTTGACCGCATTTCCAGAGAAGGCTTCATTCTCCAAAATGCCCGCCTTACCCTATCGCTAATGGCACAACCGAGCGTAATCAGCCGCTTCATGAGCAAGCGTGGCGAAGAAGCTCGCGGCACAGGCTTTCTCGCACGCTTCCTGGTCGCAAAACCCCGCCCAATGGCCGGCCAACGTATTGATCGAACACTATCTGAGTTACCTCGTCAAAAAGCCTTCAATAACCGCATTCGCGAGTGTTTGCCCCCCATCACACCAGCTGAACGTCAAGTGCTGTCTTTTTCAGAGAAAGCAAAGGAGTTCTGGTTCCAGTGCAACCGAAATCTGGAACAGCAGATGCGGGAAAACGGCCCTTATCACTACCTTAAGGATCATGCCTCCAAGTTACTGGAAAACGCCAGCCGCCTTGCAGCCGTACTGCATACTTTCGAACGCAACTCAGAGAACAACATCGAAATCGACCACTCCACTTTGGAGTTCTGCTGGAAATTCGCTCAGAAATGTTCAGGGCACTTCATCAAGCATCTGGCCAACGAGCCGCAGATTATTACTGACGCAAACCATTTGGCTTACTACCTACTGAAAGTTGCCTATAAATCAGAAAACCCTGAAAAACACTCACACAACAAAAGATTGTCACCGCCTGACAATCTGATAAAAGGAGTAAAAACGACCTTTACATTAACACAAGTAAAACAGTACGGACCTAGCAGCCTAAGAGGACGGGCCAATGCCGAGCGCCTAGAGGCCGCCATTGAGTTGCTGACCAAATTAGGGCACATTGAAAAGATTGGAGGCCGCTATGAATTCCAGGAGTCGATATTACTCACGGAAAATCCTAAACTAAGGAACGGCGACTTCATTACGATTAAAGAACTTCCATTATTCCAGGAGCAAGTGCTTATATCTATGGAAAAAATCCCTAGCGGCTCTACTTTCAACACTACCTTTTTAAGAGCAGGCTTCTACATAAGGCCAAAGAATTAACCGTGTGCTTTGCGAGCATTGTACACTCGCACCATTTTGAAGACTACGGCACGGTGACTTCCAGCTATTCACTAATCACTTTGGAGGTTGGGTTACCGTCAGTTGAATATGCGAGATACCCCAATATAAATCCCTCAAAGATTAAGCCAACTATGCGAACAACCACCAGGGGCTCTCTTTAATATTAGAACACTGACGAAATAAAATCTTCAGGCAGCAGTCTCGCTGCACCTCCCTCAAAAATTTAATCAAAAAGAAACATTATAACATTTCAATATTGCAATTATCCAAAAACAAACCCATCAACGAACTACGCGCACTAAGCATGACGACCAACCGTGTAAGCCGTATCGGCTATTAACCAATGACAGAGCGCTACAACAATTCAGAAATATAGTAAGGCAGCACAACGACCTTTCACCCCCTAAATAACAGTATTCACAATTCCTCCAATTTTTGGCGAACCAACATCAAACCCGAAGTTGCTGTTTTGCTATCAACGCAGCCGCAGACCTTGGGTGGTCAAAAAATCCGCTGGATCTTGGTGGTCACAGCAGCCATGGCAAGCGCATTGATCGCCAAGGCAAGAGACAATAGATCTTCCGGGCTCTTAACTCGGCGGCGGCGAAAATGAGTGCAACACCTGACCACTCCGGTAAGGTGCTGCCCTGTCCTATCACGAACTCAGCGTCGAAGAACGCGCTACCATTCAAATCGGTCATGCTCAGGGCTTCAGCCTGCGCAAGATTGCCTGTCTGATCAACCGATCCCCTTCGACCATCAGCCGGGAGCTGCGCCGCAATCGAGGGGCTTGCGGTACCTACTCGGCCCGCGCTGCCCAGCAATAGATGCAGGCCCGCCGCGAGGTTTTTCGACCGATGCGAAAACTGCTGCCGGGCAGTGAGCGCTTCGAACTGGTGGCCCACATGCTGCGTGAGCGTTTGTCTCCCGAACAGATTGCCGGCAAGCTGCGCAGTATGAACATACCCAATCTCAGAGATGCCTACGTTTGTCGCGAGACGATCTACAACGCGATCTACGCCCTGCCGGTCGGCGAGCTGCGTAAGGAGTTGATCATCTAGACGAGCCGCAGACCTCGCTCTGGCGGCACTCTACATCTTCAGCTTCAGTGGCTCGTTCGATACTAAGCGGCCACCAGAAAATCAGGAAATATACGAGCCGCTCCAAGCGCTAACGTCACAGCGCCTGCTCCCGCGTTCGGCTCACAAGGATTATCAGCTTACTTTTTAGTGCCTACTTGCCTGCCGCCTGGAATGGCCAACCGCGTCCGTAACATGCCATCAAAGCGGTATACGGCATGCTGCACTGTCAACGCCAAGCAAAGTGTGGGTAAAAGTGTGGGTCTAGAAATTTAATAAACAAAATACCACTTATAAATCAAAAGATTATGACAAAATACAAGCCGGCCACAAGCCGGCTTTTTTATTGCCGCAAGAAATTGGGGCGGCTACCAGTCGTCCGGAGGCAACGATCTGTATCCGCACAAATCTACCGCTATCGCCAGTTCGCCTGCCCCTTGGCAGTGAAACCTCCCAAAGTCGCAACGCAATGATCGCTACTTGCCACTATTCTTAACAGCTAAAGCCACTGCCCCTCCGACGAGTACAGCCGTGGCATCGACCCCGGCGAGAGAGGGCTGTCATGAAACTCGGTGCCGTACGTCATGTGCTGTTCGCCTGCCTGCTCGGCATGGTGGTGGCGGTAGGTCAAAGCCAGTGGGCGGGCCCGGACAAAGGGCCCGCGGCGGTGTCGGACAAGCGAGTGATCTTCCTCGCCTCCGACTTCCGCAACGGCGGCGTGGTGGGCGTGTACCGGAGCTTCGAGCGCGCGGCGAAGCTGCTCGGTTGGCAGGTGCGGGCGCTGGACGGGCGGGGCGATGCCGACGAGCTACGGCGTATCGCTGACCAGGCCCTGCAAGAGGCGCCGGACGGCGTGGTGCTGGGAGGCTTCGGGCTGGCCGCACTGGGTACGCCCCCCGAACTCCTCCAGCAGCGCGACATTCCCGTGGTGGGCTGGCACGCCGGCGACCATCCGGGCCCGAACGAATGGCTGTTCAGCAACGTCACCACCGATCCGCAGGTGGTCGCGGACATGGCCGCCGAGTTGGTGATCGGCGATGGCCCGGTCGGGGTGGTGATCTTCACCGACAGTCACTTCGCCATCGCCACCGCCAAGGCCCGGCGTATGGCCGAGCGTGTGGCCGCCTGTCCGAACTGCCGGGTGCTGAGTGTCGAGGACCTGGCCATTTCCCGGGCATCGACGGACGTGGAAAAGCGGGTCGAGCAGCTCCAGCAACGCTTCGGCGCGGCCTGGACCCACACGCTGGCGATCAACGATGTGTATTTCGACCATATGCACCTGCCCCTGGCCCGGCTCGGGCGCAAGGACATCCGCCTCATCTCGGCCGGCGACGGGTCCTCCAAGGCGCTGGGGCGCATCTACTCAGGGCTGTCGCAACAGATCGCCACCATCGCCGAACCCCTCGGCGCCCATGGCTGGCAACTGGTGGACGAACTCAACCGCGCCTTCGCCGGCGAACCGCCCAGCGGCTTCGTCGCCCAACCGCTGCTGATCACTACTGAAATCCTGCGCCAGAGCGAGACCATCACCATCGAGCTGGACACCAGCTACGAAGACGCCTACCTGCGCCTCTGGCGGCCGAACTGAGCCCGCTGCGCCGCGCTTATGCAGGGGCACTAACGGACTGGGCGCATACATTCACCCTATGGGTTTCGGCGCTGCGCTTTTGTAGGAGCGAGCTTGCTCGCGAACCGGCCCCACCGACGCATCGCCAGCAGAGCTGGCTCCAAAGGCAAGTGTGTGGGCACGTAACCTTGTGGGAAATTCATTCGCGATGGAGTGACTGCGACGCTTCGCCAATCGCGAATGAGTTCGCTCCCACGCCGAGGTCCGGCCCCCCATGTGTAGGAGCGAGCTTGCTCGCGAACCGGGACCCACCGACGCATCGCCAGCAGAGCTGCCCCCCGCTCCGCTGGCGTGAGCCGTTACCGGACGTTTACCGTCCCAAACGGATACAGACCACCAACCGCTCCGCCCAACTGATAAGCTTGCACCTTTTCCGTGCAGAGCCCTCCATGAGCCTGACCGATCTCCTGCTGCTGGCCCTCGCCGGCTTCGCCGCTGGCGGCATGAATGCCTTGGCCGGTGGCGGCACCTTCTTTTCCTTTCCTGCCCTCCTCGCTACCGGCCTGCCGCCGGTCACCGCCAACGCCACCAACGCCGTCGCCCTCTGGCCGGCCAGCCTCGCCGGAGCCTGGGCCGCGCGCGGTTCGTTGCGGCCGCTGGGTCGCTACCTGCTGCCGCTGCTGATCGCCGGCCTGCTCGGCGGGCTGGGTGGCGGGCTGCTGCTGCTCGCCGGCGGCGACTCGGTGTTCCGCGTGCTCATTCCCTGGCTGCTGCTCGCCGCCACCGCCCTGTTCGCCGCCAGCCCCTGGCTCAGCCGCTGGCTCGCGGCGCGGCGCCAGGAAGCCGAGCGTCCGCCGCACACGCCCCTGTCCATCGGTGCCCACGTCGGTGTATCCATCTACGGCGGTTATTTCGGCGCCGGCATGGGCATCCTCCAGCTCGCCGCCTTCTCCATCGAAGGCCATCCGCTGGCCCGCGCCAACGCGCTGAAGAACCTCATTTCGGCAGTGATCTACAGCATCGCCACTGTGACCTTCGTGGTGGCCGGCCGGGTGAGCTGGAGCGAGCTGGCGATCCTGCTGGTCGGCGCGACCGTAGGCGGTTACGTCGGCGGCGCCCTCGGCGAACGGCTGCCGCCGCGTCTGCTGCGTACCTTCGTGATCCTGGTCGGCAGCGCCATGACGCTCTACTACTTCTACGCCACCTATTTCGCGGGCTGAGCGGGCGCCCGTCGATTTGCCCGTCCGGCGCGGCTCTGCTAGTGTCGCGCCCGTTCCAGACCCGCCGAGACCGCCGCCATGGCCCGCAAGAAAGCCGCCCTCGATTTCGAACAGTCACTCGCCGACCTGCAAGCCCTGGTCGAGCGCCTGGAGAGTGGCGAACTGTCGCTGGAAGACTCGCTGACTGCCTTCGAGCAGGGCATCCGCCTGACCCGCGACTGCCAGGCCGCGCTGAGCCAGGCCGAGCAGAAGGTGCAGATTCTCCTCGAACGCGACGGCGAGCTGGAGGAAGCGCCTTTCGAGACGGATTCCGACGCATGATCGAGACCTACCAGGCGCGCTGCCAGGCGCGTGTCGATACCGCCCTGGCCAACCTGTTCCAGCCGCCCCGCCCGGAGCTGGAGCGTCTCTACCAGGCCATGCGCTACAGCGTGATCAACGGCGGCAAGCGGGTCCGTCCGTTGCTGGTCTACGCCGCCTGCGAAGCCCTCGACGGCGATGTCGGCCGGGCCGACGGCGCGGCCTGCGCGGTGGAGCTGATCCACGCCTACTCGCTGGTCCACGACGATCTACCGGCCATGGACGACGACGACCTGCGCCGAGGCCAGCCCACCACCCACAAGGCGTTCGACGAAGCCTGCGCCATCCTCGCCGGCGATGGCCTGCAGACCCTGGCTTTCGAAGTGCTCGCCGACCCGCGCGGCAACCCGCGCGAGATCGAACTGCGCCTGGCGATGATCACCGCCCTGGCACGCGCCGCCGGTCCCGCCGGAATGGTCGGCGGCCAAGCCATCGACCTCGGCTCGGTCGGGCGCAAACTGGACCGGCAGGCCCTGGAAACCATGCACCGGCACAAGACCGGCGCGCTGATCGAAGCCAGCGTGCAGCTCGGCGCCCTGGCCAGCGGCCAGGCCGACGAACTGTCGCTGAAGGCCCTGCACCAGTACGCCCAGGCTATCGGACTGGCGTTCCAGGTCCAGGACGACATCCTCGACGTAGAAAGCGACACCGCCACCCTGGGCAAAACCCAGGGCAAGGACCAGGCCAACGACAAACCCACCTACCCCGCCCTGCTCGGCCTCGACGCGGCCAAGGGCTACGCCCTGGACCTGCGCGACCAAGCCCTGCACGCCCTGCGTGTCTTCGGCGACTCCGCCGAGCCGCTGCGCGAACTGGCCCGCTTCATCGTCGAACGGCGCAACTGACCTGCCTTTCCATCGCTGACCGCTGAATACCCGCGTATTCGGCGGCTTTGGCTTGGTTTCCGATCCCTCCATGGCCTCCTAAGCTGGACTCTTCGAACAAGAAGAGACCACCCGGAGTCCGTCGCATGCCCTTTGCCAGCCTGCTCATCGCCAACCGTGGCGAGATCGCCGTCCGCATTGCCCGCGCCGCCGCCGAGCTGGGCATCCGCAGCGTGGCGGTGCATGCCGAGGACGACGCCAGCTCGCTGCACACCCGCAAGGCCGATCTCAGCGTGCCGCTCGCGGGACGTGGCGCGGCGGCCTACCTGGACATGCGCCAACTGATCGACGTCGCCCTGGCCCAGGGCTGCGACGCCCTGCATCCCGGCTACGGCTTCCTCAGCGAGAATGCGACCTTCGCCCGCCTCTGCGCCGAGGCCGGCATCCGCTTCATCGGCCCGACGCCGGAGGTGCTGGAAGTCTTCGGCGACAAGGCCAGGGCCCGTGAATTGGCCGAGCGCTGCGGCGTACCGCTGGCGGTTGGCAGCAACCGGGCGACCCGCCTGGAGGACGCCCGTGCCTTTCTCGCCGACGGACCGATCATGCTCAAGGCCCTGGCCGGTGGCGGCGGACGCGGCATGCGCGCAGTCCGCGAGGCAAGCGAACTGGAAGAGGCTTACGCCCGCTGCCAGTCCGAAGCGCGCACGGCCTTCGGCAACGGCGACCTCTACGTCGAGCGGCTGATCGAAAACGCCCGGCATATCGAAATACAGGTGATTGGCGACGGCCAGCGCGTCAGCCACCTGTGGGAGCGCGATTGCAGCCTGCAACGGCGTCACCAGAAGCTCATCGAACTCGCCCCCAGCCCCGGCCTCGACGCCGCGCTGCACCAACGCATCCTCGACGCCTCCCTGACCCTGGCGGAAGCCACCCACTACCAGGGCATCGGCACTTTCGAATTCCTGGTGGACGCGGCGCGCGGCGACTTCGTGTTCATGGAGGCCAACCCGCGCATCCAGGTCGAACACACCGTGACCGAAGCCATCACCGGCGTCGACCTGCTGCACACTCAACTGCGCCTCGCTGCTGGCGCCCGTCTCGACGAACTGGGCCTGGCGCAGCCGCCAGCGATCCGTGGCAGCGCCGTGCAACTGCGGATCAACCTGGAAAGCATGCAGACGGACGGCAGCACCCGCTCCAGCGGCGGCACCCTCATTGCCTACGAGCCGCCGAGCGGGCCGGGCATCCGTGTCGATGGCTACGGCTACGCCGGCTACACCACGTCCCCGAGCTACGATTCGCTGCTGGCCAAGCTGATCGTCCACGGCGACGACCACGTCTCCGCCCTGCGCCGCGCCTACCGCGCCCTCTGCGAATTCCGTCTGGAAGGCGTGGCGAGCAACATCCACTTTTTGCAAAACCTGCTGCGCCGGCCCGAGCTGGCGGACAACCGGGTCGATACCCGTTTCATCGAGCGCCATATCGCCGACCTGCTGGCGCCCCAGACGCAGGCCCACCCGCATCTGTTCGCCCCCATTGAAAATGCCGCCAACACCCATCAGCGACAGGCCGACGCCCCGCCCGGCTGCCTGCCGCTGGCGGCACCGAGCCAGGGCGTGCTGGTGAGCCTGGACGTGCAGGTCGGCGATGCCGTCGCCGTGGGCCAGCCGGTGGCGGTGCTGGAAGCGATGAAAATGGAATTCGTGGTCAAGGCCGGTCAGAGCGGCATCGTCCGGGCGCTGGCCGCCGAGCCCGGCGCCAGCCTGTTCGAGGGCGCCGCGTTGCTGTTCCTCGAACCGGCGGAGGTGGATGGCCTGGACGTGGCCAGCGAAGAATCCCTCGACCTCGACCACATCCGCGCCGACCTCGCCGAGGTGCTCGAACGCCACGCCCTGATCCGCGACGAGCGCCGCCCGGAAGCCGTGGCGAAACGGCGCCGGACCGGCCAGCGCACCGCCCGCGAAAACCTCGCCGACCTGCTCGACACCGGTAGCTTCAACGAATACGGCGCCCTCGCCCTGGCCGCCCAGCGCCGGCGCCGCTCGGCAGAGGAACTGCTGCAACTCAGCCCGGCCGACGGCCTGGTGGCCGGCACCGGCACGGTCAATGCCGAACGCTTCGGTGCCGAAGCGGCGCGCTGCATGGCGCTGGCCTACGACTACACCGTGTTCGCCGGCACCCAGGGGGTGATGAACCACAAGAAGACCGACCGCCTGCTGCAACTCGCCGAGCAATGGCGACTGCCGCTGGTGCTGTTCGCCGAGGGCGGCGGCGGGCGGCCGGGCGACACCGATTTCGTCGGCGTCGCCGGCCTCGACTGCCACACCTTCGTCGGCATGGCGCGGCTATCCGGGCTGGTGCCGCTGGTGGGCGTCGTCTCCGGCCGCTGCTTCGCCGGCAACGCCGCGCTGCTCGGCTGCTGCGATGTGATCATCGCGGCGAAGGACGCCACCCTCGGTATGGCCGGCCCGGCGATGATCGAAGGCGGCGGCCTCGGCCGCTTCGCTCCGGAAGAGGTCGGCCCGGTCAGCGTGCAGGCGCCGAACGGGGTAATCGACGTGGTGGTCGAGGACGAGGCCGACGCGGTGCGGGTGGCCCGGCAATACCTGTCCTACTTCCAGGGCCCGCTCGACGACTGGCAGTGCGCCGACCAGCGCCTGCTACGTCAGGCGATCCCGGAAAACCGCCTGCGCGTCTACGACATCCGCCAAGTCATCGGCACCCTCGCCGACAGCGGCTCGGTGCTGGAGCTGCGCCGGCAGTTCGCGCCGGGCATGATCACCGCCCTCATCCGCATCGAAGGACGACCGTTCGGCCTGCTGGCCAACAATCCCGCGCACCTGGGCGGCGCTATCGACGCGGCGGCCGGCGACAAGGCCGCGCGCTTCATGCAGCTCTGCGATGCCTTCGACCTCCCTCTGCTGTCGCTCTGCGACACGCCCGGCTTCATGGTCGGCCCGGAGGCGGAGAAACAGGGCACGGTGCGCCACGTCTCGCGGATGTTCGTTGCCGCCGCCAGCCTGACGGTGCCGTTCTTCACCGTGGTGCTGCGCAAGGGCTACGGCCTCGGCGCCCAGGCCATGGCCGCCGGCAGCTTCCATTCGTCGCTGTTCACCCTCGCCTGGCCCACCGGCGAATTCGGCGCCATGGGCTTGGAAGGCGCGGTGCGCCTGGGCTTCGCCAAGGAGTTGGCGGCCCAGCCGGACGAGGCGGCCCGCCAAGCGCTGTTCGACAAGCTGGTGGCCAAGGCCTACGACAATGGCAAGGGCCTCAACATGGCCAGCTACCTGGAAATCGACGGCGTGATCGACCCGGCGGAAACCCGTTCCTGGCTGATGCGCGGCCTGGATTCCGTGCCCCGCCCGCCCCGCCGGGACAGCAAGAAACGCCCCTTCATCGATACGTGGTGATCACCATGCGCGACTACGAACACCGCCTGCTCGACGTCAACGGCATCCAACTCAGCCTCTACTCGGCCGGCCCGGCGAACGGCCGCCCGGTCTGGCTGCTGCATGGTTTCCCCGAGTGCTGGTATGCCTGGCACCCGCAGATCGACGCGCTGGCCGCTGCCGGCTACCGGGTACATGCCCCGGAGATGCGCGGCTACGGCCAGAGCAGCGCGCCACGGGAAATCGAGGCCTACGCCCTGCTGACCCTGTGCGGCGACATCCTCGGCGCCATGGACGCCCTGGGCGAACACACCGCCTGCGTGGTCGGCCACGACTGGGGCGCGGTGGTGGCCTGGCACCTGGCGCTGCGGGCACCGGAGCGGGTCCAGGCCCTCGGCGCCTTCTCGGTGCCCTACGGCGGACGGCCGAAACGCCCGGCCACCGAGATCATCCGCGAAGCCAGCGCGGGACGCTTCAACTACATTCTGCATTTCCAGGAACCGGGCGTGGCCGAAGCCGAGCTGGATGCCGACATCGAACGCAGCCTGCGCCTGCTGCTCGGCGAACTCGACCGAACCCTGCTGCACGACCGCCCGGCCGGCCACGGCCTGTTCGACGGCCTGCCCGCACGCCCGCCGCTGCCAACCTGGTGCGACGCCGACACCTTCGACGCCTACCGGCAGAGCCTCGCCCGTGGTTTCCATGGCCCACTCAACTGGTACCGCAACTTCGAGCGCAACTGGCACGAAACCGCCCCCTTCGCCGGCCAGCCGGTGACGCCGCCGACACTGTTCCTGGTCGGCGACAACGACCCGGTAGCCCGCCTGGAAGCCCACACCCTCAAGCGCATGGCCGACATCGTGCCGCGCCTGGAACAACACCGCCTGCCGAACTGCGGCCACTGGCTGCAAGGCGAACAGCCACAGCGGGTGAACGCGCTACTGCTGGACTTTCTCGAACGTCACTACCCTGCCTAACCCCTAGGCGACGGGACGTTTGGGCTGTGATGTATGCATCGGGTAAACTGCCGCATCTTTTACACCTATAACGATCCGCCTGATGCCCAAGACGTTCCACGAGATTCCCCGCGAGCGCCCCGAAACGCCGCTGCTCGACCGCGCCGACACCCCGCAGCAGCTGCGTCTGCTGGGCGAGGCGGAGCTCGAGGTGCTGGCCGACGAGCTGCGCCAGTACCTGCTGTATACGGTCGGGCAGACCGGCGGGCATTTCGGCGCCGGCCTCGGCGTGATCGAACTGACCATCGCCCTGCACTATGTCTTCGACACACCCGACGACCGGCTGGTCTGGGACGTTGGCCACCAGGCGTATCCGCACAAGATCCTCACTGGCCGCCGCGAGCGCATGAGCACCCTGCGCCAGAAGGACGGCATCGCCGCCTTCCCGCGCCGCTCGGAAAGCGAGTACGACACCTTCGGCGTCGGCCATTCCAGCACCTCCATCAGCGCCGCCCTGGGCATGGCCATCGCCGCCCGCCTGCAAGGCAGCAAGCGCAAGAGCGTGGCGGTGATCGGCGACGGCGCGCTGACCGCCGGCATGGCTTTCGAGGCGCTGAACCACGCCTCGGACGTGAAAGCCGACATGCTGGTGGTGCTCAACGACAACGACATGTCCATCTCGCGCAACGTCGGCGGGCTGTCCAACTACCTGGCGAAGATTCTCTCCAGCCGCACCTACGCCAGCATGCGCGAAGGCAGCAAGAAGGTTCTCTCGCGCCTGCCCGGCGCCTGGGAAATCGCCCGCAAGACCGAAGAACACGCCAAGGGCATGCTGGTGCCCGGCACCCTGTTCGAAGAACTCGGCTGGAACTACATCGGCCCCATCGACGGCCACGACCTGCCGACCCTGCTCGCCACCCTGCGCAACATGCGCGACCTGGAAGGCCCGCAGTTCCTCCATGTGATCACCAAGAAGGGCAAGGGCTTCGCCCCGGCCGAAGTCGACCCCATCGGCTACCACGCGATCACCAAGCTGGAGCCCCTGGGCGCGGCGCCGAAGCAGGCCGGCGGGCCGAAATACTCCAACGTGTTCGGCCAATGGCTGTGCGACATGGCCGCCGCCGACACCCGTCTGATGGGCATCACCCCGGCGATGAAGGAAGGCTCCGATCTGGTGGCCTTCAGCGAGCGCTTCCCGGAGCGTTACTTCGACGTCGCCATCGCCGAGCAGCACGCCGTTACCCTGGCGGCCGGCATGGCCTGCGAAGGCGCCAAGCCGGTGGTGGCGATCTACTCCACCTTCCTCCAGCGCGCCTATGACCAGTTGATCCATGACGTCGCGGTGCAGAACCTCGACGTCCTGTTCGCCATCGACCGCGCCGGCCTGGTGGGCGAAGACGGTCCGACCCACGCCGGCAGCTTCGACCTCTCCTACCTGCGCTGCATCCCCGGCATGCTGGTGATGACCCCCAGCGACGAGAACGAAATGCGCCGCCTGCTCACCACCGGCTACCTGTTCGAAGGCCCGGCCGCCGTGCGCTACCCGCGCGGCAGCGGGCCGAACGCCGCCATCGAACCCGGCCTGGAGCCACTGGAAATCGGCAAGGGCATCATCCGCCGCCAGGGCCAGGGCGTGGCCTTCCTGGTGTTCGGCGTGCAGCTCGCCGATGCTCTCAAAGTGGCCGAAGGGCTGGACGCGACCGTCGCCGACATGCGCTTCGTCAAACCGCTGGACGAAGCCCTGGTACGCCAGTTGGCCGACAGCCACGAACTGCTGGTGACCGTCGAGGAAAACGCCGTGATGGGTGGTGCCGGCAGTGCGGTGAACGAGTTCCTGGCCCACGAAGGGCTGAGCGTCCCAGTGCTCAACCTGGGGCTGCCGGACTACTACGTCGAACACGCCAAACCGGCCCAGATGCTCGCCGAGTGCGGCCTCGACGCCGCCGGCATCGAAGCCGCCGTGCGGGCGCGCCTGGCAGAATCGAACGATTGATTGTGTTACCCGCCGCTGCAAAGCGGCGGGCGTGATTGACCGAGGTCGCCCCAGGCCGCAAAGGCCAAAGGCGTGAAAAGGGAAGCAGGTGAGTCGTCCGGCGATGCCTGCGCTGCCCCCGCAACGGTAACCGGCCGCGATCCCCCAGGATCGCTGCGCTCCCGATCGCCACTGAGCACACTGCTCGGGAAGGTGGGAGCGTAGGCGCCGGCAGCCCGGAGACCTGCCTCGGTCGACTGCGAACGATGTTGCGGAGGGCAGCATCGTCAAGCGTCGACGCCTTGCGTCTACCCTTGCCTGCCCTCCTCGAAAGTCTTTTCCACTTTTGAGGTTGATCCATGAAACTGTCCCGACTCGCCCTGGCCGTTGCGCTGCTGCCTGCCACCGGCTTCGCCGCCGAGCCCGAAACCTATGACGACGCCCTCAAGCTCCCCGCCCTGGTGGTCACTTCCGGCCGCCAGGTAGAACCGCAACGCCAGGCCACCGCCGCTACCACCGTGTTCACCCGCAAGGACATCGAGCGCCTGCAGGCACGCAGCGTACCGGAGCTGCTGGGGCGGGTGCCGGGCTCGTCGCTGGTGCAGAGCGGTGGACGCGGCAGCCAGACCGGCCTGTTCCTGCGCGGCACCTCGCCCGCGCAAACCCTGGTACTGGTGGACGGACAGCGGATCGGCAGCGCCTCCAGCGGGACGCCGAGCCTGGAATTCCTCGCCATCGACCAGATCGAGCGGGTCGAAGTCACCCGAGGCCCCCGCTCGTCGCTCTATGGCTCCGACGCCATCGGCGGCGTGGTGCAGATCTTCACGCGCCGGGGCGAACCCGGGTTGCAGCCCCGCCTACGGATCGCGGCCGGCAGTCACAACACCTTCGAGCGCAGCCTCGGGTTGTCCGGTGGTGACGAAGCAACCGCCTTCAACCTTGGCGCCAGCCAGGACGACACCCGCGGCATCGACCGGACCCGCGACAACCTCGGCGGCGACGCCGACCGCGACGCCTTCCGCAACCGCGCCCTGAGCTTCAGCCTCAGCCACCAGTTCAACGACAGCCTGGAAGCGGGCCTGAACGTACTCGACCAGCGCGGCCAGGCCGAGTACGACGACGCCAACGCCTTCGCCTCCGGCCAGCCCAGCGACGACTTCCTGCTGAGCAGCGCGTCCGGCTATCTCCAGGCCCGGTTCAATGACGTCTGGACCAGCAAGCTGTCCCTCGGCCACAGCGAAGACAAGCGCGACACCAGCGACCCGACCAACCCCTTCGGCAACTTCACCTTCAACACTTATCGCGACTCAGCCACCTGGCAGAACACCCTGCAGCTCACCGAGCAGCACCAACTGCTGGCCGGCCTCGACTGGTACGAAGACAAACTGCACAGCACCACGGCCTTCAACGAGACCGAGCGCTGGAACCAGGCCGCCTTCATCCAGCATCGCTACCAGGGCGAAGGATTCGGCACCGAACTGGGCCTGCGGCACGACAAGAACGAGCAGTTCGGCAGCGAAAACAGTTGGAACGCCGCCCTGCGCGTACCGGTCGGCGAGGTGGACGAGATGATGCTGTCCTATGGCGAAGGCTTCCGCGCGCCGACCTTCAACGACCTGTATTTTCCGGACTTCTGTTCGTCGTTCGGCTGCTTCGCCAGCGCCAACCCCAACCTGAAACCGGAGCGCTCGAAGACCTACGAACTGCAATGGCGCCATCAGCTCGCCAACGACGGCAGCTTCGACGTCTCGCTGTACCGGACCGACATCCGCGACATGATCACCCTGGATGAAAACTTCATCCCGCAGAACGTCGCCACCGCCCGCATCAACGGCCTCGAAGCGAGCTGGAACCAGACGCTGTTCGGCTGGCACACCCGCCTCAGCGCCGGCCTCATCGACCCGCGCGACCGCGACAGCGGGCACACGCTGCAACGCCGCGCCAAACGCACCTTCAGCCTCGACCTGGACCGCGAGTTCGGCGACTTCTCGGCCGGGCTCTGCTGGCAATTGGTCAGCCAGCGCTTCGACGATGCCGCCAACACCATCGAAGTGCCGGGCTACGGCATCGTGGGCGTCCGCGCCGGCTGGCAGATGACCCCGGAACTGCGCTGGGAAGCCAAGGTGGACAACCTGCTGGACCGCGACTACTTCAGCACCACCTACAGCCGGATGGATGGCCGCTACGGCTACCGCGAAGAGGGCCGCACCGGCCTGCTCTCGCTGACCTGGACGCCCACGCTCTAAGAGCGCGCCATTGCCCGGTGCACCGAACGGAGCACCGGGCCCGCTTCTCCACTTTCCCCTTGCCCGCTCCAGCGCCTTGCGCTTGGATAGGGGAAGACGTCACCGGAGAAGTGCCATGTTTTCCCGCTTGCTGTTACTGCCCCTCTTCCTGCTCCTGGCGGCCTGCCAGACCACCCGGCTGGAGCGGGACTTCGACCCCAACCGCGACTTCGCCGCCTACCGCAGCTGGAGCTGGCAGGAACCCGCCTTGCAATACCGCCCCGACGACCCGCGCCTGAAGAGCGACCTCACCGAACAACGCATCCGCGAGGCAGTCTCCGAGCAACTGGACCAGCGCGGCCTGCGCCCGGCACCGGCTGGCGCGGCGGGGGACGTGAAGGTGCAGGTCTGGCTGATCGTCGACAAGCGCCGCGACGAAGTCACCACCCACTACGGCGGCTTCTGGGGCGGGCCGTGGAACGGCTACTGGGGCGGACCGGGCTACAGCGAGACGCGCACCCTCGACTACCAGGTCGGCACTCTGCAGATCGACTTCTACGACAGCAAGGACGGCAAGCTGGTCTGGCGCGGCAGCGGCGAGCAGATCATGCGTAGCGGTCAGCCGAACCCGAACGAGCGCGCCGCCGCCATCCGCGAAACGGTGGCGAAGGTCCTCTCCCAATACCCACCGCACTGAGGCCGCCGTGAACGCTCCCACCCTCACCCACCGCCCTGCCACGGACGACGACCTGCGCCATGTGGTCGACTTTGTGCAGACACCGGACGAACTCTTCTTCGCCTACCCCAAGGGCACCTGGCCGCTCACCGTCGAACAGCTCGCCGCCGCCCGCGCCGAACGGCGCGACAGCACCCTCGCCCTGCTCGACGGCCATCCGGCCGGCTACGCCAACTTCTACCAATGGCACCCTGGCGAAAGCTGCGCCTTGGGCAACCTGATGATCGCCCCATGGGCCCGCGGCCGGGGCGTGGCGCGCTACCTTATCGGCGTGATGGAACGACAGGCCCGCGAGCACTTCGGCGCCCGCCGCCTGGACATCTCCTGCTTCAACGCCAACGCCGCCGGACTGTTGCTGTATGCCCGGCTCGGCTACACACCGAAAGACGTGCTCGAACGCAGCGACCCGCAGGGACAACGGGTCGCCCTGATCCGCATGGAGAAAGCCCTTGGCTGATGCACAGCGGGTCCTCATCCTGGTCGCCAGCGGCCCGAGCACGCCCGCGCGCTGCGCCGCGCCCTTCCACATCGCCACGCTGCTCGCCTGCATGGACGCCGACGTCACCCTCTACCTCACCGGCGAAGCCACCCAGCTAGCCCAGCGCACCGTCGCGGAAAGCCTGCGTGCCGTGGAAGGCGGCGAACCCGTGCTGCACTTCATCCAGCAGGCGAAGCAGGCCGGCGCCCGCCTGCTGATGTGCCGCCAACCCGGCGTAGCCCTGGACCCGGAAGCCCTGATCGACGAACTGGACGAAATCGCCAGCGGCGGCGAGCTGGCACAGCTCATCCTCGAATGCGACAAGGTGCTCAGCCTGTGAACCTGCACGGCCTGGACTTCCCCGAGGGGCTGCTCTATGCCCCCGCCCATAACCTCTGGCTGCGCGAAGAAGCGGACGGCAGCGTCACCCTCGGCCTCACTGCCTACGGCTGCGCGCTCTACGGGCAGATATTCGCCTTTACCGCCAAGCGCCCCGGCACCCGTATCGAGGCGGAGCGCAGCTTCGGCGTGGTGGAATTCGCCAAGGCCGCCGCCTCGGCGCGCAGCCCGCTGGCCGGCGAGCTGCTGGAAGCCAACGACGCCCTGCTGCAACGCCCCGGCCTGATCAACCGCGACTGCTACGGCGAAGGCTGGATGACCCGCCTGCGCCCGGACGACTGGCCCACCCAGCGCTCCGCCTTCCTCCAGGACGAAGCAGCCATGGCGGCCTTCGCCGAACGCATGCGCCAGGACGGTTTCGATCCCGCCGACAAGGGCGTGCAAGCGCTGCGAACCGACTAGCGTCCGACACGGTCAGTAAAGGGGTTGCCAGCCAAGGATGCCCCCATGAACGACCTGACGCCCCCAACCTTCGATGGCCAACAATGGAGCAACGCCGCGGACGACCTGATCCGCATCGAAGCCCCCCGCGAAGAGTGGCCGCAGCGCTACGAAGAAGAAGCCACCCGCATCCGCAACGCCTTGGCCGAGCGCGGCATCGCCGGCATGCGCCTGGAACACTTCGGCAGCACCGCCGTGCCGGGCCTGGCGGCCAAGCCGATCATCGACATCCTGCTCATCCCGCCGCTGGATGCCGACTGGCAGCGCCTGATCGAACCACTGGAGGCGCTTGGCTACCAGTTCTGGCGCAGCAACCCGACGACCCAGCGGATGTTCTTCGTCAAAGGCATGCCACCGTTCGGCCAGGGCCGCACCCACCACGTCCACGTCATGGGCCTGGACGAAGCCGACCGCCACCTGCTGTTCCGCGACTACCTGCGCACCCACCCCGAAGACGCCCAGGCCTACGCCCGCCTCAAGCGCGAACTGGCCGAGCGTTACCCCCACGACCGCGAAGCCTACACCCGTGGCAAAGACACCTTCGTCGCCACCCTCCTCGGCCGCCAACAAGCAGCCATGTCCGCCCCGGACCAAGGCGGCCCGGTGATGCCCGAAGGCCAGCCGTAAAGCGTGACCGTCAGCCCGGCCCCGGATTGCGCAGGGGCTTATCCGGAGTACCGGCTACCCGGCGTTCGTCTATGACATCGTGCCTGCCGTCCTGACAGACCTTCCGGAAGAAGTGCTGCACGCCCGCTCGGTTCCTCTGAACAACCTGGATACCCGCCTGGGTGAATGGGGCCTGCTATGAATATCCTCACACCCGAAGAGCGCCAGAAACTGCTCGAAGACATCCAGCAGCAGAACGCGATGGGCAAGGAGACGTTGGGAACCTCGATACGTCGCCTGCGCCTTGAGGT
This sequence comes from Pseudomonas sp. PIC25, assembly GCF_002286785.1. GTDB lineage: Bacteria > Pseudomonadota > Gammaproteobacteria > Pseudomonadales > Pseudomonadaceae > Pseudomonas_M. The sequence continues at coordinate 2,226 of NZ_MUJY01000169.1, read as the reverse complement.
GACCGGCCTCGATCAAGAGACCTTCGCCGCCATGTGCAAAATCTCGACGAGGGCGCTCTACCAGTTGGAAAGCGACAGAGGTAATCCGACCCTCAACACCCTCAACGGCATTCTGCGACTGTTCGGGATGAAGATGACGCTCGGCTCGCTCAGGAGCGCCCCGAACCTTCCGGCAGAGACGCGCCCCATGACCAAAAAGCGCGGCGCACGGCCTGCCTCGAAGACCGGACAAAATGAATAACAGGGATTGCTGAAACTGCAGCCTGGACCGAATCGGTTTACCGTCACTCAGGCATGCCCCTACCTTCGCAAGGGGGAGTTCAAAGCATCCGCCCTGAGGGCTGCATCGACCCTAGAAACCAAAATTTAAGATGTCGTTAAATGCAACCCTATCGAAGTTAAGGTCGTATTTAATAGAACCTTAAATTTCGAGTGGATTCATAAGATGCTATCTTGAACACCGTTATCCAGCCTAAGGCATTACCACAGGCAATCTTATGAAAGGCTTCTTTCCTGTCCAGTGCACCACGACCCTGCACAAAATCGGCCTTCTGGTAAAGGAAGCCAGGCTTCGGCTGAGCATACGGCAGGTCGACCTGGCCGAGCAGGCAGACATCTCCCTGCGTGCCGTACGGCACATCGAGGCTGGGAATGCCGAAGGCGTATCCCTGCGCGACTTCATGATGGCCTTGTTCACCCTGGGCATCACCGACCGGGTTTTCCAGAGCCTGAATGAAGACCCGGCCTTCACCTCCCGATTCCTGGACACAGCCGGGGACAAACGCGTCCGCCTGCCCAAGAGCCGGTCGGAGGACTTCTGATGGCCAGCGCCTACATCTATATGGAATGCCCGCTTACCGGCGAAACCGTGACCCTGGGCAAGCTGACGACCGACGGCAAGGAAGGCACCTTCGTCTACTCGCCCGAAGCCATCGAGCAAGGCTTCTGGGTACCCGACCCGATCCGTTTCCCACTCTCCGACCGCAAATTCATCGTCCGCCGGAATGGCGGAGTACCCGGCTTCATCGACGACGCCATGCCCGACGGCTGGGGCGAACGGCTATTGCGGCGCACGCTCAAGGGCGAGCTCGGCCCGATTCAGTTTCTGCTGAAATCCCCCAACGAAGACCGTGCCGGCAACATCATGGCCGGCGAACACCGCACACCCCGGCAAGGCATCGGCGACAAAACCCAGAAAATGCTGGACGCCAGAGGCCTGGATCACTTCATCGACGTGTGTGCGGCCGTCTACGATAGCCAGCTCACCTCCGAGCAACTGGAAGCCCTGCGGGTTCGCGACCAGCGCTCTTCGGCGGGTGGCGCGCGGCCGAAGCGCACCTACCGGAGCGATCACAAACTGATCCTGGCGAAGCCACGCGACAAGTTCGACCACTACGATCTCCCCGTCTTCGAACATGCCTGCATGACCTTTGCCGGCAGCAAAGGCATGAACGTCGCCAAGACAGCCCTCCATCGCGGAGAAAGGGGCAATACGCTGCTGGTCGAACGATTCGACCGGCTGTATAGCGAGCAAGAAAAACGCTTCCGCCGCATACCGATGCTGAGCGGCCTGACCCTGCTGGACGCCGAGTGGCAATCGCAAACCTTCGAGGGCTGGATCTACGCAGCCCTTGCCGATGAGCTATACCGCCGCGGCGCCCCGGACGACGACCGCCGCGAACTGTTCAGGCGCATGGCCTACAACGCCTTGGTGGGGAACAGCGACGACCACCCGCGCAACCATGCCGTGATATGGAAAGACGGCACCTGGCGCCTGGCCCCTATGTACGACGTGCTGCCCGTGTTGGACGAAGGCCCCGCCCAGGCGTTATCGATGGCGGTTGGGGTGGAAGGCAACGTGATCCACAGGGCTAACCTGTTGAGCCAGCACCTCCATTTCGCCCTGAGCAAAAGCGAAGCGGAAGCGATCCTGGACGAAGTTGCCAACTGGGAGCAGGAATTGAAAGACCACTACGCCCAACACCTCGTCGGCGCCGAACTGGATGCCGCCGTGGCAGCCACGAGCGGCGCCAGATTGCTGAAATAGTGGGCCCGAATCGGCTCGCACGCGCCACACCTCGACCATAGAGCGAGCCCTGCTCGCGAACAAACACCGCTTCTGTAGGAGCGAATTCATTGGCTATGTCTGCGTTAAGTGTTGCTAGCTCCTAAACTTACTGTACGGCGTCCCCTTTCTGGAGGTCTGTCATGCGTGCAACAGAGTTC
>NZ_MUJY01000168.1 GCF_002286785.1 Pseudomonas sp. PIC25 | reverse complement strand
CTCTGTTGCACGCATGACAGACCTCCAGAAAGGGGACGCCGTACAGTAAGTTTAGGAGCTAGCAACACTTAACGCAGACATAGCCAATTCATTCGCCCGCGGACGCATTGTCCGACACCACCTGCACACTGGCCGTCATCCCGGCGCTGAGCAATACATCGCCGGGCACCCGATTCAATTGGATCCGCACCGGAATCCGCTGGGCCAGGCGCACCCAATTGAAGGTCGGCTCGACATTCGCCAGCAACTGCGCATCGGGGCTGGCGTTGCGGTCCGTAATGCCGCGACTGATGCTTTCAACCGTACCGTCCAGCGCCTGCCCAGCGCCCATCAGCCACACCTTCACAGGCGCACCGAGGCGGATGCGCGGCAACTTGGTCTCTTCGAAATAGGCCTGGATATAGAAGGAAGCGTCATCCACCAGCGCCATCACCGGCTGGCCGGCCTGTACATAATTGCCCTGGGCCAGGCGCAGGTTGGTGACCTGCCCGGCGCGCGGAGCGCGTACCTCGCTGCGTGACAGGTTCAGTTCGGCCACGCTCACGTCGGCCATGGCCTCGCGGTATTCGCCCCGGGCGATATCGGCATTGATCTGGGCGTTTTCCTTCAACTCGGCGCTGATCGCCTGCGGCCCGAGATGGGAACGCCGCGACGCCTCGTGCTCACGCAGCCGCATCTGCTGCCGACGTGTCTCGGCCACTGCGCGAGCCTTGTCCACGGCGGCCTGGTAACGTTCACGGTCGATGTGGAACAACACCTGGCCGGCCTCGACCCGCTGGTTATCACGGACCTTCAGGTCCACTACCCAGCCGGACACGTCCGGCGCGATGGTCACCACATCGGCACGGACCCGTGCGTCCCGCGTCCACGGCGACAGCATGTAGTGCTGCCACAGCCAGTAGCCGGCCAGGATGGCCAGCCCGGCCAGGCAAAGGGTGATGGCGATACGCCCGGCGTTACGCATGAAATCCTCCTTCAAAAACGGTCCAGCACCGCGGCCACCGCCGCCAGCACGCAGACGAACAGAGCACAGTCGAACAGCGCCTCATGCCAGATCCAGCGCCCCAGCGGCGTCCGCTGCAGGACCAGGCGCAACAGCCCGGTGGCGAGCAGCGCCAGCAGCGCATAGAGCAGAAACGGGCTGAGCAACACGCCGCCCAGCGACCATTCACGCAAGCCCATCGATGTCCTCCCGCCGGCGACACCACTGCCGCCAGCTGTGTTGCAGTTGCAGGACGGCGCCTTCCGCCAGGCGTCCGGCATCGTTGTCGGGCACGGTCCTCAGGGTTTCCAGCAGCGCGGCGCCGGGCGCATCGAGGGCATCCATCCGGGCACCTGCCGGGCCCTGCTGGAAGACCCGCTCGAGTGCCTGGAAATAACGGCGCTGAGCCTCTCCCTCGAGCAGACCGGCAGCAGCCAGGGTGAAACGCAAGTGCAATAGTTCGTCCCCCAGATCGAGCCCGAGCAGACCGTCATCCCAGCGGCTGCGCGCCCCTTCGGGGAGGGCTGGGTAATGCCGGGCCAGTTGCAGCAAGCGGTCGGCCATGCGCCCAGCGAACCAGGTATCCGCCCCGGCGAGAGCCCGCTGACTCAGGCGCCCGAGATCGCCAAGGGTGGCACGCAACAGACGGCGACCATGCCAGTGCGGATTGCGCAAGCCGATCAGGCGGAACGCCAGCACCGCACAGCCCACTCCCACCAGCATCCCCAGCGCCTCGTTGGCGAAGAAGGCGACATCGAAGCGCATGCCGTTCTGCGGACCTACCAGCACGATGAAATGCAGGCAGAACGAGGTGGCGGTCGCGCCGATGGCCGGCTTGGCCATGCACAGCGCGCCGAAGAACAACGGCACGCCGAGCGCCAGGCAGAGCAATGGGAAACCGCTCCACTGCGGCAGCAGCAACTGGCCGACGAAGAACGCGACGGGAATCGCCAGGGCGATTCCGCGGATGAAACTGAAGCCGATCTGCACCGCGTTCTCCCGACTGGCGAACAGGCTGCAGACCACCGCGGCGAGAATCATCGCACCGCTGGCCGAACTCCAGGCAGTCGCCAGCCAGAACGCCGACAGCGCCAGGAACGCCAAGCCGCTGCGTAGCCCATAGACCAGCGCCAGCGCGTAATCCCGGTGGCTGGACAGCGCCCCCGTCGCACGCTCCGTCAGCCGGCCCTGCTCCACCGCCGCCAAGGCACGCCCGGCCTCGGTCGCATAGAGCAGCAGCACCGCCAGGCGCCCCAGGCAATACTGCGGCGCCGCCCCGACAGCCTGATCGCGGGCCGCCGCTTGCAACCGCTCGCGCAAGGCCAGCAACTCGGCCTCGTCGGCGCTGCCAAGGGCGACCTCCACCTCGCTCAGCCAGGGCGCCAGGGTCTCGGCATCATGCTCATCCAGCATCGCCCACTGCCGCGCCACGGCCCGGGCAATACGCAACAGGCTCAGCAAGGCCCGACTCAACCCACGCATGGCGCGGGCGCGCTGGCGGCCTCGCACACCCTCGAACCACGCATGCTCGCGCTGGGCATCCACCGCGACGATGCGCCCGAGCATCTGCAACAGGCCCTGGCGCACTTCCGCCCTTCCGCTGAGTGTCGCCCGGGCGGTGTCGAGGCCGGATTGCCAGGCGGCGCGCGCCTGCTGCACCAATTGGCGCTCGACCCGCTGCGGCCAGAGCACCGCGCTCACCGCCGTGGCGCAGAAAATGCCGAGGCAGATTTCCGTACAGCGCGCTACCGCATGATCGAACACCAGCAGCGGCTGGCTCAGGGCCGGCAAGGCGATGATTGCTACCGTGTAGCCGGCCAGGACGAAGGCGTAGGACCAGGCGCTGCGCAGCAGGGTCGAAGCCGCCGTACACAGGCCCAGCCAAGTCGCCAGGGCCAGCAGGAACAGCCCCGGCGCCTGGACGGACAAGGCCATGCAGACCACCGCCATGACGGTGCCGACCAGGGTTCCGAGCAAGCGCGCCAAGCCCTTCTGCACCACCATGCCGGACAGCGGCTGGGCAACGATAAGGGCGGTCATCAATGCCCACTGCGGCTGCTCCAGATCGAAGCGCAAGGCGCACCAGAGCGCCAGGCCGGCGCCCAGGAGCGTCTTGACGGCGAATTGCAGCGCCAGCGAACTCGGCGCCAGCACTGCCTGCAAGGTATCGCGCACGCAAGGTACCTTCGGATGACAAAGGGATAGACAACGGAAACGGAGAGCCAACGGTGGGTAACGTTCAGCGCAGCCTAATTATTAGCCAGCTAACTATATCGCTAGAAATCTTGCCTGAAAAGACAGATTTGCAATTAATTAAATATCTATTTAAATAATCACCATGAACACACCACGTACTCCTGGCCGCCCCGTCGGCGAACCCCAACAACGCGAACGCCTGCTGGATACCGCCCTGGCAGCCTTCTCCCAATCGGGCATCGCCGCCAGCAGCCTGCGCCACATTGCCACCCGGGCCGGGGTGACACCGGCCCTGGTGAACTACTACTTCGGCAACAAGGACAAACTGCTCCAGGCAGTCATCGAGGAACGCCTGTTTCCCACCCTCCTCCAGCTCGCCCAGGCGCTGAGCCAAGCCGGCGACGAACCCGCTGCGCTGGTACGTGCGTTCGTCCTCGGCATGCGCGAGCTGGTGGCCACCCACCCCTGGCTTCCGCCGTTATGGGTCCGCGAAGTGCTCTGCGAAGGCGGCCTGCTGCGTCCGCTACTAGTCGATCGCGTCGCCCCGCTGATCCCCCGGCCGCTGGCCGAACGCTTCGCCGCCGCCCAGCGCCGAGGCGCCCTGAACCCCGACCTCGACCCGCGCCTGCTGGGCGTCTCGCTGATCGGGCTGACCCTATTCCCCTACGCCGCCGCGCCCATCTGGCGCGGCCTGTTCCCCGCCCCCGAGCTGGACGACGAGGCCCTGGTCCGCCACACCCTCGTACTGCTCGAACGCGGCCTGGAGATGCACCATGCGCCCTGATCGCCGACTGGCCTGCCTGCTCGTCCTGCTCCTCGGTGCCTGTGACCGGCAGGCACCTTCGGAGCTGGCCGGCACCCTGGAATGGGACCGGGTGGCCATTCCCGCAGAAACGTCCGAACCGGTGCTGCGCTGGACCGTGGCCGAAGGCGACCAGGTCGAAGCCGGCACCCTGCTGCTGCAGCTCGACCCGCGCCGCCTGGATGCCGCGGTGGCACAGGCGCAGGCCGAAATGGAGCAGGCTGCGGCGCGGCTGGCAGAGCTGAGCAACGGGGCGCGGGAAGAGAATATCGAGGCGGCACGCGCCCAGTTGACCCGAAGCCGCGCCGCGCTGGACGAAGCCGAGCGCAACCACCGGCGTATCGCCGCGTTGTACGCGCGCAAACAGGTGGCAATGGCAGAGCTGGACCGTGCACGCGCCAGCCGCGACCAGGCACGGGCCGAACGGGACAGGGCAGCCGCTCAACTGAGCGAGCTGACCAACGGCACCCGCCCGGAACAGATCGAACAGGCCAGCGCCGCGCTCGACGCTGCCCGCGCCACCCTGGCACGCCGCCAGTTGGATCGCGAGCGGCTCGACCTGCGCGCCCCACGCGCCGGCCGGGTCGATGCCCTGCCCTTCAAGCCCGGCGACCAGCCGCCGCAAGGCGCCACGCTGGTCAGCCTGTTGGTCGGTGAGGCGCCCTATGCGCGGGTCTTCGTGCCGGCGTCGCAGCGCAGCGGGCTGGCCATCGGCGATCACGTGCAGGTCAGCGTGGAGGGCATCGAGCAACCGTTCGACGCCAGCGTTCGCAGCATCGCCAGCGAAGCCAGCTTTACCCCCTACTACGCGCTGGTCGGCGACGATGCCAGCCGCCTGACCTACCGGGCCGAACTGTTGTTGCAAGGCGAAAAGGCCCGCGAGCTGCCGGCCGGTCTACCGCTGCGGGCACAACGGGTGAACGATGAACGGCGCTGAGACGGTCATCCGGGCCCGCGGCCTGACCAAGCGCTTCGGCGACTTCACCGCGGTGGACACCCTTGACCTCGACGTCCGCCGCGCCGAGGTGTTCGGCTTCCTCGGCCCCAACGGCTCCGGCAAATCCACCACCATCCGCATGCTCTGCGGCCTGCTCTCGCCCAGCGCTGGCGAGATCGACGTGCTGGGCTGCCGGATTCCCCAGGACGCCGAAGCGCTGAAGCGGCGCATCGGCTACATGACGCAGAAATTCTCCCTCTACGATGACCTGAGCGTCGGCGAGAACCTTGACTTCCTCGCCGCCGTGCACGGCCTGCCCAGGCGCGAGGCCCGCCAGCGCATCGACGAGCTGCTGATGCTGTACCACCTGGACGACCGCCGCCGGCAATTGGCCGGTACCCTCAGCGGCGGCCAGAAGCAGCGCCTGGCCCTGGCCGGCGCGGTGCTGCACAAACCGGACCTGCTGTTTCTCGACGAGCCGACCAGCGCAGTGGACCCGCAATCGCGCCGGGACTTCTGGGACTCCCTGTTCGAGCTAGCCGAGGCCGGCACCACCCTGCTGGTTTCCACCCACTACATGGACGAGGCCGAACGCTGCACCCGTCTGGGCATTCTCGACGAGGGCCGGCTGGCTGCCGATGGCAGCCCGGAGGAATTGCTCGCCCAGTTGCCAGGCACGTCCCTGCTGGTGGAATGCGAGCAGCCCCGTCAGGCCCAGCGCACGCTGCAAGGCGGCGAAGGCATCCTCGCCCTGGCGCAGATCGGCGCCTCGCTGCGCGTGCTGGTGGAAGAAGGGCAAAGCGCCAGCGATATCAGTACCCGGCTGCATGAGGCCGGCATCGACGCCGAAGTCGGCAAAACCGCGCCGAACCTGGAGGACGTGTTCGTCACTGCTACCCGTCGTCAGCCGACTCGCCAGGAGAATGCACGATGAACCTGCGCCGGCTGGGCTCCATCGTGCTCAAGGAGTTGCGCCAGCTACGCCGCGACCGGCTGACCTTCGCCATGATCGTCGGCATTCCGACCATGCAGCTGATTTTGTTCGGCTACGCCATCAACCTGGACGTACGCGGACTCGAAGCGGCCGTACTGGATCAGGCCAATACTGCCCGCTCTCGCGAACTGGTGGCGGAGATCGGCGCTACCCAGGTGCTCGACCTGCGTTATCGGCTGAGCACGCCGCAGGAGGTGGACAACCTGCTGCGCGCCGGCAAGATCAGCGCCGCCCTGGTGCTGCCGGAAGACTTCGAGACGCGCCTGGAGCGCGGCGACCGCCCGGCCCTGCAGATCGTGGTGGATGGCTCGGACCAAGTGGTACAAGCCTCGGCACGGCAACTGGCCTCCTTTCCCCTGCCCGGCCGTGCCGCCAACGATATTCCCGGCATCGAGGTGCTCAACCTGTACAACCCGCAGCGTCTGGCGCCAGTAAACACGGTGCCCGGCCTGATCGGCGTGATCCTCACCATGACCATGGTGCTGTTCACCGCCATGGCGCTGGTCCGCGAGCGCGAACGCGGCAACCTGGAAATGCTCATCGCCACGCCGGTATCGCCATGGGAGCTGACGCTCGGCAAGGTATTGCCCTTCGTCGGTATCGGGCTGGTCCAGGTGACCGTGGTGTTGCTGCTCGGCAAGCTGCTGTTCGCCGTACCGCTGCGCGGCTCGCTGGCGGCGCTCTACAGCGCGGCACTGGTATTCATCTGCGCCAGCTTGGCGCTGGGAGTATTCATTTCCACCCTGGCGCGCAGCCAGTTCCAGGCCATGCAGATGGCGTTCTTCACTTTCCTGCCGCAGATTCTGCTGTCCGGCTTCATGTTCCCCTTCGCCGGTATGCCGAAGGTGGCGCAGTGGCTGGCGGAAATACTGCCGCTGACGCACTTCCTGCGTCTGGTGCGCGGCATCATGCTGCGCGGCGCCGGGCTCGCCGAACTCTGGCCGGCGCTGGCCAGCCTGGCGCTGTTCACCGTAGCGATGCTGGGCATCGCCGTGACACGGGTGAGCAAGCGCCTGGATTGAGGATTTACGCGGACGAAAAAAAGGGCGACCGAAGTCGCCCGAAGTGCCTTGCGTGCTCTTTGCCGGAAGGATCAGCCTTGCTTGCGCTTGTGCGAGTCCTTCCAGATGAAATATCCGACACCGCCACAGAACACGATCATCAGACCGACCGTGAGAATTCCGGCGAGTACCACTTCATCGATAAACATGGCGGTCTCCTGCTCTGCCCCCCTGTTGATGGCTCTAAGGTAGCCACAGGAAATGTAGGGAAAATTGACCAGGATCAATATTGGCGAAAGGTGCGCCGGGAGGATGGCGATACGCTGACCCAGGTCAAGAAAACCGCACCTTCCGCGCGGCGGATAGTCGCGGGAAGCGAGAAAAATTCGGGGGCTTGGCGGTTTGGGAGCCCCATCCACGAGAGGGCTGGCCGGCTATCGCGAATGAATTCGCTCCCCCAGAAGCGGTTCGGGCCAGGCTGCAGGAGCGAGCTCTGAGGGCTCACGCAAAAGCTTCGCCAGCAGAGCTGGCTCCTACGAAAAGCTACGGTCCCTACAAGAGTTCAACCGAGCGCCATTTGTAGGAGCGAGCTCTGCTCGCGAATGAGGCCCACGCCAAAGGCTTCGCCAGCAGAGCTGGCTCCTACAAAGTAAGACGATTGCCTCAGCGCTTCTTCGGCTTGCCCTTGGATTTCTTCTTGCCCTTGGGCAACGGCATGGCCTGCTCGAAGGCCTGGCGTACTTCGTTCAGGCGTTTTTCGTGGAGATCGTGGATGCGCTTGCCGCGCTCGCTGGCAAAGTCGATCAGCTTGTCGTCGTCACTCATGGGGCCGCACCCGGCGAAACGTGAGATTCAGGCGCGGCGCACAGGCGGTGCGCGTCTTCGCCACTTGATGTTGCCAATGATGCTGTGTCGGCCCGCTCATGACCAGCAGCGAACCGTGCTCGAGGAACAGTGAGTGCTGGATACGCCCCGTGCCTTTGCGGCGCAGGTCGAATCGGCGGGTACCGCCCAGGTTGAGCGAAGCAATCAGCGGATTGCGCCCCAATTCGGTTTCGTCATCGCTGTGCCAGCCCATGGAGTCCTGCCCGTCGCGGTAGTAATTGAGCAGCACACCATTCAGCGGCTGGCCGACCTCCTCTTCCAAGCGCGAGCGGATCTCGGCGAGTAGCGGCGTCCAGGGCAACGGGCATTGCAGCAGGCCGGAATAGCGGTAGCGGGCATCCGGGTCGCCATACCAGGCGGTCAGGCGTGGCATCGGGTGAACACGGCCGTGCACGCGAATCTGCGGTTGTTCCCAGGGCGTCTCGGCCAGCAGCGTCGCCAGCCAGGCGTCGGCCGTGTCCGGATCGATCCAACCGGGCAGCAGCTTCAGCTCGGCATCCGGCAATTCGATGAGGGAGTCGGTAAACAGACTCGGGGTATTCATTGGCAATCGAGCATCGTAGGACTTCAGCGAGCGGAGGTCATACCTCGACGTCGACCCATAGTCCCTGGCGCGGCAGCTCTTCGATCAGCGGTTCGTCAGCCTTGGCCACCTCGCCCTCGGCCAGCTCCTCGGGCGTGTAGCCCCGGCGCTGGCGGCGGCGCTGCTCTTCGCGCAGCAGCTCGATGGCATCCTGCGGATGGCGCTTGTCCAGGCTGATGGCCGCTTCGTTGGCGCTCTCCTGGGGGGGCGTCACCGGCGGAATGTCCGGCCGGGGCTTGATCGGGTCCTGCTGGGCCGTTACCGGCATCAGCATGTGGGGAATAGGGGGCAGCATGGGTCCTCCTGCGGCAGGCCGCTGAAACCTTCGGGTCCGGCTGCACGTCCGACTCTACTCCTATCAGCCTTCTTCCGCGAAACGCCTGTCTGCAACAAGCGGTGACATCCACACTATCGACCGGGATTCCAGCGTCTTTAATGCAGGCTCGCTACACTTTGCGGCACATCACATCGCCGTCCGTACCGGGGCTTTGGCCCTCGGCGGCCGGTTCCGTTACCATAGCCGGCTTTTTTGCAGGCGATTCTTTGATGACGGAGAGAGGCATGGCGCAGCAGTATCAACCGGGGCAACGCTGGATCAGCGACAGCGAGGCGGAACTGGGGCTCGGAACCATCCTGGCGCAAGACGGCCGGCTGCTCACGGTGCTCTACCCGGCTACCGGCGATACCCGCCAATATGCCCTGCGCAACGCCCCGCTCACCCGAGTGCGCTTCGCGCCGGGCGACGAGATCACCCATTTCGAAGGCTGGAAGATGACCGTGCGCGAAGTCGAGGACGTCGACGGACTGCTGGTCTACCACGGCCTCGACGGCCAGAACCAGGCACGCACCCTGCCGGAAACCCAACTGTCCAATTTCATCCAGTTCCGTCTGGCCAGCGACCGCCTGTTCGCCGGACAGATCGACCCGCTGAGCTGGTTCGCCCTGCGTTACCACACCCTGGAGCACCAGAGCCGCCTGCAACAATCCTCGCTGTGGGGCCTCGGCGGCGCCCGCGCCCAGCCGATCGCCCACCAGTTGCACATCGCCCGCGAAGTGGCCGATCGCATCGCACCGCGCGTCCTGCTGGCCGACGAAGTGGGCCTCGGCAAAACCATCGAAGCCGGCCTGATCATCCATCGGCAACTGCTCTCCGGCCGCGCCAGCCGGGTGCTGATCCTGGTTCCGGAGAACCTGCAACACCAGTGGCTGGTGGAGATGCGCCGGCGCTTCAACCTGCAGGTCGCGCTGTTCGACGCCGAGCGTTTCGCCGAAAGCGATGCCAGCAACCCCTTCGAAGACGCCCAACTGGCCCTGGTCTCCCTGGAGTGGCTGAAGAGCGACGAACGCGCCCAGGATGCCGCCTTCGCCGCCGGCTGGGACCTGCTGGTAGTAGACGAGGCGCACCACTTGGTCTGGCACCCTGATCAGGTCAGCACCGAATACGCCCTGGTGGAACAGCTCGCCGAAGTCATTCCCGGCGTGCTGCTGCTCACCGCTACCCCCGAGCAGCTCGGCCAGGACAGCCACTTCGCCCGCCTGCGCCTGCTCGACCCGCACCGTTTCCACGACCTGGAAGCCTTCCGCGCCGAAAGCGCCCACTACCGTCCGGTGGCCGAGGCGGTACAGGAACTGCTAGACCAGGGCCGTCTGTCACCGGAAGCCCATGAAGTGATCCACGGCTTCCTCGGCGCCGAAGGCGAGGCCCTGCTCGCGGCGGTCAGCGACGGCGACATCGACGCTAGCGCCCGGTTGATCCGCGAACTGCTGGACCGCCATGGCACCGGCCGCCTGCTGTTCCGCAACACCCGTGCCGCCGTGCAGGGTTTCCCGGAACGCGAGCTGCATCCCTACCCGCTGCCCTGCCCGGCCGAGTACATGGAACTGCCGCTGGGCGAGCACGCCGAGCTGTACCCGGAAGTCAGCTTCCAGGCCCAGCAGGAAGGCGGCGAAGACGAACGCTGGTGGCGCTTCGACCCGCGCGTCGACTGGCTTATCGACACCCTGAAGATGCTGCGCAAGTTCAAAGTGCTGGTGATCTGCGCCCACGCCGAAACAGCCCTTGACCTGGAAGATGCCCTGCGCGTGCGCTCCGGCATCCCCGCCACCGTGTTCCACGAAGGCATGGGCATCCTGGAGCGCGACCGCGCCGCCGCCTATTTCGCCGACGAGGAATTCGGCGCCCAGGTGCTGATCTGCTCGGAAATCGGCAGCGAGGGCCGCAACTTCCAGTTCGCCCATCATCTGGTGCTGTTCGACCTGCCGGCCCACCCGGACCTGCTGGAACAGCGTATCGGCCGTCTCGACCGGATCGGCCAGAAGCATCGCATCCAATTGCACGTGCCGTATCTGGAAACCAGCCCGCAGGAGCGCCTGTTCCAGTGGTACCACCACGCCCTGAACGCCTTCCTCGCCACCTGCCCTACCGGTAATGCCCTGCAGCACCAGTTCGGCTCGCGCCTGCTGCCGTTGCTGGAAGGCGGCGATGACGGCGAGTGGCAGGCGCTGCTGGACGAAGCCCGTGCCGAACGCCTGCGTCTCGAAGGCGAACTGCACGCCGGCCGCGACCGCCTGCTCGAACTCAACTCCGGCGGCGCCGGCGAAGGCGAGCAACTGGTCGAGGCGATCCATGAGCAGGACGACCAGTTCGCCCTGCCGATCTACATGGAAGAGCTGTTCGACGCCTTCGGCATCGATAGCGAAGACCACTCGGAGAACGCCCTGGTCCTGCGCCCCAGCGAAAAAATGCTGGACGCCAGCTTCCCGCTGGGCGACGACGAAGCAGTGACCATCACCTACGACCGCAACCAGGCCCTGGCCCGCGAGGACATGCAGTTCCTGACCTGGGAGCACCCCATGGTGCAAGGCGGCATGGACCTGGTGCTGGCCGGTTCCATGGGCAACACCGCGGTGGCGCTGATCAAGAACAAGGCGCTCAAGCCCGGCACCGTGTTGCTGGAGCTGCTGTACGTCAGCGAAGTGGTGGCGCCGCGCAACCTGCAACTGGGTCGCTACCTGCCGCCGGCCGCCCTGCGCTGCCTGCTGGACGCCAACGGCAACGACCTGGCGGCGAAGGTCTCCTTCGACACCCTGAACGACCAGTTGGAAAGCGTGCCGCGTGCCAGCGCCAACAAGTTCGTCCAGGCCCAGCGCGATGTGCTGGCAGCACAGATCAACGCCGCCGAAGCCAAGATCGCCCCGCGCCATGCCGAGCGCGTCGCCGAAGCCCAGCGTCGCCTGAAGGCGGAACTGGATGAGGAATTGGCGCGCCTGACCGCACTCAAAGCCGTCAACCCGAGCGTGCGCGACAGCGAACTGGAAGCCCTGAGCAAACAGCGCGAAGAGGGCCTGGCCATGCTGGACAAGGCTGCCCTGCGCCTGGAAGCCATCCGCGTACTGGTGGCCGGCTGACGAGCCCTCGGGCAAGGCGGGGTCGAGCACATCGGCCCCGCCCTTTCCTTTCTTCCCTCTCTTTCACCGCGGCTAGAAACCCTCGAATGAGTCGCAGATAGACGCTCCCGGCATTGAAAAAAATTGCCCGACGTGACGCGTGGGTTTATATCTCCATCGAACCTCTATTGCGGCGCATGTCGATTACCTGAATAGGGAAGTTCGATCGCGTTCCAGGCAGTAAGCCGAGAATCGTTTGCACCGATTTCATCCACCCGACTCCATGCAGTCCAGGGGATGGCCTTGCTTATCGAGAAGAACAACAAATCGCTTGTCGGCAGAAGTCTGCGTGCAGCCTTCCTGCGTATTTCCCTGGTCGCCCTCGGTGCGGGCGCTATCTCCTATTTCGTCAATTACCACTCCATCGTGGAGTCGGCGCGCCAGCAATTGCTGTTATCGACGGAACAGACACTTCAACGCGAGTCGCTGCCCTTTCGGGAAATCAGAGACCTGCAAAGAAACTTCCTGGAAGAGTTTCGGCAGGCCCGCTCCGACCCACAACTGAACCGTAAGCTGGCCGCGGATTTCGACCACATATTCCTGCGGCATGAAGATGGCTCCTATACCCAGCGCCCCGGCTTGTTCGAAGGCGAGCCGCTGGCCGATGGGAGGCGCTTTCCGAACATGTCGGCGACCTATGCCCCCGACATCCCGCCCGACGACGATATCAAGGCGCGCTTCACGCTCTCGTACCTGCTTTCCTACAAGTTCGGCTCCAGCATGAAAGGCCGGCTGTTCAACGTTTATGGCGTCGTGCCGGAAAAAGGCTTCCCCATCTACCAGGATGCCGACATCGCCAAGGTTTTCACTTATTCGGGGCCCGATGCACTCAAGTTGGAGACCTACGAATTCTATGCCCGGGGATTTGCCACAGACTCCGACGCCACGCTGTTCACCCGCATGTACTTCGATTATTCGAACAATGCGTGGATGACGACGATCGCGACGCCGGACAAGCCGAACGCGGCCGGCAAGCACGAGATCCTGGCGTGCGTCGACGTCCTGCTCGACGAGTTGATGCAGCGTACCGCTCAACCGATGATCCAGGGAACCTACAGCACGATCTTCCAGGCGGACGCGGACGGCACACTCATCTATCACCCGAAATACACCGACGCCATCAAGGACAGCGAAGGCTCTGCGTCGATTGCCTCCCTCAAGCTCGACGCGCTCATGCCCGTACTCAAGGCCAGCCGATCCACCCAGCCGGGCAAGGCAAGTCTGGTGGAAACGACCGACGAGATCGTCGCCCTGGGCATCATTCCGGAAACGCCCTGGGTGATGTCCGTCCATTACCCTTATCGACTGGCTCGCCCCGCCATCCTGCAGAACCTGGCCATCGTCATCGCGCTGGGGCTGGTCACGCTGCTCGTGGAGATTTTCATCATCCGCTCCATCCTGCTGGAACAAGTGGCGGCGCCGCTGAAACGGTTGACGGACGCCATGCGCAAGGTGGGTGCATCCAACAACCGGGTGGAGATTGGCCAATTACCGACCCGGTCGGAGGATGAAATCGGCGATCTGGCGCGGGAGTTCGCCGGCATGGCCGAACGTGTCCACGAAGCGCGTCAGGTGCTGGAATCCAAGGTCAGAGAACGCACCGCCGAACTCGAAGACGCCAACCGCCGATTGCAAGCGATGAGCACGACCGACGAATTGACCGGTATCGCCAACCGCCGTCTTTTCGACGACGTACTGGAACGGGAGTGGCGACGCGCCCAGCGCAAAAGCAGCCCCCTCGCCTTGCTGATGATCGATGTGGATTGGTTCAAGGCCTACAACGACCACTACGGTCACCCGGCCGGCGATGCCTGCCTCAAGCATGTCGCCCAGATTCTCGCATCCCACTCGCGGCGCGCCGGCGATCTGGTCGCCCGTTACGGCGGCGAAGAGTTCGTCATCATTTCCCCGGCAACCGACAAGGAGCAAGCATTGCTCTTCGCCCAACATCTTTGCGAACGCCTCGCGGCAGAAACCCTGCCCCATTGCCAATCGCCGCTGGGGCATGTGACCGTCAGCATCGGCACCGCCGCCATGATCCCTCAGGCAGACCTGACCAAGGAGACCCTGCTGCTCCAGGCAGACCAAGCGCTTTACCAGGCCAAACAAGGAGGCCGCAACCGCGCAGCGCCCCAGGAGAGCTGATAGCCCGGAAAAACCGCTAGAAACAAAACAGGCCGATCGAAATCGGCCTGTGTTTCACGCATCGCTCGCGACTTATTGAACGGTCAACTTGTCGCGATTCTTTTCCAGCGTTGCCGCCCCGATCCCTTTCACCTCCAGCAGCTCATCCACCGAAGCGAACGGGCCGTTGGCATCGCGATAGTCCACGATTGCCCTCGCCTTGACCTCACCCACGCCATTCAACTCACGCTGCAGCGTGGCCGCATCGGCGGAATTGAGATTGACCTTGCCCACCTCCGCGGAGGCCTGCGCGGCAACCGGAGCGACGGGAGAAGTCTTGGGGGCCTCCGCTGCGGTAACCGCTACGGAAACACTGGTCAGGAGGGCGAACAGAAGGGAAGAGAAATGCGATTTACGCATCGAGAAAGCTCCTTTTTCAACGGGTGAGATACGTGGCCAACTCCGGCCACGCGCCCAAACTTATCCCTTCGTCGGAGCAAATCAACCCCGTCATTCCAGATTCCAGACGCGTCTCTGGTGGCTCCAGTCAACTATGTCACCTTCCGGCACATAACCGCTAACTGCTTCACGCAGCAGCTGCCGGACCCTGGCCATGTCGCCTCGTTCGACGTTGTCAAACAGGGTTTGGAGCAGGTTTTTCAGTGGTTCCCAGGCCAGGTATTCCTCTTTGGCGCGGAGGATCATCGGGTGTTCCGTAGGGCTGGTGTCGCCGCCGATCAGCAGTTCTTCGTAGAGTTTTTCCCCGGGGCGCAACCCAGTGAATTCAATGGCGATATCCCCATGCGGGTTGCGCTCCGAGCGAACGCTGAGCCCGGAGAGATGGATCATGCGCTCGGCCAGCTCGTGGATCTTCACCGGCTGCCCCATGTCCAGGACGAACACATCGCCGTCATGCCCCATCGCCCCTGCCTGGATGACCAGTTGGGCGGCCTCGGTAATGGTCATGAAATAGCGAGTGATGTGCGGGTGCGTCACGGTCACCGGCCCTCCCCCACGAATCTGCTCGCGGAAGCGGGGAATCACCGAGCCCGACGATCCCAGCACATTGCCGAACCGCACCATACTGAAGTGCGTCTGATTGACCCGATGCACGCCATCGGCATCGCCGAACAACAGCGGTGCCGGTTCCCGGCTCAATGCCTGGAGGAGCATTTCTGCCAGCCGCTTGGTGCTGCCCATCACGTTGGTCGGTCGAACGGCCTTGTCGGTGGAGACCAGCACGAAGTGCCCGACGCCGGACATGATCGCGGCCTGGGCCGCATTGAGCGTGCCAAGCACATTGTTCAGCACGCCCTCGGCAATGTTGTACTCGACCATCGGCACGTGCTTGTAGGCAGCCGCATGGTAGACGGTGTCCACCGACCAGGTCCGCATCAACTCATGCATCTGGCGACCATCGCGCACGGAGCCCAGCAGTGGAACCAAGCGCAGGGGCAGCGATTCACGGACGACCCGCTCCTCCAGCTCGGCATGGATGCTGTAGAGGTTGAACTCGCTGTGATCGAACAGCAGCAAGGTCTGCGGCCCGCTGCCCAGCAATTGCCGGCACAGTTCCGCGCCGATCGAACCGCCGGCACCGGTCACCAGCACCACCTTGCCGCGGATGCAGCGCTCGAACAGATCCTGGCGAGGCGGAACCGGGTCGCGCCCGAGCAGGTCGGCGATGTCCACTTCCCGGATGTCGTCCACCCTCACCCGGCCGCTCGCCAGATCCATGAGGCCGGGCACAGTACGAATATGCAGGGGAAAGCCTTCGAGCAATTGCAGGATTTCCCGGCGGCGGGCTCGCGTCACCGACGGCATCGCCAGGAGAACCTGCTGGGCACCGGTCTCTTCGATCAGCCGCGCAAGGTACTTCGGCCGGTACACCTTGAGCCCGGCGATGGTGCGGTTATTGAGGCTGGCATCATCGTCGATGAACGCCACCGGCCGGATCGTCCGCCCCATCCGCAATGCCGCCACCAGTTGGTTACCCGCGGTGCCGGCACCGTAGATAGCGGCCTTCGGCAGGCCATCGTTCTTCGGCGGAGCGAAGTGCATGGCCTGGCGTACGTTGAACCAATCGCCCATGAAGTAATGCCGCATCAACAACCGAAGGCCACCGGTCATCAGCAGGCTAAGCCACCAGAAATTGAAGATCAGCGATCGCGGCACCACCGCAGGTACATCCCGGTGCCAATAGACCACCAGCGCCAGCACCAGGGATGACAGCGTCACTGCGCGGAAAATGGTCAGCAACGCATCGTTGCCCAGGTAACGCAGCACGGCACGGTACATGCCGAGCCGGATATAGATCGGAATGGCGATCAGCGGGCAGACCAGGAAGAGCCAGGCATACACGCCGAACGGATCGACCAGATGGTCGCTACCCAGACGTACCCAGAATGCCAGCCACAGCGCCAGCCAGGTCAGCACGACGTCGACGGCCACCTGCAACAGGCGCTTGTACCCCCTGGGCCAACTCAACAGCCATGTACGCAGTTCGAAGCGATCCATCCCATTCCCTTTGTCGTTCTTGTTATTGGAGTCGCGGGGTATGTCAGCCTCCCGGACTCCAGGCACGCATACCGGTTTCCCGCAGCACCAGCAGGCCGAGGGGCACATAGGCCAGCAACAACCCAACCAGACCGTCCAGTCGCCCGAGCGCCACCCAGGCGGCAATCGGCAACAGCCAGAACAGTGTCAGCGCCCCAGTCGCCAGGGTGACCGGCAGATGCCCGCCGTACCGACGGGCCGCCACCTGGTAGGCATGGCTGCGATGGGCCTCGAGGACCTTTTCCCCCCTGGCCAGACGGCGAAACAGTGTCAGCGTGGCGTCCATCAGGAACACGCCCAACAGGATCAGCCATCCCCACAGCAAACGAGGATCGATCCAGGCTGCTTGCAACGATAGACCACCGAGGACGATACCGAGGAAGCCACTGCCGCTATCCCCGAGAAAAATCCGCGCCGGCGGGAAATTCCAATAAAGAAAACCGGCGGCCGCCGCGGCCAACAGCAAGGGCGTCAGCGCCAAGAGCGACTGCCCGACCAACGCATAGAGCACGGCACCGCCCAGGCAGACACAGATGGCCTCCAGCGAGGCAATGCCATCGATGCCATCCATGAAGTTGTACAGGTTCAGCAACCAGACCAGATAGAACGCCGCCAGCATGTCTCCCAGCAGCCCCAGGTCCAGGGTTCGCCCGAGCAAGGCGAGTGGCGGCAGCCCCTGCAGCCAGGCCAACAGCCAAAGCGCACCGGCAAAATGGGTCAGCAGGCGCCAGCGGGGCGCGACATGGCTGTGATCGTCGAGAAACCCCACACCGGCCGCCAGCCCCCCGGCGCCCATCAAGGCCCAGACCACCGGCCACGGCAGCAGGCCGGACAGCGCCAGCAAGGGCAAGGCCGCCAGGAAGCTGATGACGATCGCGATCCCACCACCCCGCGGCGTGGGTTGCGAATGCGAACTGCGGGCATTGGGAATATCCAGCAGGCTACGCGACAGCGCGTAGTGGCGCATGGCCCCGGTAAGCAGCAACGCCAGCCCCGCGACAACCGGCAGCAGCCAGAAAGCGCTCATCGGCCCCGCCCTTCGAGAAAAGCCTCGGCCGTGCGCCGCAACGCCTCATCGATAGCAACCGGAGGCGTCCAACCAAGCAGTTCGCGGGTCTTGCCAATATCCACCTGCAACGAGCCACACAGCCGCCGAGCAACGTCGCCTTTGCCCAACCAGCCGGCGCCCGCCTCCAGCCAGGAAGCCGGGACCGGCAACAGACGCGCCGGCCGCCCCAGCGCAACGCCCAGCCGCCGCAGCCAGTCCGCCGTGGACAGGTCCTCCCCGTCGCTGACGAGAAAGGTCTGGTTCGCCGCCGCCGGATGGTCGAGGCACAGGAGGATGAGATCGATCAGATTATCCAGCGCCACGAAGCTGCGCCGGTTATCGACGCGCCCAAGGGGTAGCGGCACGCCCCGGTGCAGCCAGCGCATCAGGTTGAGGAAATTGGCTTTTACGCCGGGCCCGTAGACCAGCGGAGGCCGGATGATCACAAGCTCCATGCTGGAAATCCGGACCAATTCACGCAGGCCCTGTTCGGCCTCGAGTTTGGACAGTGCATAAGCATCGAACGGAGCAGGACGGGTGTCTGCGTCGTAAGGCATCTCGGCGCCCTCACCGAGCACCTTTACCGAACTGATAAAAACGAAACGCCGTATCCCCGCAACGGCGGCCTGCCGAGCCAGGTTCAGCGTTCCATCGACATTGACGGCACGGAACGCCGACAAAGGATCGGCATCTCGCTCATGCAGCACATGCACACGCGCCGCGCAGTGGACCACGCTGTCCACGCCTTGCAGCGCCCCGGACCAATCGAAGGCACCATCGAGATCACCCGGTACGAATGTCCCACTCGGTTTCACAGCACCGGAACGCGCCGAAGCACATACCTTGCGCCCCATCGAGCCGAGCCGCTCCACGAGAGCCGCCCCCACGAAACCGGACGCCCCTGTAACCAGGCAGCAACGCTCCGTCATCTGCCCTCCACCTTCTTCTTGTAATAATGAGTTCGTTCCGCACGCATTTCCGAAAAGACAACGCATCATTTCGGAGCAAAGCTACCCCTGTAATACACAAGTCGCCTCCAAAGAGAAAGGCGGGCGAGAAACGCAGGCACAAAAAAACCGCCGGGCGCCAGCCAGGCGGTTCTTCTAAAAGATTGACCGAAAGGTCACTACTGAAAGAGCGGTGTCGCTGCAGTCAATCCAGCCCTATCCCGGTCATCGAGTGACCAGCGATTCACTCAACTGTACTTCGTCATCCTTGAGTCTCACCCCCAGCAGGATACCCACCGGGAACCAGAACACCACCCAGTACGGATTGGGCCGGAGGAAAATCGCATAGATATCCGAAACCATCGCCACCATCGCGAACACCAGCAACGCCACGCCCAGCTTGGCGATGGGCTGGGCTCTGCATTTCCAGCCCTTCCAGAACAGACTAGCGATGAATAGGGCGAACAGAATGACCCCCGGAAGGCCGTACTCGTACCAGAGTTGCAGGTAAAGGCTGTGGCTGTGAAAGACCGTGTAACCACTAGGAAAACGGAACTTGAACTCCGCCCCGGACCCTGCACCTAGCAACCAGAAATCAGGGAAGCGACGAAGCCATTCGGCCCAGATGTATTCGCGATTACTGAGACCAACTTGTCTTTCCGCTTGGATTTCAGGCCAGAACAGCAGAATAGCGGTTAGCAACAATAACCCTGACAGAACCAACAGGCTCCAGGATTTTCGGTTATTGAAGCTAACAAGAAGAATGCCCCCCCCAGCCGCCAGGGAAAACCAAGCCCCACGGGAAGCCGTATACAAAATGTAGGCCGACAAACCGAACATAGCGACGACGATCAGCGCGATTTGCCAAATGGACAATTTGAAGTGAACAAATAAATAGCTGAGCATTATCGCGAACACGCCGTAGTAGAGCCCGGCAATAATCGGGTGTCTTAAATCCGCCAACCCGGCCCACCCCAACTCATGGAGACGATCCCAACGGAACTTGCTGTACTCCATGGATTTCCCCAACACAACGAACTGGTAGTACAGCGTCAGCCAGGCGAATAACACTGCAACTGTCACCGCCCCCAGCAAAAGTGTATGAAAATACCGCTCATTCCTGACCAGATTTCCCACTGCAAATAAATACAGCGCAATGAGCGTCAATATCTTGAATGTATGGCCGAACTCATCCTGAGAACTATCGAACAGCGTGGAGATGAGAACCCACCCAATCAGCATGAAAAAGGTCACGGCCGGGGTCTGCCGCCAGAACGGCGGGGCCAGACGCAACCCGACCAACAACAACAAAGCAGGCAAGAACAATCCCAGATAGAGCTGGGTCGCGTACCGACTCCCGTCATTATTGAACAACAACCCACACAACTGAGCGAATACCCCAACGCCCAGCACGACCAGCAATACCCTCACCATACCGCTCGGCTGGTCGATTCGAATCCCATTCATTAACTACTACCCCAGCAATCACTCATGTTTTAAGAACGGCGCGCCTATCAGTAGGCGTTCTTGTTGATGAAACCCTTGAAGATCGTCCAGAAGATGATTTTCAAGTCCAGCCAGAGCGACCAGTTATCGATGTACCAGAGGTCATGCTCGACCCGCTTCTGCATCTTCTCGATGGTGTCGGTCTCGCCCCGGTAGCCGCAGACCTGAGCCCAGCCGGTGATTCCCGGCTTGACCTTGTGTCGCTGCATGTAGGATTCAACCAGATCCTTGTAATACTCGTTGTGAGCTAACGCATGGGGCCGAGGCCCGACAATGGACATGCGGCCCTGCAGCACGTTGAAGAACTGCGGTAACTCGTCGAGGCTGGTCCGGCGCAGGAAGGCCCCCACCTTCGTCACCCTGGTATCCTGGCGCTTGGCCTGAGTAACGGTACCTTCGCATTCCTTATGGACGACCATCGAACGAAACTTGTAGACCTTGAATTTCTTCCCATTGATGCCCGTTCGGTATTGTTTGAACACCGCGGGCCCCGGCGAAGTTGCCTTGATCGCGATGACGATCACCAAGCAGACCGGCAGGATGATAACGCTGATCAGCCCGCCGATTAGCACATCCTCAAGCCGCTTGATGATCCGGGCCGGGCCATCCATGGGGCTGCAACTGAGATCAAGGGAATACAGCCCGGCGATGTGGCTGACCTTATGGTTAAGCAAAGGAATATCGCCCCACTCCGGAATGAAGCGCACTTCGACGGTATGGTGGCGTAACGCATAGAGAATGCCACGTATGGCATCACCTTCGTTCAACCGCAGGCACAACCAAACCTCATGCACCCCGTGTGCTTCCACAGTCGCCACCAGCTCGTCCAGCCATGCATCGCCGCGCTCGAACGGCAGGTTGTGGGCCATGCGGAAACCGTATTCGCTCAGATGACGTCGGCCACCGTTGAGGAGTTCGGCAGAGCGCCCACCGGAATCAACCAGCAGCACCGACTTCAGGTTATGTCCAGCCGAACGCAAGCGACGCAACAACAGGAAGATGGTCAGGCGGAGCAGGACACTCGAACCGCCGCCAATCAGCAGCATAGTGGTGAACCAGATCCGCGAATAATTAGTGGACACCTTGAGAAAAAACGACAACGACAGGAGGATACCGGCGGCTGCCAACCAACCGACCGTGATCAGACTAAGCTGGCGACGAAAGCTCAGTCCACGCAGGGAGCCGTACACACCTCCCATCATCAGGCAGAACATCACCAGGATGGCGCTCAGCAGGGTCGCCGTGTTGTAACGCCCCGGCATCTCGAACGTGCCGAAGCGAACGTAATAAGCCAGAAAGCCTGAGGCGATCACCAGCAGAATATCGAGCAAGGCCGCGAACAACGGGACGGGATAACGCTCGGCAAAGGTGGGCTGGTAACGAGGGATCGGCTGCATGTCCTTTACAAAAGCTCCTGAAAAAACGGGCGACATCCTACCACGTCAGGAAATCCTGGCCCGAACGAAGAGTCGACTGATGGCGGATAAATAGGTTCGGCATGCTCGGCATGACCGCTGGGTTTCTTCCGTGGGAGCTAATTCATTCGCGAATAGCTGGGGCTCTGCTGACGAAGCTTTTTATGCCTTGATTTCGCGAGCAAGCTCGCTCCTACAACGGCAACTATCCAACTTCGGCAACACGCACACCGCTCTTCGTAGGAGCCAGCTCTGCTGGCGAAGCTTCACACCTCTGCCTACGCCACCAGAATCCTCACCAACGCCGCCTGCCAATCGGACGGTTCAATGCCAAACACCGCGCCAATGCGCGACGAATCCAGCACCGAATAGGCGGGGCGCTTTGCCGGCGTGGGATATTCATGGGTAGCGATTCCCACGATCCGGGGGGCCTTGGCAATCAACCCTACCTCCGCTGCGCGGGTAACGATGGCGCGTGCGAACCCGCACCAGGTCACCGCCTTGTCGCCGGCGAAATGGTAGGTGCCATACAACCCCTCCCCTCCAGCGACCAGCCGCTCGGCGATGCGCAGCACAGCATCGGCGATATCGCCGGCATAGGTAGGGCACCCCAGCTGATCATCGACCACACGCAACTCATCGCGCTCGCCAGCCAGCCGCAGCATGGTCTTCATGAAGTTGTGCCCGTGCTCGCTGAACACCCAGGCGGTACGCACGATCACATGCGCCGGACAGGCGTCGCGGATGGCCGCCTCCCCTTCCAGCTTGGTGCGGCCGTATACACCTTGGGGGGCAGTGGGATCGGTTTCTATGTACGGCCGTTCGGCCTCGCCGGAAAACACATAATCGGTGGAGAGATGAACCAATGCGCAGCCCACCGCATGACACGCCCGGGCCAACACCGCTGGGCCCTCCACGTTGCCGCGCAGTGCCGCATCCGGCTCCGCCTCGGCCTTGTCGACGGCCGTATAGGCGGCGGCATTGATCACCATGTCCGGACGGAAGCGCTCCAGCAACGCCGCCACGGCCGCTTCATCGGCGATATCCAGGGTATCCCGCCCATGGGCTTCCCATTGCCAGTCCAAGCGCTCCAGGCGCTCCACCAGCGAACGCCCGACCTGGCCGTTGGCTCCCGTCACCACGACCTTCATCCGAACAGCTCCCGAAGCGTCAGCCCCTGGGCGTCCTTGGCGGAAAGCTGTGGCTCCGCCAGTGGCCATTCGATACCCACGGAGGAGTCGTTCCAGATCAGGCAGGCCTCATCGCTGGGATCGTAGTAATCGGTGCACTTGTATTCGAAGTCGGCCGTCTCGGAGAGCACGACGAAGCCATGGGCCAAGCCCGGCGGCACCCAGAACTGCCGCTTATTCTCCTCGGAGAGGATCACCGCCTCCCAGCGACCGAAGGTCGGCGAATCGCGACGGATATCCACCGCCACGTCGAAAACCTCGCCCCGCACCACCCGCACCAACTTGCCTTGTGGCTTGGTCTTCTGGAAGTGCAGTCCGCGCAGCACGCCTTTCGCCGAGCGGGAGTGGTTGTCCTGCACGAACGGCAGGTCGATCCCCGCGTCCTCGGCATAGCGCCGGGCCTGGAAGGTTTCCAGGAAAAAACCGCGCTCGTCGCCGAACACTCTCGGCTCGATGATCTTCACCCCGGCGATGGACGTCTCGATCACCTTCATCACTGATACCCCTCGGCTACCCGGCGCAGGTACTGGCCATAGCCGGTCTTGCTCAATTCATCGGCCTGACGCAACAACTGTTCGGCCCCGATCCAACCCTGGCGGAAGGCGATTTCCTCCAGGCAGGCCACCTTCAGCCCCTGGCGATGCTCGATGGTCTGCACGAACTGGCCGGCCTCCAGCAGCGAATCGTGGGTACCGGTATCCAGCCAGGCGAAGCCACGCCCCAGCAGGCTCACATGCAGGTCGCCGCGCTTCAGATAGGCATTGTTCACATCGGTGATTTCCAGTTCGCCACGGGCGGAGGGCTTGATAGCCCGGGCGATCTCCACCACGTCGTTGTCATAGAAGTACAGACCGGTCACCGCGTAGTTGGACTTCGGCTTGGCCGGCTTTTCCTCGATGCTCACGGCACACCCCTGGGCGTCGAACTCCACCACGCCGAAGCGCTGCGGGTCTTGCACGTGGTAGCCGAACACCGTCGCTCCGCTCTGCCGCGAAACCGCTTCCTGAAGCGCCTCGGAGAAGTGCTGGCCGTAGAAGATGTTGTCGCCCAGTACCAGGCAGACGTTGTCATCGCCGATGAAATCCGCACCGATGATGAACGCCTGAGCCAACCCATCCGGGCTCGGCTGCTCGGCATACTCAATGCTCATGCCGAACTGGCTGCCATCACGCAGCATGCGCTGGAAACCCGGCAGGTCGTCCGGGGTGGAAATCACCAGCACCTCGCGAATCCCCGCCAGCATCAGCACCGACAGCGGGTAGTAGATCATCGGCTTGTCGTAGATCGGCAGCAGTTGCTTGGAAACGCCCAAGGTAATGGGGTGCAGCCGGGTTCCGGAGCCTCCGGCGAGGATGATTCCTTTGTAGTTCATTGAGCCCTCTGTGTCATACCCATCGTCGGGATCGTTGCGGCAGGGAAGTTTGGTGGTTTTCGATCACTAACTCAATCCGTCATAATGCATCACTTGCTAAAAGGCACCTTCTCAATGCAACGAATTCTTTCAATCGATTATCTGCGTGGCCTGATGGCTCTTTCTGTTCTTATTTATCATTTTGTCAGTTGGAGCCTGGGGGTACCTTCGAGCGATACCATTTTGGCCCGGCTCGGCATCTATGCCGTTTCACTGTTCTATGTTATTAGTGGCATTGCGCTTTATCAAATCTATGCAGACACGCGCTGGTCCATCAAAAACATCGGCATCTTTGCAATCAAGCGATTTTTTCGGATCGCTCCGGTATATTGGTTGGCGACAGCATCGATCATTCTTTTAGCGGTTATAACCTTACCCCCCTTTACACCAGACTGGCTTGCCTATTTCTCCAATTTCTTTCTCATATTTGGCTTCTATGATCCTGCGACTTATGTCCCGACCGGCGGTTGGTCTATTGGCAACGAGGTTGTCTTTTATTTTACTTTTCCGATACTCATTATCCTGGCACGCTATCGCTGGCTGTTTTTTTCCGTGCTATGCCTAATCCTCGCACTGTATGCCTACTTTGCTTTCGTTGCCCTGACCCCAGAAAACACGCTTGCCAAACAATGGGCAACCTATGTCAACCCATTGAATCAGCTTTTCCTCTTTGCGCTAGGCATTGGTGCGGCATGGGCTCGACGAAAAATAGAAATCACCCAACGCGCGGCGGCCGCCGCGCTGATTTTCAGTGTTTTCATCTTTATCATGTATCCCGCGAAAGGCGACCTGATCACCCTTGTCACAGGAATCGAGCGTCTCGTATTTACCTTCTGCTGCGGTGGAGCCTGCTTTTCCTTACTCTACCTTCGCCCATCCTTCCCAAACTTTATTGACAAGCCTCTTAGATTCTTAGGCGACACGTCTTATTCGATCTATTTGTTGCACGGCGTTATCAGCAAATATAGCCTCACTTATCTTTACCCGCTACTGAGCAATGATTCTCCTGTTATAAAATGCCTGTTTCTCTTTATCTTCGTCCTGCCTTGCACAATTCTAGTCAGCCATTTTATTTATCGTCATTTAGAGAAACCAATGATCGATGCGGGCAAGCGTGCTGAAATTTATTTGACAAATAAAAACAATGAAACACTTAATAAAGTGCCAGCCTAAGAGCCGGACTACTTGTTCACAGTTCGCCAATACGCTCCAATCGATAAGCACCACTCAGCACCCTTTCCCACCACTGGCGATTACTCAGATACCACTGAACCGTTTTGCGGATTCCGCTCTCGAAGGTCTCCTGCGGCTTCCACCCCAGCTCTCGCTCGATCTTGCCCGCGTCGATGGCGTAGCGCTTGTCGTGCCCCGGACGATCTTTGACGAAGGTAATCAAGTCGCTGTACTGCGCAACGCCGGAGGGTTTCTCTGGTGCCAGCTCTTCCAAAAGCGCGCAGATGGTTTCCACGACTTGTAGATTCCGCTTCTCGTTATGCCCGCCGATATTGTAGGTCTCGCCCACTACACCCCGGCACACCACCTCGCACAAAGCCCGCGCGTGGTCCTCCACATAGAGCCAGTCGCGAATCTGCGAGCCGTCGCCATATACCGGCAGCGGCTTGCCATGGATCGCGTTGAGGATCATGTGAGGGATCAGTTTCTCCGGGAAGTGGTACGGCCCGTAGTTGTTCGAGCAGTTGGTCACCAGCACCGGCAGGCCATAGGTGCGATGCCAAGCGCGAACCAGATGGTCCGAACTGGCCTTGGAAGCCGAATAAGGGGAGCTGGGCGCATAAGGCGTGGTCTCGGTGAAGAGATCGTCCGTACCCTCCAGATCGCCATACACCTCATCGGTGGAGATGTGATGGAAGCGGAATGCACCACGCGCCTCCTCCGGCAAGGCGCTCCAATAGCGACGCGCCACCTCCAGCAATGTGTAGGTACCGACGATATTGGTCTCGATGAAATCCGCAGGCCCATCGATGGAACGGTCCACATGGGACTCCGCCGCCAGATGCATCACCGCGGTCGGCCGAAACTCGGCAAATACCTTTTCCAACGCAGACGCATCGCAGATATCCACGTGATAGAAGCGATAGCGCGCCGAATCCGCCACAGTCGCCAAGGACTCCAGATTGCCGGCATAAGTGAGTTTGTCGAGGTTGGCAACCTCGAATGCCGTGTTGCCGATCAGATGGCGTACGACGGCGGAGCCGATGAAGCCGGCGCCGCCGGTGACCAGAATGCGAGAAGTCATAGATATGCTCGTTTCTTGACTCATTATTTTGGATACCAACGGGTCAACAGGTCCTCGTACTCCCGAAGTACCTGCTCCCAGGTGAAGCGCTCCTTGAAACGAGCCCGGCTAGCCGACTTCATTCGCTCAACCGATGCCAAGTCGTACAGAAGACTATCGAATAGCTCGGCACAAGCCGCCTCGTTCTGAAAATATGCCGCCTCGGGGCCGGCAACCCAGCGATTGAAGTGATTGTCATGGGCAATGACGGCACAACCGGCACCCAGCGCCTCCACCAGCGATGGATTGGTCCCTCCCACGCGGTGACCATGAAGATAGAAGCGACTATGAAAGCGCAGCGCCTGCACGACGGGCGCCTCGTATATTGCCCCTGGGAACACCACCTCATCGCTGGCAGCCTCCATCACCTGGCGATGAAAAGCATTGGTTTCCGGTGTGAAATTACCAAGAACAACCAGCTTATGGTTTCGTTGCTCCCGACTGAACGCGCGCACCATCTCAAGGAACGAATTCTCAGGTTCCGGGCGGGCAATAATGACCGAAAACTCATTGGCTTGAATGTCGTAACGGCTCAACAAGCCTGCATCCGCTTCAATGACCTCATCACCGCCATAGGGGATCATGGTGATCTTGTCTGCCGATATCCGAGTGGCCAGATGCTCCTTGATCTTCGGATGGTCGGCGATCAGATGATTGCCAATCCAGCAACCTGCCCGTTCATTCAGCCAAAACCAGGTTTTGGCGATGGGGCCCCATTTATCTCGGCGCCATTCGATGCCATCCATATTAATGACATTGATCTGACCTTTGATGCGTTGCAGCAGGTTAAAAACAGCCGTGTTGTACCCGAGCGTCAGGAAAATCCCTTCTTCGGCCAATGCATGGCGAGCCGCTTTCCAATCAAAAATAACGGTACCTAGTGCTCCTTCCCGACTAACAGGAATATGCACTCTCCTCACCCCCCTCCAATTACTCTCAAAAACTTCACCCACGCTGTTCTCTTGACAATAAACAGTAACCTTCCAGCCTTTATCAATGAGAAATAGAGAGAGCTTTTCTGCAAAGGTCTCAAATCCACCATGCTGAGCAGGAAGACCTCGAATCCCTAAAATAGATATTTTTTTAAACACGATATCCTACAAACCTAGAGTTCCAAAAAACAACCATAAGGGATGAAAAGTAAGCCAACGCAGAAATCTGATGCTTCCACGTCACTGCATTAGTTGCCCCTGCAAACAGAAGCACCAAAATAATACCCACCCATCCCCATAGGGAGCCAGAATATAATCCTCTTAACTTGCCAACCTTAAAAATTGGCAGAATGAATACGCTTATGAAGAACACCCCTCCCAAAACCACACCATAAGACACCAAATAACTTAAGAGATCCTGATGTGGATCTAAAATTGACTCAAACTCAACCCCATAGTTAACCTTTAGAAACGCCCAAACCCCAGGACCTATCCCAAGCCACGGATGATCACCAATCATTTCTAAAGTTGCCCACCACAACCTAAGCCTAGTGATCATAGAACTGGATTCAGGGGTTACCGAGATAGCAGAAGGATCGTCAACATTTTGACCAATCGTTAAAATCCCTTCCCACATACTTTCCCCGGCCGGCACGAACGAAATAAAGAAAACAAACATACCGATCAGAATCGACAAGCCAAAGAAAAAACTGGAGAGCTTTCCTCGCTTTAGAATATAGATCATTGAAAAGGCAGAAAAGAGAGCAACCAAAGAAAATCTCGTAGCTGTGGCCAGCACTGCCAAAATCAACACTAAGGCCAAAAAATAATTACCGATTTTCTTAGAGAGCCCGCCCGCCTGCAAAACTAAAAAAGCCGTACCGGCAGCCATTAAATGCCCCAAAGAATTAACACCATAATTTCCGCTCGTCAGTCGCTGCTCACTTTTGACCAAGCTAAATACAGTCGCCTCAAAAAAAATTAAAATCAAAACAGCCTTCAATGAGAGAGAGAAATCCCCCTCATACTTAAAGGGATCGGCATATATAAACAGTAGCAAAAGATAAATTAAGTAACGTAATTGATAGCTCCCTTGGAGTACGTGCCAAAATTCTCCACGCCAAATCGCTCCCAAAAAAACAACCAGAAAAATCAACAGAAAAGTGAAAAACATAAAAACTTCTCTCTTCGGCCGCCTCTGCTGGAAATCGCAATAAGCAAGCACCCCCATAAGAAGGTAAATATCTATATGAGTAAAATATGAAAAATATGGACTAGCCTCACCCGCAGCCATAGGCGAGGATGGCCAAAAATCATTAACCGCGTTCGGAGTAAAGAAAATAGCAAATGGCGCAAATTGCCAAAACAGCCGCTCGGAAATAGCACCAACTACGAGCAAAAAAACAAACCATAGCAGAGAGGAAAAAAAAATAACGCTTCCATCATAGTTCGCCCTTCCACCGCCCCACCCCGAAAAACCCAAAAAGGCAAAAAGACCAAGAACCAAAATCGCCAGCAAAAGCTTCGTATATAAATTAAAACAGCCCCCCACAACAATATTTCTTGACATTAGGCGCCACTCTTAGGAAAACAACATACGCCACTGCTATTAAATATATCTGCCAGCGATCCAGGAACACCGTCTCTCGAAATAGACACACTCTCAGCGGCCAACGCCACGCAGTGTATATTTGGGAATGCATTTACAATATTCAACAATGCCGAACTAAAAAAACTGACAACCACTTCGGGTTTCAACTCAGGAACAACCACTTCCGCCGGTAGCAAAGCATCCTTGCCTTCTAATCTGACCATCCCCCCTATCAAGTTCTGATAATCATGATGCCCTTTGTAAAAATATTGATATCGTTCAGGCGGATACACCTCAAACATTTTCAAAACAAGAGACTCCTTGCAACCTACCGAGAGAAAGGCTCTCACATCTTGATCCAAAAACAATACTCGCCCTTTCACAAAATCTATCGGCAAACTAACGGGCCGTAGCTGAATAACATGATCAACTTTTTCTCTTCCAACCACGCCGTCCGCTCTGGAAACATATATTGACCGAACTTTTCTCGCATCATAACCAGCAAGATGCCCCTCATATTTTTTAAACGGGACACCACACAACCAAGCAAATAACTTTAGGAAAAACCCAACCCCCCCTCTTGACGAGTCCGCATCATAGTAATTCAAAAGACCATCTTCATATATATTTACCGAAGAAACATGCTTTGAAAAAAATAAAAAATTGGTAAAAATATTTGATGGATGCGGAATATAGATATGCAACTCACGCCCCGACCATAAACACCATCTAACCCAAAAAGTAAAATAGATAAAAGAGAGCAGATAGCTGACGCTTTGCAGAAGAAGATTTCTTCTAATGAAGACACCTAATCGCGAGTAGCCCTTCTTACTAGCAGGCCAGCCTTTAGTGAACAAACAAAAAACCTCACCCTCTAAGTGACCAATCAATCTCTCAGCAAAAAAAGCATGAAAAGGAGTAAAACCTATTATTATATGCCGCATTATCTGGCTTAATCCTTACTAATAAACTTCCAAGCAACCGGAGAGTTAGTAGACACATCAGAAATAAGCTGTCTTCCTAATATTTCATTAAGATCTTTTGGTGCCAAGCCAAAGCCCGGTCTCACACTACGAACCGCATCCGCAGTAATTACATCCCCGGCCTTCAGGTTTTTCACGAAATACAAAGACCGCCGAAACTGAACATTCCCCTGCTCACTGGACTTCCTCCCATAGTCAACTCGCCCCAAGGCGGCCCAAGCCGTCTTGCTATCTCGGCACAGGGCTTCCAGCTCTTTCGGTTCCAAGGAGAAGCTGTCGTCGGGTCCGCCGCCACTACGATCCAACGTGAAGTGCTTCTCGATGATGGAAGCGCCCAGCGCCACGCTGGTTATGGCTGTGGTGTTGTCCAGAGTGTGGTCGGATAGGCCCGTTACCAGACCGAAGCGCTGGATCATGTCCGGGATGGTGCGCAGGTTGTAATCCTCGGCTGGAGCCGGATAGCCACTGACGCAATGGAGGATCGCCAGCTCCTTGCAGCCGCCTTCACGTGCCGCCTCGATGGCTTCCTGAATTTCCTCGGCATCGGCCATGCCGGTGGAAATGATCATGGGCTTGCCGGTGCTGGCCACGTATTTGATCAGGGGCAAGTCCACGGCTTCGAAGGAAGCGATCTTGTAGGCCGGTGCGTTCAGATCTTCGAGGAGATCGACCGCAGTGCTGTCGAACGGCGAACTGAAAATAGTGATGCCAAGCTCGCGCGCGTAGTCGAACAGCGGTTTGTGCCATTCCCACGGCATATGCGCTTCTTCATACAATTCGTAGAGTGTGCGGCCATCCCAAAGGCCACCATGAATCTGAAAGTCTTCCGAGTTGCAATCGAGGGTGATGGTGTCCGGCCGGTAGGTTTGCAGTTTGACTGCGTCGGCGCCCGCCGCCTTGGCTTCCCGAATGATGCTCATGGCCGTCTCGAGCTTGCCGTTATGGTTCGCGGACAGCTCGGCAATGACGTAGGGCGGCTCGTCGATGGCGATACGGCGCCCGGCGATGGAAATGCTGGGATGGTTCGACATGTTGCTTATCCTTCTTGAAGCGGCTGCCATTCGTGCTTGAGCAGGCCGAAGCACACCACGGCGTGATAGCGTTCTCCATCGAAATGTTGGTCACGCAGGATGCCCTCCTGCTGAAATCCCAACCGGCGATGGAAGTTGATGGAGCGTTCGTTGTAAGCCAGCGCCTGGCCGCAAATCTTGTGAAATCCTAGGTTCACGAAGGCATGATCCAGTGCTGCGCCACCCAGCAGGTGCCCGCTGCCTTTGGGCGCGTCGGGCGCGGCATAGAATCCCCAGTCGGCGATGCCACCGTCGCTCAACCGATTGAAGTGGATGAAGCCGGTAGGCGTACCCTCCAGTTCGAAAACCAGAAGATGCCTTGCAGGGTTGGATACGCTTCGCTCGAACCAGCTTCGATGCTCATCGAAACCAATTTCATGCTGGGTGTACATGTATCGGCGAACGTCCGCATGGTTTCGCCATGCGAGTACCCTTTCCAAGTCTGCTTCGACCATAGGGCGAACCTGTGTTTTTTTCATCCAGGCAATCCCGTCAGTGAATCGGCGACGCGGCTAGCCCCCAGGCCATCGGTTATCCGCGCGGACATGACCGACATTGTTTCCAGCTCGTTTCGCTGTTCAAGCCGCATGAGTGTGGCAGAAAGTCGGGAAATTTCCGGGGTGTCTCCAAGCAGGCACGCAGCATGCGCATCCTGTAGCGCCTGGGCTCCTGAGCGCTGGTTATTGGCAAGGACCACGATGATTGTCGGCACGCCCAGGCAGCATCGCTCCCATGAGGTTCCTCCCGCCGCACCAATAGCCAGATCGCAGTCCGCCATGCGTTGGGCCATATCGACGACATTGACCAGCACATCGGTCGGCCAGGGCATATCCCTGGCAATCTGCCTGACTTCCTCCAACCAGGGAGCCTTGGCTCCCATTACGACATCGATCCGAAGATCGTCCGGCAAGACGCTGTGTTTCAAAGCGTCCAAGACTTTGCCTGTGGCGTTGGGCTGGTCCACGCCGCCCATGGTGATGAGCAGTTTCTGTAGTTTGGGATGCTTACGACGTTCAAGACTGTACTCTCGCAACGCCGCGAACTCCGGTCGCAACAAGGCGTACTGCGGCCCCACGAGCACAGTGCACGCCTCTGGAACCCGCCCGGCGTAATCCACTGGCTTTCGCCCCAGGTTCTGATCGAGCAACAAGTCGCATTGGTGGGCCCGATCAGCCAGATCATCGATGACCATCAACCGTCGGTAGAAGGGGCGCAGGCGCTCTTCCCAACGAATGTCCAGGGCATAGTGATCGACGATCAGCCAGTCTGGCTGGAGCGCCTGCAGGATGGGCCGGCAGGCCAGCGCATCCTGCTCCTGGGTGGCACCCAGCCAGGCAGCGTGAGCCGGACCGTCGCGGTCTATCGGGCTCTCCGGTTCGCAAGGCAGGACATGAACGACATAGCCCTTGCCGCGGACCAGTTCGATGAGGTGGCCAGGATGCTCCCGGCAAAGGAAGTGGCATTCCACGCCTTTCTGCTTCAAGGCGTCGGCCAGGGTCAGGCATCGCATGACGTGGCCGCTGCCCATCTGCAACGAAGCGTCCGCACGTATCGCCATGTGCATCGCCCTATTCACCAAGATGTCCAGCCGCCATCAACGGTGAGATTTGATCCGTTAACGAATGAAGACGCTGATGAGGCCAAAAACAAGACAGGCCCTTTGATTTCATCCGAGCGTCCTACACGACCAAGCGGTACCTTTTTGGACAACGACTCGATGAAAGGCGGGTTTTCTACTTGCACCTTTTCGGACGGGAACGGCCCGGGAGAAATGCTATTTACACGGATGCCTTCATGGCCAAATTCGCATGCGGCATAGCGCGACCATTGGACCAAACCTGCCTTGGCTGCACCATAAAATGGCGGGTTCACGGATTGAGCAGAATCATAGATACCCTGATCCGGACTCACCAATGCATACATTGATGCTATGTTAATTACGCTTACATCACCGGAATTTTTGACCGCCCTCCGTAAACACGGAAGGGAGTAGCGCAGCATGTTATGCGCCGCAACCAGCGTAACTTCGTAGCTTTTGATGTAAGAGGATGAATCAGAAAGTTCGATGCTACCGGCTCCGCCTACATAGGCGTTATTAATCAAAACATCCAGGCTGAGGTCTGGATTTTTCTCAAAGAAGCCTTTGACGGCAGTTTCATCAGACACATCAAATACCGCTGGATCGGCCTTGAAGCCGGAGCGGCGAATCTCTTCTACTAACTCGTTGCTACGAATAGTAGAGCGAGAATTCACCAACACCGTTGCCCCTGCCTCAGCCAAGACGAAGGCCATAGCCGAACCAAGGTACCCTGTAGCCCCGGTTATCAAGGCGACCTTTCCTTTAAGGGAAAAAATATCCGCACCTTGATTCATTATTTTCTCCATAGAGCCGGATTCAAACTACGCTCTGATAATAATGGCCGAGTCTCGTCAACGATTCGAACCTGATCAACAGTCAAACTATCGAAACTGAACAGTTCGACATTTGACCGCACTTGATCGACCGACTCGACGCCAACAACAATTCCATCAATCCAATCAAGAGAGGCAAGATATCCAATACACAAATCCTGAATACTGCGGCGATCAAACTTCCTCGCCGTATCTGCCAACCATTCAATATAAGCAGAAGCATTTTCAATGTTTGCAACTCGCCACACCTCAGCCTCTTGGCTGAGAATAACGCCTTGAAGATAAGCACTCCTTACATGAATACTTAACTGCCTCGATAATTTAGCTTTCAAAATCCGGGGAACTGAATCCTTCCAACGCCAGTCGAGAATATTCAGTGGTAATTGAATATAGGAAACATCTTCATGCTCAAGAGCCATAATTAGCTCAGCCGGTGATTGTACGGATACGCCTAACTCAGCTATAAAACCAAGCTCTTTAAGCTCAAGCAACCTACGCCAAGCCGCACCACCCCACTCATCAAAGTGACTGGCGCGATGAAGCATTAACACATCGAGCTTCTGCAAGCACAGGCTTGCGCGTGACATATGAACACTTGCATCCACAAAGGCGTTTACAACATTGGCCGATGCATTTGCTGGGCAATCCGACAGAGGGGAGAGTTTCGTAATGATCCCTGCCCGACCCTGCCAGCCGGCCTGTAAAGACTGGCCAACAACTTTCTCAGCCTCTCCATATGCACGCGCGGTATCTATGAAAGAGACACCATTAGAGATAGCTGTCTTAACGATTTCGCGACTCACCTCCTGGCTAGGGCGCCCTATGGTGTTAGCAACACCATAATTCAACCCCAGTTGAGCAGTGCCTAGTACCAATTTGGCCGCTGGCTTTTTTACAATCGGCTGATAAGGCTGCCCATCCAAGCGCAGCATCAAATCAAACGCCGATATAGAAAAAGCATCTTCAACGCCAGCAAAAACGCCCTGAACGACTAGGTAGTCATCCAAACAGTCGATTGTGCAACGGTAATGCCCCTTCGCCATCGCAACATACTTATCAAAGGCTACACGACCATAGGTTCTTGCAATATATGGGGTTACATGTTCCGTATCGAAAGGATCGTCGGTGTTTGCAAGGGCCTCTCGCAAACACCGCAAGTAGGTCACCTCTGCACTCATTCCATAAGGAAGCCCCGAAGAAGCCCCATTGCAGAACATGTAGTCTATGCCCTTGGACAGGAAATCCCTTTCTATTTCGTCCAATAACACTCCATCTGGAAAGACGTTATCTCCCGTCAAGCGAAAAACAACGGTGCCATCATCGTATTCAGCAAGAGCCCCAACGACACGGCTGAGCGTATTGTTCAGACTTCCTCTGAAACATCTCACACCATGAGCCTGAGCAACCTTGGCAAGCTCGTCGTCGCTCCACTCGTCGGAGGTGGCGATAATCACGTCACGGCCGGTATTTGCTGCTCGCTTAGCTGCCAATATCGCAACCGGCACCCCATTGATAGGTAACAGCACTTTCCCCGGAAGGCGCGACGAAGAGGTCCGCGCTTGAAGGACAGCTACGCTTTTCAACATAGCACCTCGCGCAATATCCCTACCACTTTATCCTGCTGCTGTTCCGTCATGGTCTGGAACATGGGCAGGCTGATGGCTTCGCGGTAGTAACGTTCGGCCTCGGGGAAGTCACCGGCCTGAAAGCCCATGCGCTGGTAGTACGGCTGGGTATGGACCGGAATGTAGTGGAGGTTGACGCCGATGCCCTGCTCGCGCAGCGATTCGAACACTTGGCGGTGGCTGCTGCGCAGCGTCTCCAGTTGCAGACGGATCACGTAGAGGTGCAGGCCGGAGTAGCTGTCCGGGTGTTGCCAGGGCGTGGTGACCGGCAGCCCTGCCAGCAACTGGTCGTAGCGCCGGGCCAGTTCGTGACGACGGGCGACGTAGCGGTCGAGACGCTCCAGTTGGGTCACGCCCAACGCGGCCTGCAGTTCGGTCATCCGGTAGTTGAAGCCGAGGTCGATCTGCTGGTAGTACCAGGGGCCGTCCGATTCGTGGGTCATCTTCGACGGTTCACGGGTGATCCCGTGGCTACGCAGCAGTGCCATGCGTTCGGCCAGCGCAGCATCGTTGGTCAGTACCATGCCGCCTTCGGCGGTGGTGATGATCTTCACCGGGTGGAAGCTGAAAACGGTGATGTCGCTATAACGGCAGTTACCGATGAACTCGCCCTGGTATTTACCCCCGATGGCATGGGAGGCGTCTTCGATGATGCGGAAACCATAGCGCTTCGCCAGGGCATGGATGGCCTGCATGTCGCAAGGCTGGCCGCACAGGTGCACCGGTACCACCACCTTGGGCAGCGTGCCGTCGCGCTCGGCCTGCTGGAGTTTCGCCTCCAGCGCCTTCGGGCACAGGTTGTAAGTACGCGGGTCGATGTCCACGAAGTCCACCTTGGCACCGCAGTACAGGCCGCAGTTGGCGGAGGCGACGAAGGTGACCGGACTGGTCCAGAGCCGATCGCCCGGCCCGAGCCCCAGCGCCAGGCAGGCGATGTGCAGGGCCGAGGTGGCGCTGTTCACCGCCAGCGCATGCTCGGCTCCCACATGCCGGGCCACGCCTTGTTCGAAGCGCGGCACCATCGGGCCCTGGGTCAGGAAGTCGGATTGCAGCACACCCACGACGGCATCGATGTCGGCCTGGGTGATGTCCTGGCGACCGTAGGGAATCATGGCTCAGATGCTCCCGATCTTTTCGCGGTTCTTGTCGATCCAGGCTTGCAGTTCTTCGTCGCTCATCCACTCGGTGTTGTTGTCGCTGGCGTAGACGAAGCCTTCCGGCACTTTCTTGCCGTCCTTGATGCGCTTCTCGCAGGACGACCAGTTGTTGATCACCGGCAGAATCTTGAAGTGCTCAGGGTATTCGTAGGTGTAGTAGGAGTCTTCCGCGCTGATCATCTGCTCATGCAGTTTTTCGCCGGGGCGAATGCCGACGATCTCTTGGCGGGCTTCCGGTGCGACGACTCGGGCCAGATCGGTCACCTTCATGGAGGGAATCTTCTTCACATAGATTTCGCCGCCTTCCATGTCTTCGAAGGCATGCCAGACCAGCTCGACGCCCTCTTCCAGGGAGATCATGAAGCGGGTCATGCGCTCGTCGGTAATGGGCAGCACACCCTTGTCCTTGATGGACATGAAGAACGGGATGACCGAGCCACGGGAGCCCATGACGTTGCCGTAGCGCACCACGGCGAAGCGGGTGTCATGGCCGCCGGCGTAGGAGTTGCCGGCCACGAAGAGCTTGTCGGAGGCCAGCTTGGTGGCACCGTAGAGGTTGACCGGGCTGCTCGCCTTGTCGGTGGACAGGGCGACTACACGCTTCACACCCTTGTCGATGCAGGCATCGATCAGGTTCATCGCGCCCATGACGTTGGTCTTCACGCACTCGAACGGGTTGTATTCGGCGGTCGGTACGATCTTGGTGGCGGCGGCATGGACCACGTAGTCCACCCCATCCAGGGCACGGTAGAGACGCTCACGGTCGCGCACGTCACCGATGAAGAAGCGCACACGGGTATCGCCCTGGAATTTCTTGGCCATTTCCCACTGCTTCATCTCGTCACGGGAATAGATGATCACGCGCCGCGGGTTGTAGCGAGCCAGGATCATCGGCACGAAGGTGTGGCCGAACGAGCCGGTGCCACCGGTGATGAGAATGGACTTGTCGTTGAACATGCAGCGGTTCCTCAGGTTGAAGCCTGTGTTTCAGGGCAGCAGTGACGATACTGCACTGGAGTCAGCCGGAAATAGGCCGTTGTCTTCCAGACGAGTATCAGAAGAAAGGCGACACTCAGGCCGAGCGGAACGGCAAGGTGGGGCCAGTGGGTTGAAAAGAGCCAGGTCGCCGGAATGAAGGCAACCAAGCTGGCGATATGGCTGTGAATCAGCGGCCGATCCCTTCCCTGTGCGTACAACGCATAGTGCGGAATCATGCCCAGAGCATAAAGAAAGATAGCCAGCAGGATCCAGGGGAACATGCCCTGCTGCTCGCGATAGAGCGGCTTGCCCAGCCAGTTCAGCAGGGGATCGATCAGGGCCAGCGCTACCAGGGCGAAACACAGTGAAAAGACTGTCGTCTGGATGAAGAAGCGCTTCACGCCCTGGCGGAAGGCGTCGGCGTCTCCCTTCTGGAACGCGCTGATCAGGCCGGGGTAAAGGAAGGCAAAAACCCCAGCGTCGAGGAAAGACATCATGGCGTTGCCGATGCCCATGAACAGCACATAGGCGCCCAATACCTCCAAGCCTGACAGGGCCTCCAGCCAGTAACGGTCCAGGGTGAACACACCGCGTATCGCCAGCGTCGCCACCAGCATCGGCACCGCCACCTTGATGCCCTGGCGAATCCAGGACCAATCGACCCGCTTACGCCAACCACCGATGCGTAACTGGCACAGCCGGCCGGCGGCCAAAAGAAGCGCGGCAAGGCCGCCCAGCGTCCAGGCCAGCAACACGGTCTCCAGGTTGCGGGTCTCCGGATCGAAGAACATCAGCGCCGTGGCGACCACCGCCCAGGCCCCCTGGCGGAGGAACAACACCACGTTCGCCAGCACGGGACGGGATATCGCGATCAGCAGCCGCATCAATTCCTGGTTCAGGTGTTCGAGGACGATCAGACCGAAGAACCAGCCCGCCACCGGCCAAGGCAACGTCCCCGTTGCGAAGACCAGCGACAGCAACGGCACGAACAGCACATAGAGAACTAACGTCAGCGCACCTTGGTCTTTAAGGAGTCCGCCCCATTCTCCACGGTCTCGCTTGAGCAATTCCCGGGTGGTGTAGGTGTAGAAGTCCAGCCCCAGCAAATACAGGGCATAACCGATGGTCGCCGCCAGCAGGCCATACAGCCCCAGCTCTGCCGGCTCGAGGAAGCGCGCCAGGAAGAAGATCAGTAGGAACTTGCTGGCCAACGTCACACCGCGCAGTGCGAGGTTGAACAGGCGTGTCAGGGTGTGGGCTGGCATGGGCTCTTGAGTACGTTTCCGGTTTTGTTCATCGCTGATCGGGGATAGCCTTTGCCTACCGTTATCAATCGCGAGCAAAGCTCGCTCTTATGTTTAGATTCGAGCCCGTACCTGGGCACGCTACCGCCCCAGGATTTAGCGTCGCCTTCCTGAGAACGATTCCTGAAAATGACAAACCACCCAGAGCGCCCACGCACTCCGGCAACGGTCGTTTATTCAATGCACACGAATACTCGCCAGCGGCAGGCTGATCTGCTGCTGGCGATGGAGCAAGTTCATGAGTAGTACGACGCGATCATCGCCATCCATGGACAGGAAAATGGCGTCGAGTTCGGCGAAACTGCCCTCCAGGATGCGTACCGCTTCGCCGGGTTGGAGCATTTTTTCGACGTCGGGTTCCGCGCGATGCTGCAATTGCGCTATCAAAGCGTCATCAATGGCGATCGGCCGCCCGCCAAAGGAAACCACGCGATTGACGCCACGGGTCGAGCGCAAGGGAGACCAGTTGTCGTTCGAAGCCAAGTGGATGAAGAGGTAGCCGGGGAACAGCGATTCGGTCGCCTCCTGCCGATGGCCGCGCACCAGCCGCTCCCGCCGACAATGCGGGCGGTAGCAGGCGTACCCCTGACGGGTCAGATGTTCCTCGGCACGTTCGTCCTGCCGAGGCTTGCACTGCACGAGGTACCAGGACTTGTCCCGGTACTGACTGGTCGCGCGGTCCGCAGTGCCATTCTTCATATCCGTATCACCTTGCCCCTGGCCAATGAACCGGGCCATGGTAGGGACTTTCCAATCAATCCACTGAAGCTACACCCGCGATCGCTGAGATCGCCCTTGGCACTCCACTTAATCCGGGGTGACGATGGTCACCGGGCGGTTCCGTTGTTCGTAGCGGCTACGCAAAAGCTCTGCTAGCGCCCGCTTGGCCGATGCTTCGCCATGGACCAGGCGTATCTCGCCTGGCCACTCCCGCATGCGGGTCACGAAGTTCAGCAATCCGTGCCGGTCGGCGTGAGCCGAATAGCCACCGATGGTGGCGATACCGGCCCGAATAGTATGCCGCTCGCCATCCAAGTCCACATATCCGCCTTTCGGCCCATGGGTCTGGAGAGCATGCCCTGGCGTGCCTTTGGCCTGGTAACCGACGAAGAGCACGTTGTGGCGCTTATCGCCCAGCATCGCCTTGAGGTAATTGACGATGCGGCCGCTGGAACACATACCGCTGCCGGCGATCACAATGGCCGGTCGCGCCGTATCGGCCAGGTGCCGCACCATCTGGAGGTGATCGGCATGCTCATCCACCGTGACCAACTGCTCAAACCCAAGTGGACGGCGGCCGCATTTTACACGCTGTAGCGCTTCTTGGTCCCAGAAAGACTGCAACTGGCGATAAACCGTCGTGAACCGGCTGGCCAAGGGCGAATCCAGAATGATCGGCAGCTCGGGCCAATCGACGCCCAATTCTCCCTGGGCTCCAGAGCGGGGTGCGGTGGCGACGCGCTGACGAGCCCGGCGGTGGATGATGTCCTCCAGCTCGTAAAGCAGTTCCTGGGTACGACCGATGCTGAATGCGGGGATAAGCACCGTGCCGCGATCCGCCAGCGCCTGCTCGATCACCGCCTGCAAGCGCTGGCGCCGGGTTCGGCGATCCTCATGCAGACGATCGCCATAGGTACTTTCCAATATCAGGATGTCAGCCCGGTACGGTGGTTTCGGCGCCGGCAAAAGAGGAGCATGCGGCGCGCCCAGGTCTCCGGAGAAGAGGATGCGCTTGCTACCCTGGCCAGGGTACGTCAGGTCTATCTCGACATAAGCCGAACCAAGGATATGCCCTGCCCTCTGCAGCCTGACGCGGCAACGCAGCTCCGCCGTATCGACCAGGGTGAACCATGTCTTGTAGGGCAAGGCGATGATGCGCTGTTCGATCAGTTGCAGATAACGCTCGACCTTCGCCTGGTCGCGGCTGACGCTGAGCTTGAAGGCATCTTCCAGCACGAGAGGCAGCAAGCGCGCCGATGGCTCGCTGCAGAGAATCGGTCCTTTGAAGCCTGCCGCCAGCAGATAAGGAATCCGTCCGACATGGTCGATGTGGACATGGGTGGCGACCAGCGCCTTGACGGTATCCAGCGGAAAATCGATGGCCAGGTTGCCGGCTGCCGTGCGGCCTTCCGGTGAGGTTTCCGCGCCTTGGAACAGGCCGCAGTCGATCAACAGGCTATGGCTCGCGTCCATTCGCAACTGATGGCAGGAGCCGGTTACGCCCTGGGTGGCGCCGTGGTGGTCGATGAGAGGAAATTGCATGATGGGTCAGTCCCTTAACATGGCAGGGTTCCCCATGAACCCCGCTGGGCAAAGCGGCCCCAGGGTGCCAGCCTTGTCCAGAGGTATCGTTGGAATGGATCAGAAAATCATCGCAAGATGGCGAAGGTATCGGGCTTGCGACGCACGATATTTCTGATGAGCGCAATGAAAACGCCCAACATGGCGCCCAATACGATCCCAAACGCCAGAATCAGTAATTTCTTCGGTTTTATCGGTTTAGACGGCTCCACGGCCGCCTGGTCGATATGGACCAGCTTCAGCTTGGAAACGTCCACGTCCAAAGCACGCAAACGCGCCGCCTCCTCGCGCCAGAGGGCCAGGTCCTTGAGAAAGAGATCGTCGTTCTCGCGCTGCTTGAGGATTTCCACTTCGCGGTTGTTTTCCAGCAACCGCAGTTCCTTGGCGATCTGGGCGATACGCGGCTCGGTGAAATCGTCCGAACGCCGTTGCTGCAGGGCATCCCGCTCGGCTTCCAGTGCCTCGCTACCCATGAAATAAAGCGGTATCTGCTGGTTGTTCACTTCGGTACGAATCACATTGCCCTGTGCGGATCGTCCTTCATCGCCCAGCGCAGAAGGTGTGGTGGGCTTGGCAATGCCCAGGGACTTGGCGATTCGAATCGCTTCGTTCAACTGCATG
Source organism: Pseudomonas sp. PIC25 (assembly GCF_002286785.1). Lineage (GTDB taxonomy): Bacteria > Pseudomonadota > Gammaproteobacteria > Pseudomonadales > Pseudomonadaceae > Pseudomonas_M. Next base: position 80,502 of record NZ_MUJY01000168.1, on the reverse strand, counting down.
ATGCGGTCATCGCGGCGCGTCTTCAGCTGCTGCCGGAGCGCCCTGAGCTCGTCCTGGAGTTTCGCCCGCTTGAGCTCGTCCGCCTCCAGCAACGTCGCGATCTTGGCTTGCTTGCTGGTTTCATAGCTGGCGCGGGCCGCCTCTATCTTTCGCTCCAGCTTATCGAGGCGATTCTTGATCACCGCCTGCAGGTCGGCAGCAATCAGCTCGCGCTCCCGCTGCAAGGCGAATTCCACAAGACCGTTGACGATCGACACGCCCTGAACATCTTCAGGGTAAGTAAGCCGGATACCGACATAGGGGGTCAGACTCTTCGTTTTCGGGTCCGGCAGCAGCATCTGGAAGGCTTCGTCATTGAACTTCTCGAAGGCTTGCTCGGGGGAACGCAGGGGCGTTTGCAACGCCTCGAATAGCTCGGGATGGGCGCGGGAGAACTCCAGGCGAGTTTCGTATGAGTCCAGAGCGGTTCCGACACGGCGCAACGCTTCATCCGGAGTGAGCGGATAGACTTCCGTTCCGTTCAGCGCATCGAGGTCCTTGATGGCGGCCGGGCGCAGCAGGCTCTGTACCTGATATTCAGGGGTGGCGATGAAGAAGGCATAGCTTGCTGCCAACAGAGCGCTGGCCACGGTAATTGCAGCGATCAGCAGTTTCTGAGCCCACAGCGAGCGAAACAGCTCGGCCAGGTCGATTTCGTCGTTCAGCACAGGCTGGACGGGAAGGTGGGCAGAAATCGTATTCACAGGAAGGTCCATCTTTGGATAGCGTCAACAACAACCCTGACAGGGTAGACGACGATCCTAGGTGAATCCTGCTGTCGTCAGCCAATCAGACGGAGAGAGCTGAAGCCATACCCTCTCGAAACGGGGGCATTTTGCCAGCCAGGAATGACAATACAAGACTTGACAGTCTGCCCATCCATTCATTTCGAAAAAAATTCCAGTTCCTCCATCACACTTTTACACTGGTAGTTGGCGCTTGCTGCAGATTGGAAACTCAGCACCAAGCATTCAATCCATGCCGACCAGCCACTAAGCCGGCACCGCTACGCCAGGCTCGCCTCTACGCAAGAGATTGCGCAACAGGGCCACGAAAAGCCCCAGCATGCCGCCGATAACCATCCCCAAGGCCATGACCAGAGCCCGCTTCGGCTTAACCCTGGAAAGAGGCTCCAAGGCCATCTGGTCGACCCTGACAAGCTGCAAGCCGGATGCGTCGAACTTGATGCCTTTCAATCGGGCAGCCTCCTCTCGCCAGAGAGCCAAGTCCTTCAGGTAAAGGTCTTCATCCTGCCGCTGCTTGAGCAACTCGACCTGCCGGTTGTGCTTCAGCAACTCCAGCTCTTTCTTGATTTCGGCGATCCGAGGCTCGACGAAATCATCCGAACTTCGCTCACTCAGGGCCTTCCGCTCAGCCTGGAGCGCTTCAGTCCCCATGAAGTACAGAGGGATTTCACGACTAGTGACCTCGGTCCGCACGACTTGCCCCCGGGATTGAGCATCGGACATGGCCGATGGTGTAGTGGGCTTGGCTATGCCGAGCGACTCAGCAATACGAATCGCCTCTTCCAGCTCGCTGATACGACTCTCGCGACGCGTCTTGAGCTCGCCTCGCAAGGCCTCCAGCTCATCCTGCAATTTGGCGCGCTGCAACGCGTCCTCTTCGAGCAGCGTAGCGATCTGAGCCTCTTTGGAGGCGTTGTAATTGGCCCTGGCGGCCTCGATCTTCTGCTCCAGATTGGCCAGACGGTTGGCAATCAAGGCTTTCAGGTCTTCGGCAACCGCTTGCTGCTCGGCCCGTATCGCAGCCATCACCATCCCATTGACTACCGCTACACCATCGACTCCCTTGGGGTAGACGAGCGATAAACCGACATATTCTTTCAGACCGCCCGCCTTCTTCGGATCGGGTTGCAGCATGGTGAACGCTTGCGCATTGAATTCTTCGAAAACCTGCTCCAGCGAGCGTCCCGATTCGGCCAACGGAGCAAACAGCGCCTGGTTCTCGCGAAAGTATTTAAGTCGATTTTCATAGGAGGAAAGCGCTGCCGCTACCCTCGCTAAGGCATCGGATGGGGTGAGTTCATAGATTTCGGTACCGTTCAGCGCATCCAGTGCGCCCTGGTCCACCGGCCTCACTACGCTCTGAACCTTGTAATAAGGTGTCGCAAGAAAGGCATATGCCGCCGCCAACAACGTAACGCCCAAGGCTACGCCAGCAATGAGCAATTTCTGCTGCCACAGAGACCGTATCAGTTCAGCCAGATCGATTTCATCTTCATGCGGGGAGTACTGCTGTCGGTCAGACATTCTTTTCAGGTCACCTTCTCAGGGGATCAACTCAGGAACACCAGCGAGTCCAGCTCACCATTACAAGAAGTGCTATGACTCCTCGCCCGCCGGTTCGTTCAAGGCTCCTTCCAGAATAGCCCCTCCCTTCAGTACAACGGCTTGACTACCCCCCAGCCATGGCAGGCGGGGCACTGCCAATGCAGCAGCTTTCCCGCGAACCCACAACGCTCGCAGCGGTAGCGAACATCTGCGAGCAAAAGCTTATCGAGCGCCCCCTCGATGTCCGCCATAGCGGCTTTCTCCGAGTCGCCGCAGATCTGGCAGAGCTCCACCCAGCCTTTTAGCGCGAGCAAGGAAGGATGCGCACGAAGATGCTCTTGGACGAAACGAAGCGCCTCGGAGGTAGAGCGCTGGGCGATCTGCCGTGCGAGCACCAGGACGGCTGCGGTTACGGGTAGCCCACGACCCTCCCCGATGACCGCCCGGAGAGCGCCCTCAAGGTTTGCACCATTCCTCTCCGCCGCCTCGAGGACATCACTCCCCACACTTCCCACGACAGCCGGCTGGAGCTTGCAGGCCTGGATCAGCGCCGAAAAAGCGTCGGCATGACGCTCCGCCCTTGAAAACAACCTGGCCTGCAATAGAAAAGCGCGCAGACAGCTCGAATCGGCCTGTAGCGCCTGATCCAGATAGCCGAGCGCATCCTTCGGGCGACCACGACGCATGTCCTGCTCGGCCAGCTCGCAGTAATAATGAGCCAGGACCGAACGGTAGTAATCGTCTTCCGTAATCAGGCGCTCACAGACCTCTACCCCCTTTGGCCATTCGCGCTCTTGCTCGTATATTCGCAACAGCCCCTTGAGGGCGGAGAGACTGACAGCCTTCTCCTCCGCCAACTCAAGAAATAACGTCTCGGCGCGCGAAAGCACGCCAGCCGCCAAGAAATCCTGGCCCAGCTCCAGACGCACCTGGACGGCCTGCACATCAGTGAGCTGCCGGTTCGCAAGCATCCCCTCATGCAATTGAATGGCTTTGTCGACCTCGCCACGCTTGCGCAACAGCCGTCCCACGGCCAAATGCGCATCGAGCGTACTGTCATTGATTTCAAGGGCGCGAATGAATCGCTGGAGCGCTTCGTCCGACTGTTCGTCCAACAGCGGAACGTAGGGGTAGGAAGGGATGGGCCTAACGGAACCACGGGATCGGGAAGGCCAGGAAAAACCCGACCGCCCCAACCCCCAGCCGAGCGCCAGTGCGAGGAAGAAAAGGATCAGCCAGAAGAGACTATCGATCAAAGCCGGGCCGGAGCCTGTGCGCTATCGAGATCGGCCAAGCGCCGGCGGCAGGCATCCAACTCGCGCTGCTGCGATGCGACTTTCAGCCGAAGACGGCCATAGAAGAACCAGCTAATGAGCGGACCAATCAGCATCCCAACCAGGAACGCAGCGGCCATGTAGCCGGCAACCGGCAATGCTGGCATCGGCCATCCAAAAATGACCAGGTCAACAGGCGTCTGGTTCTCCAGCACGAATACCAGAACGGCAACCGCCAGAATGACGCAGCCAGCCAGAACCAAGAAACGCTTGAGGGTTTTCACCGTGTAATCCTTTTTCCAGCGGAGGAGGAAGCCCTGCCGGACCTCACTCCTCGTTCACCCGGTCACGCAATTCCTTGCCCGGCTTGAAATGCGGGACGTACTTGCCATCGAGCCGCACCGATTGGCCAGTCTTGGGATTGCGACCCACCCGTGGCGCACGGTAGTGCAGTGAAAAGCTGCCGAAGCCGCGAATCTCGATGCGATCGCCTGTCGCCAATGCCTGGGACATTTGCTCCAGCATGGTCTTGATGGCCAGCTCGACATCCTTCGATGACAGCAGCCCCTGATGGGAAACGATGCGTTCGATCAACTCCGACTTGGTCATGGTTTTCCCTTCTTTTTCAAGCGGCTAGATCACTAGTAGGGTGGTTTTAGCATGCTCGCCAGAGTTTGAACAGTCTCATTGTCAAGAGGCGGCAAACGGAGGGAACCGAGCGGTCGGAAGGATGGAGCGTAAGGCCACGGCAGTTCTGCGCTACAGCAGACTCAGCCTTTTTCGGTGGGTATGAAAAAGGGCGACCGAAGTCGCCCTTTTTCCGAAGCATCGAGGGGATTAGCCCTGATTCTCCATTTGCGCACGGATCAGATCACCGATGGTGGTCGGACCGGTGCTCTCGGTTTCCTGCTTGCGCAGTTCCTTGATCGCATCCTTCTCGTCATCCACGTCCTTCGACTTGACGGACAGGCTGATCACGCGGCTCTTACGGTCGATGCTGATGATCTTGGCTTCGACTTCGTCGCCTTCCTTCAGCACGTTACGCGCGTCTTCCACGCGGTCGCGGCTGATTTCGGAAGCTTTCAGGATGCCTTCGATATCGTTGCCCAGATCGATCACAGCGCCCTTGGCGTCGACTTCCTTGACGGTACCGCGAACGATGCTGCCTTTCTCGTTGAGCGAGGCGTAGTTGGAGAACGGATCGTCTTCCAGCTGCTTGATGCCCAGGGAAATGCGCTCACGCTCCGGATCGACCGACAGGATGACGGTTTCCAGTTCGTCGCCCTTCTTGAAGCGACGTACGGCTTCTTCACCCGGCTCGTTCCAGGAAATGTCGGACAGGTGAACCAGACCGTCGATGCCGCCGTCCAGACCGATGAAGATACCGAAATCGGTGATCGACTTGATGGTGCCGGAGATACGGTCGCCCTTGTTGAACTGGCTGGAGAAGTCTTCCCACGGGTTGGACTTGCACTGCTTGATGCCCAGGGAAATACGACGACGCTCTTCGTCGATGTCCAGAACCATGACTTCCACTTCGTCGCCGACCTGTACGACCTTGGACGGATGGATATTCTTGTTGGTCCAGTCCATTTCGGAGACGTGCACCAGGCCTTCCACACCCTCTTCCAACTCGGCGAAGCAGCCGTAGTCGGTGAGGTTGGTGACGCGGGCCATGACGCGGGTGCCTTCCGGATAACGAGCCTTGATGGCGACCCACGGATCTTCGCCCAGCTGCTTCAGACCCAGGGAGACGCGGTTGCGCTCGCGGTCGAACTTCAGGACCTTGACGTCGATCTCGTCGCCAACATTGACGATTTCGGACGGATGCTTGATGCGCTTCCAGGCCATGTCGGTGATGTGCAGCAGGCCGTCTACGCCGCCCAGATCAACGAACGCACCGTAGTCGGTGAGGTTCTTGACGATACCCTTGACCTGCTGGCCTTCCTGCAGGGATTCCAGCAGGGCTTCGCGCTCGGCGCTGTTCTCGGCTTCCAACACGCTGCGGCGGGAAACGACGACGTTGTTGCGCTTCTGGTCGAGCTTGATGACCTTGAACTCGAGCTCTTTGCCTTCCAGGTGAGCAGTGTCGCGCACCGGACGGACGTCGACCAGGGAACCCGGCAGGAACGCACGGATACCGTTGATATCGACGGTGAAGCCGCCCTTGACCTTGCCGTTGATAACACCCTTGACCACTTCTTCGGCGGAGAAAGCCGCTTCCAGAACAATCCAGGATTCCGCGCGCTTGGCTTTTTCGCGGGACAGCTTGGTTTCACCGAAGCCGTCTTCAACCGCGTCCAGAGCGACGTGGACCTCGTCACCCACCTTGATGGTCAGCTCGCCCTGTTCGTTGTAGAACTGCTCGACCGGGATGACGCCCTCGGACTTGAGGCCGGCATGCACGGTGACCCAGTCACCGTCGATGTCGACCACGATGCCGGTGATGATGGCACCCGGCTGCATGTCGAGGGATTTCAGGCTTTCTTCAAAAAGTTCTGCAAAGCTTTCGCTCATGTTGGTTCCTGTGTGATCAAGGGCGAAGGATCTCGCCCAAAGCCACATTCCAGACAATGTGGGTTCGTTCATGTAAAAAGAGGCCTGCGGGACTTGGACTGGTCTCCCGCACGCCTCCTTGTTGGCCACTTGGCCCCTGGTTCACCCGGCAAGGTCGCGGTTGGCGACTTCGCTCAGGATACGCTCCAGTACCTGCTCGATGGAGAGCTCCGTGGAATCCAGCTGTATGGCGTCAGACGCCGGTTTGAGCGGGGCGACCGCTCGCTGAGTATCGCGCTCGTCGCGCGCCCGAATCTCTTCCAGCAGACTACTCAGACTAACATCATCCCCCTTTTCCTTCAACTGCAGATAGCGTCGGCGGGCCCGTTCTTCTGCACTGGCGGTCAGGAAAATCTTCAAGGGTGCATCGGGAAACACCACGGTACCCATGTCCCGGCCATCGGCTACCAGACCCGGGGCCTCGAGAAAAGCGCGCTGGCGCTGCAGCAGGGCCTCGCGCACCGCCGGCAGGGACGCCACCTGCGAGGCTCCGGCGCCGACCTGCTCATTGCGAATGACGTCGGTCACTTCTTCGCCTTCGAGGATGATGCGCTGGCCGTGACCGCCCGACGCCGCAATGAATTGCACGTCGAGATGCGCAGCCAGGACTTTCAAGGCCTCCTCGTTGGTGAGGTCAACGCCATGGTTACGCGCGGCGAAGGCCAACAGACGATAGAGCGCGCCGGAGTCCAGCAGGCTCCAGCCCAGCTTCCTGGCGAGCAGGCCGGCGATCGTACCTTTGCCCGAACCACTGGGACCATCGATGGCGATTACCGGCACCCGTGCGGTCATGACTTGCCCTCCTCGCTTACGCGAATGCCTGCCTGGGCCGCCAGGCCAAGGAAGTTCGGGAAGGATGTGGCGACGTTGGCGCAGTCATGGATGCGGATCGGCGCGCTGGCGCGCAGAGACGCCACGCTGAAGGACATGGCGATACGGTGGTCGCCGTGGCTGTGTACTTCGCCCCCGCCAATCGGCCCGCCTTCGATGACGATGCCGTCCGGTGTTGGTTCGGCCTTGACGCCAAGCGTCTGCAAGCCGTCGGCCATGACCTGGATACGGTCGGATTCCTTGACCCGCAACTCCTCCGCGCCACGCAGCACGGTACGGCCCTCGGCATAGGCGGCCGCGATGAAAAGCACCGGGAATTCGTCGATGGCCAGCGGGACCAGGCTTTCCGGGATATCGATACCTTTGAGCCTGGCCGCACGCACACGAATATCGGCGACAGGCTCGCCACCGACCTCACGCTGATTCTCCAGGGTGATATCGCCGCCCATGAGACGAAGAATCTCGATGACGCCGATACGGGTCGGGTTGATACCGACGTGCTCGAGCACCAGTTCGGAGCCCTCGGCGATGCTGGCGGCGACAAGGAAGAACGCTGCCGAGGAAATGTCCGCCGGCACTTCGATGTGAGTCGCGCTCAGCTTATGACCGGACTCGACGCGTGCGGTGGCGCCATCGACGGTCACCGGGTAGCCGAAGCCCCGCAGCATGCGTTCGGTGTGGTCGCGGGTCGGCGCCGGCTCGGTCACCGAGGTCTCGCCCGCGGCATACAGGCCGGCGAGCAGCAGGCAGGACTTCACCTGGGCGCTGGCCATCGGCATGTCGTAATGCATACCGGTCAGACGCTGGCCACCGCGAATGGTCAGCGGCGGTCGCCCTTCCGGACCGGTCTCGATCACCGCACCCATGGCACGCAGCGGCTTGGCGACACGGTTCATCGGACGCTTGGACAGCGACGCGTCGCCGGTCAGCACGGTATCGAACGGCTGGGCTGCCAACAGGCCGGACAGCAAACGCATGGAAGTGCCCGAGTTGCCCAGGTACAGCGGGCCGGGCGGCGGCTTCAGGCCGTGCAGGCCGACACCGTGAATGGTCACGCGACCGTGATGCGGGCCTTCGATCACCACACCCATGTCGCGGAATGCCTGCAGAGTCGCCAGGGCATCCTCGCCCTCGAGGAAACCTTCCACCTCGGTGGTGCCTTCGGCCAGGGAGCCGAGCATGATGGAGCGGTGGGAAATGGACTTGTCGCCCGGCACGCGAATGCGGCCGGACAGCCGACCACCAGGATTGGCGAGGAAGATCAGATCGTTATTCGAGTTCATGGCATCCACGTAGGCCCTGCGGGCCAAAATTTTACTGAAATGCTCGCGGGCAACGCGGGCGCGGGTGAACACGCCCAGCAATTGATGCCCGTCCCCAGCGTCGACCGCCGCACGCAAGGCATCGAGGTCGCCGCGAAAATCGTCCAATGTCCGCAACACCGCCTCGCGGTTGGCGAGGAAGATGTCGTGCCACATCACCGGGTCGCTACCGGCAATCCGGGTGAAGTCCCGGAAACCGCCCGCCGCATAGCGGAATATCTCCAGGTTTTCGTTGCGCTTGGCCAGCGAATCCACCAGCGTGAAAGCCAACAGGTGCGGCAAGTGACTGGTCGCAGCGAGGACCGCATCGTGATGGCCTACCTCCATGTGCTCGACATCGGCGCCCAGTTCGCGCCAGAGCCGATCCACCAGGGCCAGCGCATCGGTATCGGTCGAGGCCAGCGGTGTGAGAATCACCTTATGGCGCTGGAACAGACCGCTCTTGGCAGCCTCCACGCCGCTCTGTTCGGAGCCCGCAATGGGGTGCCCGGGCACGAAGCGAGCCGGCATGCCGCCGAAGGATTGCTGCGCCGCTCGCACCACATTGCCCTTGGCGCTGCCGACATCCGTCAGCACGGCATTCCCCAGCTCCAGCCCGGCCAACTGGGCCAGCAGCTTCTCCATGGCCAGAATAGGCACCGCCAGCTGAATCACATCCGCGCCCTGACAGGCGGCAGCCAGCTCCGTTTCGCAGCGATCCACTACGCCCAGCTCCACCGCCAGGCGCCTGGATTCCGGATCGAGATCCACACCAATCACTTCGTGGAACAGCCCTTTTTCCCGCAATCCCTTGGCGAAGGAGCCGCCGATCAGGCCCAACCCCACCACCACCAGGCGGCCGAGAATAGGGGCCGCCTGTTGCAGCGGCATGACATCAGGCACGGTCGAGCACCTTGCTCAGCGCGTCGAGGAAACGCCGGTTCTCTTCGGGCAGGCCAATGGACACACGGAGGTAGGTGGGCATGCCGTAGCCACCGACCGGCCGGACGATCACCCCTTCGCGGAGCAGCGTCTGGTACAACGGCGCAGCATCCCGCCCCATGTTCACGGCGATGAAGTTGCCCTTGGACGGAATCCAGTCCAGCCCCAGCTTACGAAAGCCTTCCTCCAGTTGAGCCATGCCGGCATCGTTGAGGCGGCGGCTCTCAGCGAGATAGGCAACATCATCCAGTGCCGCGCACGCGGCAGCCAACGCCAGGCTGTTGACATTGAACGGCTGGCGTACGCGATTCAGCACGTCGGCGATCTCGGCCGAAGAGATGCCATAGCCGACGCGGAGCGCAGCCAGGCCATAGGCCTTGGAGAAGGTCCGGGAGACCAGCAGGTTGGCGTGCCGGGAGAGATACTCCAGCCCGTCCGGCAGCTCATCGCCCTCGGCATATTCGATGTAGGCCTCGTCCAACACCACCAGGACACGCTCGGGCACTCGCGCCAGGAAGTCGGCCAGCGTCTGCGGGCCGAACCAGGTGCCCGTCGGGTTGTTCGGATTCGCAACGAAGACGACACGGGTATCGTCGTCGATGGCAGCCAGCATGGCGTCGAGATCATGCCCCCAGTCCTTGGCCGGTACGACCTTGCCCTGGGCACCGACGGCCTGGGTGGCGATCGGGTAGACGGCGAACGCGTGCTCGCTGAACACGGCATTGAGGCCGGGCGCCAGATAGGCACGCGCCACCAGTTCGAGAATATCGTTGGAGCCGTTGCCCAGCGTCACTTGGGCCGGCGCGACGCCGCAGCGCCCGGCGAGCTTACGCTTGAGCTCGAAACCGTTGCCATCGGGGTAGCGGGTCAGCTCGGCGAGTTCGGCACGGATGGCCTCCAGTGCCTTCGGGCTCGGCCCCAAGGGGTTCTCGTTGCTGGCGAGCTTGACGATCTTCGCCGGGTCCAGATCCAGTTCCCGGGCCAACTCGTCCACCGGCTTGCCCGGTACGTAGGGGGACAGCTTTTGCACCCCTGGCTGGGCCAGGGTCAGAAAGTCGCAACTCATAGCAAAGCCTCGAGCTTCAAGCGGCAAGCTGCAAGAAAAAGCCGGGGACAGGTCCGCTTGTGGCTTGAAGCTTGTAGCTTGCGGCTGCCTTTAAAGTACCGCTTTGGGATAGGAGCCCAGCACTTTCAGCGCCACGGCTTCCTGGTTGATCTTTTCCAGCACGTCCTTGATCAGCGGATCCTTGTGGTGGCCGACGAAATCGATGAAGAAGACGTAGGTCCACTTGCCGCTGCGGGAGGGGCGGGTCTCGATGCGGGTCAGATCGATGCCGTTGTTGTGGAACGGCACCAGCAACTCATGCAGCGCCCCCGGCTTGTTGCGCATGGAGACGATGATGGAGGTCTTGTCGTCGCCGGTCGGCGGCACTTCCTGGCTACCGATAATGAGGAAGCGCGTGGAGTTGTCGGGACGGTCCTCGATCTTCTCGGCCAACTTGGTCAACCCGTACAGGCTCGCGGCCATGTCGCCTGCGATGGCGGCTGAGTTCCACTCGCTCTTCACCCGTTTGGCCGCATCGGCATTGCTCGACACCGCCACCCGCTCGACATTGGGGTAATGCGCGTCCAGCCATTTGCGGCACTGAGCCAGGGACTGGGCATGGGAGTAGATGCGGGTAATGCGGTCGGTCTTGGTCGTCTCGCCCACCAGCAGGTGGTGGTGAATCCGCAGTTCGACTTCGCCGCAGATCACCATGTCGTGCTCGAGGAAGCTGTCCAGGGTGTGGTTGATGGCGCCTTCGGTGGAGTTCTCCACCGGCACCACGCCGAAGTTCACCGCACCGGCCGCGACCTCGCGGAACACCTCGTCGATCGCCGCCATCGGCACGCTGATGACCGCATGTCCGAAGTGCTTCAGCGCCGCAGCCTGGGAGAAAGTGCCTTCCGGGCCGAGGTAGGCGACTTTGAGCGGCTGCTCAAGCGCCAGGCAGGAGGACATGATTTCGCGGAACAGCCGCGCCATTTCCTCGTTGTCCAGCGGCCCCTGGTTGCGCTCCATGATGTGCTTGAGCACCCAGGCCTCGCGTTCGGGACGATAGAACACCGGCTTCTCGCCTTCGGGCAGCGATTGCATCTTCACCCGCGCCACGTCCTGGGCGCAGCGTGCACGCTCGCTGATCAGCTCGAGGATTTTCTCGTCCAGGCTGTCAATGCGCAGACGCAGTGCATTGAGCTGGTCTTTCTCGCTCATCAGCCGTGCTCCTTCTCGAACTCCGCCATGTACGCCACCAGGGCCTCCACCGCATCGAGGCCCACGGCGTTGTAGATGGAGGCACGCATGCCGCCTACCGAACGGTGGCCTTTCAGGTTCAGCAGGCCACGGGCGTCCGCGCCGGCGAGGAAGGGCTTGTCCAGGCGCTCGTCGGCCAAACGGAACGGTACGTTCATCCAGGAGCGGGCATTGGCGGCGATGGGGTTGGTGTACAGCTCGCTGCGGTCGATGAAGCCGTACAGCAACTCCTTCTTCGCGCGGTTGCGTTGTTCCATCGCCTCGACGCCGCCCTGCTCCTTCAGCCACTCGAAGACAAGGCCGGAGAGATACCAGGAGAAGGTCGCCGGCGTGTTGTACATCGAACCGTTGTCGGCGGCGATCTTGTAGTTGAGCATGGTCGGGCAGATCGACCGGGCACGGCCGAGCAGGTCTTCGCGAACGATGACGACCACCAGGCCGGACGGGCCGATGTTCTTCTGCGCACCGGCGTAGATCAGGCCGAAACGGGAAACGTCCAGCGGACGGGACAGGATGTCGGAGGACATATCCACCACCAGCGGAACGTCGCCGACCTCGGGAATCCAGTCGAACTGCAAGCCACCGATGGTTTCGTTGGAGGCGTAGTGCAGGTAGGCGGAATCCTTGCTGAGCTGCCACTCGTTCTGGCCAGGGATGGCGAAGTAATCGTAAGGTTTGGCACTCGCTGCGACGTTGATATTGCCGAAACGGCGCGCCTCTTCGATGCTCTTGCGCGACCAGATACCGGTGTCGATATAGTCGGCTACGCCGTCTTCCGGCAGCAGGTTCAGGGGAATCTCGGCGAACTGCTGGCTGGCGCCACCCTGGAGAAAGAGCACCTTGTAGTTCGACGGGATGGTCAGCAGATCGCGCAGGTCTTGCTCGGCCTTCTCGGCGATGGCCACGTACTCGTCGCTACGGTGGCTCATCTCCATGACCGACAGGCCCTTGCCCTGCCAGTCGAGGAGTTCCGCCTGGGCACGCTGCAGGACGGCTTCGGGAAGCGCGGCCGGGCCAGCGCAGAAGTTATAGGCGCGTTTGCTCACTGCTCTATCTCTCGATTCATTGCCTGCCCACCTTGCAGGGCGAGCGATCCGCCGATCAATCGGCATCCCCTGACAGAGGCACGCCGGGATCGGCGCGCCCCTACCCTTCAGTCTTCGTCGTCGGTCGGGACGACGTCGGCGGGAACATCGCCGCCACCGCCCAACAGCTCGTCCTCGCTGGGTTCCGAGCTGGCTACCGGCATTTCCTTCTCAAGCACGTCATCGGAAAGCGCGGCCTCGATCTCCTCGGCCTCTTCTTCCACCGACGGCTCCTGCACACGCTCCAGGCCCACCAGTTTTTCGTCGCTGGCGAGTTTGATCAGGGTCACGCCCTGGGTATTGCGACCGGAGCTGGACACCTCGTCGACACGGGTACGCACCAGAGTGCCCTGGTCGGAAATCAGCATGATTTCCTCGCCATCCTGCACTTGGATTGCGCCGACCAACTTGCCGTTACGCTCACTGGTGACCATGGCGATGACGCCCTGACCACCACGACCGCGACGCGGGAACTTGCCCAGGCCCGTGCGCTTGCCGAACCCACGCTCGGACGCGGTGAGAATCTGCGCGCCGGACTCGGGAATCAGCATAGAGATCAGTTGCTGACCCTTGCCCAGGCGCATGCCACGCACGCCACGAGCGGTACGACCCATGGTGCGTACCTTGCTCTCGGCGAAACGCAGCACCTTGCCGGCGTCAGAGAACAGCATGACTTCCTTGGCACCGTCGGTGATGGCGGCAGCGATCAGGGTGTCACCCTCTTCCAGCTTCAGCGCGATCAGACCGGCGCTACGCGGACGGCTGAACTGCACCAGCGGGGTTTTCTTCACGGTACCGAAGGCGGTTGCCATGAAGATGTAAGCTCCCGTCGGCTCGGCGACCAGCTCAGGCGTTTCGCCCTCGACTTCTTCGATTTCTTCGGCCTCGACCACCTCGACGGCTTCGCCCTCGATCACCACGCCTTCGGCTTCGTCCAGGTCCTCATCGGCACCAGAGCTTTGCTGCAGCGCCTCCAGGTCGATCTGCAGCATGGCAGTGATGCGTTCGCCCTCATCCAACGGCAGCAGATTGACCAGCGGACGGCCGCGCGCGGTGCGCGACGCCTCCGGAATCTCGAAGGTACGCAGCCAGTAGACCTTACCCTTGCTGGAGAACAGCAGCAGAGTCGCATGGCTGTTGGCCACCAGCAGGTGTTCGATGTAGTCCTCGTCCTTCACGCCGGTGGCCGACTTGCCCTTGCCGCCGCGGCGCTGCGCCTGGTAGGCGGCCAGCGGCTGGGACTTGGCGTAGCCGCCGTGCGAAATGGTCACGACGCGATCTTCTTCAGTGATCAGGTCGGCGATGGTCAAGTCGACCTGGGAGGCGACGATCTCGGTGCGGCGTGCATCGCCGAACTCTGCCTTGACCTTCTCCAGCTCCTCGCGGATGACTTCCATCAGGCGCACGGGGTTGGTCAGGATGCGGATCAGCTCGCCGATCTGGACCAGGATTTCCTGGTACTCGGCCAGCAGCTTTTCATGCTCCAGGCCAGTCAGGCGATGCAGGCGCAGTTCGAGGATCGCCTGGGCCTGTTCCGGCGACAGGTAGTACTTGCCGTCACGCAGACCATACTGCGGATCGAGGTCTTCCGGTCGGCAGGCATCGGCGCCGGCACGCTCCACCATCGCTTCCACGGCGCTGGATTCCCAGGCGGTGGCGATCAGGCGCTCCTTGGCCTCGGCCGGTGTCGGAGAGGTCTTGATCAGCTCGATCACCGGATCGATGTTCGACAGGGCGACGGCCTGGCCTTCGAGGATATGGCCGCGTTCGCGCGCTTTACGCAGTTCGTAGACGGTCCGCCGGGTCACCACTTCGCGGCGGTGGCGGACGAACACTTCGAGCATGTCCTTGAGGTTCAGCGTGCGCGGCTGACCGTCGACCAAGGCCACCACGTTGATACCGAACACGCTCTGCAGTTGGGTCTGGGCGTAGAGGTTGTTGAGCACCACCTCCGCCACTTCGCCACGGCGCAGCTCGATGACCACGCGCATGCCGTCCTTGTCGGACTCGTCGCGCAGCTCGGTGATGCCTTCCAGCTTCTTCTCTTTCACCAGCTCGGCGATCTTCTCGATCAGCCGCGCCTTGTTCAGTTGGTACGGCAGCTCGGTGATGACGATCTGCTGGCGATTGCCGGTCTTGTCGATGTCCTCGACCTCGGCGCGGGCACGCATATAGATGCGGCCACGGCCGGTGCGATAGGCCTCGATGATCCCGGCGCGGCCATTGATGATGCCGGCGGTGGGGAAGTCCGGGCCCGGGATGTAGCGCATCAGATCGTCGACCGTCAGCTCCGGGTTGTCGATCAGCGCCAGGCAGCCATCGATCACTTCGCCCAGGTTGTGCGGCGGGATGTTGGTGGCCATGCCCACGGCGATACCGGAGGAGCCATTGACCAGCAGGTTGGGAATCTTGGTCGGCATGACCGCCGGAATCTGCTCGGTGCCGTCGTAGTTCGGCACCCAGTCGACGGTTTCCTTGTCCAGGTCGGCCAGCAGTTCGTGGGCCAACTTGGCCATGCGCACTTCGGTGTATCGCATGGCTGCGGCGTTGTCGCCGTCCACCGAACCGAAGTTGCCCTGGCCGTCCACCAGCATGTAGCGCAGGGAGAACGGCTGGGCCATACGCACGATGGTGTCGTAGACCGCGGTATCGCCATGCGGGTGGTATTTACCGATCACGTCACCGACCACACGGGCGGATTTCTTGTAGGGCTTGTTCCAGTCGTTGCCGAGCTCGCTCATCGCGTAGAGCACGCGGCGGTGCACGGGCTTCAAGCCATCGCGCGCATCCGGCAGAGCACGCCCTACGATCACGCTCATCGCGTAATCGAGATAGGACTGTTTCAGCTCGTCTTCGATATTGACCGGGAGAATTTCTTTGGCCAGTTCGCCCATGAGAAGCCTGGTTCCTTTTTCTGATGAACCCC
Source organism: Pseudomonas sp. PIC25 (assembly GCF_002286785.1). GTDB lineage: Bacteria > Pseudomonadota > Gammaproteobacteria > Pseudomonadales > Pseudomonadaceae > Pseudomonas_M. The sequence goes on along the minus strand of NZ_MUJY01000168.1, from coordinate 64,964 downwards.
GAGCATCCATCCTGGAATGTCACGAGGCGCGCCGCTGTGGCACCTGGCCACAACGACTCACGACAAATCAACGAGTTAAGCCGACGATTCGGGCAGTCGGACGGCCCATGCGAGGCCGCCCGGAAAACTGCCGGAGCTTATCACAGTCGCCGTCCCGCACCTACCCCGCCGGACGCGCCGCCCGGCTCAGTGGAGGCGCTTGCGACACATGAGCTGCGCCATTTTCGCCGCGTCCGGGCGCTCCACTATGCCCTTCTCGGTCACGATGGCATCGATCAGATCGGCCGGCGTCACATCGAAGACCGGATTGAACGCCTCGACATCCGCCGCCACGCGCTTGCCGCCCAGCTCCAGCAACTCGCTGCCGTCACGCTCCTCTATCGGGATGTCGTCGCCGGTTTCCAAGGCCATGTCGATGGTCGAACTAGGCGCCACCACCATGAAGCGCACGCCGTGGTGCATGGCGTTGACCGCCAGTTGATAGGTGCCGATCTTGTTGGCCACGTCGCCGTTCGCCGTGATGCGGTCGGCACCGACGATGACCCAGGTGATGCCCTTGGTCTTCATGATATGAGCCGCGGCCGAATCGACGTTCAGGCTTACCGGGATGCCTTCGTTGGCCAGCTCCCAGGCGGTCAGGCGCGAGCCTTGCAACCAGGGACGGGTTTCGTCCGCGTAGACGCGCTCGACCAGCCCCTCCAGGTTCGCCGCCCGGATCACGCCAAGGGCGGTACCGAAGCCCCCCGTCGCCAGGGCACCGGTATTGCAATGGGTCAGCAGCGCCTGCGGCCGCGAACCGACCCGGCGAATCAGCTCGACGCCGAGCTGGGCCATGGTCAGGTTGGCTTCACGGTCGCTCAGGTGAATAGCCTCGGCCTCGGCTTCCAGCGCCGCCAACGGGGTTTCGCCTTCCTTGAGTCGCTCCAGTCGTTCGCGCATGCGGTTCAGCGCCCAGAACAGGTTGACCGCCGTGGGCCGGGAAGCCGCCAAGACGTCGAAATCGCTCTCCAGCGCAGCACGCCAATCGCCCCCCTCCGCGAGCCGGGCACGCAGACCCAGCACCACGCCGTAGGCGGCACTGATGCCAATGGCCGGAGCCCCGCGGACCGCCATGCTGCGAATCGCCCCGGCCACGGCCTCGGCGGAGTCGTAGGCCAGCCAGCGCTCCTCGGACGGCAACAGACGCTGATCCAGCAGATGCAGCCTGCCATCCCGCCACTCAATGGCCTTGACCTTCTCCGCTGCCAGCAATCGCTCGCGCATGGCTACACCTCGTATCCTGAAACGAAAAAGCGGGGATTATAGCGAGCCGCCCGCCGGGGTGCTCGGGTATACTGCGGCATCTTCGACGACCGCCCAAGGACGCCTGCCATGCATGACCCCGCCGCCCCGCTCGACCTCCTGCTCCTGCCGACCTGGCTGGTGCCGGTCGAACCCGCCGGCGTCGTCCTCCAGGAGCATGCACTGGGCATCCGCGACGGCCGCATTGCCCTGATTGCCCCCCGCGCCGAGGCGCTCCGGCATGCTTGCAATGATGTACGCGAATTGCCCGGAATGCTGCTCGCTCCCGGCCTGATCAACGCTCACGGGCACGCCGCGATGACGCTGTTCCGCGGCTTGGCCGACGACCTGCCATTGATGACCTGGCTGGAACAGCACATCTGGCCGGCCGAAGCCCGCTGGGTGGACGAGGCGTTCGTCCGCGACGGCACCGAGCTGGCCATTGCCGAACAGCTCAAGGGTGGCATCACCTGTTTCTCCGATATGTACTTCTATCCGGAAGTCGCCAGCGAGCTGGTCCACAAGAACGGCATTCGGGCACAGATCTGCATTCCCGTCCTCGATTTTCCGACGCCCGGCGCTCGCGATGCCGCCGAAGCGCTGCGCAAGGGCGTGGCGCTGTTCGACGACCTCAAGCACCACTCCCGTATCAAGGTGGCCTTCGGCCCGCACGCGCCCTACTCGGTCAGCGACGACAAGCTGGAAAACGTGCGCATGCTGGCCGACCAGTTGGATGCCAACATCCATATGCACGTGCAGGAGACCGCCTTCGAGGTGCAGCAGGCCCTCGGCCAGAACGGCGAGCGTCCGCTGGCACGCCTGGCCCGCCTCGGCCTGCTCGGCCCGCGCTTCCAGGCCGTGCACATGACCCAGGTGAACGACGACGACCTGGCCCTGCTGGTGGAAAGCAACAGCAGTGTCATCCACTGCCCCGAATCGAACCTCAAGCTGGCCAGCGGTTTCTGCCCGGTCGAGCGGCTCTGGCAGGCCGGCGTCAACGTTGCCGTCGGCACCGACGGCGCGGCGAGCAATAACGACCTGGACCTGCTCGGCGAGACCCGCACAGCCGCGCTGCTGGCGAAAGCCGTGGCCGCTTCGGCCACCGCCCTGGATGCCCATCGCGCGCTGCGCATGGCCACCCTGAACGGTGCTCGCGCCCTGGGCATCGACGACTGTACCGGCTCGCTGGAAATCGGCAAGTTCGCCGACCTCGCCGCCTTCGATCTGTCCGGGCTGGCCCAGCAGCCGATCTACGACCCGGTGTCGCAACTGATCTATGCCAGCGGTCGCGACTGCGTGAAGCACGTCTGGGTCGGCGGCAAGCAGTTGCTCGACCAGGGCCGCCTGACCCGCCTGGACGAAGAACGACTGGGCGCCAAGGCCCGCGACTGGGGCGCGAAGATCGCCGCGCCCCGGCACAATTGAACCGCCCCCTGGGGGCACTGCGACAAACTGCCTCAACCCCGAGCCGCCCCGTGGCGCTCACGGGCCGGCACGAAACTGGCAAGATGCACGTTTCGGAACCGGCCCTCACGCCCAGCTTCAGGAATCACTATGAGCAACGTCGACCACGCCGAAATCGCTAAATTCGAAGCCCTGGCCCATCGCTGGTGGGATCGCGAGAGCGAGTTCAAGCCGCTGCACGACATCAACCCGTTGCGTGTGAACTGGATTGACGAGCGCGTCCAGCTCGCCGGCAAGAAGGTGCTCGACGTCGGCTGCGGCGGCGGCATCCTCAGCGAAGCCATGGCCAAGCGCGGCGCCACCGTCACCGGTATCGACATGGGCGAGGCGCCCCTGGCGGTCGCACAGCTGCACCAGCTCGAGTCCGGCGTGGAAGTGGAATACCGGCAGATCACCGCCGAAGCACTGGCCGAGGAGATGCCCGGCACGTTCGAGGTGGTCACCTGCCTGGAAATGCTCGAGCACGTCCCCGACCCGGCCTCGGTGATCCGCGCCTGCCATCGCCTGGTCAAGCCCGGCGGACAAGTGTTCTTCTCCACCATCAACCGCAACCCCAAGGCCTACCTGTTCGCCGTGATCGGCGCCGAATACGTGCTGCGCCTGCTACCACGCGGCACCCATGACTTCCGCAAGTTCATCCGGCCGTCCGAACTGGGTGCCTGGTGCCGCGCCGCCGGCCTGCAGGTGGAGGACATCATCGGCCTCACCTACAACCCGCTGACCAAGCACTACAAGCTGGAAGCGGACGTCGACGTCAATTACATGATTCAAACCCTGCGCGAGGAGTGAGCAGTCTTATGCGCCTGAGAGCGGTTCTTTTCGACATGGACGGCACCCTGCTCGACACGGCACCGGACTTCGTCGCGGTGGTCCAGGCGATGCGCGAAGCCCGCGCCCTGCCCCCGGTGGACGAAACCCAGGTGCGCGACGTGGTCTCCGGCGGCGCCCGGGCCATGGTCATCAACGCCTTCGATGTGGATCCCTTCTCGCCCGAGTTCGAGGTGTTGCGCCTGGAGTTCCTCGAGCGTTACCAGAATCACTGCGCCGTGCGTACGCGCTTCTTCGAGGGCATGGCCGAACTGCTGGAAGATATCGAGCGGGCCAAACTGATCTGGGGCGTGGTGACCAATAAACCGGTGCGCTATGCCGGACCCATAATGCAGCAGCTCGGCCTGGCCGAACGCTCGGCGGTGCTGGTCTGCCCCGATCACGTGAAGAACAGCAAACCCGACCCGGAACCGCTGCTCCTTGCCTGCAGCCAGCTTGGCCTGGACCCGGCCAGCGTGCTGTTCGTCGGCGACGACCTGCGCGACATCGAATCCGGACGCGCCGCCGGCACCCGTACGGTGGCAGTGACCTACGGTTATATCCACCCCGAGGACAACCCACGCAGCTGGGGCGCCGATGCCGTGATCGAGCACCCCCTGGAACTGCGCCGACTGCTCGATCAGGCGATGTGTAGCTGCTAAGCGGCAGCCGCAAGCTAGCCTGGGGCCGACAGCATGCCACGGCAAAGCTCATTCTTTTGCTTCTTGATAATGGCGACGTGACGCTCGCCGCTCTCCGAAGGAGACAACGATGTTCCAATATTCCGCCCGCCCCGATCTGCTCAAGGACCGGGTGATCCTGGTCACCGGCGCCGGCCGGGGCATTGGCGCCGCCGCGGCGAAGACCTTCGCCGCCCATGGCGCCACCGTGCTGCTGCTGGGCAAGACGGAAGAGCATCTGACGCGCATCTACGACGAGATCGAAGCCGCCGGCCACCCGCAGCCGGCAATCATCCCGTTCAACCTCGAAACCGCCATGCCGCACCAGTACGACGAACTGGCGGCGACGGTGGAGCGTGAATTCGGCCGCCTGGATGGGCTGCTGCACAATGCTGCCATCATCGGCCCGCGCACACCGCTCGAGCAGCTGTCGGGCGACAACTTCATGCGTGTCATGCAGGTCAACGTGAATGCCATGTTCATGCTCACCAGCGTGATGCTGCCGCTGCTGAAGCTTTCCAGCGATGCGTCGGTGGTCTTCACATCCAGCAGCGTCGGCCGCAAGGGACGCGCCTATTGGGGCGCCTACGCCGTCTCCAAATTCGCCACCGAGGGGCTGATGCAGGTACTGGCCGACGAGGTGGAAGGCACTTGTGCCGTTCGCGCCAATAGCGTCAACCCGGGCGCGACCCGCACGGATATGCGCGCCCAAGCCTACCCTGGCGAGAATCCGATCAAGAACCCGGAACCGGAGCAGATTATGCCGGTCTATCTGTACCTGATGGGCCCGGACAGTACCGGCGTGAACGGCCAGACCTTCGACGCGCAATAACCTCCCCCAGCCTGTGCGGCTCCCGCACAGGCTGCCACGGCGGCCAATGCGGTCGCCGCCTCCCCCCCGCCGGTAAACCGGCGTCGTCGACATAGCGAACGGCATCAAATTGCCATCTTTCTGTCAGGTTACCGGCAAGAAATGGCCGACCGTGTCGCTCATCGTTATTCAACCCATTGATTTAGAAAGAAATAATCAAGGTATCGAGGAGATGGCATGGAATTCGCTCTAGAACCTTCGTCGTCGCTCCACGCGCATTCAAGGTGCCGCAGCATGGGCCAGCTCCCGCAAAACAACACGATCGATTTCGATGCAGCCAAACTGCAGCGCATGGGCTTCGCCAATACGCGCCAGAACGCTCGCCAGCCGATCAGTCTCGCCGAACTCCAGCGCCAACTCAGCCTGCAGTTGCAGACCAGCCTGGAAGCCGAGCGCATCCTCGATCTCTTCTTTCGCGAAGTACAGCGGCTGATTCCGCTGGATGCCCTCACCTATCTGCATCAGGGCAGCGACCTTCGCCTCGAGTTCGGCAAGCGCGCCAGCCACTCGGCCGGTTACCGCCTCAGCCATGACAGCGAATACCTCGGCGAACTGACGCTCCGTCGCAACCAGCGCTTCAGCGATCACGACCTGGCTCAACTGGAGTCCCTGCTCGCCAGCCTGATGTTCCCGCTGCGCAATGCGCTGCTTTATCGCCGGGCGATCCAGAACGCCCTGCGCGACCCGCTGACCGACACCGGCAACCGCATCGCCATGGATCAGGTTCTACAACGGGAAGTGGACATGGCCCGCCGGCATCTGCAGCCGCTGTCGCTACTGATGCTCGACCTGGACCACTTCAAGCGCATCAACGACACCTACGGCCACAGCACTGGCGACGAAGTGCTGAAAGCCGTGGCCACCACCCTGAAAGAACAACTGCGCAACGTCGACATGGTGTTCCGCTTCGGTGGCGAGGAATTCCTCGTACTGCTGTCGAACACCAGCCGCGAGGCGGCGGAAATGATCGGGGAGCGTCTGCGCAAGGCTGTATTCCAGTTGCAGTTCCTCGTCCAGGGGCACCCGATCGAACTGTCGATCAGCCTCGGTTGCGCCAGCCTGCTGCCCGGCGAATCGGTCGACAGCCTGCTGCGCCGCGCCGACAACGCGCTCTATGCCGCCAAGCGCAGCGGTCGCAATCGGCTGACGATGGCTGGCTGACTTCATTCAAAAGCAGGACAAAAAGAGGGGCTCGCATGAGCCCCTCTTTTCATTTCGGACCGATCAACGCTTGCGTCCAAACCCCGGGCGCTGCCCTTCGCTCGGCGGCGGGCCGCGGCGCTTGGCTGGGGCGGGTGCTGACTTGGGTTTGCGGGACGGGCGCTCGGTCAGCTCTGGCGTCGGACGCTCCTGCTTGACCGGACGCTTTTTATTCACGTCACGCGGACGCTCGGCCAATGGGGTTCCGCCCGACTTGCGCTCCCGCGCAGGTGTCTGGCGCTCGCCCTGCGGACGCGGTGGACGGGCCGGGCGATCACTGCCCTCGGAACGCGGCGCGCGAGCCGGACGCTCGCCGCCCTCAGAACGAGGGGCAGGAGCCGGGCGCTCGTTACCCTCAGGGCGTGGTGTGCGCATCGGCTTGCCGGTTTCCGGATCGCGTAGCACGCGTGCCGGTCTGTCGCCGTCTTCACGCCGGGGCGCACGCCCGCGCGGCACCACCGGCTTGGCCGACTTGCGCTGCAGACGCTCCAGCTTTTCGCGGAACTTACCCTTCATTTCCGGCAGCGGAACCGGCTTCAGGCCGACTTCGGCGCTGAGGATGTCGATCTCGCCCTGCCCCATCTCGCGCCAGCGGCCCATGCTCAGCTCGGATGTGAGGAATACCGGACCGAAACGTACTCGCTTCAGGCGGCTTACCACCAACCCCTGGGATTCCCAGAGGCGACGTACTTCACGGTTACGACCTTCCATCACCACGCAGTGGAACCAGTGGTTGAAGCCTTCGCCACCGGGCGCTTCCTGGATGTCGGTGAAGCGAGCGGGACCGTCTTCCAGCATCACCCCGGTCTTCAGGCGCTCGATCATTTCCTCGGTGACTTCGCCACGCACACGCACAGCGTACTCGCGGTCCATCTCGTAGGACGGGTGCATCAGGCGGTTGGCCAGTTCGCCGTCGGTGGTGAACAGCAGCAGGCCAGTGGTGTTGATGTCGAGGCGACCGATGTTGATCCAGCGCCCCGCTTTCAGGCGCGGCAGGCGGTCGAAGACGGTCGGCCGGCCTTCCGGATCGTCGCGAGTGCAGACTTCGCCTTCCGGCTTGTTGTAGATGAGGACGCGGCGCACCGTCTCGGTGGCTTCTTCGCGCTTGAGCAGGCGGCCGTCGACGCTGATGGCGTCATGAGAATCGACGCGCTGGCCAAGGCTGGCGACCGCGCCATTGACCTTGACCCGGCCTTCGCCGATCCAGCTTTCGATGTCGCGCCGCGAGCCCAGGCCCATGCGTGCCAGGACTTTCTGCAGTTTTTCGCCGTGGGCGACATGAGGGGTATCTTCGTGCTCGGTCATCTGGGCACCTCCCGGTGTGACTGTTCCGATTGAAAGGGCGCGCATCATACGCGTATCAACGCGCCAGCGCACAGGCTTTCAGCCTAGCCGAGACCGCGGCAAACGACAGACAAAAAAATCCCGATGCGGAGCCGTGACTCAACCGCACCGGGACAAGCACCTGTGTCAGGTTTCGAGGTATCAGAACCTGTTCGCGATCTCGCGAGCTAGAGCCATCCAAGGCCTCGGCGGTCCCACGAAAACAGACCGGACCGCGTAGGCGAGGACGCGCTGGGCTTGCATTCGACTTTACGAGCTGAGCAGTCCGACCGGGCTGGCGATCCAGCCTGCGCGGCCCGACCTGCGCGGCCCGACCTGTTTTCAACACAGCAGGGCCGACGCGCTGCAGATCACGAACAGGTTCTCAGGAATCCAGCAGCGCCAGCGCCTCGGCACTGGTACGGGTGACCCGCTCCCAGTCGCCGTTCTTGATCCAGCCGCTGTCGAGCATCCAGGTGCCGCCGACGCACATCACGTTGGGCTGGGCCACGTAGCTCTTCAGGTTATCCAGGCTGACGCCGCCGGTCGGGCAGAAGCGCACGCCGCCGAAGGGGCCGGACAATGCCTTGAGCGCGGCGACGCCACCGGCGACTTCCGCCGGAAACAGCTTGAACCGGCGATAGCCCAAGGCATAGCCGGTCATCAGTTCGGAGGGCGTGCAAATGCCGGGCAGCAGCGGTACCGGGCTATCCAGCGCCGCTTCGAGCAATTCCTTGGTCGAACCCGGCGTGACGATGAATTGGGCGCCGGCTTCCACCGCCGCGGCGAACATATCCAGGTCCAGCACGGTACCGGCGCCGACGCACAGGTCCGGGCGCTCCCGACGCAGTTGGCGGATCGCGGTCAGGCCATGGGCGGAACGCAGGGTCACTTCCAGGGTGCGCAGGCCGCCGGCGGCCAGCGCATCGGCCAGGGGCAGGATGTCTTCCTCACGGGCGATTGTGATCACCGGGAGGATGCGCGCGCGGGCGCAGAGGTCGTCGATCAGGGTGATCTTGTCGGCCATGGTCATATCGGCTGTCCTTCGGGCCTCACGGGCACCAGTAAATCTCGAGTGGGGGTCGCAGGAATGCGCGGATCGGCATGCCCAGGGCATCGTCGCCGGCCACCGCCGCTCGCAGGGTGTTCAATTTGGCCTCGCCCTGGATCGCCAGCAGTGGCAGGCGAGCCGAGGCGAGCAGCGGGTAGGTCATGGTCAGGCGCTGGCGCGGAACGCTCGGCGCCTGCATCGGCAGGCAGCGCCGCTCGCATTCGGGATGCAGCGCGTCGGCCAGGTTCGGGCTGCGCGGGAACAACGAGGCACAGTGGCCATCGTCGCCCATGCCCAGCACCAGCACGTCGATCGGCAGCGCCAGCTCGGCCAGGACGTGGTCGGTCTGCGCAGCGGCTTCTTCCAGGGTCGGCGCTGCCCGGTACAAACCGAGGAAACGCGCCGAAGCCGCTGCGCCGCGCAACAGATGACGGCGCACCAGCCCTTCGTTGCTTTCCGGGTGCTCCACGGGCACCCAGCGCTCATCGGCGAGGCTGATCAGGACGCGTGACCAGTCCAGTTGCTGCCCGGACAGCGCCTCGAAGAACGCCGCCGTGCTACGGCCGCCGGAGACCACCAGGGTCGCACGACCATGGCTGTCGATGGCTGCACGCAATGCCTCGGCCACGGCCTGGGCCATCGCGCTGGCGTGTTGCGTTGCGTCGGCCAGGCTGTGGGCCACCACGCCGGCCGGCAGATCCACTTTATAAATCGCCATACCAGGACCTCCCATCGCGGGTAATGAGCGCGATCGATGCCACCGGTCCCCAGGTACCCGCCGCGTAGGGCTTCGGCGAATCGCCGAGGCGCTTCCAGCCGTCGATCAACTGGTCGCACCAGCGCCAGGCGTATTCCACCTCGTCCTTGCGCACGAACAGGTACTGGTTGCCTTGCATCAGCTCCAGCAGGAGCCGCTCATAGGCATCGGGGATGCGAGCGCTCTTGTAGGTTTCGGAAAAATTCAGTTGCAGCGGACCGCTGCGCAGGTGCATGCCCTTGTCCAGGCCCTGGTCCTTGGTCATCACCTGCAGCGACATGCCCTCGTCCGGTTGCAGGCGGATGATCAGCCGGTTGCTGATCAGCGCCCGTTGTTCCGGCGCGAAGATGTAGAACGGCGGCTCTTTGAAATGAATGACGATCTGCGACAGCTTCTGCGGCATGCGCTTGCCGGTACGCAGATAGAACGGCACGCCGGACCAGCGCCAGTTGCAGATATCGGCACGCAGGGCGACGAAGGTCTCGGTGTCGCTTTCGGCATTGGAGTTCTCTTCCTCCAGGTAGCCGGGCACCGGCTTACCGTCGCTGCTGCCGGAGGTGTACTGGCCGCGCACCACCCGCTGGCTGAGCTTGTCGGCGGTGATCGGCGCCAGGGCCTTGAGCACCTTGACCTTCTCGTCGCGGATGCTGTCGGCGGACAGATCGCTGGGCGGGTCCATGGCGATCAGGCAGAGCAGCTGCAGCAGGTGGTTCTGGATCATGTCGCGCAGCTGCCCGGCCTGGTCGAAGTAGCCCCAGCGGCCCTCGATGCCGACCTTCTCCGCCACGGTGATCTCGACGTGGGAGATGTGGTGCTGGTTCCACTGGGTCTCGAACAGGCTGTTGGCGAAGCGCAGGGCGATCAGGTTCTGTACCGTCTCCTTGCCCAGGTAGTGATCGATCCGGTAGATGCGGCTCTCCGGGAAGTACTGTGCCACCGCATCGTTGACCACGCGCGACGACTCCAGGTCGTGACCGATGGGTTTCTCCAGCACCACCCGGGCGCGCTCGGCGAGCCCGGCGGCGGCGAGGTTCTCGCAGATCGGCCCGTAGACCGACGCCGGCGTGGCGAAGTACGCGATCAGCGTCTCCGCATCGGCGACCCGCTCGGCCAGCGTGACGTAGGCCGCGGCATCGCGGAAATCCATGGTCAGGTAGCTCAGGCGCGCCTGGAAGCGCTGCATGACCGTTTCATCGATTTCCTTGTTCGGCACGTGACGGCGCAGGTGCTCGTCGATGAACGCCAAGTGCTTGCGCTCGTCGCCGACATCGCGGGCCAGGGCCAGGATACGCGTGTCGGCATGCAGCAGGCCGGCGCGATCCAACTGGTAGAGCGCGGGGAAAAGCTTGCGCAGCGCCAGATCGCCAAGCGCGCCGAACAAGGCAAAGGTACAGGGGTCAACCGTAATCGCTGGCATAAATTTGGTTTCTACTAACAATGTAAATGGGAAATTACGCCAAAACTCAGGGCGAATTAAGCCCTAAAAGTAGTAATAAAAACAACATTTCGTTAAAAAAATAACATCCGGTTGGTGCGAACCCGGTGCCACCAGTAGGATAGGCCACCGAATTGAGCCCCCGGTAAAGGAAGAGACATGGAGCGCGTAAGAAATCTCCTGGAGCAGATCCAAAATCGTCTCGAGGAATTGAACAAGGCCGAACGCAAGGTGGCCGAGGCTATCCTGCGCGATCCGCAGCAAGCGACGCGCTTCAGCATCGCCGCCCTCGCCCAGGCGGCGAAGGTCAGCGAGCCGACGGTCAACCGCTTCTGCCGCTCCTTCAACGTCAGCGGCTATCCCGAACTGAAGATGCAATTGGCGCAGAGCCTCGCCAGCGGTGCCGCCTATGTCAGCCGCGCGGTGGAGGCCGACGACAGCCCCGAGGCGTACACCCGGAAAATCTTCGGCAGCACCATCGCGTCCCTGGACAGCGCCTGCCAATCCCTTGACCCGCAGGTGATCAGCCGCGCCGTGGACCTGCTGATCCAGGCCCGGCAGATTCACTTCTTCGGCCTCGGCGCCTCGGCCCCGGTGGCGCTGGACGCGCAGCACAAGTTCTTCCGCTTCAACCTCGCCGTGTCCGCCCATGCCGACGTGCTGATGCAGCGCATGCTCGCCTCGGTGGCGCATACCGGCGATCTGTTCGTGATCATTTCCTACACCGGGCGCACCCGCGAACTGGTGGACGTCGCCAAGCTGGCCCGGGAGAACGGCGCCTCGGTGCTCGGCCTCACCGCCGCCGGCTCGCCACTGGCCAAGGTCTGCACCTTGAGCCTGGATATCCCGCTGCCGGAAGACACCGACATCTACATGCCGATGACCTCGCGAATCATCCAGCTCACCGTGCTCGACGTGCTCGCCACGGGCGTGACCCTGCGCCGCGGGGTGGACTTCCAGCCGCACCTGCGCAAGGTCAAGGAGAGCTTGGTGCCGACGCGGTACCAGGCGGACGAAGACATCGGCTAACAGGTCGTTGAAAAACTACCTGTTTACTGCCTGCCTACTCCAACGACGCCTTCAGACTCAGCGAAGCGACCTCGCCGGGTTTCAGGCAGAGGCTGTCCTGGATACCACCAGCCGCCTCGACACAGAGGAAGCCCAAGGCCTCGCTCCAGCTCACATCGCGCAGCGGCCGGCTGCCGGGGTGCCACACCAGCGTCTCGGGACTGCCGCCGGTATCGAGGCGCAGGCGCCGTTGCCAGATGCCGTCGTACAACCGCAGCGCACCGCCCGGCTGGAACAACAGGTCACACCCATCGCCGATACGCATTTCGCCGTGCTGGCTGGAGTCCTGCCGCGTCGACAGATCCAGCCCCTTCCTGCCCTGCAAACCACCCAGGCTGGCCCCGGCGACATCGCCGATGCGCCAATAAGCGTGCAAAGCCTGGCTGAGCAGACAGGGCTCGCTGTCCTCATGGGAGGTTTGCAGACGCAGTTGCAGGGCATCGCCCAGCTCGGCATCCAAGCGCACGCGCCAGTCGCACAGCTCCAGCTCCCAACTGACATAAAGGCCCTGCTCGTCGGCCTCGTTGCGCAACAGCTTCCATTCTTCCAGCCGTGCCCAGCCGTGGGCCGGCCAACCGTTCTGGGTCGGATGACGACCGAACCAGGGCCAGCACACCGGGACACCGCCACGGATGGCGCCCACCTGGGGCCAGCGCGACGCGCACCAGAGCATCGGCCGCTCGCCACGCGGCTGGAAATGCAGCAGTTGACCGCCCTGGCGGCTGAACACCGCCTGGCAGCGCGGATGATCGAGCACCAGCAGCTCACGCCCGTGCAGGCGCGCCCAGGCGAAACGCTGCCCGCGCGGCAAGGGGAACAGGCCGGTGAACGGATGTTCAGAGGGCTGGCCGGACCGATCCGGCCCGGCCAGCGAAGGAGAAACAGGGTGCATCAAATCCAGGCCCGCATGAAAGAAACGCCAAACCAGCTATAGACCACGGACGCCGACAACCCCTGCAACGGCACACCCGAGCCCACCGTCGGACGGACGGCAGGCCCGGAGCTAGTCACTTCCACCAATACTCGACCTGCACGCCAAAGTTGGAACCGTGCCGCGCGGTACCGAAGGTGCCGGTATCGGATAACGCCGAACCCGGGTCCATCTGGCTCGCCGCCACCTGCGCGGCCTTGTTCCAGCTCGCATAGGTGTAATACAGGCGGATTTCCGGGCGCTCCCAGAAGCCGGGACCAGACGGCGACCAGGTCGGCGCGATGGTGAACTTGGTCAGCTTGCGGGTGCCGTCGGTGGCGTCCACCTGGTCATGGCCGAGTTCGGTGACCAGCTTGAACTGCTCGGTGATCGCATAGGACGGCCGCACGCCGATGGACAGCCAGTCCTGGTCGGCGCCGTCGTCGCGGGTGTCCTTCTGATAGACCACCTGGAACTGCCCACCGAAGCGCGGCGTGGCCTGCCAGTCGAAGAACTCCACGACACGCCAGCTCTTGGCGCTGTTATCCAGGGTCACGTCGCCGGTATAGCCCAGGCCGGTACCGGGCCCACGCCCGTACTGCACGGCGAAGGTATTGCCGCCACCGAGGAAACCGTCCTGCTTGTGCTGCGCGGTCACCGCCCAACCGCTGTGAGCGTTGGTGCTGTCCGGTTTGTCGATGTAGCTGACGCCGAACTCCAGCTCGCCGCCCGGATTGGTGTCGAAGCCGCCGACGTTGAAGTCATGGCGGTTGATATAGGCCTCCTGGAACACGCTGTCCTTGCGCGAGAAGGCGTAGCTGTATTTCAACCCACCCAGCTCGTAGTCCTCGATGCCGGCACCGGTGGCACTCTGGTTCCAGTAGTAGAAGTCGGAGATATGGATGTCGTTCCGCTTGTAGAAACGCCGCCCGGCCCACAGGGAGCCGCCGTTGAGCGCCGGCACCTTGCTCCACTCGGCGTACATCTGATTCATCCGGGCGAAACCATAGTCGCCGGTGAACTTGGGTGTATGGCCGTACTGGTTGTACAGCTGGGCCATGCCCTCAATGCTGAGGACCGAACCGTCGTCCAGGGTGAACAGGTCCTGGCGCAGGTCCAGCTCGATGTACTGCTCGCACTCGTTACCGAGGCGGTATTTGGATTGCGCACCGGGCAACTGGAAGCAGGACTGCGTCCCGCCTTCGGTCGAACCGCCCGCCCCGCTGCGCAAATAGCCGCTGAAATCCAGGGCCATGGCAGCGCCCGGCAGGGCCAGCGAACCCAGCGTCAGTGCCAGGCCGAGTCTTCTTCTTGTTTTCATTGCTCACTCCCACTGTTGTTATTGTTTTTACAGCCATCGGTACTGCCTGCCGCCAGCGGCCTTCCTCCGGCTCTGACTGCGCGAGCCGGAGGTCGTTCGCCGCTGGCGGCGTCTTTCACCGTCCTTTGAACTGGGCCACATTGCGCGGACGTTCGGCGGGCTGGGCGCCCAGGCGCTCGCCGCTTTGCGCGTCGAACAGCAACACCTTCGCCGGGTCGAACTGCAGTGTCAGGCTCTCCCCCACCTGAGGGGCGAGGTCCGGCGCCACCCGGCAGCAGACCTTGGTGTCGTTGAGGGAAACGAACACCAGGGTGTCCGGGCCGGTGGGTTCGATCACGTCGACCTCGGCGCGCACGGCAGGCAGGCCGGCGTCGCCCTTGCCCACCACGATCTGCTCCGGACGCACGCCGAGAATCACGTCGCGTCCTTCCAGCGCAGCGTCATCGGCCACCGTCAGCGGCAGCTCACAACGCGCCTGCCCACTGTCGAGGATCGCCAGCCACTGCCCGCCCTGGCGCTGCACGCGCAGCGGGATGAAGTTCATCGGCGGCGAGCCGATGAAGCTGGCGACGAACAGGTTGGCGGGGTCGTTGTAGATTTGCTGCGGAGTGCCGAACTGCTGGACGATGCCGTCCTTCATCACCGCCACTTTGTCGCCCAGGGTCATGGCCTCGATCTGGTCATGGGTCACGTAGACCGTGGTGGTTTTCAGGCGCTGGTGCATCAGCTTGATTTCGGTGCGCATCTCCACGCGCAGCTTGGCGTCGAGGTTCGACAGCGGCTCGTCGAACAGGTAGATCTTCGGCCGCCGCGCCAGCGCCCGGCCCATGGCCACACGCTGTTGCTGGCCGCCGGAGAGCTGCGAGGGCTTGCGGGTCAGCAGATGCTCGATCTGCAGCAGCTTGGCGACCCGCGCCACTTCCTCGTCGATCTTCTCCTGCGGCACCTTGCGCATCTTCAGGCCGAAGGCGATGTTGTCGCGCACGTTCATGGTCGGGTACAGCGCGTAGGACTGGAACACCATGGCGATGTCCCGATCCTTCGGGCTCATACCGCTGATGTCCGAGCCTTCGACGAGAATCTCGCCGCCGGTGATGTCTTCCAGACCGGCGATGCAGTTCATCAGGGTGGATTTGCCGCAGCCGGACGGGCCGACCAGGATCAGGAATTCGCCGGACTCGATCTTCAGGTCGATGTGCTTCAGCGTGTCGGGCAGGCCAGAGCCGTAGCGTTTGTGGACGTTGCGCAGTTCGAGGGATGCCATCGTGTTTTACCTCAACCTTTGACCGCGCCGGCCGTCAGACCGCGCAGGAAGTACTTGCCGGCCAGCACATAGACCACCAGCGTGGGGAGGCCGGCGATCATCGCGGCGGCCATGTCGACGTTGTATTCCTTGGCGCCGGTGCTGGTGTTCACCAGGTTGTTCAGCGCCACGGTGATCGGCTGGGAGTCGCCGCTGGCGAACACCACACCGAAGAGGAAGTCGTTCCAGATCTGGGTGAACTGCCAGATCAGGCAGACCATGATGGTCGGCACCGACATCGGCAGCAGGATGCGCCCGAAGATGGTGAAGAAGCCCGCCCCGTCGAGCCGCGCGGCACGCACCAGGGCATCCGGGATGCTGACGTAGAAGTTGCGGAAGAACAGGGTGGTGAAGGCCAGGCCATAAACCACGTGGACCAGCACCAGCCCCGTCGTGGTGTTGGCCAACCCCAGCTTGCCGAGGGTGAAGGACGCCGGCAGCAGGATCACCTGGAACGGCAGGAAGCAGCCGAACAGCAGCAGGCCGAAGAACAACTGAGAGCCGCGGAAGCGCCACATCGACAACACGTAGCCGTTCAGCGCACCGAGCAGCGTGGAAATCACCACCGCCGGCACGGTGATCTTCACCGAGTTCCAGAAGAAGCCGCCGACGCTGTCCCAGGCCTTGGCCCAACCAATGAGAGTGAATACGTCCGGCCAGGACAGCAGATTGCCGCCGCGGATGTCGTCCGGGGTCTTGAAGCTGGTCAGCAGCATGACCACCAGCGGCACCAGATAGACCGCGCAGGCCAGCAGCAGGGTCGCATGGATCGCCAGTCGGCTGGGGCTGAAGGGCTTGTGCCCGACCACACTAGTCATGGCGCTTGTTCCTCAATTCCGAATACAGGTAGGGCACGATGATGGCCAGCACCGCGCCAAGCATGAGCATCGCGCTCGCCGCGCCGAGGCCCATCTGGCCGCGGGTGAAGGTGTGGGCGTACATGAACATCGCCGGCAGGTCGGAGGCATAGCCAGGGCCGCCGGCGGTCATTGCCGCCACCAGGTCGAAGCTCTTGATGGCGATGTGGGCGAGGATCATCAGGGCGCTGAAGAACACCGGGCGCAGGCTCGGCAGAACGATGCGCAGATAGATGCTCGGCAGGCTCGCCCCGTCCACCTGGGCGGCGCGGATGATCGACGGGTCGACCCCACGCAAGCCGGCGAGAAACAGCGCCATGACGAAGCCGGAGGATTGCCAGACGGCGGCGATCACCAGGCAGTAGACGACCCGGTCCGGGTCCACCAGCCAGTCGAAACGGAAACCTTCCCAGCCCCAGTCGCGCAGGAGTTTGTCCAGGCCAAGGCCGGGATTGAGCAGCCACTTCCAGGCAGTGCCGGTGACGATCATCGACAGGGCCATGGGATACAAGTAGACGGTGCGGATGAAGCCTTCGCGGCGGATACGCTGGTCGAGCAGCACGGCCAGGACCACGCCGATCACCAGGCTGATGGCGATGAACAGGCCGCCGAACACCAGCAGGTTCTTGCTCGCTACCCACCAGCGGTCGTTGTCCCACAGGCGCAGGTACTGCTGGAAGCCCACCCACTTGTAGCTGGGCATGAAGCGCGAGTTGGTGAAGGACAGCAGGAAGGTCCAGAAGATGTAGCCGTAGAAGCCGACCAACACGATCAGCATGCTCGGTGCCAGTACCAGCTTGGGTAGCCAGTTTTGCAACGCGTCCAGCGGCGAGGCCTTGGCGAAGACAGCGGTTGAGCTCATGGAAAACAGCTCCGAAGTGGGTGGATATCGCCCCTCTCCCCCACAGGGAAGAGGTTCTTGCGGGTGCAGGGCGCCGTGGCGCCTGCAAGGCACCCGCAGAATCGGGAACGCCGGGAAAAACCGGGGCCGCCTACCCAGGCGACCCCTCGCCCTTACTGGACCGCTTGAATCGCTGCGGCCAGTTGCTGCGCCGCTTTCTTCGGATCGGCGGCCGGGTCGTTGAAGAAGTTGGTCACCACGTCGAACACCGCACCCTGCACGTAGCTGGAGGCGGCCATGCCGTGGGCCAGACTGGGCTGGAGGCCCGGGCCCTGGGCGGCCTCCTTGAAGTCGGCCATGGACTGCTGGGCACAACTGTCGAAGGCGTTCATGTCTTCATCCAGACGCACCGGGATGGAGCCCTTGTTCTGGTTGAAGAACTGCTGGAACTTGGAGCCGAGCACGGTCCGCGCCAAGTCTTCCTGGGCCTTGCGGTCCTCTTCCTTGCTCAGCTTGAACATGGCCAGGGAGTCGACGTTGAAGGCGAAGCTGCCCTGGGTGCCGGGGAACGGCAGGCACTGGTAGTCCTTGCCGGCGACCTTGTTGGCGGCGGTCCATTCGCTCTTGGCCCAGTCGCCCATGATCTGCATGCCGGCCTTGCCGTTGATCACCATGGCGGTGGCGGTGTTCCAGTCGCGCCCGGCGGCATCGGCGTCGATATAGTCGCGCAGCTTCTTCAGAGTGGCGAAGGCCTGGACCATCTTGTCGCCGGTGAGGGTGTCCTTGTCGAGATCGACGAAGGCTTTGCGATAGCCCTCCGGGCCGAGGACGCTGATCACGATGTCCTCAAACACGGTGCCGTCCTGCCACGGCTGGCCGCCATGGGCGATGGGCACGAAGCCGGCCGCCTTGAGCTTGTCGGCGGCAGCGAAGAATTCATCGAGGGTCTTCGGCGGGGTAGCACCGGCCTTGGCAAACACCTCGGGATTGATCCACAACCAGTTGACGCGGTGCACGTTGACCGGCACGGCCACGTAGGCGCCGTCGTACTTCATGATGCCGGCGATCTGCTTGGGCAGGATCTCGTCCCACTTGTTTTCCTTGGCGACATCGTCGAGGTCGGTGAGTAGGCCCAGCTCGCCCCATTCCTGGATGTCCGGCCCCTTGATCTGCGCGGCGGCGGGCGGGTTGCCGGATACGGCACGGGTTTTCAGCACGGTCATGGCGGCTTCGCCACCGCCACCGGCCACGGCGAAATCCTTCCAGGTGTGACCCTGTTCTTCGACCAGTTGCTTGAGGGTATCGGCGGCGCGCTTTTCGCCACCGGAGGTCCACCAGTGAAGCACTTCGACTTCACCGGCATGAGCGGCGAACGGAATCAGGGAGGCAAGGGAAACAGCAGCGGCGAGACGAGTGATCGCTTTCATTCGAGATATTCCTTTCTTGTTTTTATGCAAGGCAAGTCGGAGCTTGCGTTGCATGGATTCTAGGCACGGCCTGCAAGCCGTCGGGTAACGAAGGGATAGGAGATGGTCACGACCTTGTTACAAAACCAGAGCTGCAAGCGACAAGCTTCAAGCAGCAAGACAGAGCGGTCGTTATGCCGAACGCGCTTGCAGCTTGAGGCTCGCCGCTACGGGTCACCGTGGCAAAACCAAGGTGACCCGTAGCCCGCCTTCGCGCAGGTTCCGCAAGGTGACTTCCCCTCCATGGGCATGGGCGATGTTGCGGGCGATGCCAAGGCCCAGTCCGTAGCCCTGCTGATTGCCGGCCAGGCGAAAGTGCGGCTCGAAGACCTTTTCCAGGCGCTGCTCGGGTACGCCGGGCCCCTCGTCGTCAACGTGCAGGGTGAACACCCGGCCATCGTCTTCGATATGCAAGTGGGCCTTTTCGCCGTACTTGAGCGCGTTGTCCAGGAGGTTACCGATGCAGCGCTTCAGCGCCAGCGGCTTGCCCGGATAAGGCGCCACCGCCCTGCCCTCCAGTGTCACCCGGCCGTTGCCGGTGGGGGCGAGATAGGGTTCGGTGACGGTATCGAGCAGCAGGTTGAGGTCCACCGGCTCGATGTTCTCGTGGATGTCGGTGTCCTTGACGCATTGCAGCGCGCCTTTCACCAGCAGCTCCAGTTCGTCCAGGTCGCGACCGAACTTGGCCTGCATGGCCTCGTCTTCCAGCAACTCGACACGCAGGCGCAGGCGGGTGATCGGGGTGCGCAAGTCGTGGGAAATGGCGCTGAACAATTGGCTGCGCTCGTTCAGGTAGCGGCCGATGCGCTCGCGCATGCTGTTGAAGGCGCGGCTGACCTCCACCACCTCGCTGCCGCCATGCTCCGGCAGTGGCTCCACCTCGCTGCCCAGGGACATCTCCCGCGCCGCCCGCGCCAGGCGCTTGAGCGGCCGGCTCTGCCAATGCACCAGGAGGCCGATGAACAGTAACAGGAAGGTACTGGTCATCACGATGAAGCCGATCTGCTGCGCCGGCAGCCCTTCCTGCTCCAGGCTGACGTAAGGCGCCGGCATCAGCGAAGCGAGATAGAGCCACTCGTCCGGCGCGATCTGGATCTGCGTGACCAGCACCGGCGGGTTCAGCGGCTCCAGGCTCAGGGCGTAATGGGCCCAGGAACGCGGCAGTTCGTCCAGGCTGATTTCGCCGTTGAAGATGCGCAGGTCGTCCGGGCTGACGAACTGCACCGACAGATCCACCGATTTGCCCAGGCGCTGCCGCAGCACCTCCTCCACCGCCCGCAGCACCGCCCGCTTGCGCGGCGTATCCGGCAGGACCTGCATGTTCAGCGGCCGCTGGTTGAGCGAGACGAAGAAGCGCGTGCCGCCCATGCTGCGCAACTGATCCAACACCAGCGGCCGGTAGCCCAACGGCAGGGAACGGAAGTAGCTGACGCTGGCGGCCATGGAATGCGCCAGGCTACGCGCACTGGTGAGCAGGCCTTCCATCTGGCTGGCGCGCAACTGGGAAACCCAAATCAGGCTGGACAATGCCTGGGCCAGCAGCACCACCAGCAGGGTCAGGAACAGCATGCGCCCAAGCAGCGAGCGCGGCACCGGCAGACGCCAGCGTCGCCGGGTGGTTTCCCCCGTGTTCTCTTCGACGCTCACGACCGCTGCCCATCGCATGGCACCACCTGCGCCGCCAGCAGATAGCCGGCACCACGCACGGTGCGGATCAGCCGCGGCGCCTTGCCGGTGTCGCGCAGGCGCTGGCGCAGGCGACTGACCGCCATGTCGACGATGCGCTCCAGCGGCATCACCTCGCGGCCCCGGGTGGCATTGCCGATGGTGTCGCGGTCGAGAATCTGCATGGGATGGTCGAGGAACAACTTGAGCAGGGCGAAATCGGCGCCGGAGAGGAACACCTCCTCGCCATCCACGTGGAACAGCCGGTGGCTGATCAGGTCCAGCCGCCACTCGTCGAACGCCAGCACATCGCCGGCGGGTCGATCCTGGGTGAAGTGAGCACGGCGCAACAGCGCCTTGATCCGCGCCAGCAGCTCGCGCGGACTGAACGGCTTGCCCAGGTAGTCGTCGGCCCCCAGCTCCAGACCGATTACCCGGTCGGCCTCGTCGGAGCTGGCGGTCAGCATGATCACCGGCATCTGCGCCAGGCGCTGGTGCTCCCGCACCCAGCGGCAGAGGCTGAAGCCGTCTTCGTCGGGCAGCATCACATCGAGAATCACCAGATCGGCCACTTCGTCCTGGATGGCCTGGCGGAAGCCGGCACCGTCGCCGACGGTACGCACCTGGAAGCCGGCACGGCTCAGGTAGGTTTGCAGCAGTTCGCGAATTTCCTCGTCGTCGTCGACCAGGAGAATGGATTTTCCGGTTTGGCTCACGTCCACACCTTGTTGTTATGACAACGCGCGTAGCTTAGCGCGCAAGCGCCCTTCGAGCGGCAGCAAATGGCAGCAGGGCGAACCCGTTCACCCTGGAGCCAATTCAGAGTCTGCTGGAAGGCTCGCGAGCCAGGCCAGGCAAGACGTCGACAGCCCCACGAAAACAGGGCCGACGCGTCGCAACCCTTTTAGGCGAGCCCGGCCTGCCGCCCCTCTCTCGCCTGCTGCAACGCCACGCCGGCGCCCAGCAGGCCCGGGTATTCGGCCCGCACCAGCCAGACCGGGATATCGTCGAAATACCGGCTCATGAAGCCCTTCTCCCGGAAGCAACGGACGAAGCCGCTGGCCAGGAAGAAATCGGCGAAGCGCGGCACCATGCCTCCGGCAATATAGACGCCCCCCCGCGCACCGAGGGTCAGCACGTTGTTGCCGGCCACGCGGCCGAGCCAACAGCAGAACTGCTCCAGCACCTGCACGGCGAAGGCATCGCCGGCCAGCGCCGCGTCGGTCACTTCGGCAGGCGTCGCCAGCTCCGCCTCGCGTCCGTCGAGGACGCAACTGGCGCGGTAGAGCGTCAACAGGCCGCTGCCGCTGAGAATGTTCTCCGCGCTGACGTGTCCCTGGATGCCATGCAGGTGCCGCCACAGCTCGGCCTCACGCAGGCTGCCGACCGGCAGGTCGACATGGCCGCCTTCGCCGGGCAACGCACGCCAGAGATCGCCGCCGAGCGGCAACAGGGTGCCGACACCGAGGCCGGTGCCCGGCCCGATCACCAGGCGCGGACGCTCAGGGTCGATGCTGCCCGGACAGACCTCCACCAACTCTTCCGGCAGGACCCGGGTCATGCCCAGGGCCATGGCCGAGAAATCGTTGATCAGCAGCAGCTCGCTGAGGCCCAGTTGGCGGCAGAAATCCGGCCGGTTCAAGCGCCAGTGGTTGTTGGTGAAGCGGAACTCATCGCCCCGCACCGGCCCCGCGCAGGCCAGGCAGACCGCATCCACCTCGGCGACGGCCTGGCCGATCTCGTCGAGGTAGGCCCGGATCGCCTGCTCCGGCGTCGGGAAATCCGCCGTCGCCAGGACCCGCACAGCCTCCAGCCGCTCATCGCGCCATAAGGCGAAGCGCGCGTTGGTGCCGCCGATATCTCCAACCAGCCCGAGCTTCACTGGAGTGCCTCCAGGCTGGAAGTGAAGGCGCTGGCGCCCCGCTCCGCCGTACTGAACGCACCGCGCATGAAGGCGAACAGCTCGCGACCGCAGCCGATACCCTTGTCTTCCGGCGGCGCCACCGCGTCCCGCGCGGCCCACTCGGCCGGATCGACCAGCACGTCGAGGGTACCCTTCAGCCCATCGACGCGAATCAGGTCACCATCGCGCACCTTGGCCAGCGGGCCGCCATCGATCGCCTCGGGGCAGACATGAATGGCCGCCGGCACCTTGCCGGACGCGCCGGACATGCGTCCGTCGGTGACCAGCGCCACCTTGAAGCCGCGATCCTGCAGCACCCCGAGGAACGGCGTGAGCTTGTGCAGTTCCGGCATGCCGTTGGCCCTGGGCCCCTGGAAACGCACCACGGCGATGAAGTCCCGCTCCAGCTCGCCGGCCTTGAAGGCGGCGGCCAGCTCCGCCTGGTCATGGAAGACCCGCGCCGGCGCCTCGACCACCCGATGCTCGGGCGCCACCGCCGAGACCTTGGTCACACCGCGACCGAGATTGCCCTCCATCACCCGCAAGCCGCCTTCCGGCGAGAACGGATTGGATACCGGCCGCAGGATGCTGTCGTCCAGGCTCTGCGCCGCGCCCTCGCGCCAGGCCAACTTGCCCTCCTCGAGGAAAGGTTCGCGGGTATAGCGACTGAGACCATGGCCGACCACGGTATTGACGTCTTCATGGAGCAGCCCGGCTTCGAGCAGTGTGCGCACCAGGAAACCGACGCCGCCAGCGGCATGGAAGTGGTTCACGTCGTCCTTGCCGTTGGGGTAGACCTTCGCCAGCGACGGCACCACTTCGGAGAGGTCCGCCATGTCCTGCCAGGTGAGCTGGATGCCGGCAGCCTGGGCGATGGCCGGAATGTGCAGGGTGTGGTTGGTGGAACCGCCGGTGGCGTGCACCGCGACCACCGAATTGATGATTGCCTTCTCATCGATGATCCGGCACAGCGGCATGAACGAGCCACTCTGCTTGGTCATGCGCGTGACTTGGCGGGCGGCCTCGCGGGTCAGCTCGTCGCGCAGCGGGGTATAGGGATTGACGAAGGACGAGCCCGGCAGGTGCAAGCCCATGATCTCCACCACCATCTGGTTGGTGTTGGCGGTGCCATAAAAGGTGCAGGTACCCGGGCTGTGGTAGGACTTCATCTCCGATTCCAGCAACTGCTCGCGGGTCGCCTTGCCTTCGGCGAACAACTGGCGAACCTCGGCTTTCTCCTTGTTGGAGATGCCCGACGGCATCGGCCCGCCGGGTACGAACACGGTGGGCAGGTGGCCGAAACGCAGCGCACCGATCAGCAGGCCGGGCACGATCTTGTCGCAGATGCCCAGGCACAGCGCGGCGTCGAACATGTTGTGGGACAGCGCGATCGCCGTAGCCATGGCGATCACTTCGCGGCTGGCCAGGCTCATTTCCATCCCCACCTCGCCCTGGGTCACGCCATCGCACATTGCCGGCACGCCCCCGGCAAACTGGCCCACCGAGCCGATGTCGCGCAGCGCCTGCTTGATGATTTCCGGGAAATGCTCGTAGGGCTGATGGGCCGAGAGCATGTCGTTGTAGGCCGAGACGATGGCCACGTTGGCCTGGTCCATCAGCCGCAGGCGTTGTTTGTCGGTAGCCGAGGTGCAGCCGGCCACGCCGTGGGCGAAGTTGGCACACTGCAGCTTGCCGCGCTGCGGCCCCTCGCTGGCCGCGGCGTCCATCAACGCCAGATAGCGCTCGCGGGTGGGTCGGCTGCGCTCGATCAGCCGTTCGGTTACCTCAAGCACACGAGGATGCATGTCACGACTCCTGGCTCACGAATTAATGTATGCGTTTATTACAAAAATTCTGCCATCTAAAAGGCTTGATTTCTAGACTCACGGGAATAATCTTGTAATTCCAACAACAAAACGACCTCACAGGACCTCACCCATGACCCTACGCATCGCCATCAACGGTTTCGGCCGCATCGGCCGCAACGTCCTTCGCGCCCTGTACAGCGGCGCTTACCGGCAGCACCTGCAGGTCGTAGCCATCAACGACCTGGGCGATACCGCGATCAATGCCCACCTGTTCCGTTATGACAGTGTGCATGGCGCATTTGACGGTGTCGTCGAAGCCGACCAGGAAAACCTGATCGTCAACGGCGACCGCATCGCCGTCAGCGCCATCCGCAACCCGGCCGAACTGCCCTGGCGCGCCCTTGGCGTGGACGTGGTGTTCGAATGCACCGGCCTGTTCACCGACCGCGACAAGGCTGCCGCCCATCTGACCGCCGGCGCCCGCAAAGTGATCATTTCCGCGCCGGCCAAGGGCGCCGACTACACCGTGGTCTATGGCGTCAACCATGACGGACTGCGCCAGAGCCATCAGATCGTCTCCAACGCCTCCTGCACCACCAACTGCCTGGCGCCGGTGGCCCAGGTACTGCACCGCGAACTGGGTATCGAGCATGGCCTGATGACCACCATCCATGCCTACACCAACGACCAGAACCTCTCCGACGTCTATCACAGCGACCCGTACCGCGCGCGCTCCGCCACCCAATCCATGATTCCGACCAAGACCGGCGCCGCCGAAGCCGTGGGCCTGGTGCTGCCGGAACTGGCCGGCAAGCTGACCGGCATGGCCGTGCGGGTGCCGGTGATCAACGTCTCGCTGGTCGACCTGACCGTGGAACTCCAGCGCGAAACCAGCGCCAGCGAAATCAACGCCCTGATGAAGGCCGCCAGCGAGCAGTCCGCCGTGCTCGGTTACAACAGCCTGCCCCTGGTATCCTGCGACTTCAACCACAACCCGCTGTCGTCGATCTTCGACGCCAACCACACCAAGGTCAGCGGCAAGCTGCTCAAGGTGATGGCTTGGTACGACAACGAGTGGGGCTTCTCCAACCGCATGCTCGACAGTTGTCTGGCCCTTTGCCAGGCGCCGGAATGAGCGACATGATCGGGAGGAACGCATGAGCCGCATCGCTTTCACCACCGCCACCTTGCCGGCACGTAAGCGCATCGCCCTGGTCGCCCACGACCATTGCAAGGGCTTCCTCCTGGACTGGGCCATACGCCAACGCGAACGCCTGGCTCATCACGACCTGGTCGCCACCGGAACCACCGGCATGCTACTGCGCGAAGAACTCGGCCTGCCGGTGGAAAGTATGATCAGTGGCCCGCTCGGCGGCGACCAGCAGATCGGCGCGCGCATCGCCGAGCGAAGGGTGGATATCCTGGTGTTCTTCTGGGACCCGTTCGAACCGCAACCCCACGACCCCGACATCAAGGCCCTGCTGCGCGTCGCCGCGGTCTGGAACATTCCCGTGGCCTGCAACGAGAGCAGCGCCGACTACCTGCTCAGCAGCGCCTTGCTGGAGCAGGAGCACGAATGCCGGATTCCGGACTACGCCAGTTACTTGGCGGGGCGCGGCGCTCCCCAGGGCATGCCGTAGGGACGCTCCCCCGCTGGGCGAATGAATTCGCTCCTACAGGCCCGATAGTTCCCGTAGGAGCCAGCTCTGCTGGCGAAGCTTCTGTGCAGGCCCATTCGCGAGCAGAGCTCGCTCCTACAGTGCGTGCATCGATATCCACCTTAGCCAGGATAAGCGCAGCGCAATCGGGAATCCGTTGTCCCGGATTTCTGTGAAGGCCCTTCAGGTCCGCTCGTCGGGCTCGTCGGATGCGGCTTCGGCGACGTCTTCGCCTCCCGTCTCGCCCACCTCCTCGGACTCTTCATGGGCAACGGGCATGTCCTCGAAGTCGATCTTCAGGCCCTGCTCCATGGAGTCCAGCTCGGCCAGCAGCGAACGGAAGCTGGTTTCCTCGCGCGGTTCGGCCGGCACGCCCTCTCCCTCTTCCCCGGCCAGATCGGCGCGGGCCTGCAAACCCGGCGGCACCGGAGCGTCGTCATCCAGGGCCAAGGCCGGCTCGGGTTCCAGCTCGCGCAAGGCGGCCAGGGGTGGCAACTCGTCGAGGCTTTTCAGGTTGAAATGATCGAGGAAGGCCTTGGTGGTGGCGAACATTGCCGGGCGGCCCGGCACGTCTCGATAACCCACCACGCGAATCCACTCGCGCTCCTGCAAGGTCTTGACGATCTGGCTGTTGACCGCCACTCCGCGAATATCCTCGATTTCCCCACGCGTGATCGGCTGGCGGTAGGCGACCAGCGCCAGGGTTTCCAGCATCGCGCGGGAATAGCGCTGCGGGCGCTCTTCCCAGAGCCGGCCAACCCAGGGCGCGAAGCGCTCACGTACCTGCAGGCGATAGCCGGAGGCGACTTCCTTCAACTCGAAGGCGCGCCCCGCGCAGGACTGCCGCAACACCTCCAGGGCTTCCTTGAGCTGCGCCGGCTCGGGCCGTTCGGCCTCTTCGAACAGCTCGCCCAGGCGTTCCAGCGATAGGGGTTTGCCGGACGCCAGGAGAAAGGCTTCGAGCAGCCCGGCGAGGTCTTGGGGATCGGAAAGGTTCACGGTGTCGGCTACCTGATCATCGTTTCGTTCGCGAAGAGCGCGGTGTCATTCCGTGCGCGTCCGCACATGGATGGGGGCGAAGGGCTCATTCTGCACCAGTTCCACCAGGGACTCCTTGATCAGTTCGAGCACCGCCATGAAGGTCACCACCACCCCCAGCCGCCCCTCCTCGACACGGAACAACTGGACGAACGGCACGAAGCCGCCGCCCTTCAAGCGCTCCAGCACCTCGCTCATGCGCTCGCGGGTGGACAGCGCCTCGCGCGTCACCTGGTGGCTTTCGAACATGTCGGCACGGCGCAGCACCTCGGCCATGGAGAGCAGCAGTTCCTCCAGGCTGACCTCCGGCAACAGCTTGCGCGCCCGCGCTTCCGGCGCATCGAGGCGCGGTACGGTCAGATCGCGGCCGACCCGCGGCAACTGGTCGATCCCCTCCGCCGCAGCCTTGAAGCGTTCGTATTCCTGCAAGCGGCGGATCAGCTCGGCACGCGGGTCTTCCTCTTCTTCCTCGGCCTCGGCGGAACGCGGCAGCAACATACGCGACTTGATCTCGGCGAGCATGGCGGCCATCACCAGGTACTCCGCCGCCAGCTCCAGGCGCACCGACTTCATCAGTTCGACATAACCCATGTACTGACGGGTGATCTCCGCCACCGGAATGTCGAGGATGTCGATGTTCTGCTTGCGGATCAGGTACAGCAGCAGGTCAAGCGGGCCCTCGAAGGCTTCGAGGAATACCTCCAGGGCATCCGGCGGGATGTATAGGTCCAGCGGCAGCTCGGTGACCGCCTGCCCGTAGACCAGGGCGAACGGCAGTTCCTGCTGCTCGGGATGCTGCCCGGCGGGTGCCGCGGCGGTGGATTCGTCCTGCATGTGACCTCTCTGACTGGAAGCGTTTCAGCCCGCTCCGTGGCGTCCGGCCGCGCCGGCCCGGAACCTGTTTACGATCTCGCGAGCTAGAGCCATGCAAAGCAAAAATAGGCGAGGAAGCGGCCGGGGTCGCATTCGACTATACGGCTGTACATGAGCATTCCGACCGGGCTGGCGATCCAGCCCGTTGTTAACGCAGCAGGGCCTACGCTCAACAGAGCGTAGGCAGGTTCTCAACGGTAATGCAGCCCCATGGCATAACGCACCTCAGCCAGCGTTTCCCGCGCCGCGTCCCGGGCCCGCTCGGCGCCTTCGGCCAGGATGCCGCGCACCAGGTCCGGGTTGCCTTCGTAGTCGAGAGCACGGAAACGCAGCGGCTGAAGCTCCTCCTGCACCGCCTGGATCAACGGCGCCTTGCATTCGAGGCAGCCGATGCCCGCGCTGCGGCAGCCCTGCTGCACCCAATCACAGGTCGCCTGGTCGGAATAGGCCTCATGCCATTGCCACACCGGGCAGCGGCTCGGCTCGCCCGGATCGCTGCGGTGTACCCGCGCGGTATCGGTGGGCATGCGCCGGATCTTTTCCTCGATCTCTTCCGGCGTGTCGCGCAGAAGGATCACATTGCCATGCGACTTGGACATCTTGCTGCCATCCAGGCCGGGCACCTTCGGTGCTTCACCGAGCAGCGGGCGCGGCTCCGGCAGCAGAACCTTGCCGCCCCCCTCCAAGTAGCCGAACAGCCGCTCCTTGTCGCTCAAGGTAATCGCCTGCTGCTCCTTGAGCAGCGCCTGGGCGGTTTCCAGGGCCTCGCTGTCGCCCTGTTCCTGATAGGCCTTGCGCAGGCTGGTGTAGAGCTTGGCGGTCTTCTTGCCCAGCTTGAGGATCGCCGCTTCGGCCTTCTCCTCGAAATTGGCTTCGCGCCCGTAGAGATGATTGAAGCGCCGCGCCACTTCGCGGGCGAATTCGACATGGGGCAACTGGTCCGCACCCACCGGCACCAGGCCGGCACGGTAAAGCAGGATATCGGCGGCCTGGAGCAAGGGGTAGCCGAGAAAACCGTAGGTGCCCAAGTCCTTGTGCTGCAGGTTCTCCTGCTGCTCCTTGTAGGACGGCACCCGCTCCAGCCAGCTCAGCGGACAGATCATCGACAGCAGCAGGTGCAGCTCGGCATGTTCCGGCACTTGGGACTGGATGAACAGGGTCGCCGAACTCGGGCTGACGCCTGCGGCCAGCCAGTCCACCGCCATGTCCATGACGTGATCGGCGATGAGGCCCACGTCGTCGTAGTCGGTGGTCAGCGCATGCCAGTCGACGATGCAGAAAAAGCACTCGTACTCATGCTGCAACCTGACCCAGTTCTTCAGCACGCCGTGGTAATGCCCCAGGTGCAGGCGGCCACTGGGGCGCATCCCGGACAGTACGCGACGTTGCGAGTCGACAAAGCTCAAACCGGTTTCCTTCGGCTGACGGACAGGGGGCGAAGTATAACGGCCGGCGGGGTCCCGGCGACAAACCCCGGACAGGAACCGACGGAGCGCCCGCCGGGTCCAACGAGAGGGAGTTGCCGTCTCGGTAGTTGCTCAAGGTCACGGCAGTCCTCGGAACCGACCGGGGCCCCGTCCGGGAAGCCCGGCGCAGAGCCGTCACCGCGCGCCGGCCACTCCGCACGGAGCCCGCACGGTCTGGAATGCACAGTCCAATCGGTCCCCTCTCGGACCCGGGAGCACCCCATGAAAAACCTTCTCATGACCTTCGGCGCAGTCCTGGCGCTGGCTTGCCTTGCCGTCCTGCTGCCCGCCCCGGCGCAAGCCGCGATGATCTCCACCGACGAAGTGATCGCGACGCAGGATGCCCAGGCCGATCGTGAAAAAGTGAAGGAATTCCTCGGTCGCGCCGACGTGGAGAAAAAACTGCAGGACATGGACGTACCGGCCAACGTCGCCCGCAACCGGGTCGATGCCCTGACCGCCGAGGAAGCCGCCACGCTGGCCAAGCGGATCGATGCCCTGCCCGCCGGTGGCGCGCTCAGCGGAACGGACTTCATCATCATCCTGCTGGTCGCCATCCTGGTCGCAATATTGATATAGCGGACCGCTCCCGCAACGCCGCCGCCCACGGGCGGCGGCGGTCGATTTCCCCTCCGGTCGCTCAGGCCTCTTCCAGGAAAGGCGCAGGATCGCCGCACCCCGTGCGCAAGACTTCCGGCTCGCCGTCCGCCAGGTTGACCACCGTCGACGCCGCCACCCCGCCGTAGCCACCATCGATGATCAGGTCGACCTGATGCTCGAGCAACTGGCGCATTTCATAGGGATCGCTCATCGGCAGCTCTTCGCCCGGCATGATCAGGCTGACACTCATCAGCGGCTCGCCCAGCTCCGCCAGCAGTGCCTGAGCGATCGGCTCGCCCGGTACGCGCAGGCCGATGGTCCGCCGCTTGGGATGCAACAGCATGCGCGGCACCTCGCGGGTGGCGTTGAGGATAAAAGTGTAGGGCCCCGGCGTATGCGCCTTGAGCAGACGGAAGGCCCTGGTGTCCACCTTGGCGAACAGCCCCAGCTCCGACAGGTCGCGGCAGACCAGGGTGAAATTGTGCTTCTCGTCCAGCCGGCGCAACCGGCGGATGCGCTCGACCGCAGCCTTGTCGCCGATATGGCAGCCGAGAGCGTAGCAGGAGTCCGTGGGATAGATGACCACCCCGCCGGCCCTGATGATTTCCACCGCCTGCTTGATCAGGCGTGCCTGGGGGTTCTCCGGGTGGACCTGGAAAAATTGACTCACGGAACCTTCCTGTTCAGAGGGCAGCTGCAGCGCGTACATGATCGAAGCGCTCCCAGAGGGGCGGCAGGTCATCCGGCAACGGGCGGTACATGCCCAGCTCGGACCAGTCGCCCGGCGCATGGAAATCACTGCCGACAGTCGCCAGCAGGCCGAACTCGCGAACCAGTATGGCCAGGCCACCGACCTGTTCCGCCGGTTGCATGCCATTCACCACTTCCAGCGCATGCCCGCCGGCACGAATGAAGTCGCCGACCAGCCTGCGCCGCTTGCTGCGGGTGAAATCGTACTGCCAGGGATGCGCCAGGCTGATCCAGGCGCCGGCATCCACCAGGGTACCGACCGCCTGCTCCAAGGTCGGCCAGTGCTGCTTGACGTCGCCCAGCTTCCCCGCACCCAGCCACTTGCGAAACGCCTCGGCGCGATCCGTCACGTGACCGGCCCGCACCAGGAACTCGGCGAAGTGCGGCCGGGCCGGCGCGTTACCGCTGTCGCCCAACTCCTGCTGCACCGCCCGCGCGCCTTCCAGCGCCCCCGGCATGCCCTTGGCGGCCAGACGCCGGCCGATTTCCTCGGCGCGTTGCCAGCGGCCGTCGTGAAGGTCCGCGATGGCCCGGCGCAAGACCGGCGCCTCCTCGGAGAAAGCGTAGCCGAGCACGTGGATGGTCGCTCCACCCCAGGTACTGGAAAGTTCGATGCCGTTCACCAGTTGCATACCCAGCTTCACCGCAGCGGCACGCGCCTCGGCGATGCCCTCCAGGGTGTCGTGATCGGTCAGCGCCAACAGGCGGACGCCCCGTGCATGGGCGCGCGCCACCACCTCGGCGGGCGCGAGGGCGCCGTCTGAAGCGGTGCTGTGGCAGTGCAGATCGACTTGCATGGTGGTCGGCTTTCGCGGGGGATGATGTTTGTTATTATGCCGCTACATCCCGCTTCTGGCTGCCGTTGTGAAACAATTCATCGATTTCATCCCGCTGATCCTCTTCTTCATCGTCTACAAACTCGAACCCCGCGCCGTAGAGTTCGCCGGCCAGGCTTTCACCCTCGGCGGCATTTTCAGCGCCACCGCCGTCCTGATCGCCGCCTCCGTGGTGGTCTACGGCACGCTCCTGGTATTGCAGCGCAAGCTGGAAAAGGGCCAATGGCTCACCTTGGTCGCCTGCCTGCTGTTCGGTGGACTGACCCTGGCCTTCCACAGCGAAACCTTCCTCAAGTGGAAAGCCCCGGTGGTCAACTGGCTGTTCGCCCTGGCCTTCGCCGCCAGCCACTTCATCGGCGACAAACCGCTGATCCAGCGCGCCATGGGCCATGCGATCGGTCTCCCAGCACATATTTGGACCCGCCTGAACCTGGCCTGGGTCGTTTTCTTTTTGATCTGCGGCTTTGCCAATCTGTTCGTTGCCTTTACCTTTCCCAGCATCTGGGTCGACTTCAAGGTGTTCGGCAGCCTGGGCATGACCGTCCTGTTCCTCGTCGGCCAGGGCATTTTCCTGGCCCGCCACGCCCATGACGTCGATCCCAAACCGACAGCCGAAACAAAGGAATGACATGCTCTACGCCATCATCGCCACCGACGTGGAAAACTCCCTCGACAACCGCCTCGCGGCCCGCCCGGCCCATCTCGCGCGCCTGGAGCAAATGAAAAGCGAAGGCCGCCTGGTTCTCGCCGGCCCGCACCCGGCCGTGGACAGCAACGACCCGGGCGCCGCCGGTTTCACCGGCAGCCTGATCGTCGCCGAGTTCGATTCCCTCCAGGCGGCCAAGGACTGGGCCGACGCCGATCCCTACCGGGCAGCCGGCGTCTATGCCAATGTGCTGGTGAAACCCTTCAAGCAGGTCTTTCCTTAACAGGAAGCCGGTCCGCCGCACGGCATAAGGAGCTCCGTCCGATGCGCCACGCTTCTCTGTCAATCTCGTTCGTTCTACTGCTTGGCAGCCCGTTGCTCTGGGCGGAGGAAACCCCACCCGCACCGGCTGCCAGCAATCCACCCTTGGCCGCCGCCACCGCAGCGGAGGCGCTGGTCGACGAACTCGAACAGCGCCTGGCCGAAAGCGAGCGTCTGCGCCAGGAACTCGAAGCGACTATCAGCGAACGCGAAAGCAGCCAGCTCGCCCGCCTGCGCCAGGAAAACCAGCGTTTGCGCCTGCAACTGAAAGAAGCCCAGGCCCAGCAACCGCCCCCCTTGCTCGACGAACGGCAGCGCTGGCTCGTCATCGGCAGCGGTATCGCCCTCGGTGGCGTGATTCTCGGCGCCCTGCTGCGAGGCCGTCGCCGTTCCCGTCGTGAATGGATCAACTGACCTTATGAGCGAACTGCTGCTGATCGACGATGACCAGGAGCTTTGCGAGCTGCTGGTGAGCTGGCTGAGCCAGGAAGGCTTCCAGGTCCGTGCCTGCCATGACGGAAGCAGCGCCCGCGCCGCGCTGGCCGAGCGCACACCCTCCGCCGTCGTGCTCGACGTGATGCTGCCGGATGGCAGCGGCCTGAGCCTGCTCAAGCAACTGCGCAGCGATTACCCGGACCTGCCGGTGCTGATGCTGTCCGCGCGCGGCGAACCGCTCGACCGCATCCTCGGCCTCGAACTGGGTGCCGACGACTACCTGGCCAAGCCCTGCGACCCACGCGAGCTGACCGCCCGTCTGCGTGCCGTGCTGCGCCGCAGCCTGCCCGCCGCCACACCCAGCCAGCAGGCGCTGGGCGACCTGACGTACAGCCCGGCCCGCGGCGTCGCCACCGTCGGCGACCACGAAGTGAGCCTGACGCTGTCCGAAAGCCGCCTGCTCGAAGCCCTGTTGCGTCATCCCGGCGAACCGGTGGACAAACAGGAGCTGGCGCAACTGGCGCTCGGCCGCAAGCTGACCCTCTATGACCGCAGCCTCGACATGCATGTCAGCAACCTGCGCAAAAAGCTCGGCCCGCACCCGGATGGTCGCCCGCGCATCCTCGCGCTGCGCAGCCGGGGCTACTACTACAGCGTCTGACCGCTTCGTCGGAAAGCCGCGACGCTCTGGCTCGCGGCTTTCGCTCACATGGCCTTTACCAAGCCTTTACCCTTGTCTGACCGCTCTTGACCTTGCAGTCCCTAGACTGGGCTCATCCGGCAACCGGCCGGAATCGAGACAAGGAGATACCCATGCGCAAGACACTCATCGCCCTTCTGTTCGCCGCCAGCCTGCCGGCCATCGCACTGGCGATGCCCGAAGGCGGCCCCTGCCGCGACGGTATGCCGGGAGGCCACGGCAAAGGCGCGGCCATGATGTTCAAGGACCTGGACCTGACCAAGGAACAGCACCGCGAATTCCGCAAACTCATGGGCGAGCAGATGAAGAGCCGCCATGACATCACCCAGCGCTACCTGGACAAGCTGCCGGCCGCCGACAAGAAGGCCATGGAAGATGAAATCGCCGTCGCCAGGAAGAAGAACCAGGACGCCATGCGCGCCCTGCTCAAGCCCGAGCAACAGAAGGCCTTCGACGAATCCCTGAAAGAAATGGAAGCACGCCGCGCGGAACGCACCGAGTTCGAAGCCTGGAAAGCCGAACGCGACGCCAAGAAAGCGCAGTAAACTCATGGCCGCCCGCCGCTGCGGGCGGCAATCGTTCGACCATGCCCATCCGGCCTCGGCCCGATGGGCTTTTCCCTTCGAGGAGCTTCCGTGCGTTCACTGTTCTGGCGCATCTTCGCCAGCTTCTGGCTGGCCATCGCCCTGGTCGCCGGGCTGTCCATCCTGCTTGGCCATGCACTAAATCAGGACGCCTGGATTCTCAGCCGCCATCCCGGCCTGAAAGACATCGCCGAAGACTGGACGCGCCTTTACGAAAGCGAAGGCGAATGGGCCGCACAGGGCTTCCTCGAACAACGCAAGTTCCGCTACCGGATCGACGTCCAAGTGCTCGGTGAGAATGGCCAGCCGGTGGTTCGCGGCACCTTCCCGCCACGCGCCGCCGCCTTCGAAGCCCGCAACAATGACCGCCGCCTGCCCTGGCGTCGCCTGACCGCGGAATACCGCAGCCCGACCAGCGGCGAAACCTACCTGTTCATCTACCGCATTCCCCATCCCGAGCTGGACGCCTGGCACCGAGGCAGCCTGCTCTGGCCAGTCAGCGCCCTTGGGATCGCCCTGGTGGTGCTGGCGCTGTTCAGTCTGTTCCTGACACTGTCCATCACCCGCCCGCTGAACCGGCTGCGTGGCGCGGTGCACGACCTCGGCCAGACCGCCTACCAGCAACACACGCTGGCGCGCCTGGCGAATCGTCGCGACGAGTTCGGCGTCCTGGCCCGCGACTTCAACCGCATGGGCGCACGCCTGCAAAGCCTGATCGGCAGCCAGCGCCAGTTGCTGCGCGACGTCTCCCACGAGCTGCGCTCGCCTCTGGCGCGCCTGCGCATCGCACTGGCGCTGGCCGAACGCGCCGCAGCGGACGAGCGGGAACAGCTCTGGCCGCGCCTGACCCAGGAATGCGACCGCCTCGAGGCACTGATCGCCGAAATCCTCGCCCTGGCCCGCCTGGATGCCGATCCCGGCGCCGCCCACCCGATCGATATCGCCGCCCTGCTCGGCAGCCTGAAGGCGGATGCCCAGCTCAGCGCACCGGAGCAGGATATTCGTATCGATGTGGAAAGCGGCCTCAACCTGCAGGGTTGGCCGGATATGCTGGAGCGCGCCCTGGATAACCTCTTGCGCAACGCCCTGCGCTTCAATCCGGCCGGGCAGCCCATCGAATTACGAGCCTGGAGAGAGGATGGTAACGTCCGATTGAGCGTTCGCGACCATGGACCGGGAGTGGCGGAAGAGCACCTGCAACAGCTCGGCGAGCCCTTCTTCCGAGCACCGGGACAAACAGCACCCGGACACGGACTGGGCCTGGCCATCGCCCGCCGCGCCGCCGAACGACACGGCGGCAGCCTGCACCTGACCAATCATCCCGACGGCGGATTCATCGCGACACTGGAGATACCTTCGCTTCCCGTCCAGGGGGAATAACGCCTCACCCGCAGGAGCGAATTCATTCCCCACCGGTAAAGCCCGCACCGAATCAGCCGTTCCAGGCGCTCACGAACGCCGATGCATCCAGCTCCGGCGGAGTGCGCAAATCCCCTACCGGCGTACCGAGATACAGGAAGCCGAGCACCCGCTCGTTGGCATCCAGCCCAAGGCCCGACGCCACGCGCGGGTCATATGCCAGCTCGCCGGTACGCCACATGGCACCGATACCCAGTGCATGGGCCGCCAGCAGCATGCCATGGGCCGCACAGCCAACCGCCAGCATCTGTTCCAGTTCGGGGACTTTCGGATGCGCCTGGAGATGGGCGACCACAGCCACTACCAGGGGCGCGCGCAACGGCATCTGGCGGGCCTTGTTCAGGGCCTCCGGCTTGACCCCATCGCCGTCCCGCTCCGTCACCACCCGGGCGAACAGCTCGCCGAGGCGTTCGCGGGTATCGCCCTCGATGGTCAGGAAACGCCAGGGCCGCAACTGACCATGATCAGGCGCACGCATGGCCGCGCGGAACAAGAGTTCACGCTGTTCCGCCGTTGGCGCGGGCTCGGCCAGCCGAGCCACGGAAACACGCTTGAGCAGAACATCGAGAGCCTCCATCGGCCACCTCCGGAAATCTGAAGAAAAAAGGGAGTCTAGGGCCTGGCGACAAGAATGTCCTCAGACGAAGCCAATCAGGCCACCCGTTCTGGCGCCATGTCCGGCTGCAGCGGCGGCGTCAAGGGCGGCAGGCCATGGGCAGCGCGAGCCGCATCGCAGTTGGGGTTGTGCGCCCCGTCGACCCACGACGCCTCGAATTCCCGGCAGGTGCTGGAGCGCTGTTCATAGAGCGTACAGCGGACGCCGCCCCCCACGTCGCCGAGCAACCCGACGCAACGCGCCGGCTTGCTCTCCGTGCCGCGCATCGCCACATGGTAGGGACTCACTTGAACCACCAGGTCATCGGGAACCTGGCCTCCCGAGGAACAACACTCGCCCCAGAAGAAAGACACACGGAAGTGCGCGCAGCAGGCGCCGCACGTCAAGCAGGGATTATCGGTGGACATGATCGGGGAGGTACTCGAAAACCGGCATGGGCCGGCACCGGAGGGCTATTCTAAGCATCGCCGTGGACTTGTGAAGCCCACCCCGTCGCAGGTTTACAGCCTTACCTGCACGGGTAAAATGGCGCCCTTTATCTTCGAGACCGACACATGGCTCTGCCGACGCTGCGCATCATCGGTTTTATTCTCGGCATCTTCCTCATCACCCTGGCCATCAGCATGGTCATTCCCATGCTGACCCTGCTGCTGTTCGAGCGCACCGACGACCTCAACGCCTTCCTCTGGTCCAGCCTGGCCACCTTCATCGGCGGCCTCGCCCTGGTGATTCCGGGCCGCCCGGAACACATCCAACTACGCCCGCGCGACATGTACATGCTGACCACCGCCAGTTGGCTGGTGGTCTGCATGTTCGCCGCCCTGCCGATGGTGCTGATCCACCACATCAGCTACACCGACGCCTTTTTCGAGACCATGTCCGGCATCACCACCACCGGCTCGACCGTGCTGAGCGGCCTCGACCACGCCTCGCCCGGCCTGCTGATGTGGCGCTCGATGCTGCAATGGCTGGGCGGTATCGGCTTCATCGGCATGGCGGTGGCGGTCCTGCCGCTGCTGCGCGTCGGCGGGATGCGGCTGTTCCAAACCGAATCCTCGGACTGGTCGGAAAAGGCACTGCCGCGCTCCCACGTGGTGGCCAAGTCGATCCTGTTCGTCTATGTGGGGCTCACGCTGCTCTGCACCTTGTTCTTTTGGCTCAGTGGCATGACGCCGTTCGAAGCGATCAACCACGCGATGACCACTATCTCCACCGGCGGCTATTCCACCTCCGACAGCTCCATGGCCAACTTCAGCCCGGCTGCGCACTGGGTCGCCATCGTCTTCATGCTGCTTGGGGGCTTGCCGTTCATCCTCATGGTCTCCACCCTGCGCGGCAACCGCTATGCGCTGGTGAAGGATCAGCAGGTGCGTGGCTTCATGGCCATGCTCGGCCTCACCTGCCTGCTCTTCGCCATCTGGCTGTGGACGCACTCGGACTACGTGTTCCTCGATGCCTTGCGCATCGTCTCGCTGAACGTGGTCTCGGTGGTCACCACCACCGGCTATGCCTTGGGCGACTACACGCTCTGGGGCGATTTCGCGATCATGGCGTTCTTCTACCTGACCTTCGTCGGCGGCTGCTCCGGCTCCACATCCGGCGGCTTGAAGATTTTCCGCTTCCAGGTCGCCTATGCCCTGCTGCGTGCCAACCTCCAGCAACTGGTGCACCCGCGGGCGGTGATCAAGCAGCAGTACAACGGGCACAATCTCGACGAAGAAATCGTCCGCTCGATCCTGACCTTCTCGTTCTTCTTCACCATCACCATCGGAGCCCTGGCGCTGGCGCTGGCGCTGCTCGGCCTGGACATGATGACCGCCCTGACCTCAGCCGCCACCGCGGTGTGCAACGTGGGCCCCGGCCTCGGCCCGATCGTCGGCCCGGCCGGCAACTTCTCCAGCCTGCCGGATGCCGCCAAATGGCTGCTGTCCGCCGGCATGCTGCTCGGCCGCCTGGAAATCATCACCGTGCTGGTCCTGATGACCCCGGCGTTCTGGCGCCACTGATCTTTCGACTCCCACCTCACAGCCGGGCCCGGTATTCCCCCGGCGTGACGTCGAACCAACGGCGGAAGGCGCGGAAGAAGTTGCTCGGGTCGGCAAAGCCCAGCAGGTAAGCGATCTCCAGCAGCGTCAGGTTCGGCTGGGCCAGATACTGCCCGGCCAGTTCGCGACGGGTGTCGTCGAGCAATTGCTGGAAGCTCGTCCCCTCCTCCTGCAAGCGCCGCTGCAAGGTTCTCTGGGATAGATGCAACGTCTGCGCCACCGCTTCGCGCTTGGGCTCGCCCTGGGGTAGCAGGCGGCAGAGCACCTGCCGCGCCTGATGCGTCACCCGGCTTTCCGAGAAGCGCGCCAGGTATTCTCCGGCGAAACGGTCGTGCAACTGCGCCAGCGACTCGTTGGCGGTCGGCAGCGGCGTTTCCATGTCGGCCCGCTCGAACAGCAGTGCGTAGTGTTCCGCGTTGAAACGCAGCGGCGCCTGGAAAACCTGCTGGTAGGGCTGTAGATCCTCCGGGGGACCGCCCTGGAAATCGATCTGCAACGGTCTGATCGGGCGCCCGGTGAGCCAGCGGCAGAAGGCCAGCGCATAGGCCAGCGAGGCCTCGGCGCTCTGCCGGGCCGGCGGCAGGCGGTCGCCATGGATCGCCAGCACCAGCGCGTAGGCATCGGGAAGCGGACGGAAGCTCAGGTCGGCGCCTTCGGCAATGATCCGCTGGTAGCGCACCAGCCGGGCGAACCCCTCCTTCAGGGTACGGCTGGACATCAAGGCGTAGCCAACCACATGAAACGACGCCGGTCGCACCACCTTGGCCATGTTCAGGCCGATCGCCGGGTTGCCGGACAGTTCCACCGCCCGGCGCCACAGACGGGTCATGCCATCCTGCGGGAAGCGGGCATCGGAATCTTCCAGCGCGGCATAGTCGAGGTCCAGTTCGGTGAACAGGCGTCGGCAATCGACACCGCCCATTTCCAGCGCCTGGACGATGCCCAGGGCCCAGCTCGAGGAGGTGGTACGTTCGCTCATGGCGTCTTCTTGTTCTGTCCTCCGCGCGAACGGAGCGCGGCCTGGCGGGGAAGGATACTAAACTGGCACCTAATGTCACTGGCTTCGGAAGACAGTCGCCCTACACTCCGTCCCACAATGACAGGAGGTACGCCATGAGCCACGAAACCACCGATCGCTACACCCGCTTTGCCGACTTCTATCCGTACTACTTGCAGGAGCACAGCCACCCTGTCTGCCGCCGCCTGCACTACGTGGGCAGCCTGCTGGTGCTGGCCATCCTCGCCTATGCCATTGGCACCCAACAGTGGCTGTGGCTGTTGGCCATCCCGTTCGCCGGCTATGGCTTCGCCTGGGTCGGCCATTTCGTCTTCGAGAAGAACCGCCCCGCCACCTTCAAGTATCCGCTGTACAGCTTCATGGGCGACTGGGTGATGCTCAAGGACGCCTTCACCGGCCGCATCCGCTTCTAATCCATCTTTTGTGGGGGCGCTCATTCTTCGCGAATGAATTCGCTCCCACAAATGCCGTTACGCTTAGCCCTCGCTACGCACCCGCTGCACAGCATTCAGCCAGCCCAGATAGAGCTTGGCTCGCTGCTCGTCGGCCATCTTCGGCTCGAAGCGCTGTTCGCGATGCCAATGGCCGGCAATCTCCTCCAGGTCGCGGTAGATTCCCGCCTGCAAACCGGCCAGGTAGGCCACGCCAAGGGCGGTCGTCTCGGTGACTTCCGGGCGCTCTACCGGCACGCCGAGGATATCGGCGAGGAACTGCATCACCCAGTTGTTCACCACCATGCCGCCGTCCACCCGCAATGCGCTGGGTGCCGCGGCGCCGTCCTGGCGCATGGCCTCGAGCAGGTCGCGGGTCTGGTAGCAGACCGATTGCAGCCCGGCGGTGACGATTTCCTTGATCCCCGTGTCGCGGGTCAGGCCGAAGATGGCGCCGCGCGCTTTCGGATCCCAGTAGGGCGCACCCAACCCGGTGAATGCCGGCACTAAATAGACGCCGCAGGCATCGCCGGTCTGCACCGCCAGCGCCTCGGTCTCGTGGGCATGGCTGATCAATTTGATGCCGTCGCGCAGCCACTGCACCGCCGCGCCGGCGACGAAAATGCTGCCCTCCACCGCGTAGGTGACCTTGCCGTTCAGGCGGTAGCCCACCGTGGTCAGCAGGCGGTTCTTCGAGGTGACCGGCGTGTCGCCGGTGTTCTGGATCATGAAGCAACCGGTGCCGTAGGTGCTCTTCACCATGCCCGGCTGGAAGCACGCCTGACCGACCAGCGCGGCCTGTTGGTCACCGGCCATGCCCAGCACCGGAATCGGTGCACCGAGCAGGTCGGGCACGCAGGTACCGAAGTCGGCGGCGCAGTCGAGCACCTCCGGCAACAGGCTGGCGGGGATATCGAACAGTGCCAGCAGTTCTTCGTCCCATTGCTGGGTGTGGATGTTGAACAACAGGGTCCGCGAGGCGTTGGCGGCGTCGGTCTTGTGCGACGTGCCGCCGGTCAGGCGCCACAGCAAGAAGCTGTCGACGGTGCCGAAGCGCAGTTCGCCCCGCTCGGCACGCTCACGTGCGCCCGGCACACTCTCCAAGATCCAACGCAGCTTGGTGGCGGAAAAATACGGGTCGATCAGCAGGCCGCTGCGCTCGCTGACCATCGGCTCGTGGCCCTCGGCCTTCAGCTTGGCACAATAGTCGGCGGTGCGGCGGTCCTGCCAGACGATGGCGTTATGGATCGGTTCGCCGGTCCGTGCGTCCCACACCAGGGTCGTCTCGCGCTGATTGGTGATGCCGATGGCGGCGATGTCCCCGGCTTCCAGCCCGCTCTGGCGCAGCGCCTCGCGGCAGACATCCAGGGTCGATTGCCAGATTTCCTCGCCGTCGTGCTCGACCCAGCCGTCGTTCGGGAAATACTGGCGGAATTCCTGCTGAGCCCGGGCCACGGGCCTGCCTTCGGCACTGAAGACAATGGCGCGGCTACTGGTGGTGCCTTGGTCGATGGCGAGTAGATGCTGAGCCATGGGAGCGTCCTTATTGTTCTAGGAAGAGAGAGCCTCAGTCGCGCCCGATGGCGGCGAACCGGGCCTGGGTATGCTGTGCCAGCAGCTCGGCGGACAACTCCACCTCCAGCCCGCGCCGGCCGGCGCTGACGAAGACGGTGGGGTGCTGCCGGGCGGTTTCGTCGATGAAGGTACGCAGGCGCTTCTTCTGGCCCAGCGGGCTGATACCGCCCACCAGATAACCGGTGGCGCGCTGCGCGGCGTTCGGATCGGCCATATCGGCCTTCTTCGCCCCGGCGGCCTGGGCCAGCGCCTTGAGATCGAGCGTGCCGGCCACCGGCACCACCGCCACCAGCAGCTCGCCCTTTTCGGTCGCGGCGAGCAGCGTCTTGAACACCCGGGCCGGGTCGAGGCCGAGCTTCTCGGCGGCTTCCAGGCCGTAGGAGGCGGCCTTGGGATCATGGGTATAGCTATGCACGCGGTGCTCCGCGCGGGCTTTCTTCAGAAGATCGATGGCTGGAGTCATGTTCGAATGTGAAAATCCGACGGCGAATCCGCGTACCTTAGCCGAAAAGTCGCCAGGCGACAGCTCCTCGCTATAATGCGGCCACTCCAAGGAGCCTCTATGAGCCTAGCGCCCCGCCAACAGAATATTCTCGAACTGGCCCGCGAACGCGGTTACGTCAGCATCGATGAACTGGCCCAAGCCTTCGCCGTCACTCCCCAGACCATTCGTCGCGACATCAACCAACTGGCCGAACTGGGTCTGTTGCGCCGCACCCATGGCGGCGCGGCGAGCGAAGCCTCGAGCATCCAGAACACCGCCTACGGCATGCGCGCCGGACAGATGCGCGACGAAAAGCAGCGCATCGCCGAAGCCATCGCCGCGGTGATCCCCAACCAGGCGTCGCTGTTCATCAACATCGGCACCACCACCGAAGCGATCGCCCGCGCCCTGCTCAACCACAAGGGCCTGAAGGTGATCACCAACAACCTGCACGTGGCCGCCCAGCTCAGCGCCAAGGAGGATTTCGAGGTGCTGGTGGCTGGCGGTACGGTACGCAGCGACGGCGGCATCGTCGGGCAGGCGGCGGTGGACTTCATCCATCAGTTCAAGGTGGACTACGCCCTGGTGGGCATCAGCGGTATCGACGAAGACGGCAGCCTGCTGGACTTCGACTATCAGGAAGTGCGCGTCTCCCAAGCGATCATCGAGAACGCCCGGCAGGTTTTCCTCGCCGCCGACTCCAGCAAGTTCGGCCGCAACGCCGTGGTACGTCTGGGGTCCATCACCTTGGTAGACCATGTCTTCACCGACCACGCCCCACCCGCCCCGCTCACCCGTCTGCTGGCCGAGCACAAGGTTCACCTCGACGTGGTGTGATAGACCTCTTCTAAGACCGGACCCACGCTGTAGGGGCGAATTCATTTTCCTTAGAAGATCCAGTTTCACACCGCCCCTGCAGCCCGGATAAGCCTTGGCGCAATCCGGGACAACGCGATCCCGGATTGCGCTTCGCTTATCCGGGCTACGAATCCGAGCCTGCCTGCATCCTGTGGGAGGGAATTCATTCGCGATAACAGAGTGCCGCTGGGCTCCCAATCGCGAATGAATTCGCTCCTACCGGAACCCCATCTCTGAACGGCCGTTCGGCGCGAAACCGCACTCCGGGCTGGTCAAGCTACGCGCATTCGACTAGCATTTTTCGAAAATGAACATTCGAAAGTTCACTTTCGACTAAAAGGTGCCGCGCTCATGACTCAAAAGCAGACCCCGCCCCTTTCCGAAGTCTACGATCTCGCCGTCATCGGCGGCGGCATCAATGGTGCGGGTATCGCCGCCGACGCTGCGGGGCGCGGCCTGTCGGTGTTCCTCTGCGAAAAGGACGACCTGGCCCGACACACCTCCTCCGCCAGCAGCAAGCTGATCCACGGTGGGCTGCGCTATCTCGAACACTACGAATTCCGCCTGGTGCGCGAAGCCCTCGCCGAACGCGAAGTGCTGCTGGCCAAGGCGCCGCACATCGTCAAGCCGCTGCGTTTCGTACTGCCGCATCGCCCGCATCTGCGCCCGGCCTGGATGATCCGCGCCGGCCTGTTTCTCTACGATCACTTGGGCAAACGCGAGAAACTGCCCGGCTCCCGCTCCCTGCGCTTTGGCGCCGGCAGCCCGCTGAAAGCCGAAATTACCCGCGGTTTCGAATATTCCGACTGCTGGGTCGATGACGCCCGCCTGGTGGTACTGAACGCCATGGCCGCCCGCGACAAGGGCGCTCACGTACACACCCGCACCCGCTGCATCCGCGCGCGCCGCAGCAAGGGCCTGTGGCACGTGCATCTGGAACGCGCCGACGGCACCCTCTTCTCGATCCACGCCAAGGCACTGGTGAACGCCGCCGGCCCCTGGGTGGCGCGTTTCATCAAGGACGACCTCAAGCAGCAGTCGCCGTATGGCATCCGCCTGATCCAGGGCAGCCACATCATCGTGCCCAAGCTGTTCGACGCCGATCACGCCTTCATCCTGCAGAACGAAGACCGCCGCATCGTCTTCGCCATTCCCTACCTGGATCGCTTCACCCTGATCGGCACCACCGACCGGGAATACCAGGGCGATCCGGGCGAGGTGAAGATCAGCGACGAAGAAATCGACTACCTGCTGTCGGTGGTCAACGCCCACTTCAAAAAGCAGTTGGGCCGCGGTGACATCCTGCACACCTACGCCGGTGTCCGCCCGCTGTGCGACGACGAATCCGACGAACCCTCGGCGATCACCCGCGACTACACCCTGGCGCTGTCCGCCCATCCTGGCGAAGCGCCGCTGCTGTCGGTGTTCGGCGGCAAGCTGACCACCTACCGCAAGCTGGCCGAGTCCGCCATGGGCCAGCTCGCTCCGTACTTCCCGAACATGAAACCGAGCTGGACAGCCAGCGCACCGCTGCCCGGCGGCGAGCAACTGGAAAGCCCGGCGGTGCTGGCCGACGCCCTGTGCAACCAGTTCGGCTGGCTGCCCAACAGCCTCGCCCTGCGCTGGGCCAGCACCTACGGCAGCCGCGCCTGGCGCCTGCTGGAAGGCGCCCACGGCATCGCCGACCTCGGCGAACACCTGGGCGGCGGGCTCTATGCACGGGAAGTGGAATACCTGTGCCAGGAAGAATGGGCAATGGAGAGCGACGACATCCTCTGGCGCCGCACCAAGCTCGGCCTGTTCCTCACCCCATCGCAACAGGTGCGCCTGGAACAGTACCTGCGCGAACGCCCGGACCATCCGCGGGTGGATGCGGCTTGAAGGAGTAAGGGGTAAAGCGTGAGGGGTGAGGGACTGCACTCCTCACTCATAACTCCTCACCTCAACTACAACCGCGCCAACCCCACCGCCTGCCGATGCGCGTTCAGATACGGCAACACCGCCGCCAGCAACGGCTCCTTGAAGGCTTCCTGGAAGCGGTGGGCCAGGCCGGGGATCAGTTTGAGTTCGGCACCCTTGATGTGCGCGGCGACGTGGACGCCGTGCATGACCGGCAATAGCGGGTCGGCGGTGCCGTGCACCACCAGGGTCGGCACGCGCAGCCGGTTCAGCAATTCGACCCGGCTGGGTTCGGCGAGGATGGCGAGCAACTGGCGTTGGACGCCTTCGGGGTTGAACGCCCGGTCAT
This sequence comes from Pseudomonas sp. PIC25, assembly GCF_002286785.1. GTDB lineage: Bacteria > Pseudomonadota > Gammaproteobacteria > Pseudomonadales > Pseudomonadaceae > Pseudomonas_M. The sequence goes on along the minus strand of NZ_MUJY01000168.1, from coordinate 20,352 downwards.
AGGCCTGGGCCGCCTGTTGCAGCAACAGAGCCCGGTCGTCGCTGACCTCGGGGCTGCCGAGCGCGGCGAGCAGGTCGGCCTGCTGTTCGATGGCCACTTCGCGGCTGGGCGCTTCGCGGCGGGCGAGGAGTTGCAGCAGCGCCTGGCTCGGTGCCGGCAGGCCTTGGGCGCCGGAACTGGTCATGATCAGGGTCAGGCTTTGCAGGCGCTCCGGTGCCTGATCGGCCATATGCTGTGCGATCATCCCGCCCATGCTCGCGCCCAGGACGTGGAAGCGCTGGATACCCAGGCGGTCCATCAGGTGCAGGGCATCGCCGGCCATGTCGCTCAAGCGGTACGGCGCGCTGACCGGGAAGCCCAGGCGATAGCGCAGCACTTCGTAGGTCAGGTTGATGGTCGGCGCGCCGTGCGTCCAGGCGGAAAGGCCAACGTCGCGGTTATCGAAACGGATCACCCGGAAGCCTTGCTCACACAGGCGCGCAACCACTTCGTCGGGCCAATGGATCAATTGGCCGCCCAAGCCCATAACCAGCAGCAGGGCCGGATCGGTCGCCTGGCCGATGCTCTGGTAGGCCAGGCGCACGTCGCCCAGGCTCACCGTTTCGGTGGGTACACGGACATCGCAACGAGAAGCCGCCAAGGTCGGCAGGCCGCACAGCAGCGCGGCCAGAAGCAGCAGCACACGCATCATCGAAAACACCAGAATGCAGAACCCCAGTTGACCGCGATTCTGATGACTTCCGTTCGCTCGCGCTGCCACAAAAGCATGACAGTTTAATGAAGATTACCCAGACGGAGGCTCGCAGGAGGGGTCCCCCCTGCGATGTGCTCCAAGCGTCAGGCCGCCTCGACCTTGCGTACCCGCAGTTGACGGGCCGCTGCCACCATATTGGCCAATGCCGCTTCGGTTTCCGCCCAGCCACGGGTCTTCAGGCCGCAATCCGGGTTGACCCACAGGCGCTCGGCGGGGATGCGTTCGGCGGCCTTTTCCAGCAGCGCGACCATCTCCGCACTGTCCGGCACACGCGGCGAGTGGATGTCATACACACCCGGCCCGATCTCGTTGGGGTAGGCGAATCCTTCGAAGGCCTCCAGCAGCTCCATCTGCGAGCGCGAGGTCTCGATGGTGATCACATCCGCATCCATAGCGGCGATCGCCTCGATCACGTCGTTGAACTCGCTGTAGCACATATGGGTGTGGACCTGCGTCTCGTCACGTACGCCGGAGCTGCACAGGCGGAACGCGTCCACCGCCCAGTCCAGGTACGGGCCCCAGTCGGCCTGGCGCAACGGCAGGCCCTCGCGGAAAGCCGCTTCGTCGATTTGCACGATGCGTATCCCGGCGGCCTCCAGGTCCTGCACCTCGTCGCGAATCGCCAGAGCCAGTTGCCGCGCCTGTACGTCGCGCGGTACGTCGTCGCGGGGGAACGACCACATCAGCATGGTCACCGGACCGGTCAGCATGCCTTTCATCGGCTTGTCGGTCAGGCTCTGGGCATAGCGTATCCATTCGACGGTCATCGGCGCCGGACGGCTGATGTCGCCGTAGATAACCGCCGGTTTGACGCAGCGCGAACCGTAGCTCTGCACCCAGCCGAAGCGGGTGAAGGCATAGCCGTCCAGTTGCTCGGCGAAGTACTCGACCATGTCGTTGCGCTCGGCCTCGCCATGTACCAGCACATCCAGACCGATGCGCTCCTGGAAGGCCACCGCCTCGCGGATTTCCGCCTGCATCGCGGCGCGGTATCCCGCTTCGTCCAGAGTGCCCTGCTTGAAGGCCTGGCGCGCCTGGCGGATCGCCGCGGTCTGCGGGAAGGAGCCGATGGTGGTGGTGGGGAACGCCGGCAGGTCGAGATGCGCCCGCTGCTTACCGATACGTTCGGCGAACGGCGCCGCGCGACGGCTGTCGGCCGGCGTTACCGCCGCCAGTCGTGCCTGTACGTTCGGTTTGTGGATGCGCGGCGACTGCCGTCGGCTGTCCTGCACGCCACGGTTGTAGGCCAGGGCGGCACGCACTTCGACGGCATCCGGCTCGTCGACCGCACGGGCCAGCAGCGCCACTTCGGCGCATTTCTGCACGGCGAAAGCCAGCCAACTGCGCAGCTCGTCGTCCAGCTGGTCCTCCCGGGCGAGGTCCACCGGGCTGTGCAGCAGCGAGCAGGACGGCGCCACCCAGAGCCGTTCGGCGAAACGCTCGGCGGCCAGGCGCAACGGTAGCAGCGCCTGCTCCAGATCGCAGCGCCAGACGTTGCGGCCGTTCACCACACCGAGGGACAGCACCTTGTACGACGGCAGGCGGTCGACCACCGCGGTCAGTTGTTCCGGGCCGCGTACCAGATCGATGTGCAGGCCATCCACCGGCAGGCTCACCGCCAGGCCGAGGTTGTCGCCCAGGCCGCCGAAGTAGGTGGCGACCAGTTTCTTCAGCGGCGCGTACTGCAGCAGGTGGTAGGCGCGTTCGAACGCGCTGCGCCAGGCTTGCGGCAGATCCAGCACCAGGATCGGCTCGTCGATCTGCACCCACTCCACCCCCTGGGCCGCCAGCCGACCGAGGATTTCGCCGTAGAGCGGCAGCAGGCGGTCGAGCAGTTCCAGCTTGTCGAACGCCTCGCCCTTGGCCTTGCCGAGCCAGAGGTAGGTGAGCGGGCCGAGCAGCACCGGCTTGACCTTGTGCCCCAGCGCCTGAGCTTCGGCCACTTCTTCGAAGAGCTGCTCCCAGCTCAATTGGAAGCGTTGATCGCGGCTGAACTCCGGCACCAGGTAGTGGTAGTTGGTATCGAACCACTTGGTCATTTCCTGCGCCTGGGCACCGCCGCCGCAGCAGGAACGGGACACGCCACGTGCCATGGCGAACAGGGTCTCCAGGGTGGCCTTGCCATCGGCCGGGCGGAAGCGCTCGGGGATCACGCCGACGGTCAGCGAGTGGGTGAGCACCTGGTCGTACCAGGCGAAGTCACCCACCGGCAGCAGCTCGATACCGGCGTCACGCTGTACCTGCCAATGCGCGGCGCGCAGGGCGCGGCCGGTCTCGCGCAGGCCGGCTTCGTCCAGTTCGCCCTTCCAGTAGGCTTCCAGGGCTTTCTTCAGCTCGCGGTCGCGGCCGATGCGGGGGAATCCGAGGGTGTGCGCCAAAGCCATGAGTTCGATCTCCGTGTTCGTGAATGGCGCTCATTGTCGAGAGACCAAATGAATGAGACAAACTCAAGTTTCTCTCTTTCAAATCAAATTTTTCTCATGGAACAGCTCGCTTGCTCCCCTCCACCGCACTCATCGTCCATCACTTTGCCAGCACGCCTCGACAGGCCAGTGGCCATTGCGCCACACTTGCCAGGTAATGAGCGCCACTCATGCAGCCTCTTTTATGACTCGGACGCGCAGGCTGCGCGCCGCGCGGGTCTCGCTCTTCATGGCCAACCGGAGCCCGGCATGCTGGAAATACGTCACCTGAAAACCCTTCATGCCCTGCGCGAATCCGACAGTCTGGTGGAAGCGGCCGAGCGCCTGCACCTGACCCAATCGGCCCTGTCCCACCAGTTCAAGGAACTCGAAGAGCGCCTGGGCATGCCGTTGTTCGTGCGCAAGACCAAGCCGGTGCGCTTCACCAGCGCCGGCCTGCGCCTGCTGCAACTGGCCGACGCGCTGCTGCCGCAACTGCGCAGCGCCGAGCGCGACCTCGCCCGCCTCGCCGGCGGCACCGCCGGACGGCTGCACATGGCCATCGAATGCCACAGCTGCTTCCAGTGGCTGATGCCGACCATCGACCAGTTCCGCGATGCCTGGCCGGAAGTGGAACTCGACCTCGCCTCGGGCTTCTCCTTCGCCCCGCTGCCGGCGCTGGCCCGGGGCGACCTGGACCTGGTGGTGACTTCCGACCCGCTGGAGCTGGGCGGCATCACCTACGTGCCGCTGTTCACCTACGAGATGCAACTGGCGGTGGCCAACCAGCATCCGCTGGCCAGCAAGCCCTACGTCGCCCCCGAGGACCTGGCCGGCGAAACCCTGATCACCTACCCCATCGAACGCGATCGCCTGGACATTTTCACCCGCTTCCTCGACCCGGCCGACGTCGAGCCGGCGCAGGTCCGTACCTCGGAACTGACAGTGATGATGATGCAACTGGTGGCCAGCGGACGCGGCGTCTGCAGCCTGCCCAACTGGGCGCTGCACGAATACAGCTCGCGGGGCTACGTGACGGCCAAGCGGCTCGGCGAAAAATCGCTGTACGCCACGCTATTCGCGGCGATCCGCGCCGACATGCTGGACGCGCCGTTCATGCGCGACTTCCTCCTCACCGCCAAGGACACCTCCTTCGCCACCCTCGAAGGCGTCAGCGCAGCGCGGGGCTGAACCTGGCCTGGCGATTCGGGGGATCGCCACCGGGAACCGAAGCCCTGTGTGAGACACACAAGGCTAGGCCCATCCATTCAGTCGTTCCTCCATGAACACCATTCATTCGCTCACTACGGCTTCCACCGCCATCCTTCGCCCCGAGACGTCCGCCGAATCGACCAGCCATGTCCACCAGGGGCGCCTGGGTGACGAGCAGGTGGAAGTCGGCACCTCACGACAGACACCGGGCCATGTTGCCGGCACGCCTCCGTCCCACTCGGGGCAGCCACCTCATGCGAGCATAAATGTGGCCCCCGCCTCGCAACAGGAAATCGAGGCGATGAATCTCGGCCAGACGCCCTCGGCACCTGCTTCCAAGGGTCTCAAGGACCGGCTCCTTTTCCTGTTCAAGAAGACGGACCTGGCCGCTGCCGTAAGTCAGTTCAACAACCGCGAATACCTGGGCAACGAGCGGCAGCTTGCCCACCTGCCGGCATTCAAGCAAAGCGTGCAGGCCCTGCACGATGCCTGTCAGCATACGGCCATCCCGGCATCCGTGCGCAAGGAAATGAGCGCAGTGACCCAGGGGCTCATGCACAAGATCGACCGGGTCGCCCAGGACAAATCCATGGGCTACCGCACCGCGGCGACCATGATGTTCAGCCTGGCCAACGTCGGTCTGGCGCTGCTGCCAACCCTGACCGCACACAAGAACAAGGACAACCAGTACTTCGCGCTGCTGGTGGCCGGCTACACCAAGACCCTCTGCATGCTGACGGGGATCGCGCTCAGCCGTACCGCCGACCATCGCTCCCATGGCCTGCATATCCAGGAACGGCATGTGCCCTACCTGCCGCCGAACCTGCCCTATGCCGTCAGCGCGTTCAATGAAAAAGCCAAGGCTTTCGAGGAACACAACCCCATCCTGTTCCACTCCATGGCGGCCACGTTCACTGCGTCCGTGTTCGTGATGTCGTCTGCACCTCATCTGGTCACGAAGCCCCTGGCGGCCATTGGCGAGAAGATCAAGAACCTTTTCCAGAAGCCCGCTTCGCAACCGCAGGAACAGGCCCGGCTGACTGCCGAGCTGAGCCTGGACATCAACGACCTGCTGGACGCCGTCAATACCCAGCACAGTGCGTTCCAGCAGCGGCGGAACCAGTTCGAGGAAGCCGGCAAGGAGCTGAACGACAGCCTCAACCTGCAACTCAGCGAGATCGACTCCGCCACCGAGCGACTCGCCAAAACGGCGCACGGGATTCTCAACCCCGGCCAAGAGGGGACCTCGCAGCCCCACGTCAAGAATGACGACCTTGCACAAAAGATGGCCTTCGTGGGCATTGCAGGAGCGCTTTGCCTGAGCTCCGCTGCCACCTATTACGATGAGCCCGCCGGCCTGGTCGACCTGGGGATGGATGCCGGCCTGACCGTTTTCGAACTGGCCAAGACGGCCAGGAACCCCAACGAAAATACACAGCAGGCGGCCAGCAAGTTCGCCAGTTACTCCGGCCTGTCCCCACTATTGCTGCCCTTCGGCATTCTCAACAAGGTCACACATTTCACCGACAACACGGCGGGGCTGGTCGCAGGCACCGTGTTCCTCACTGCCTGCAACCTCACACTGCCCCGCCCCGGAGGCGAAGCGCTAGCCAGCGCGGTGGTCAAACTGATCAACGCCCTGAAAGGCGCGCCGAATGAGCAGGCAGACCTCGAGCAAGGGGTGGTCGATAGCGGCCGCTTCACCGAAATCACCGATGACCCGCTTGCACAGGCATCGTCGACTCACAACGGCGCCCCCCAGGAAGCCGAGGTGTTTTTCGATGCGCCAGCGACCCTCGAACCAGAAGGCGATGAAGAGTGGTCCTCCTCCGCTGGGGACTTGTCGGATCGGAGCGAAGACTTCGAGACTGCACCAGCCAGCCCTGCACGGGAGCAAGAACACACCGCGCCGTCCCACAGCCAGGGAGGCCGTCCGGCATGAGCCAGCCGCAGCAGGAGTTCGTCAACCTGGTCACCCAGATCATGGAGCGCCTGGGTATTCAATCCTTCGACACCCAGGCCACGTCCTATCGCTTCAGCTTCGCCAATGAGCCGGCCATCTTCCTCTGCTACCGCGGCGAAGGCTGGGCGGAACTGGTGACCGGCGCCGACAGGCTCACCGACGATCCGCGCCGGAACACCGCGCTGGCCCTGCTGGAATTGCAAGGCCGGCAGCCAAACCCGGCATTCTGCCTGGCCGCCGACAAGGAGAGCGGCGCGATCAGGGTGTTTCATCGCTTTCGCTTCGCGCAGTACCACGCCCTAGACATCCTCGACACTCTCAAGGCCCTGCGGGTCTTTGCGGGCCAGGTGCGGGCGGTGATCGGTCAGTCAATGCCGCCAGCCGGCACTGCGACGGGTGATGGCAGTGAGCGGTTCAAGCTCAACACCCATCTGAGGCTGCAGAACTGGTAGCGGTGAGCCGCAGCCGATGCCTCAGTGCCGCCCGTTGGTCGCCCGGCGCACCAGATAGAAGCCGAGCAGCGCCGCCACCGCGGTGCCCGCCAATAGCAGGTTGAGTTGGCCGTGCGGAGGGCTGCGCCAGCCACCATCCACCCGGCGTTCGCCCAGCGGCGGATGGAACAGGTTGCCGGACGATGCCGGCGAACGGTCCGCCTTCCCCAGGGCGAAGTGGGTGGCGCGGCCGATCAGCGACTCGAAATGCGGCATCAGGAAATGGGCGAGGCGGATCAGCCGCGCGCTGGCGCCCACCGTCACGCTGCGGCGCGGTCGCTGCGCCAGGCTGACCATGGCCTCGGCGACGCGGCGCGGATCGTAGACCGGCGGGATCGGCTGGATGTTGTGGCCGGTGTAGTTGCCGGCATCGCGAAATCCGGGGGTATCCATCACCGCCGGATAGACATCGCAGATGTGGATGTGCGGCCATTGGGTCAGCTCGCCGCGCAGCGCTTCGGTGAACCCGCGCAGGCCGTACTTGGCGGCCGCATAGGCAGCGGCATAGGGATGCGCCACCCAACTGCCGAGGGACAGGGTATTGATCAACACGCCGGCGCGCTGCTGCTTGAAGTACGGCAGCACCGCGTGGGCGCCGCGCAGATAGCCGAGCAGATCGGTCTGCACCACCTGTTCGTGGGCCACCAGAGGCGTCTCATCGAAGGCGCCGACGGTACCGATGCCGGCGTTGTTCACCCAGACATCGATGCGGCCGTCGCCGAAGGACGCCGCGCTGTCGGCGAGCCGGTGTACCGCCTCGCTATCGGTGACGTCGGTGGGTACCGCCAGCGCCCGCGCCCCGAGCGCCTCGCATTCGGCTACCACCTCATCCAGCGCCGCCTTGTCGCGCGCCGCCAGCACCAGGCGGGCGTGCCGCTCGGCAAATGCCAGCGCCGCCGCCCGGCCGATACCGCTCGAAGCCCCGGTGATCACGACCAGGGCGTCTTCCAGTGTGTTACGGGTCACGGTCCCACCCTCCGCATCAAACCCATCAGTAAGGCTGACACTGGATGCTTCGGATCATTCCCCCGCCCCGCCGAGCGGTGCGGTCACCAATCAAACCATCGCCAGGGACCGTTTGCGCGCTGGCGGCGGAAAGGCGGCGTCGATGATCGCCAGCTCCTCGGCGGAAAGAGCGAGCTGCGCCGCACCGGCATTGAGGTGCACGTGCTCCACCTCCACCGCCTTGGGAATCGCCAGCACGCCGGACTGGCGCAGAGCCCAAGCCAGCGCTACCTGGGCCGGCGTGGCCCCTTGGCGCCGGGCCACCTCCAGCAGGGCGGGATGCTTCAGCAATGCACCGCCCTGACCCAGCGGGCAGTAGGCTATGACCGGCATGCGCCGTGCCTGGCACCAGGGCAGCAAGTCGAACTCGATACCCCTCTGCTCCGGGTTGTAGAGCACTTGGTTGGTGGCACAGGCGGCGTTGTCCAGCTCCTCCATGTCGTTCAGGTCGAAATTGGAGACGCCCCAACGGCGAATCTTGCCCTGCTCGCGCAGCCGCTCGAAGGCTTCCACGGTTTCCGCCAGGGGATACTGGCCGCGCCAGTGCAACAGGTAGAGATCGAGGTAATCGCAGCCGAGCCGCCGCAGGCTGCGCTCGCAGGCCGCCGCCACACCGCTGCGGCTGGCATTGTGGGGGTAGACCTTGCTGACCAGGAACACCCGTTCGCGGCGTCCCTGGATGGCCTCGCCGACCACTTCTTCAGCACCACCTTCGCCGTACATCTCGGCGGTATCGATCAGGGTCAGCCCCAGCTCGAGGCCCAGGCGCAGCGCCGCCACTTCGCGCTGGCGCTCGGCGGGGTCTTCGCCCATGCGCCAGGTGCCCTGGCCAATGGCCGGGACCTTTGCGCCGTCCGGAAAAACGATGGTCTGCATGTCGTGTCCTTAGAATCTGTTTACGATCTCGTGAGCTAGAGCCATGCAAGGCCTCGGCGGCCCCACAAAAACAGATTCTTATGCTGTGTATTCATTCCTGCCACGGATCATAGGTACCGAAGCTCCACACGTGGCCTTCCGGGTCGCGGCAGGTGAAACCGCGCCCGCCGTAATCCTCGTCCTTCAACTCGATGACGACATCGGCGCCGGCCGCCTTCGCCTGGGTATAGAGCGCATCGGCGCTGTTGACCACCACGTAGACGCTCTGGGTCCCCGCCCCGCCGGTCTCGTCCGGCTGCGCCATCAGCCGGCCGTATTCGCTGTCGGCCACCGACCCCAGCATCACCATGCCATTGCCGAATCCAAGCTGGGCATGGGCGATCCCGCCGCGCTCGTCCGGCACCACCATCAACGCTTCGAAGCCGAAGGCCCGTTGCAACCAGTCGATGGCGGCCGGCGCATTGCGATAGCGCAGGCAGGGAATCAGCGTGCTGCGGGTGTTCTTCGCAAGCCGGGTCATGTTTCCTCCTGGGCGAGCCTGTCAGATCGGGAAACCTCAGCGTAGCCCTCGCCTCGCCACTCGATGAGGCAGAAACCATGGCCGAACGGGTCGGCGAATATCGCCAGACGCCCGTACGGCTGCGACAGCACCTCGCCCTCGAGCCGGGCGCCAGCCTCGATCGCACGGTGGACGGCGGCGTCCAGGTCCTCGACGACGAAATCCAGGTGCACCGGCGTCCAGTGCCGCCGATAATCGCGTCGCTGCCCGGGGCAACACGCCGTACCGTCGGCCTTGGCCAGCAGGTAGACTGGCGCCGCCGCGCCGAGCAACTCCGCGACGCTTCCCTCGAACAGCAAACGCCCCAATCGCAAACCCAGGGCCTGCTCGTAGAAACGGATGGCGTCCGGGAGATCGTTCACATCGATGTTGATCAGTAGCTCCATTGCTCCGGCTCCTTCGCACTAACCCGACTTTCGCGCGGTCAATAGACCCAGCAGAGTCCGCTTTTTCGCGCGCTCATTTCTCCGGCGCACCTCGACAGGGGTACAGCTCATGCAAAACGGACGTGATCACCGCATCGACTTCTTTCGCGGTATTGCGCTGATCTTCATCTTCTGGGACCACATCCCGGGGAATCTGCTCGGTCACCTGACCGTGCGCAACGTCGGGCTCAGCGATGCAGCGGAAATTTTCGTCTTCCTCGCCGGCTACGCCTCGGTGCTGGCCTACGGCAAGCTGCTCCGACGCGACGGCTACTGGATCGCCTGCATGCGCATCCTGCGGCGCGCCTGGGTACTCTACGTCGCCCACATCTTCTTGCTGGCGGTGCTGATGGGCATCGTCTTCACCACCAACAGCCACGTCGAAACCCGCGACTTCGTCGAGGAAATGGGCCTCGGCTACTTCCTCGCCAACCCGCAACAAGCCCTGGTCGACGAACTGCTGCTGCGCTTCAAGCCCAGCCTGATGGACCCACTGCCGCTGTACATCGTGCTGCTCGCAGCGCTGCCGTTGATCCTGCCCTGGCTGCTGCGCCGGCCGGAATACCCGGTGGGGCTGTCGCTGGCGCTGTACCTGCTGGCGCCGCTGTTCGGCTGGAACTTCAGCTCGCAGCCGAACGGCCAGTGGTTCTTCAACCCGCTGGCCTGGCAAGTGCTCTTCGTGCTCGGCGGGGCGGCGGCGGTACAGGCTCAGCGCAAGGCGTCGGTGCCCACGCCATTACCAGCGCGAAGCCTGCGGCAACAGCCGCTGTTCCTCGCCGCCGCAACGTACCTGGTGCTCTGTACGGCGCTGGCGCTGTCCTGGAGATGGCCGGCGCTGCATGACGCGCTGATGCCGCAGTGGCTGGCCGAGCGGATCTACCCGATCGACAAGACCAACCTGTCCCCGCTGCGCCTGCTGCACTTCCTGGCCCTGGCCTATTGCGTCGCAGTGATCCTGCCGACCGGCGCCTGGCTCGAGCGCTGGCCGGCGCGGCAACTGTGCCGGATGGGCAGCTACTCGCTGGAGGTGTTCTGCCTGGGCGTCCTGCTCGCGCCGCTCACCGATGCCGCGGTCACGCTGCTCGGCAATGGCCTGGTGGTGCAGGTGGCCGGTGGCCTGGCCGGCGTGGCGCTGATGGCCGCGCTGGCAGCCTGGCTGGAACTGAACAAACGGCTCGCCGCCACCCGCAAGAGCGTGCCGGCCATGGCGCAAGCCAAGCCCGCCTGACCACGGCTGCGCTCAGGCGGAGCGGGATAGCAGGTGGACGATGCCCGCCGGGTTGGCGATCCAGAACCCCTCGAAGCCCTCCGGCAGCGGCTCGATGGCATCGCAGCGCACCACGCCGCGCTCCTCCAGCCAGCGCGCGGCGGCAACCGGGTCGTCGCTGCAGATTTCCAGCCACAGCTCTGCCTGGCTCATGCTCGCCACCCGGTCGATCCACAGGCGCCGGTCACCGCCGAAATCGAACGCCAATGAATCGGCTTGCTCGGCCAGTACCGGCAGGCCCAGCACATCGCGGTAGAACGCCACGGTCTGTTGCCACTGATGCGGAGGCACTTTCATGGCCATGTTGCGGCCGGGGGTGAACTTCATCGCATTGCTCCCTCAGGTGATGGTGGAAAAGGCCCTGAGCAAACAGTGAAGCAGGTTGGCTGCTATCCTGTGCGGCGCTTCATCCAGACCCGCTGGCCGGACTTCAGGCGCTCGCGGTGGTCCAACGGCATAGACGGTCCTCGAGAAAAGGGAAAACCGATGGCTCCGAATGCCAACGCCCCTTGCATAAAACCTGAACATCCAGAATCCCTCTACGATCTCGCGAGATGGCTCCCGGCCTCCGTAGCCCGGATAAGCGCCAGCGCAATCCGGGAGTCCACCGGCTCCAGGATGTGCGGTAAGGCACGGCGGCTTGGGCGAATGAATACACCCCTGCGGAAATCCGACTTTGCCCCGCCAGAGCCCTGCGGCGCCGACGCACGGCGGTTGTCCAGACCAAGCCGGACGACCAACAGCGACTAAGCTTCAAGCAAGCGCACGCAGCGCAGCTAGCAGCCAGGGCGAGCGATCATGGGCGTAATATGGCAATCCGACACCTCCCCCTCCGCGATTCCGGAAAGCGATGTCCCCGCGCTTTGCCAGCCTAAACCACAAAAACGCCTGTCGAAGCTTCGCCTGGTGCTCTGGCTCCTGGCCCTGCTGCTCCTGATCGCCCTCGCCATCGTCGCCGCCTACGAAATACAAACCTCCCACTTCCAGTCGCGAGGCTTCAGCCGCTATGCCGCGACGCTGGACTATGCCGTGCAGGCGGGACCCAGCGACGCCATCCTGTTCCCCCGCGACGGCCCCTTCGACAAGCGCCTCGGCTACGCCTATCTGCCGATGTTTCTCGAACGCCTGCAGCAGCGCGGCTTCCAGATCCAGTCCCAGGCGCACTTTTCGCCGGCGTTGATGAGCTACACCCAGCGCGGTTTCTTCCCGCCCTACCAGGAAAAGGACCAGAGCGGCCTGTCCATCGACGACTGCCGCGGCGTGCCGCTCTACCGCTTCCGCTACCCGCAGCAGCGCTACGACGACTTCCACGCCATCCCGCCGCTGATCGTCAACAGCTTGCTGTTCATCGAGAACCGCCAGTTGCTCGACCCCGAACGCCCCCTGTCCAACCCGGCGGTTGACTGGCCGCGCTTCGCCATGGCGGCAATCTCCCAGGTCGGCAAGCTGCTCGACGTGCAGGACCAGTCGGCCGGCGGCAGCACCCTCGCCACCCAGCTGGAGAAGTACCGCCACTCGCCGGACGGCCTCACCTACTCCGCCGGGGAAAAGCTCCGCCAGATGTTTTCCGCCAGCGTGCGCGCCTATCGCCAGGGTCCGGAAACCCTGGCCGCCAGCCAGACCATCGTGCGCGACTACCTCAACAGCGTGCCGCTCTCCGCCGCCCCTGGCCACGGCGAGGTGCATGGCCTGGCCGAGGGTTTGCGAATCTGGTACGGCGCCGACTTCGACCAGGTCAACCGCCTGCTCGATCCGGTACGCTCCCCGGACGCCAGCAACGCCGAGCGCGGCCTGGCGCTGCGCCAGGTGCTCTCGCTGATGATCGCCCAGCGCCGCCCCTCCTTTTACCTGGCCCAAGGGCGCAGCGAGATGGAGGCGCTCACCGACAGCCACATCCGCCTGCTGGCCAACGCCGGGGTGATCCCGCCCGCCCTGCGCGACGCCGCCCTGGCACAGCGCGCCGAATACCGGGACTGGGCCATGCAGCCGCCGATGCAGGCCAACGAGACCAACAAAGGCATCAGCGTCGCCCGCAGCCGCCTGTCCGGCCTGCTCAACATGCCGCTGTACGATCTCGACCGTCTCGACCTGAGCGCCACCAGCACCCTCCAGGGCGAGCTGCAGCAGGCGGTCAGCGCCTACCTGCGCCGGCTCGCCGACCCCGCCTTCGCCGAACAGATCGGCCTGTTCGGCGAGCGCCTGCTGTCGCCGGAGAAAACCCAGGACGTGCGCTACAGCTTCACCCTGTTCGAACGCACCCCGGACAGCTACCGGGTCCGGGTGCAGACCGACAGCACCGACCAGCCCTTCGACATCAACGAAGGCAGCAAGCTGGAACTGGGCTCCACCGCCAAGCTGCGCGTGCTCACCACCTACCTGGAAATCGTCGCCGAGCTGCACGATCGCTTCGCCGGCCAATCGCCGAAGGCCCTGCGCGCGGTGGAAGTCGAACCCATGGACCTGATCACCCGCTGGGCCCTCGACTACCTCGCCACCCGTTCCGACCACAACCTCCCGGCGATGCTCGACGCGGCGCTGGAACGGCGCTACTCGGCCAACCCCGGCGAACGCTTCTTCACCGGCGGCGGGCTGCACACCTTCGGCAACTTCCGCCGGGAGGACAACGGTCGCCTGCCGACCCTCAAAGAAGCGCTGCGCGAGTCGATCAACCTGCCGTTCATCCGCCTGATGCGCGACATCGTCCGCTACAGCACCTACCAGGCGCCGGGCAACAGCGCGGAACTCTTGAAGAACGACAAGGACCCGCGCCGCGAGGAATACCTGCGGCGCTTCGCCGACCGCGAAGGCACCGTGTTCCTCCTGCGCTTCTGGCGCAAATACAAGGGCAAGGCCGAACAGGAACGCCTCGACACCTTCCTCGACGGCCTGCGCGCCACCCCGGTCCGTCTCGCAGCCGTGCATCGCTACCTGCGTCCGCGCGACGACCTGGCCACCTTCGCCGCCTTCCTGCGCAGCCGGGTGCCCCAGGAAAACCTCACCGACAAGCGCATCGAGGAGCTGTACCGCAACTATGGACCGGGCGCCTACAACCTGCCGGACCAGGGTTACATCGCCCGCGTCCACCCGCTCGAACTCTGGCTGCTGGGCTACCTCATCGACAACCCGAAGGCGGAATTCAGCGACGCCGTGGAAGCCAGCCGCGACGAACGCCAGGAGGTCTACGGCTGGCTGTTCAAAACCCGCCACCGCAGCGCCCGGGACGTCCGCATCCGCACCATGCTGGAGGTCGAAGCCTTCCTCGACATCCATCGTCGCTGGCAGCGCGTCGGCTATCCGTTCGATCACCTGGTCCCGTCCCTGGCCACCGCCATCGGCAGCTCCGGCGACCGTCCGGCGGCCCTGGCCGAGCTGATGGGGATCATCCAGAACGATGGCATCCGCCTGCCCACGGTGCGCATCGACAACCTCCATTTCGCCACCGGCACGCCGTACGAGACCCATTTCAACCAGGTTCCCAACCGCGGCAAGCGGGTGCTCCCCTCGGAAGTCGCCGCCGCCCTGCGCGACGTACTCTCCACCGTGGTGGAAGGCGGCACCGCGCGGCGCCTGCAAGGCAGCTTCGCCCTGCCCGACGGCCGGCCGCTGAGCGTCGGCGGCAAGACCGGCACCGGCGACAACCGCATCGAAAGCGTCGGCCCCGGCGGCCGCATCCTCAGCTCGCGGGCGATGAACCGTACCGCCACCTTCGTGTTCTTCATCGGCCAGGATCACTTCGGCACCCTGACCGCCTTCGTCCCGGGCCAGGCGGCGGAAAACTTCCGCTTCACCTCGGCCCTGCCGGTACAGGTGCTCAAAGGCATGGCCCCGGTCCTCAGCCCCTACCTCGAACCTGGCCTCGGCACCCGCTGCCAAGCTCCACTCGGCCCGGTGCAGGCGCGTTGGCAGTGAGGGCCGATGGGCGATGAATGCTCTGCGTCTTGTAGGAGCGAGCTCTGCTCGCGAAAAACCGTACTCAAAAGCTTCGCCAGCAGAGCTGGCTCCTACGAAAAACACGCCCGTAGCCCAGATAAGCACCAGCGCAATCCGAGACCATGCGCCCCCCGGTTACGCCCAGACTTACCCGGCTCCGTATAGGGCTAATTCATTCGCCCGCTTGGCTACGTCGGACGAATAAATCCGCCCCTGCCAAACCACCCTTACCAATGCCCCCGTCTCAGCGAAACCACACTTTCCCTACCTCGCGCAGGAAGATTTCCGCGGTCTTCGGCCCGATGCCTTCGAAGGCTTCCAGGCGCTTCTGCACCTCCCGGCGGTCGGCGCTCAGTTCGTGGATGCGGCTGACCTTGCCGTCGTATTCCTTCTCCAGCTTGTCGCAGAGCTTGAGCAGGCGGTCGGCGGTGGATTCGTCGTAGCGCACGTAATGCCCCTCGCCGAGCATGTCGACGATCTGCTGCCAACTGCACGAGCCCAACTTGCGCGGGGTATCGCGGCCATGTTTGTCGACGATGGCGCGGTAGGCGTCGGCGGCTATCTCCTGCTGGATGCGCTTGCCGAAGAGGAAGCTGGCGAGGAGCCACTTGAACAGCTCGCGTTCCTCGCCGCTGGCAACGTCGATGCCCAGGTCGCTGGCGTTGATATCGTGGGCCATGGGAACCTCCGAGCGGGCCTGTCTCCAGGTTCCGACCGGGCACCACCGAAGGAGGTTCGGCCGGGCCGGCCATAATGGGATGAACTCGCCCCCGTCCAGCAAGGTCTAGCCAGGACAACAACGAAACGGCCTCCGGGCCTATGCTCGAAAAAACCACCCGCCAAAAGGAAAATCGCCCAATGCTCGATGGACGCGCAGCCCTGGCCTCCGGCCTTCTCTTCCTCGCCCTTACCGCCTGCAAAAGCTCGGATACCCTCTCCGAACACACACCGCCCGCCCCGGAAGCCTCCAGCGGCTACACCGCCAAACCCGG
Organism: Pseudomonas sp. PIC25; assembly: GCF_002286785.1. Lineage (GTDB taxonomy): Bacteria > Pseudomonadota > Gammaproteobacteria > Pseudomonadales > Pseudomonadaceae > Pseudomonas_M. The sequence goes on along the minus strand of NZ_MUJY01000168.1, from coordinate 4,476 downwards.
CTGGGCCACCAAGCGGTTCGCCGTGGCGGCGGCCAACCCGCTGGCCACCGAGGCCGGCTACCAGGTCCTCAAGGCCGGCGGCAGCGCCCTGGATGCAGCTATCGCCGTGCAGATGGTGCTGACCCTGGTCGAGCCGCAGTCCAGCGGCATCGGCGGCGGCGCCTTCCTGCTGCACTGGGATGGCCAGCGCCTCGCTGCCTTCGACGGCCGTGAAACGGCACCCGCCGAAGCCGACGAAAAACTCTTCCTCGACGCCAACGGTAAGCCGCTGGAATTCATGCAGGCAGTGGTCGGTGGGCGCTCGGTGGGCGTACCCGGCGCGGTGAAGATGCTCGAAGCGGCACACCGGCAATACGGCAAGCGGCCCTGGGCCGAGCTGTTCCAACCGGCGATCCGGCTGGCCGAAGAAGGCTTCCCGGTCAGCCCGCGCCTGCACACCCTGCTGGCTGCCGATCCGGCCTTGCGGCAGAACCCGCAGGCCGCCGCCTTCTACTACCAAGCGGACGGCTCGCCGCTGCCCGTTGGCTATCGCCTGCGCAATCCGGCCCTGGCCCAGTTGCTGCGCGCCATCGCCGAGCGGGGCAGCGATGCCTTCTATCAGGGCAAGGTGGCCGAAGCGTTGGTCGAGCAAGTACGCCAGCACCCGACCAACCCCGGGCGGATCAGCCTGAACGACCTGGCCGGCTATGAACCGCGCCAGCGCGACGCGATCTGCACACTCTGGCAACAGCACTATCGCGTCTGCGGCTTCCCGCCGCCGTCGTCTGGCCACATCACGGCGATGCAGATCCTTGGCCTGCTGGAGCAGTCGGGTCCGCTGGAACCCCTCGCCAACGGCCTGCCGGGCGCCGACTTCCTGCACCGCTACAGCGAGGCCTCGCGACTGGCCTATGCCGACCGCGCGCAATACCTGGCCGACCCGGACTATGTGCCGGCACCGGGACGCAACTGGAACAGCCTGCTGGCACCCGCCTACCTGAAACAACGCGCCGCCCTGATTGGCTCGAACAGCATGGGCACCGCCAAGCCCGGCGTCCCCGGCCCGATGCCCATCGCCTTCGCGCCGCAGCCCGAGCAACCGGAATACGGCACCAGCCACATCAGCATCGTCGATGCGCAAGGTAACGCCCTGGCCATGACCACCACCATCGAGCAGGCCTTCGGCTCACGCCTGCTCAATGACGGTGGCACGGGCCTGCCGGGCGGCTACCTGCTGAACAATGAACTGACCGACTTTGCCTTCGAACCGCGCGACGCCCAGGGCAAGCCGGTGGCCAACCGCGTCGAGCCGGGCAAGCGGCCGCGCTCCAGCATGAACCCGACCCTGGTATTCGACGCCGACAGCGGCAAGCTGCTCGCCAGCATCGGCTCGCCGGGCGGCGCGGCGATCATTCACTTCACCGCCAAGACCCTGCTCGGCCTCTACGGCTGGGGGCTGGATGCGCAGAAAGCTATCGACCTGCCCAACTTCGGCAGCCTCAACGGCCCCACCCTATTGGAAGCCGGGCGTTTCCCCGCCGCCACCGTCGAAGCGCTGAAAGCCCGCGGCCATCAAGTCAACGAGACGGAAATGACCAGCGGCCTGCAAGCCATCCAGCGCACCCCGCAAGGCTGGTTCGGTGGCGCCGATCCACGGCGTGAAGGCGTAGTGATGGGCGACTGAACGACCGCTCCCTTCCCCCACGGACGCCGGCACGCTCGCCGGCGTTCGCCCTCCGTTGGCAGCCCCGCCAGATCAAACGACTGCACGGTCATTTTTGTACACAATCCAAAAGAAAAATGTTTCAAACAAAGTTCACAAGTTGTTATAGTCGGCACATTCTGACCGACCGGACAGCTTTTTCCGGATCGCAGAGAGCCGAGCGTGCTCGCAAGCCCATGACCGAACAAAAACAACTGGCAGGCTGAACCCATGACCGCACCCGCAGACCGGAGCGCCCAGGCGCCGACCGCAAACAACGAACTCATCTACCAGCTCGACGACCGCCCCGCCGTGGGCCCGGCGATCTTCGCCGCGCTCCAGCACGTGCTGGCCAGCTTCGTCGCCATCATCACCCCCACCCTGATCGTCGGCAGCGTGCTCGGCCTCGGCGAGCACGTGCCCTACCTGGTGAGCATGGCGCTGTTCGTCTCCGGCCTCGGCACCTTCGTCCAGGCCCGGCGCATCGGCCCCATCGGCTCCGGCCTGCTCTGCCTGCAGGGCACCAGCTTCGGCTTCCTCAGCGTCATCCTCAGCGCCGGCTTCATCGTCAAGGGCCGCGGCGGCAGCCCGGAAGACATCCTCGCGACCATCTTCGGCGTGTGCTTCTGCGCGGCCTTCATCGAGATCGTATTCAGCCAGTTCATCACCAGGCTGCGCAAGGTCATCACCCCCGTCGTCACCGGCACCATCATCTGCCTGATGGGCCTGTCGCTGATCAAGGTGGCGATGACCGACATGGCCGGCGGCTACGGCGCGCCCGACCTCGGCGCCCTGGACAACCTGGCCCTGGCCGGCGTGGTGCTGGTAGTGATCGTGCTGTTCAACCGCTTCCAATGGCAGGTGCTGCGTCTCTCGGCGGTGATCATCGGCCTGCTGGTGGGCTCGCTGATCGCCTGGCAGCTCGGCAAGATCGACTTCGCCGGCCTCGCCGAGGTGCCCCTGGTGAGCATCCCGCAACCGTTCAAGTTCGGCTTCTCCTTCGATCTTGTCGCGTTCATCCCAATCGCGGTGATCTTCCTCATCACGCCGCTGGAAACCACCGGCGACCTCACCGCCAACTCGATGATCTCGCGTCAGCCGGTGAGCGGCCCGCTGTACCTGCGGCGGATCAAGTCCGGCGTGCTCGCCGACGGCTGCAACTCGGCGATGGCCGCGCTGTTCAACAGCCTACCGATGACCACCTTCAGCCAGAACAACGGCGTCATCCAGCTTACCGGCGTAGCCAGCCGCTACGTGGCCTACTACATCGCCGCGATCCTGGTGCTGCTCGGCCTGTTCCCCATCGTCGGCGCGGTGCTGCAACTGATGCCCAAGCCGGTGCTCGGCGGCGCCACCCTGATCATGTTCGGTACCGTTGCCGTGGCCGGGGTGAAAATCCTCGCCGAAGCCGGCCTGCAGCGCCGCAACATGCTGATCGTCGCCATCTCCATCGGCCTCGGCCTGGGCGTGGCGGGCGTGCCGGAAGTCCTGTCGCAGATGCCCGAGGCGATCAAGAACATCTTCGGCTCGCCCATCACCATCGGCGCCTTCAGCGCCATCCTGCTCAACCTCTTCCTGCCCACCGACGACGCCCAGGCCGCCGAAGAAAGCGCCAGTACCGACGCTCCGCAGTACTCCGATGCCGAACAGGCGCTGCTGCGCCTCGGCCTCGAAGAAGGCAAGCGACCCCAACCGAACGCCTGACCCGATCCCAACGCCACGTGCCCTTCCGCGCTCCCCGCGCGGCGGCACGCTGCGCCCGAGCAATCCATAACAAGACAGACAGGAGCACTCGATGAACCGCACCCTCACTTCCCTGCTGCTCGCCGGCGGCCTCGTCGCCGCCGGCCAGGCCAACGCCGGCGACCTGCTGCACTGGCAGGACAACAGTCTGACCTACCTGTACGGCAAGGACTTCACCGTCAACCCACAGATCCAGCAGACCTTCACCTTCGAGCACGCCAACGGCTGGAAGTACGGCGACACCTTCTTCTTCCTCGACAAGATCTTCTACAACGGCGAGAAGGACGCCCTGAACGGCGACAATACCTACTATGGCGAATTCTCCCCGCGCCTGTCGTTCGGCAAGATCTTCGACGCCAAGCTGGAGTTCGGCCCGGTGAAGGACGTGCTGCTGGCGATGACCTACGAGTTCGGCGAGGGCGACACCGAGTCGTACCTAATCGGACCGGGCTTCGACCTGGCGATCCCCGGCTTCGACTACTTCAAGCTCAACGTCTACCGCCGCACCACCGATGGCGACCGCGACGGCGACGATGTCTGGCAGATCACCCCGGCATGGTCCTACACCATCCCTATGGGCCGCTCGGACTTGGTCATCGACGGCTTCATGGACTGGGTGGTGGACAACGACGACAGCTACCACGCCAACCTGCACTTCAACCCGCAGATCAAGTACGACCTGGGCAAGGCCCTGAACTGGGGCGCGAAGCAGGCCTACGTGGGGATCGAATACGACTACTGGCAGAACAAGTACGGCATCGAGGACAGCCGCTACTTCGACACCGACCAGAACACCGCCAGCCTGTTGCTGAAGGTGCACTTCTGACCGGGTTTTCGGCGCCTGTCGGGTAGGGACAGGCCCCGAAGGCAGGGGATGGCGTGAAAGCGCCATCCCCTTTTTCTTTTCCGTCTTGGCCGCGTCGGGCGAATGAATTCGCCCAAACCACCCGCACAAAAGCTTCGCCAGCAAGCTGGCTCCTACACGTCCCCGAGCCATTTCTGTGGGAGCGAATTCATTCGCGATGGCCCACACCGACCTTCGCCACTCGCAT
>NZ_MUJY01000167.1 GCF_002286785.1 Pseudomonas sp. PIC25 | reverse complement strand
GGAAGCCAGTTGCGGGGGCGAATGAATTCGCCCCCGCACGGAGTCCGGCTTTGCTTTTGTAGGAGCGAGCTTGCTCGCGAATGGAGCCACGCAAAGCTTCGCCAGCAGAGCTGGCTCCTACAAGCCCGGTGTGAGGCGACGGCCGGCGTATGATTTCCGCCTTTGGATGTACGACCCAGGCGGAAATCGATACTTCGGCAGGGTAGCCGACGAGCGTGCTCACGTTAATATCATCAAGCCAGTATGATCGAAATGTGACAGGGCTGACCGACTGCCCGTTGCCCGGCCCACCTTCTTCACGCCCCCAGAGACGGTCCCGTATGAGCGCCCTGCCCCGTTTTTTCGCGTGCCTGCTTCTGTTGCCCGCCTTCGTTTCCTCCGCGTTGGCCGATGATCGCTGGCAGAGCCAGCCGGAGGGGCCGGTGATTCTGACGGTGACGGGCCAGTTGGGCTGTTGCCCGGAGGGAGTGGCGTTGTTCGACCGGGCGCGGCTGGAGGCGTTGCCGCAGACGAAGGTCAAGACGCTCACGCCCTGGACGGAGCAGGCGGATACCTATGAGGGCGTGTCGATCCGCGATCTGCTCGGGCAGCTCCAGGCCAGTGGCCGGTTCATCGAGGCGAAGGCGCTGAACGACTATCACACCCGTTTCGAGGTGCAGACGGTGCTGGATTACCCGGTGATCCTGGCGACGCGGAAGAACGGCGAGCCGATGCCGGTGCGCAACAAGGGGCCGATCTGGATCATCTATCCGCTGAGTGACTTCCCGCCGCTGCGCAAGGAGCTGCATCACCAGGCGATGGTCTGGCAGCTCAAGTCCCTGACCATCGTCGAGTAGCGACCCATGCTGCGTTTGCGCTATCTGTTCCTGACGCTGGTCACCCTCGGTTTCGCCGGCGGGATCGTGGCGTCGCTGGTGCACAACCAGCGCAGCGCGGAGATGAATACGGCACGCATCCAGCTCTCGGCCTGGTCGCTGGCGCAGTTGGAATTCGAGTATCTGCGGTTCTACGACACGCTGCGTCTGTACCGGGCAGGCGCGGCCGATGCGGGCCGGCTGAGGATGTCGTTCGACCTGCTGTGGAGTCGCCTGGACGTTTTCTTGACCGGCGATGAGAACCGCGCGATTCGCCAGCGTTTCGGCGGGGAGAATACGGCGAAGGCGCTGCTTGCGCAGTTGCAGGCGGACGAGCCGTTGATCTTCGCGCCCGACCTGAAGCCGGACGCGGGCCTCGATGCGGCGATCGCCCGCTATGCCGCGTTCCAGGCGCCAATCCGCGATCTGATGATCCATAACTTCACCGGGCCGGACGCGGCGCACATCGCCGATGAGATCAACCGCCACCATTACCTGACGCAGGTGTTCCTGCTCGGCCTGCTGTTCTGCGGTGGCGCGCTGGCGTTGATGCTGTTCTACGAGGCGCGGCGCAATCACCACATGGCGCGCAACGACGTGCTGACGCAACTGCCCAACCGCTTTCACTTCAAGACCTTGCAGAAGTCCCTCTCCCACCGCCATTGCTGTGCCCTGGCGGTGATCGAGCTGAGCAATTTCCGCGCGGTGAACGAGAACATCAGCCACGATGCGGGGGACCTGCTGCTGACGCGGGTCGGCGAGATTCTCAACAGCCTGAAGCCAGAAGGCAGCTTCATCGCCCGGGTGGATGGGGACGAGTTCGTGATGACGTTTCCGGATGGCTTCTCCGAGGAGCTGGTGAAGTCGACGCTGAACAGTCTGGCCATCGCCCTGTGTTTCGACTTCCAGAACGACAAGCACCTGTTCCAGGTCGGCACCCGCATCGGGCTCTGCTTCAACCCGGACCGGGCGTTCGATCTGCAGAAACTCTACCAGTTCGCGACGCTGGCCGTGCGCGAGCAGCGGTTGAGCAAGCGCAACGGACTGGCGCTGTTCACCGAGGAGATCAACAACCGCTATCTGCGCAGCCAGAGCCTGTTGAGCGACCTAAAGCGCGCCCTGGCGCCGGGTAGCAGGGCCGGTAACGACCTGTTGCTGCACTACCAGCCGATCGTCGCCTGCCATGGCGGGCAGACAGGGGTGGAAGTGCTGCTGCGCTGGCTGCATCCGCAGTTGGGCTATATCTCGCCGCTGGAGGTGGTGGAGCTGGCGGAGAACAACCAGATGGGCCCGGATCTGGGACGCTGGGTGCTGCAACGGCTCAAGCGCGATCTGCTGAACATCCCGCCTTCCGTGCGCAATGCGCTGTTCTATTCGGTGAACATCGCGCCATCGCAATTTACCCGCGAGTTGCCGGAGCAGCTGCGGGCGTGGCTGGCGGAAACGCCGATCCGCGCGGAGCAATTGCAGGTGGAGATGACCGAGTCGATCTCGGTGGCCAATTTCGTCGATGGCTCGCTGATTCTCCGGCGGCTCAACCAGCTGGGTATCCAGGTGGCGCTGGACGATTTCGGGACGGGTTATTCGTCGCTCTCGTACCTGAAGGAGCTGAATATCCAGCGGGTGAAGATCGACAAGTCGTTCATCCAGGGCATCGGCCGCAATGCGCAGCAGCAACAGGTGGTGCGCAGCATTATCGCCCTCTGCCACACCTTCCATTTCAAGGTGGTGTGCGAAGGCATCGAGGACGAGCTGGATGCCCAGCAGGTGTCGAGCCTGGGCAGCGATTTCGCCCAGGGCTACTGGTATGGCAAGCCGATGCCGATGCAGGCACTGCTGGTGTGGCTCACCGTTGCGCAGGAGGCGGCGACACCGAGCTATCCACGTCATGCGCCGGTCGAGGTGCAGTCCGTTCCTCCGGTCGAGTGAGTGTTCGGACGAATGAATTCGCCCGACGGGCAGGCGTTTTTCAGCGGACGAAGGTCTGGGCGAAGCGTTCGGCGCTGCTGCGGATGGCGGCGGTTACCTGAGGGACCTGTTCCGCCAGCGCGATCTGGTCTCGCAGAACGGTTTCGACGGCGAGGAGAAGCCGCTCGATGCGTTCCTGTGGATGGCGGACGTCGCAACGGACGGCGAACTCGAGGATGCCCAGGCGGGAGGCGAACAGGCTCTTGCTGCCGCCGAGTTCCAGTGCCAAGGCGTCGTCCGGAAGGTAGGCGGTGGTATTGACGATATCGAAAGCCGGGGCCAGCCGCGCGTCCCGTGCCGATGGCTGGCTGTAGAGCAACCCGAAGTTCTTCAAGTGGGCATCGCCATTGCCGACGATGCAACTCAGGGCGACGCTGTCGAAAAGCTCGCTCAGGGAGCGTGCCTGGCTCTCGCCGAAGCAGAACAACCGGACGGCCTTGGCGATCAGCTCATAGCTTTTGCTGTACTTCATGGCCGCCGGCAGCCCCATGAGGGCGGCCATGTCTTCGAAGCCGATCGGCTGGCCGCTGTCGTCCCGGTCGAAGCGGCGCATGACGAACATCTGCAGATTGCGCGACAGATAGAACTCAGGCACCGGCAACCCGGCTTGCCTGGCCATGCTCATGCAGAGGAACTCATTGATGGCCAACCCGGGAAATTCGTCGCGCCCGCTCTTGACGATGAGGTCGGAAGTCCGTGCCGTGGCCTTGTCCCGGCTGCCCGCTTCCGGCACCAGGACCTTGGGCTGGACCCCGGAAATTCCAGCCCGCAGGATGTAGCGATCGACCAGTTCGGCGAACAGGTTTTCAGTGCCATCCCAGGCGAGGATATCCTCCAGTCGCTCCCCCGGCCCCGTGCGTTCCTGCCGTTTCAGCAAGGCATCGACCTGCTCCGATTGCACGGCCAGCCGACCGATGGGAGCACTGCTACCGCTCAAGGCAAGCAGCAGCATGGGATCGAGCGGGGTGATCTTGGCCAGGCGATTGCGCAACTGCTCCAGCAGATAGCCTTCCGGCAGGTTCATCTGGAATACCGGGTGCAATTCGCGGGACCGGTATTCCGCCGTTCGTACGGGCATCAGCAAGCTGATGGCACAGTCGCGGGTGGCATCGTCGGCGTAGCGGAACAGGTAGTCGTCGCGGTCGAGCAGCACGCTACCGCTCGGCCCCTGGGGCGTCGAGACCGAAAGACGGCCGATGGTACTCATCCGAAGAGGCCCCGGATGTCGTCAAGGGTCGGTAGTTGCGCCGGCACGACCTGCAGCTCGCCCTCCAGGCTGGCGATCACCCGTGTGTAGAAATTCAGCGCCACCGTACCGTGGCCCTTTTCGACCTCGATCAGCTTCTGGCGGGTAATACCGGCCATTCCAGCCAATTCAGCCTGGGTCAACCCACGCTTGAGGCGTAGCTGGCGGATTTCAGCACCGAAGCGTTCGTTGATGAGCTGATAATCCATGTCATACAAACCTTACATTTAATCTTCAATGTAATTTATGCGTGACATTACGGGTTTGTCAAAGATCGGCTCACGCCGTGCCCGTGCGAGGAAGGCCGCGGACCGCTCCCGTCGGAGACTGGGGCGAAACGCTGTCGATCTGCCGTCATCCGCACTACAATGCGCGGCTCTTTTGCCTCGTGCCGGCCGTTCCAGGCCGCGCCCTCTTCCGCAGGACACGCTTTTGATTTCCACCGCCAATATCACCATGCAGTTCGGCGCCAAGCCGCTGTTCGAGAACGTTTCCGTCAAATTCGGCAACGGCAACCGCTACGGCCTGATCGGCGCCAATGGCTGCGGCAAGTCGACCTTCATGAAGATTCTCGGCGGCGAGCTGGAGCCGTCCGGCGGCCAGGTGATGCTGGAGCCGAACGTGCGCCTCGGCAAGCTGCGCCAGGATCAGTTCGCCTATGAAGACTTTTCGGTGATCGACACCGTGATCATGGGCCACACCGAGCTGTGGGCGGTGAAGGCCGAGCGCGACCGCATCTATTCGCTGCCGGAGATGAGCGAGGACGACGGCATGAAGGTCGCCGAGCTGGAGGTGCAGTTCGCCGAGTACGACGGCTATACCGCCGAGTCCCGCGCCGGCGAGCTGCTGCTCGGTCTGGGCATTCCGCTGGAGCAGCATTTCGGCCCGATGAGCGCGGTGGCGCCCGGCTGGAAGCTGCGCGTATTGCTGGCCCAGGCGCTGTTCTCCGACCCGGAAGTGCTGTTGCTGGACGAACCGACCAACCACCTGGACATCAACACCATCCGCTGGCTGGAGTCGGTGCTCACGGCGCGCAACAGCACCATGATCATCATTTCCCACGACCGCCACTTCCTGAACAGCGTGTGCACGCACATGGCGGACCTGGATTATGGCGAGCTGCGCCTGTTCCCCGGCAACTACGACGAGTACATGACCGCAGCGACCCAGGCCCGCGAGCGCCTGCTGGCGGACAACGCCAAGAAGAAGGCGCAGATCGCCGAGCTGCAAACCTTCGTCAGCCGCTTCTCGGCCAACGCCTCCAAGGCCAAGCAGGCTACCAGCCGCGCCCGGCAGATCGACAAGATCCAGTTGGAGGAAGTGAAGCCGTCCAGCCGGGTCAGCCCGTTCATCCGCTTCGAGCAGTACAAGAAGCTGCATCGCCAGGCGGTGACGCTGGAGAAGGTCAGCCAGGGCTATGACGGGGTGCCGCTGTTCAAGAACCTCAGCCTGCAGATCGAGGCCGGCGAGCGCGTGGCGATCATCGGCCCCAACGGGATCGGCAAGACCACCCTGCTGCGCACCCTGGTCGACGAGATGCCGCCACTGGCCGGCGAGGTGAAGTGGACCGAAAGCGCTGACGTGGGCTATTTCGCCCAGGATCACGCCGAGGACTTCGCCGACGACATGACGCTGTTCGACTGGATGGCCCAGTGGACCCAAGGCGGCGAGCAACTGGTGCGCGGCACGCTGGGCCGCATGCTGTTCTCCAACGATGAGATCAAGAAGTCGGTGAAGGTGATTTCCGGTGGAGAACAGGGCCGGATGCTGTTCGGCAAGCTGATCCTGAAGAAACCCAACGTGCTGGTGATGGACGAACCGACCAACCACTTGGACATGGAGTCCATCGAGGCGCTCAACCTGGCGCTGGAGAACTATCCGGGCACGCTGATCTTCGTCAGCCACGACCGCGAGTTCGTCAGTTCCCTGGCGACGCGCATCATCGAGCTGTCGGAAAACGGCGTGACCGACTTCAGCGGTACCTATGACGACTACCTGCGTAGCCAGGGCGTGATTGTCTGAGGATCGCCAACCGGTGAACAAGAAGCCCGCACATGCGGGCTTTTTTGTTCACAGCAGAGACGCGGATATGCGAAGGGCGAATGAATTCGGCTCAGGACGGCTTGCCGAGGAAATCCATCTTGCCGATGTCCAGGCCGTTGTGGCGGAGGATGGCGTAGGCAGTGGTGACGTGGAACATGAAGTTGGGCAAGGCAAAGGCGAGCAGGTAGTTCTGGCCGTCGAATTTCAGTTCGATGCTGGGGAACGTTAAGGTGATCGGCTTGCCCTCGCTGCCGTCGATCTGTTCGGCCGTCACGCTCTTGAGGAAGCTCTGGGTCTTGTCCAGGCGGGCCTGGAGTTCGGCGAAGGTGGTTTCGGTATCGGGATAGCTGGGGTTCTCGACACCGGCCAGGCGTGCGGCACAGCCCTTGGCGGTGTCGGTGGCAATCTGCACCTGACGCGCCAGCGGCAGCATGTCCGGCGCCAGACGGGCGTTGATCAGCACGTTCGGGTCGATCTTCTTCGCTTCGGCGTAGGCGACCGCCTTGTCGAGAATCTGTGCGAGGTTGCCCAGCATGCGCTGGAACACCGGAATCGAAGCCTGGTACATGGAAAGGGACATGACGTACTCCTGCAAGGTTTGGAGGAATGCGATAAGCAGCCAGCCTAGCCGATAAAGCGCTGGACAAAAGAGCTGCCAAACACGGCGCGAAGGTACAGATAGTCGATCCAGATGGCCTGGTGCAACGCGACGATGATCCAGAACGGAATCTGGAAGGACAGTTTGCGGGTCTTGTGGCGGAACGCCTGCTGGGCGAGCAAGGCGCCCGGCCAGCCGCCAAGCAGTTCGGCGAGGTGCAAGGTGCTTTCCGGGGTGCGCCAGTGGCCGTTGCGGGCGCTGTGCTTGTCGCGCCAGTAGAGAAAGAAGGCGACCGGGCTGGCGAGCCCATAGAACAACGCGGGCCAGAATGTGCCCTTGCCCAGCCAGAGTTGCAAACAGCCCCACAGCGGCAACGTGCATAGCACCGCCAGGGCCAACAGCTTGAGACGGGCGTTGCGGATGCCTTCGTTGCGCGTGGAGCGTCGTGGCTGTCGGTTGCGGTCGTTCATGAACCTGTCCCTCTATCGAGTCCGTCCCTGTGGCATGCTTGGCGGCGCTCCAACAACCCACCGCGAGAAAGGAGACCCGCCATGAATGCCGACGACATTGCCGCCTTCTGCCTGAGCCTGCCCGGCGCCCGGGAAGACCTGAAATGGGGCGGTGTCCGGGTGTTTTCCGTGGCCGGGAACAAGATGTTCGCCGTGCTCGATTTCATGGGCGAGGGCCTGGGCTTCAAGGTGGACAAGGAGCTTTTCCTGGGTTTCTGCGACCGTCCGGGTATTCAGCCTGCGCCTTATCTGGCACGGGCCCAGTGGATTCGGATGGAACCACCCTACCCGCTCGGCGACCAGGAGCTGCGCGAGTTGCTGACACGCTCCCACCAGTTGGTGGTGGGCAAATTGCCCAAGCGCCAGCGCATGGGGTTGTTGTTGGATTAGCGCGGTACAGGGCGAATGAATTCGCCCGGCTCTCCCCTGACGATCAATCCACCGCCGTGGACCAGTCGATCACACCCAGTTGCCAGGTCGCCAGGATCAGCAGGCCGAAGGCGATCCGGTACCAGGCGAAGGCCGCGTAGCTGTGGCTGCCGATGAACTTGAGCAGGGCCCGCACCGCCAGCATGGCGAAGATGAAGGCGGTGACGAAGCCGATGGCGAACACGCCGAAGTCGCCCGGCTGGAACAGTTCGCGATGCTTGTAGCCGGAATAGACCGCCGCGCCGACCATGGTCGGCATCGCCAGGAAGAAGGAAAACTCGGTGGCCGCCTTGCGCGACAGGCCGAACAGCAGCCCGCCGATGATGGTTGCGCCGGAACGCGAGGTGCCAGGGATCAGCGCCAGGCACTGGGCGCAGCCGACCTTCAAGGCATCCTGCCAACGCATGTCGTCCACCGTTTCGGCGCGGATGCGATGCTCCCGGCGCTCGGCCCAGAGCATGATCACACCACCGACCACCAGCGCCGCCGCCACGGTGATGGGGTTGAACAGGTAGTGCTGGATCAGATCGGCGAAGGTGACGCCCAGCACCACCGCCGGAAAGAACGCGACCATCAGGTTGACCGTGAAACGCTGCGCCTGGCGCTCGGTGGGCAGGCCGATCACCACATCGAGAATCTTGCGACGGTATTCCCAAATCACCGCGAGGATGGCACCGAGCTGGATGATGATGTTGAAGGCCTTGGCCCGCTCGCCGCCGAAGCCGATGAGGTCGGCAACGATGATCTGGTGGCCGGTGCTGGAGACCGGCAGGAATTCGGTCAGTCCCTCGACAATGCCCAGAATCAGCGCCTGAGCGGCAGTCCAAAGATCCATCAATCCTCCCATGGGGTGCAAAACATCATCGAACGCGTGAGCGTGCTTCAGGGGACGGGCCCGGCGAACGCATCGCCTGGCCGACAGGCGGCAAAAACGGCAGGAAATTAACCGGCGGGCGCTCAGGTTTACCGTTTTGCGGCCGAAATGCTAACAGACAGGCGTCCTCGCCGCAGCTGTCCCGTCGAACCTCGGCGGGATTACGCATAAGAATGATCGGAGCCCCGAATGAGTATTCTTCGCAACCTGCCTATCAACCGCCGCCTGTGGCTGATCCTGGCGCTCGCCGTCTTCATGCTCTTCATCCTCGGCGTGATGATGCTGCGGCAGATCCACACCGATCTGTACTTGGCCAAGGAGGAAAAGACCCAGCACGTGGTGGAAAGCGCGACAGGTATTCTCCGCTACTACCATGGCCTCGAGCAGGCCGGCGGTCTGAGCCGGGAAGACGCCCAGAAGCAGGCGATGGAGCTGATCCGCGGGTTGCGCTACGACAAGGACGATTATTTCTGGATCAACGACCTCGCCCCGCGCATGGTCATGCATCCGACCAATCCGAAGCTGGAAGGCCAGGACCTCTCGGGCATCAAGGACCCGGATGGCAAGGCGCTGTTCAACGAGATGGTGCGGATCGCCAAGAGCCAGGGTGCCGGCATGGTCGACTATCGCTGGCCGAAGCCGGGCAGCAGCGACCCGGTGCCGAAGATTTCCTATGTCGAACTGTTCCAACCATGGGGCTGGATCATCGGTTCGGGCGTGTATGTGGACGACGTGCAAGACGAGTTCCGCCAGCAAGCCTTGCACGCAAGCGGCGTCGGCATTGCCATCGTGGTGGTGATGGCGCTGCTGCTCGGCGTCATCGTGCGCAGCATCACCCGCCCCTTGCAGGAGGCGGTGCATGCCATGGCCGACATCGCCAGCGGTGAAGGCGACCTGACCCGCAACCTCGATCCGCAGGGCCAGGACGAACTGAGTGCCCTGGCCAGCCACTTTAATGCCTTCACCGACAAATTGCGCCGGGTGATCCAGCAATCCCTGCAGGCAGCAGGTACGCTCGACCAGGCCGCCCGCTCGCTGGGCGGGGTCGCCGGCGACGCGTTGCAGCACAGCCAGCAGCAGTCGCAGCAGATGGAACTGGTGGCCACGGCGATCAACGAAGTCACCTACGGCGTGCAGGACGTGGCGAAGAACGCCGAGCACGCGGCCAGTGAGGTCCGTGCCGCCGAGGAACAGGCCCGGCACGGCCAGCAGAACATCGATACCAGCCTGCGGCAGATCGATCAGTTGTCCGCCACCATCGACCAGGCCGTGCAGGTGATCCAGTCGCTCGCCCAGGAAAGCACCCAGATCGGCAGCGTCCTGGAAGTGATCCGTTCCATCGCCGAACAAACCAACCTCCTCGCCCTGAACGCGGCCATCGAGGCGGCGCGGGCCGGCGAGCAAGGACGGGGCTTCGCCGTGGTAGCCGACGAGGTACGCCTGCTGGCCCAGCGTACCCAGCAGTCCACCGCGGAAATCCACTCGATGATCGAGCGCCTGCAAACCAATTCCGAAGCGGCGGTGAAAGTGATCCACGACAGCAGCCGCGCTTCCCAGGCCACCGTCGAGCAGGCCAGCCAGGCCGGCGAAAGCCTGACGCAGATCGCCCAGGCGCTGCGCAACCTCAGCGGGCTGAACGCTTCCATTGCCAGTGCTACGCTGCAACAAGCGCATGTGGTCGAAGACATCAACCAGAACGTGACCCAGGCCGCCGGGCTGGCGCACAACAACGCACTAGCGGCCGAGCAGTCCAGTTCGGCCAGCCAGAACCTTAATCAACTGGCCGAACAATTGAATCGGCTCTTGGGTCAATTCCGCGTATGAGATAGGCTCTGCCGGCATTTTCTCCCGAGGGGGCGAAAGTGCCGGTGAAGCAGGCGGGACGGGCATTCCGGACCGAGATATCCGTCACAGAAGACGGGTGAAGCGTATCAACAGAAAGAGCCCTGAATGAGCAGTATGGAACATCAGGAAGTCGACCTCAGCCGGCCTCAGAATCAGGACTTGGTCTGGGACCTGGACAGCATCGCCCGGCGCGAACTCGCCGAGCGCTTCATCCGGCTGTTCGAGAATCGCCTGTGCGTCTATTCCGAGTCGGTGCGCCAGCTCTATACCAATTACAACCTGCACTTCCCGTCCGATCTCGGTCGCAAGATGGTAGTGCTGCCTAACCCCTATGCCTTCCACGATACCCTGCACGGCATCGAATCCTCCGCCGTGCGCCAGACCGGCCTGTGTGTGCTGCCCGGCCTGGTTGCGGGCAAACCGGGCCTGCTGCTGACCACCCAGTCCAAAGAAGGCGGGCCAACGCCGAAGACCATGCCGTTCAAGCAAGCCCTGGCGCAGATCATCAGCAACCAGAAGAAGATCGGCGATGTGTTCCTGCCGATCCTGATGAAGGGCGACCTGCGCGAATTCGACCAGCGCACGCCCTACCTGCACCTGCACCGCCTGCAGGTGCACAAGCTCACCCACTTGTCCGAATTCGAACGCGACGACATCCAAGACACCATCACTCGCAAGCTGTTGCTGCTCTATCGCCAGGCCGACAGCCTGGTGTGCTGAGCAGGCGGAGCGCCGTCCGCGAGCAAACGCATTACTTCGTGGGAGCAAGGACCGCTCCGGTCGCGAAGGATTCGCGCCTGTAGAGGCCGATCGCTACAATCGCGTCTTTTCCGCCCTCCCCGCCGAACCTGGATTTCCGCATGTCCGCACTCGAACTCTTCGCTGCCGCCCTCGGCGTGCTGGCCGTCTGGCTTACCGTCCGGCAGAACCCTTGGTGCTGGCCGATAGGGCTGGTGATGGTGTTGCTGTATAGCTGGATCTTCTTCGAGGTGAAGCTGTATTCGGACATGCTGTTGCAACTGGTCTACGCCGTGCTGCAACTCTACGGCTGGTGGCAATGGACCCGCGGCGGCGACGCGCACCGGGGCCGCGAGGTCAATCGCCTGAGCGCTGGCGGGCTCGTCCTCAGCCTCGGTCTCGGCGCCGTCGGCAGCCTGGGGCTGGGCTATCTGATGGCCACCTACACCGACGCAGCCCAACCCTGGCTGGATGCCACCCTGACTGCCTTCAGCTTGGTGGCCCAGGCCTGGATGGCGCAGAAGCGCCTGGAATGCTGGCCATTGTGGCTGGTGCTGGATGTGCTCTTCGTCGGCCTGTTCGTCTACAAGGCGCTGTACCTGACCGCCGGGCTCTATGCCCTCTTCACGCTGTTGGCGGTCCAGGGCTGGCTGGCCTGGCGACGTGACCCGGCGCTGGCGGCGGCATGAAGACCCTGGTGCTCACCGGGCCGGAGTCCAGCGGCAAGAGCTGGCTGGCCGGGGAACTGCAAAGCGCCTTCGGCGGCATGGTGGTCGGTGAGTACGTGCGCCATTTCATCGAGTGCAAGGCGCGCGATACCTGCTACGCGGATATCCCCGCCATCGCCCGGGGCCAACTGGAGTGGGAAGACCGCGCCCGCCTGGCCGCCCCGCCGCTGCTGATCCTGGACACCCATCTGCTCAGCAACCTGCTGTGGAGCCATACGCTGTTCGGCGATTGCCCGGCCTGGATCGAGGAAGCCTTGCTGACGCGTCGTTACGACCTGCACCTGCTGCTCGCCGCCGATGGCGTGCCCTGGGTCGCCGATGGCCAGCGCTGCCAGCCGGATATCGATACCCGCCGGGCTTTCCAGCAGGCCTGCCGGGACTGGCTGGAGCACCGCCGCCAGCCCTTCGTCGAAATCGGTGGGGATTGGGAGGCACGCCGGCAGCGTGCGCTGCACGTTGTCGGGGATTGGTTAGTCGCCGGGTAGCAATACACTGGCCCAAGCCAGCAACAGACAAAGCACCACGATGATGGTGAGCGGTTTGCGTAGGGCCGGATACCAGCGCGGCGCCAGGCCGATGGACACGGCGTGGACATCCGCCATGTAGAGTCCGATAAAAGCCACCAGGAACACCGGCAGGGCCAACGCCACCGGCAGCCCGCTGGCCACCGCGGCCCAGCCGAGCATCGGCGGGATGACCGACAGCCCGAGCTGAATCCGGGCATGTTCGTCGGTTTCCCTGGCGCGCATCGCCAGCCCCCAGTGGATCGCCCCCATGAAGGCGAGGGTCACGGCCGAGTAATCCAACAAGGCGGCCATCACCATCGGCCGCCAGCCGACCGGAATCACCCAGATACCGAGGGCGCCGCTGACAAAGGGGATCAGCCCGGCATAGCCAAGCAGGAGGGCCAGTTGGTGGGGATCTTTAGCTTCGAATGGGTGCATTGCGAACTCCTGAACCATCTAGTCCGCAGGTTAGCAGCCGTGGTGGTATCCGCCCATGCGCCGAAAGATGTGTTTCCGTGGAAATATGACCCTGGAGCCGTTGGCTAATAATTTGCCCCACAGGTGGTCCGCTGGCTGGCGAAATCTCTCGCTGTCCATTTCGCGAGCAGCGCTCGCCCCTACAACTATCCGGACCGCGACGTGCCAAACCGTAGGAGCCAGCTCTGCTGGCGAAGCCAGGTCGCGCCTCATCCACATGCGGAGCCCTGCAACAAAGGCAACGCCGACTTTGTAGGGGAGATTCCTTCTCCCACCCCACCCTCACTGGGCGGATAATTTGTCCCCTTAGGATGGCCCCTCAGAGCAACTGATGCTTGTGCAACAGCCGGTAGAACGTCGGCCGGGATATCCCCAGCATGCGCGCGGCCAGGCTGAGGTTGTTGCTGTAGCGGGTCAGCGCATCGCAGAGGGCCTGGTATTCCGCGCGCCGCTTGTAGTCCTCCAAGGTGCCGAGCAGGCCGATGCCGGGCAGGCCGCCCTCCAGGCCGAGGTCGTTGGCCTCGATGGTGTCATCGGCCAGAGCGAAGCCGCGACGTACCCGCGTGGCCAGTTCGCGCACGTTGCCCGGCCAGTGGTAGCGGGCCATGGCGGCCAGTGCCCGGTCGCTGAACGTCGGCGGATGCCGTCCACTGTCCGCCCCGTAGAGCGCCAGGAAATGCGTGGCGAGCAAGGCGATGTCGCCCTGACGCTTGCGCAAGGGGGCGATGTCGACCGTCTGCTGCCCCAGCCAGCCGAACAGCCCGACATCGAACCGGCCCTGGGTCACGGCCTCGTGCAGGCTGCTCCGGGTCGTTGCCAGGATGCGGACATCGGCCCGCCCGCGGCGCGGCATGCTCAGCCGCTCGAACAGGGCCTGCTGGACGGTCAGAGGCATCGCGGCGATGTCGTCGAGCAACAGCGTTCCACCCCGGGCAGCGAAGAGCCGGCCGTGGTCGTCACCGCTGCCGAACAGGGTCTGGCCCAGGCGCTCTTCCGGAAATACCGCGCAATCGACCACCACGAAAGGCCCACCCACCCGGCGGGAATGGCGATGCAGGACACGGGCGGCCAGTGTCTTTCCGGTGCCGCTCTCGCCCTGGATCAGCACGGGTGCATCGCCCGGTCCGAGCTTGGCGAGCTGCTTGCGCAAGCCGCGCAGTGCACGGCTATGGCCGATCAATTCCTGCTCATGCAGGCGGCTGAGCCCCCGTAGCCGGACCAGGCTCATGGCATGCCCCAGGCTCTGCTGGAACAGCAGCGGATCGCCCGGCAGGGCATGGCCGTCGAAGAACCATTCGCCGATGAAGTCGTTGACGCCGGGTGCCGGCAGCAGCTCGGGATCGAATACTGTCATCCATTCCGTGCCGCTCTGGCTGATCAGTGCCCTGATGCTGCCCAGGTGGGAAAGATGCTCCGGGCGCAGGCAGAGCAGGCCGATCTCGTAGCCCGCCGTAGGCGCCGAATCCAGCTCGCAGCGCTCGATGCCCCAGGCACAAGCGCCCAGCGCTTCCAGAAGCGGCTCGCACTCATCGTCCGGATCGACTACCAGTACGCGTCGAGAGGTAGGGGTTACTGCTTCCAACATGCTCCATCCTTTGACGCCATTTTTTTGAAACTTTCAATAAAAACAAATGCTTGGCGTGGCTGGATGTAACACTAGCAATATTTTTGACGCGTTATGAATCAATTCGCTATAGGGTCAATGCCGTTTGGTTCTCGGACCAAGGCTGCCCCTGGCGCTTGAGCTCCAGGCGGCGGACGAACTCCATCAGGATGATGGCGTAGAGCTCGTCCTGCAGGTGGGCGTCCTCGATGCCGGCATCGACGTTGGGGTTGTCGTTCACTTCGATGACCACCACCTTGCCGTTCGCCTGCTTGAGGTCGACGCCATAGAGGCCGTCGCCAATCAGGTTGGCGGTTTCCACGGCCAGCTCGATCACCTCCGGCGGCACCTCTTCTACCGGCAGTGTGGTGAAATCCCCGCTGGACTCCTCGGCATCCGGGCTATGGTCGTAAATCTGCCAGTGCCCCTTGGACATGAAGTACTTGCAGGCGAAGATCGGCTTGCGGTTGAGAATACCGATGCGCCAGTCGTATTCGGTGTAGAAGAATTCCTGGGCCAGCAGCAACACCGAATGCTCGAACAGCTCTTCGCTGACCTTGAGCAAGGCGGCCTGGTCCTCCACCTTGATCACCCCGCGCGAAAAGCTGCCATCGGGAATCTTCAGCACCAGCGGGAAGCCCAGGCGCTCGCCGACGCGTTCCAGTTCCAGCGGCCGCTCCTTGTAGAGAATTTCGGTCGCCGGCATCCCCAGCTTGTGCGCCCTCAACAAGTCGGTGAGGTAGACCTTGTTGGTGCAGCGCAGGATCGATGCAGGATCGTCGATCACCACCAACCCTTCGCTTTCCGCCTTCTTGGCGAAACGGTAGGTATGGTCGCCGACGCTGGTGGTTTCGCGGATGAACAGCGCGTCGTATTCAGCCAGGCGGGAATAGTCCTTCTTCTCGATCAGGTCGACTTCGATTCCTAGGCGCTTGCCGACGCGGATGAAGTTCTTCAGGGCTTTGGTGTTGGAGGGCGGCAGCTCTTCCTCGGGGTTGTGCAGGATTGCCAGGTCGAAACGCACCAGGCGCCGCGACCGGGGTTTGCGCCAGATCTTCCGACTGAAGTTGTCCAGCGCATTGGCGAACAGGTCTTCCTGGTCCTCGCGCAGCTTGTGCAAGGCGCCTGGCTTGATTCCGGTGATGTGCCAACTGTCGTTGCGGCGGAACTCCACCAGCAGCAGCGGACAGGGAAAGGCTTCGAACAACTGCCGCGCCAGCTCCTGCAGCGGCTCGATGTCGGTCCGGCCGAAATAAAGCGTCAGGGTGAACCCGTCGGTGCTGCCGAACGGGTGATCGGCCAGCGCCTTGTCCAGCGTCCGGTCCAGATCCTCCAGGGCCAGGCTGTAGAGCGCCTTGCGCGCCAGTTCGCTGATGGTGCGTACCGAGGGGATGACCCGGTGGCCACGCGCCTCGGCCAGCAGCGAGCAGTAATAGCCGTGGCCAAGGTACTTGTAGTTGCGGCACAGGTTGATCACCTGCACACGCTTGCCGCTATCGTCTTCGTTGGGTTGCTCCAGGTATTCCTGGACGCTGATGACATCTTCGCTGGGGTAATAGGAGGTCCAGTCCTCTTTGCGTTCGACGACGATGACCAGTCTGCTCACGATGTTTTCCCACTCCCCGCAGGCATGCCTGCCGTCCTACTTCAATCATAGTGCGGCCTTGCTGAGTCGGCCCTCAGCGCCAATACTCGGCCTTAGGGTCGATCGACATGGCCCGTCCTTTCCGGATGCAGGTGCAGTCCCGTCCATGAAACTCGATTTGCGCCCCGCCACCAGCGAGGATCTGTCCGCCTTGGTGGAGTTGGAAAACCGCTGCTTTGAAATAGACCGACTGTCACGGCGAAATTTCCAATGGATGATCAGCCGTGCCCACGCCAGCCTCATCGTCGCGGAAGGCGAGGCCGGGGTGCTCGGCTATGCCTTGGTGCTGTTCCATCAGGGCACGTCGCTGGCGCGGCTCTACTCCATCGCCGCCGATCCTCGTGCGCGCGGCATCGGTCTCGGCCAGCGCCTGCTGGATGCCGCCGAGAATGCCGCCCGCGAACACGATTGCGCCTACTTGCGCCTCGAGGTACGACCGGACAACCGTACCGCCATCACCCTCTACGAGCGCAATGGTTACCGTCCCTTCGCCACGGTCAGCGATTACTACGAGGACCACAGCGAAGCCCTGCGCTTCGAGAAACGCATCCACCAGCTCAGCGCGAGCCGGCGGCGGCTCGCCCCCTTCTACCGGCAAACTACCGAGTTCACCTGCGGTCCGGCCTGCCTGATGATGGCCATGGCGGCGCTCGACTCCAGCTATCGCATGACCCGCCGTGACGAGCTGCGTCTGTGGCGCGAAGCCACCACCATCTATATGACCGCCGGGCATGGCGGCTGCAGCCCGCACGGCCTTGCCCTGGCCGCCTGGCGACGGGGCTTCCGGGTCGGCCTGCAGGTGAACGTGAGAGGGCCGCTGTTCCTCGACGGCGTACGCAGCGAGGAGAAACGCGCGGTGATGCGGGTGGTGCATGAGGACTTCTGCTCCGAGCTGGAACAGAGCGGCGTGGAGGATCTGCGCGGTGGCCCGCTGGACATCCCCTCCCTTCTCGCCGCCGGCGGCAAGCCGCTGGTCTTGATCAGCAGCTACCGCCTGACCCGCTCGAAAGCCCCGCATTGGATTCTGGTCACGGATTGCGACGAGGATTTCGTTTATCTACATGACCCCGACGTCGACCACAGCCTGCATCGCCAGCCCCTGGATTGCCAGCACGTGCCTGTCAGCCACGGAGAATTCGAGAAAATGAGCCGCTTCGGCCGTAGCAAACTGCGCGCGGCCGTCGTGCTCTACAAGGGCGGGCAGGAGCGTGATCAATCAGCCGCTAAGAAATAGAGGTATGTCACACTGATAGCATATTGCCAATCACCCTAAAGCTTGGCATAAACGTTCGCCATTGAATCCAAGAAGGCTACAAGGAAGTAATCTGATGCGTATTCTTCGTCGCGCCCTTCTGTCGATCCTTCTGATCGTGCTGGCCGGGCTGGCCGTCGTGCTGTACTACGTCGCCAATCCCAACTTGCCCACTTACCAGCGCCCCGAGCAGCTTCACTACCTGGACCAGTGGAGCCCGCAAGCCCGCCAGACCTACTACTACACGCCTCAGGGGACCCAGGTGAAAGGCCTGCGCTACGATTGGTTCACCGCGCTCGAACTACCCTTCTCCCGCGAGCGCTTCGCCACCCCGGAATACTTGGCGCGTTTCGGTTTCCTGATCGATCCCGAGCAAAAGCCCAGCGAGGTGAACCCCGGCAACCTGCCGGTCGGTTTCGCCCGTCACCAGGATGACGAAACCGGGGCCAATTACCTGGATGTCACCTGCTCGGCCTGCCATACCGGCGAGCTGCGCTACAACGGCCAGGCCGTGCGCATCGACGGCGGCTCCGCGCTGCACTCGCTGGCCTCCACCGTTCCGACCCTGCGCGGCGGCAGCTTCGGCCAGGCGCTGGGCATGAGCATGGCCTTCACCTACTACAACCCGCTGAAATTCAGGCGTTTCGCCGAGGCGGTGCTTGGCGACGACTATCCCCAGGGCAAGGACCAACTGCGCGCCGACTTCAAGGCGGTGCTGGACCGCCTGCTCGGCCAAGCCTGGAACGATACCCACCGGGGGCTCTACCCCACCGAGGAGGGCTTCGGCCGCACCGACGCCTTCGGCCGTATCGCCAATACCGTGTTCGGCGACGCCATCGATCCCGCCAACTATCGGGTCGCCAATGCACCGGTGAGCTACCCGCAGGTCTGGGATATCTGGAAATTCGACTGGGTGCAGTGGAACGGCTCGGCCATGCAGCCGATGGCACGCAACATCGGTGAGGCCCTGGGCGTCGGCGCCACCCTGCGCCTGTTCGAAGAGAATGGCCACACCCTGCCGGTCGACCAGCGCTACCCGTCCGGGGTGCGCCTGAACGATCTCTACACCGTGGAAGAGACCCTCAAGCAGCTCAAGCCGCCGACCTGGCCGGAAGAGATGTTCGGCAAGGTCGATCTGCGCCTGGCCAGTCAGGGCCGTGCCCTGTTCACGGAAAACTGCGCCTATTGCCACGCTCCCGATCCCAAGCCGGTCGAGGAGCGCCTCGCGCCGAGCCGCGATCCGGAATGGAAGATGCGCATCGTGCCGACACGCATCGTCGGCACCGACCCAACCACCGCCGACAACATTGCCGACCACCGTTTCGACATTCGCAAGCTGGGCTGGACCAAGGACGAGCTGAGCAAGCTGGACGTTCATCTGTACGGTTCCAGCCTCGACGAAGTGGACTTCTCGAACATCTCCAGCGCCAAGGGCCTGGCCTATCTCACCGCCTACGTGGAAGACCGGGCCTACCGGGATGCCGATATTTCCCCGGCGCGCCAGCAGGTGATGAATGGCTTCGGCATGGACATCGGCGTACAGGAGAAACGCGGCTACAAGGCGCGCCCCCTGCATGGCATCTGGGCCACGCCGCCGTTCCTGCATAACGGCTCGGTGCCCAACCTGTTCCAGCTCCTCTCCCCGGTTTCCGAACGCGCCAGCGAGTTCTGGGTCGGCAGCTTCGAGTTCGATCCCAAGCAGGTGGGCTTCCGTACCGAGAAATTCGACGGCGGCTTCCTGTTCCGCACCTCGGTCACCGGCAATGGCAACGGCGGCCACGAGTTCCGCGACGGTTGTCGCCAGGATGGGGTGATCGGTCGTGCCCTGGCACCCGAGGAGCGCTGGGCGCTGATCGAGTACCTCAAGGTGCTGGGTGACGAGCGCCTGGAGAATCAGTTGGAGTCGGTCGAGCCGAAACCCTGGAGCCCGGGACCGAACTGCCCGGGCTGATCCGCCCATCAACCGATTCGACGGAACGATAACGACAAGAGGGACCGCCCCATGCTCACACGCTTCTGGCTCTGGCTGGGCCGCCTGCTCGGCAAGCTCCTGCTGGCCCTGCTGCTCGTCGGCCTGCTCGGCTGGGGAATCGGCGAAGCCTATTACAGTTGGAAATTCTCCGGACCGGTGTCCGTCGAGGAGCAGATTCCGCCGGGCGAAGCGGCAATAAGCCGGGGCATCATCGAAGATGCCATCCGCATCGTCGAACAGCACCGCGACAACACCCGCGTCCTGCGTGATGCCCATGCCAAGGCCCACGGCTGCGTCAAGGCCGAGGTCCGGGTGCTGGACAATCTCGACCCGGACCTGCGCCATGGCGTACTGGCCGCCCCCGGGAAGACCTGGCAGGCGTGGATGCGTCTGTCCAACGGCAACGCCTACCCGCAGTTCGACAATTTGCGCGACGCCCGCGGCATGGCCATCAAGCTCCTCGACGTACCCGGCGAGAAACTACTGCCACTTCCCGCCCACGCCGGCGAACAGGACTTCGTGATGTTCAACCACCCGGTGTTCTTCGTGCGCGACGTGGCCGAATACAAGCAGAACTTCGCCGCCCAGGCCGACGGCAAAAAGGTCCTGGCGTTCTTCCCCGGCTGGGACCCGCGCACGTGGGAAATCCGTCATCTGATCATCGCTATGAAGACCCTGGCACCGCCGCCGGATAGCCCGACCCTGGCGACCTACAACTCCATCGCCCCGTTCAAGCTCGGCCCGCACAACATCAAGTACCGTGTGGTGCCTGCGCCGGAGAACTGCCCGGCCTATGAGCTGCCGAAGCAGAACACGGACCTGCCCAACTTCCTGCGCAATGCGCTCTACCAGCAACTCTCGCTGGACCGGGTGCCGGCCTGTTTCGCCCTCCAGATCCAGCGGCAGAAACCCGAGCACTTCATGCCCATCGAGGACACCAGCGTGGAATGGGACGAAGACCTCTCGCCCTTCGAGACCGTCGCCACCATCCAGGTGCCGGCACAGGACTTCGATAGCCGCGAGCAGAACCTGTTCTGCGACAACCTCTCGTTCAACCCCTGGCACGCCTTGCCGGAGCATCGTCCGATCGGGGGCATCAACCGCCTGCGCAAGGCGGTCTACCAGGCCGTCAGTACCTATCGGCACCAGCGGAACCAGGCCATCCCCAATCAGCCGTGAGATCGTTCTCGCTCCGCCTGAATGGGCAGCAGGCGGAGCGTTCAGCAAGCCGAACGGCGGATTAGACGGTGCCGGAGCCTTCCAACCATAGGGCTTCGTAAAACAGTCGTTTTACGCCACTATTTAGCCATGGAGCCGCAACGCCCGCCCCGTGCGGGCTGTGGCTTTAAGCCATCTTTGCGCCAAAAAATTTTCGTCAGAAAAGCGCGAAAAACGTCTCACCCGAAGCAGCACAATGCTACAGTCTCCAAACCAGTGGTCAGGCTAGCTCCCTCTCCCTGAACATACTGGGCCGAGGAGCCGCGGTCCTTCTTATTGCGTTGCCTGTAGGACTGCACGTTGAACAGACTCACCTTCGCCAAAGCGCTCGAGTTGATGAAGCTTCATTTCCACCCGTTCGGATTCGAAGCTACCCTTGAAACCCCCACCAGCCTCCTCGTCCGTGTCTTCGATCTGACCACCGGCGACACCCTGCTGACCGTCACGGGCATTCGCTGCTCGACAGCTCCCAGCCTGGACGATGTGGAACGCATCATTCGTACCGTCGAGTCCGATCTGGAAGTCATCCTCGAAGACCGCATCCCCCGCGCTATGTAAGGCGTGCCGGCCTGCTCCGCGCGAGGCCTTCGTCGTCGCGCGCGAAGGTCTATCTTTCAGCAATACGACAATCGCGATTATTTTTGCGACCCCCTGTGACTTTGGGGTCAGGTCTCTCCATCCATATGCGTAACTGGCCGCCGATGACGGCGGCCCGTCCATGATTGGGCACACCTACGGAGAATCCGACCCATGAACGCCCCGCTCCGTGTCAACGAAGCACTCTTGATTGCAGGCCGCGCTTTCCAACCGTTCCAGTGCGTGGCCTGGGCGCCGCAAGACGGCAACGGTGAACTCAACCTGAGCGTCATCGACCGCACCTGCAACCGCCTGCTGGGCCGCAACCGGATTTCCCGCAGCATCTATTCCGACCCGCAGCGCTTGGCCGAAATCCTTCGGGAAGCCCGTCAGGAACTGTGCCAGGAAGGCTTCAGCCTCGCTCCCTGGCAGATGCCCGAGTAAAGCGTCTACGCTGACAAGAGAAAGGCCGGGGATTGGTCACCCGGCCTGCTCTCGATAGCTCCACTTCGGCAATACCGACCGATCCGTCCAATTCGGGGTCTATCGAAAAGACGCTGAAAAGGAGACCGTCATGAAAGGTGCCGAAGCCTATGTGAACGACCAGTGGCAGACCTGCGGCCTGAACGATCTGCCCCAAGGCCCCGGACCGCTGGACGTCACCCTGCATTTCGCCATTCCTGGCGATACTCAGTTCACCGGCCTGCTCAACCACATCTGCGAAGTCGCCGAGCGCCATCTGTGCGAGGCCTATCCAGGACGCAGCGTTCATCATCAACCCATTGTCGGCTCGGTCGTCGGTGACGGCAGTGGCAACGGTATCGTGCTCCATTACCGGATCGGCCCTGCAGCCGAGTGATATCGAGCCGAGCAACGACGAACTCCAAGCGCGCCCGCTGTCTACTTTTGAGAGCGCTCCGATCTCGCCGGCCAAGGCCGCCGAGCCCGGTCGAATCCGCAACCCGTGGCTTCCGCCCGCTATCCCGCGTACAGGAGAACAGCATGGCAACCCCTTCTTTCACCCTCGATGAGGCCATGAGCATCGCCAGCCAGGCATTCCTGCCGTATCGCTGCGTGACGTTGCCACATGCCGAGGATGCGAGTTTCGCCATGCACATTCACGATGACACCGACCGGGAAATCCTCTCGGTCCCGCATGTGGCCCGCTCGCAGTACTGCGACCCGGTTCGCCTGGCCGGCATGCTGGAGCAGGCGCGACTCGACCTGAGCAAAGATGGCTACAGCCTGCTGCCCTGGTCCATGCCCTTCCAGCCGGACCTGGTCTTCGTCAATCACTGACGGTTGCATGCTGACAATCGGGTCGAACTGGTGCCCGCCCGTATCGGTCATTAGCAATGACGCCGGACATCCTGGCGCCGCGTGAGCCATGGCCACGTTGTCATATCCAGCGCAAAGGAGAACAGAATGCTTGGTGATCACTCCGAACTGCTGCAGCACCTCAACACCGCACGCAAGCATGCCGATCAGGCAGAAACCCAGAACAATCCCGCGCTGTATCGGGAAGCCATCGATGAACTGGTGGTGGCTGTAGAGCTGTTGGCACGCAACACGCCGGAACTGGAGGGCGAAATCCGCAAGGCCGCTTCCGAGCCGGAACTGCCCGCCTTCAAATAGCACCCGGAGCCCGGCGCCGTCCCCCGGCGCACCGGGCTCGCCCCATTCGCAGGGAGACCGCATGCGCTTCGACAGCGATGCTGCGACACAGGAGGCCCTACGCGGCCTTCTTCCCGCCGAAACAGAAGAGCCGGAGCCCCCCTCCGCCCCCCTCCTGCCACCGGACCTCCACTACGTCGACGACAGCCAGCCCGGCATTCGACGGCGTTCGTTGCGCGGCCGGTTCATCTATATCGATGCTCGAGGAGAACGCATCCGCGATACCGACGAGATCCGTCGGATCGAGCGCCTGGCGATTCCCCCGGCCTACCGAGATGTCTGGATCTGCTGCGATCCGCAAGGTCACCTGCAAGCCACCGGCCGCGACGCGCGCGGCCGCAAGCAGTACCGCTACCACCCGCGCTGGCGGGAAATCCGCGATGCCAACAAGTACGGGCGCATGCTCCAGTTCGGCCACAGCCTGCCAGCCCTGCGCGCCCAGATCGAAAAGCACCTGGCCCTGCGCAGCCTGTGTCGGGAAAAGATCATGGCCACGGTGGTCGCGCTGCTCGACGCCACGCTGATCCGCATCGGCAACCCGCAGTACGCCCGCGACAACCGCTCTTACGGCCTAACCACCCTGCGCAACCGCCATGTCGAGGTGAAAGGCGCCTCCATTCACTTCCGCTTCCGTGGTAAGAGCGGCGTCGAACACTGCCTTCGCCTCGATCATCCACGTCTGGCGCGGGTCATGCGGCGCTGCCGGGAGTTGCCCGGCCAGCACTTGTTCCAGTACCTGGATGACCAGGGAGAGCGCCGTGCGGTGACGTCCACCGACGTCAACGCCTACCTGCGTGAAATCAGCGGCGCCGATTTCACCGCCAAGGATTACCGGACCTGGGCCGGCAGCGCTCTGGCACTGGCCCGGCTCCGCGAGCAGCCCTGGGAGCCGGAGAGCGAGGCGCGGAAGAATCTGGTGGAGACGGTCAAGGTGGTGGCCAAGACCCTCGGCAACACCCCGGCCGTCTGCCGCAATTGCTATATCCATCCCAGCCTGCTGGATGCTTTCGGTCGGGGCGAACTGGCCCGCTTGCCAAAATCGCGCAAGCGCAAATGGCTGAACCCCGAGGAAGTCGCCCTGCTGCGCTTCCTCGAGCAGCAATCGGAAGATGCATGAGCTGATTTTCTCCTTAGAGCAACTGATCCAATACGTAATACAGCAGGTTGAACGGCTTCTGCCGGTCGGCCTGATCGCTGGTTTCGGAGGCTTCCAGTACCGGGCCGCTACCGTTGAGCACACTGCTGACGAAATCGTCCAGCTCCAGGTCCTGCTCCTGGATATCCGCGTTGGCGAACTCGATGATGCTGGTGCAGTGACTTTCGTTAACCGCCCGGTACTGCGGGAAGTAGCCGCCGAAGTTGCTCAGGTTGGCCAGTTCATTGCGCAGCCGGGCGGTGTCAACATCCCAACGGCCATGGATCAGTGCCTGCTTCGTTGCCAGGTCCGGCGCGTTGATGATGTCGGCATAGAAGCGCTCGTAGGAGTAGGACGAGTAGTTCAGGTCTTTCCAGAAATGGGTGTGCCCCATGCGGTCCCCCGGCAGGTTGGCCGACAGCGCCGAATACAGCGTGCCGAGGTCGTTGAGGTTCAACCCCGGCAAGCGGCTCTGCAGATAAGGCAGCGGTCCGGCGTCCAGTCCCCAGGCCTGGCGGATGAACCCCTGCAGCGGCAGCGATGGATAGTCCTGCGGATTGCCACTGGCGATGGCGCTGAACACCGGACCGGAATCGTCGATGAGGAAGCCGCGGTCCGGCGCGATGTCCTGTCGGATCGCCGCATGGTTGGTCAGGCTGCCCGCCCCGCCGGCGCTGCAACCAGTGGTGAGCATCTGGGTCGGACGTTGCAGGTTGTCCTTCAGCCAGCCGACCACCGCGCGCACGTTGCGCAACCCGTTGTGATGCCAGACCAGAGGCTGCTGCTCCGGGTTCTGCGGGTCCTGGTAGATCGCTACGCGGTCGCCGGAATAGATGTCCCCAGTGCAGTAAGGCACGTAGACCATGTTCCAGTTCTGCGTCTTTACCCGGCTCCAAGGGTGCAGGCGCACGACGAAGGGGCTGACCAGGCTGGCGCCCGGATTCAACAGGGCCATGTAGTCGTCGGGAATGCCGTTCGGGTTGCGCGCACCGCGGATACCGCCCTGCCCGCTACAGCTGGGGTAGTCCCAGCAGGCGCCGCCACCTTCCAGGTAGATGATGGTGTTGCGTGTGTTCGGCACGCGGTTGACGAAGAACTTATAGGGCGAGCCGTTACCGCAGACCGCGCCGGTCTGCGGTGCCAGTTGGATGGTCTGCCAGGCATAGTAGCTGCCCGGGCGGAAGCCGCTGTCGAAACCGGCGGGGTTGGCCAGCAGCGGATATGGCCCGAGCCGTTGTGCCGGCGTGACCGGGTTGTCCGCCGCCGGGGGCGAGACCAGGTTGATCATCGTTTGCCAAGCGCTGTAGTCCCCCGGTTCGGCGCGTAGCGACGCGAACGGAAGCAGCAGCAACGGCAGGACGAAAGCGGACAAGCGGAACGGCTTGGCTGCAGGCATAGCGAATCCCTCTTTTTGTCGTTATGCAGGGTCGACATGCCACAGGCAGCGGCTACCGCGCAGACCCGGGTTTCTCTCCTTGGCAAGGTAAATGGCAGGCGGGAGATTTTAGTACGTTAGTACAGCTTAGAATTCAAAAAATACCGTTTGGCTATAGCGCTCCCTCTCCCCGGGAACGCCGGGTTATGGCGGTGACAGCCCGTCCGCGACCGTAAAACCACGCTGTAACATCTCGCAACCGCTCTATATCAAGGGCTTCGCTGGCATAGGCCCGAGCAAATTTTTCTCGGCAAAAATTTCCTTACCCGGAAAGGCCCGCCTACACTCGAATTGACTCAACCGTTAAGAAACCGATTAGCGTCACTACGATCAAAGAAAAACCGTCCGTTGCCCAAGGAGCATCGGCATGCCTGATGTGGCCAGTTTGTCCCATCACTGGGGCTTTGCAGTTTTTCTTCTGGGGGTCTTCGGCCTCTGTGCGTTCATGCTCGGCGTCTCCAGTCTGCTGGGTAGCAAGGCCTTCGGCCGCAGCAAGAACGTCCCCTTCGAATCCGGGATCGTTCCCACCGGTGGCGCCCGCCTGCGCCTGTCGGCCAAGTTCTACCTGGTCGCGATGCTATTCGTGATCTTCGACGTGGAAGCCCTGTTTCTCTTCGCCTGGGCCGTTTCCGTACGGGAAAGCGGCTGGGCCGGCCTCATCGAGGCAAGCATTTTCATAGCCATTCTGCTGGCGGGTCTTGTCTATCTCTGGCGCATCGGGGCCCTCGACTGGTCTCCCGAATCGCGCCGCAGACGGCAGGCGAAGCTCAAACCTTGAGGCGTGGGTAATGCAATACAAACTCACCAGGATCGATCCCAACGCAGCTAACGCGCAGTACCCAATCGGTGAACGGGAGACCGTGCCCGACCCGCTGGAAAGCCAGGTTCACCGCAACGTTTTCATGGGCAAGCTGGAAGAGGTGCTGCACGGCGCGGTGAACTGGGGCCGCAAGAACTCCCTGTGGCCATACAACTTCGGCCTGTCCTGCTGCTACGTGGAAATGACCACGGCGTTCACCGCTCCTCACGATATCGCCCGCTTCGGCGCCGAGGTGATCCGTGCCTCGCCGCGCCAGGCGGATTTCATGGTCATCGCCGGCACCTGTTTCATCAAGATGGCGCCGGTCATCCAGCGCCTCTACGAGCAGATGCTGGAACCCAAGTGGGTGATTTCCATGGGCTCGTGCGCCAACTCCGGCGGCATGTACGACATCTACTCGGTGGTCCAGGGGGTCGACAAGTTCCTCCCAGTGGACGTCTACGTGCCCGGCTGCCCGCCCCGCCCGGAAGCCTTCCTGCAGGGGCTGATGCTGCTGCAGGAGTCGATCGGAGAGGAGCGCCGGCCGCTGTCCTGGGTGGTCGGGGACCAGGGCATCTACCGCGCCGAAATGCCGTCGCAACGCGAGCAGCGGCGCGAGCAGAGGATCAAGGTCACCCAGTTGCGCAGCCCCGACGAAGTCTGAGCCGGGACCGGCTCCTTACGACGCTGACCGGAAGCAGGTATCCATGACGTCTAGCAGCGCATTGCACACACCGCCGTACCCAGCCTCGCCGCCTGACGTGGTGGTCGAGTTGAAAGCCCGTTTCGGTGCCGAGACCTTTACCGTCCAGGTCACCCGCACCGGCATGCCGGTGCTCTGGGTGCCGCGCGAACAGCTGATCGAAGTACTGCGTTTTCTCCGCCAATTGCCGCAGCCCTACGTCATGCTCTACGACCTGCACGGTGTCGACGAGCGCCTGCGGACCCAGCGCCGGGGGCTTCCCGAGGCGGACTTCAGCGTCTTCTACCACCTGCTCTCGGTGGAACGGAACAGCGATGTGATGATCAAGGTCGCCCTCGCCGAGGGCGATCTGTCGCTGCCCAGCGCCACGTCCATCTGGCCCAACGCCAACTGGTACGAGCGGGAAGTCTGGGACATGTATGGCATCCGCTTCGACGGCCATCCGCACCTGATCCGCATGCTGATGCCGCCGACCTGGGAAGGTCACCCACTGCGCAAGGACTATCCGGCGCGCGCCACCGAGTTCGATCCCTACAGCCTGTCCGCCGCCAAGCAGGACTTGGAACAGGAAGCCCTGCGCTTCAAGCCGGAAGACTGGGGCATGCAGCGCCACGGCGACCACGAGGACTTCATGTTCCTCAACCTCGGCCCGAACCATCCCTCCGCCCACGGCGCCTTCCGCATCATCCTGCAGCTGGATGGCGAGGAAATCGTCGATTGCGTGCCGGAAATCGGCTACCACCACCGCGGCGCCGAGAAAATGGCCGAGCGCCAGTCCTGGCACAGCTTCATCCCCTACACCGACCGCATCGACTACCTCGGCGGGGTAATGAACAACCTGCCCTACGTGCTGGCAGTGGAGAAGCTCGCCGGCATCAAGGTGCCGAGCCGGGTCGACTTCATCCGCGTGATGCTGGCCGAGTTCTTCCGCATCCTGAATCACCTGTTGTACCTGGGCACCTACATCCAGGACGTCGGCGCCATGACGCCAGTGTTCTTCACCTTCACCGACCGCCAGCGCGCCTACCAGGTGGTCGAGGCCATCACCGGCTTCCGCATGCACCCGGCCTGGTTCCGTATCGGCGGCGTAGCCCACGACCTGCCGCGCGGCTGGGACAGGCTGGTGCGCGAGTTCCTCGACTGGATGCCCAAGCGCCTGGCCGAGTATGAGAAGGCCGCGCTAAAGAACAGCATCCTGCGTGGCCGGACCATCGGCGTGGCCCGCTACAACACCCAACAGGCCCTGGAATGGGGCGTCACCGGCGCCGGCCTGCGCGCCACCGGCTTCGACTACGACATCCGCAAGGTTCGTCCCTATTCCGGCTACGAGCACTTCGAATTCGAGGTGCCCCTGGCGGCCAACGGCGACGCCTACGACCGCTGTCTGGTTAAAGTAGGCGAAATGCGCGAAAGCCTGCGCATCATCGAGCAGTGCCTGAAGAACATGCCCGAGGGCCCGTTCAAGGCCGACCATCCGCTGACCACACCGCCGCCGCGCGAACGCATGCTGGAGCACATCGAGACCCTGATCACTCACTTCCTGCAGGTGTCCTGGGGACCGGTGATGCCGGCCAACGAAGCCTTCCAGATGATCGAGGCGACCAAGGGCATCAACAGCTACTACCTGATCAGCGACGGCAGCACCATGAGCTACCGCACGCGCATCCGTACGCCCAGCTTCCCGCACCTGCAGCAGATTCCCGCGGTGATCCGCGGCAGCATGGTGTCGGACCTCATCGCTTACCTGGGCAGCATCGATTTCGTAATGGCCGACGTGGACCGCTGACCATGAGCCAGAACAGCCTGATCCAGACCGACCGCTTCACTCTAAGCGCCGCCGAGCGCGCGGCCATCGAGGCCGAGATGCACCACTACGAGGATGCCCGCGCGGCATCCATCGAAGCGCTGAAGATCGTCCAGCAGCAGCGCGGCTGGGTACCGGATGGCGCCATCCCGGCCGTGGCCGAGGTGCTGGGCATCCCGGCCAGCGACGTCGAAGGCGTCGCCACCTTCTACAGCCAGATTTTCCGCCAGCCGGTGGGCCGTCACATCATCCGTCTGTGCGACAGCATGGTCTGCTACATCAACGGCCACGAGACGATCCAGGCCGCGCTGGAGAAAGAGCTTGGAATCGGCCTTGGCCAGACCACCCCCGACGGCCGTTTCACCCTGTTGCCGGTGTGCTGCCTGGGCAACTGCGACAAGAGCCCGACGCTGATGGTGGACGACGACACCCACAGCCATCTGGACACCGCGGCCATCGCCCGGCTGCTGGAGGCCTACCCATGAGCTGCGTGTCCCTTTCCACGGCCAACCGGGTGCCGCGCAGCGCGGAAACCCATCCGCTGACCTGGCGCCTGCGCGACGACGGTGAACCGGTCTGGCTGGACGAGTACCAGGCGCGGGACGGTTACACCGCCGCGCGCAAGGCGCTGACTTCCCTGAGCCCGGACGAGATCGTCCAGCAGGTCAAGGACGCGGGGCTAAAGGGCCGGGGCGGTGCCGGCTTCCCCACCGGAGTGAAGTGGGGCCTGATGCCCA
Organism: Pseudomonas sp. PIC25; assembly: GCF_002286785.1. Taxonomy (GTDB): domain Bacteria; phylum Pseudomonadota; class Gammaproteobacteria; order Pseudomonadales; family Pseudomonadaceae; genus Pseudomonas_M. The sequence goes on along the minus strand of NZ_MUJY01000167.1, from coordinate 12,987 downwards.
AGGACGAATCGCTGAACCTGCGTTACCTGCTGTGCAATGCCGACGAAATGGAGCCGAACACCTATAAGGATCGGCTGCTGATGGAGCAACTGCCGCACCTGCTGATCGAGGGCATGCTGATCAGCGCGCGGGCGCTCAAGGCCTACCGTGGCTACATCTTCCTGCGCGGCGAGTACGTCGACGCGGCGCGCACCCTGCGCCGTGCGGTGGAAGAAGCACGGGCGGCAGGGTTGATCGGGCGAAATATTCTCGGCTCGGGTTTCGACTTCGAACTCTTCGTGCACACCGGCGCCGGCCGCTACATCTGTGGCGAGGAAACCGCGCTGATCAACTCCCTGGAAGGACGCCGCGCCAATCCGCGCTCCAAACCGCCGTTCCCCGCCGCCGTCGGCGTATGGGGCAAGCCGACCTGCGTGAACAACGTGGAAACCCTGTGCAACGTGCCGGCGATCATCGGCAACGGGGTGGACTGGTACAAGGCCCTCGCCCGCCCCGGCAGCGAAGACATGGGCACCAAGTTGATGGGCTTCTCCGGCAAGGTGAAGAGCCCCGGCCTGTGGGAGCTGCCATTCGGCATTAGTGCCCGCGAACTGTTCGAGGAACATGCCGGCGGCATGCGCGACGGCTATCGCCTGAAAGCCTGGCAACCTGGCGGGGCCGGCACTGGGTTCCTGTTGCCGGGGCACTTGGATACCCCGCTTTATGCAGCCGGCGTCGCCAAGGTCGGCACCCGCATGGGCACCGGGCTGGCCATGGCGGTGGACGAGACGGTCAACATGGTCGGCCTGCTGCGCAACATGGAAGAGTTCTTCTCCCGCGAATCCTGCGGCTTTTGCACGCCCTGCCGCGATGGGTTGCCATGGAGCGTGAAGCTGTTGCGCGCACTGGAGCGCGGCGAAGGCCAGCCCGGCGACATCGAGATTCTGGAACAACTGTGCGACTTCCTCGGCCCCGGCAAGACCTTTTGCGCCCACGCACCGGGCGCGGTGGAGCCGCTGGCCAGTGCTATCAAGTATTTCCGACCGGAGTTCGAAGCGGGCATCGCCCGGCTGGAGGCGGTCGGCGTGTAAAGCGGGGCCCCTCCGCACGGAGGGAATACGAACGACGGCCCGCGATGCGGGCCCTACGACGAAACCGGGAACCATGGCCACCATCCACGTAGACGGCAAATCGTTCGAAGTCGACGGAGCGGACAACCTGCTGCAGGCCTGCCTGTCGCTGGGGCTGGACATCCCCTACTTCTGCTGGCACCCGGCGCTGGGCAGCGTCGGCGCCTGCCGTCAGTGTGCGGTCAAGCAGTTCAGCGACGAGAACGACAAACGCGGCCGCCTGGTGATGTCCTGCATGACCCCCGCCAGCGACAACACCTGGATCTCCATCGACGACGAGGAAGCCAAGACCTTCCGCGCCAGCGTGGTGGAGTGGCTGATGACCAACCACCCGCACGACTGCCCGGTATGCGAGGAAGGCGGCCATTGCCACCTGCAGGACGTCACCGTGATGACCGGCCACAACCGCCGGCGCTACCGCTTCGCCAAGCGCACCCACGAAAACCAGGACCTCGGCCCCTTCATCGCCCACGAGATGAACCGCTGCATCGCCTGCTACCGTTGCGTGCGCTACTACAAGGACTACGCCGGTGGCACCGATCTCGGCGTGTTCGGCGCCCACGAGAACGTCTACTTCGGCCGGGTCGAGGATGGCGTACTGGAAAGCGAGTTCTCCGGCAACCTCACCGAGGTCTGCCCGACCGGTGTGTTCACCGACAAGACCCATTCCGAACGCTACAACCGCAAGTGGGACATGCAGTTCGCCCCGAGCATCTGCCACGGCTGCTCGTCCGGCTGCAACATCAGCCCCGGCGAACGCTACGGCGAGCTGCGCCGCATCGAGAACCGCTACAACGGCTCGGTGAATCACTATTTCCTCTGCGACCGCGGTCGCTTCGGCTACGGCTATGTCAACCGCCGCGACCGCCCGCGCCAGCCGCTATTCGATGGCCACACCCTGGGTCTCGACGCGGCGGTGGACAAGGCTGCCGAGCTGCTTGCTGGCAAGCGGGTGATCGGTATCGGCTCGCCACGCGCCAGCCTGGAAAGCAACTTCGCCCTGCGCGAACTGGTCGGCGAGGAGAACTTCTCCTGCGGCATCGGCGCCATCGAACTGGATCTCCTGCGACTGACCCTCGACATCCAGCGCAACAGCCCGCTGCCCATCGCTTCGATCCGTGAGATGGAGGACCACGACGTCGTCTTCGTCCTCGGCGAAGACCTGACCCAAACCGCCGCGCGCATCGCCCTCGCCCTGCGCCAGACGGTCAAGGGCAAGGCTGAAGCCATGGCCGCCGCGATGAAGCTGCAGCCCTGGCTGAACGCCGCGGTGCAGAACATCGGCCAGCACGAACTGTACCCGCTGTTCATCGCCAGCCTGGAGGAAACCCGCCTCGACGACGTGGCCAAGGAATGCGTGCACGCCGCACCGGAAGACCTCGCCCGCCTCGGCTTCGCCGTGGCCCATGCGCTGGATGCGGGGGCGCCGGCGGTGACCGGCCTGGAGCCGGACGCCGAAGCGCTGGCCCGACGCATTGCCGATGCGCTGCTGGCGGCGCAGCGTCCGCTGCTGATCTCCGGCATGTCCCTTGGCAACGCGGCGCTCATCGAAGCCACAGCCAACATCGCCAAAGCCCTGCACCAGCGCGGCAAGGCGGGCTCGATCAGCTTGGTCGTCCCGGAAGCTAACAGCCTGGGGTTGGCCTTGGTCGGCGGAATGTCGCTGGACGAAGCCTTGCAGCGTTCCAGCGATGGCCATGCCGACGCCCTGGTGGTGCTGGAAAACGATCTCTACCGCCGCGCAGACCGCGCGCGGGTGGATGCCGCCTTGCAAGCAGCCCGTCCGGTCATCGTGCTCGATCACCAGCGCACTCCTACCGCCGAGCGCGCCCACCTGCTGCTACCGGCCGCCAGCTTCGCCGAAGGCGATGGCACCCTGGTCAGCCAGGAAGGCCGCGCGCAACGCTTCTTTCAGGTGTTCGACCCGACCTACTACGACGCCGGCAATCTGATCCGGGAAAGCTGGCGCTGGCTGCACGCCGTGCACAGCACGCTGCAAGGCAAACCAGTGGACTGGACCCAGCTCGACCAGGTCACCGATGCCTGCGCCAATGCGCTACCGGCCCTGGCCGGCATCCGCGACGCGGCGCCCAAAGCCAGCTTCCGCATCAAAGGTCTCAAGCTGGCGCGCGAACCGCACCGCTACAGCGGTCGCACCGCCATGCGCGCCAATATCAGCGTGCACGAGCCGCGCACACCGCAGGACAGCGACACGCCCTTCGCCTTCTCCATGGAGGGCTACGCCGGCGCCGCGCTGCCACGCCAGCAGATCCCGTTCGCCTGGTCGCCGGGCTGGAACTCGCCGCAGGCCTGGAACAAATTCCAGGACGAAGTGGGCGGCCATCTGCGGGCCGGCGATCCCGGAATACGCCTGATCGAGCCCCACGGTGATGGCCTCGGCTGGTTCACCGCGCCGACCGCCTTCGAACCCCAGCCCGGCCGCTGGCGGGTGGCCCCGCTCCATCACCTGTTCGGCAGCGAGGAAACCTCTGCGCGTGCCGCGCCGATCCGGGAGCGCATATGCGCATCCTATGTGGCATTGTCCGAAGCCGATGCGGCGCGCCTTGGCGTGAACGACGGCGCCTGGCTCAGGCTGACCCTCGACGGCCGGACGCTGCGCCTGCCGCTGCGCATAAGCCAGGAACTGAGTGAGGGGCTGGTCGGGCTGCCGGCCGGCTTCGACGGTATTCCGCCGCTCACCGGGCAATGGGCGACCGAGCTGCAGGAGGCCACGCAATGAGCTGGCTGACTGCGGACGTGATCGCCGTGCTGGTGGCCGTGCTCAAAGCCATCGTCATCCTCCTGGTGGTGGTGGTCACCGGTGCCCTGCTGAGCTGGGTGGAGCGGCGCCTGCTCGGGCTCTGGCAGGACCGCTATGGGCCGAACCGGGTCGGTCCGTTCGGTGCTTTCCAGCTCGGTGCGGACATGATCAAGATGTTCTTCAAGGAGGACTGGACGCCGCCGTTCGCCGACCGGCTGATCTTCACCCTGGCCCCCATCGTCGCCATGAGTGCGCTGCTGATCGCCTTCGCCGTGGTGCCGGTGACACCGACCTGGGGCGTCGCCGATCTGAATATCGGCCTGCTGTTCTTCTTCGGCATGGCCGGCCTGGCGGTCTACGCGGTGCTCTTCGCCGGCTGGTCGAGCAACAACAAGTTCGCCCTGCTCGGCGCTCTACGCGCGTCGGCGCAGACGCTCTCCTACGAGGTGTTCATGGGCCTGGCGCTGATGGGCGTGGTGGCCCAGGCCGGTTCCTTCAACATGCGCGACATCGTCCAAGCCCAGGCGGATGGCGTGTGGTTCATCCTTCCGCAGTTCCTCGGCTTCGCTACCTTTTTCATCGCCGGCGTCGCGGTGACGCACCGTCACCCGTTCGACCAGCCGGAAGCGGAACAGGAGCTGGCCGACGGGTATCACATCGAATACGCCGGCATGAAATGGGGCATGTTCTTCGTTGGCGAGTACATCGGCATCGTGCTCATCTCTGCGCTGCTTGTGACCTTGTTCTTCGGCGGCTGGCACGGGCCGTTCGGCCTCCTGCCCTCACTGTCCTTCGTCTGGTTCGCGCTTAAGACGGCGTTCTTCATCATGCTGTTCATCCTGCTACGCGCTTCGGTGCCGCGGCCGCGCTACGACCAGGTGATGGCGTTCAGTTGGAAAGTTTGTCTGCCGCTGACCCTGATCAACCTGCTGGTGACCGGTGCCTTCGTGCTGGCTGCCCGCTGAGGAGACGGAGATGAAAGAAATCCTGCATATTCTCCACGGCACTTACACCCAGTTGCGCAGCCTGGTGATGATCTTTTCCCACGCCTTCCGCAAGCGCGACACCCTGCAGTATCCGGAAGAGCCGGTGTACCTGCCGCCCCGCTACCGTGGCCGCATCGTCCTGACCCGCGACCCCGACGGCGAGGAGCGCTGCGTGGCCTGCAACCTCTGCGCGGTGGCCTGCCCGGTGGCCTGCATCTCCCTGCAGAAGGCGGAAAAGCCCGACGGCCGCTGGTACCCGGAATTCTTCCGCATCAACTTCTCCCGCTGCATCTTCTGCGGCCTGTGCGAGGAAGCCTGCCCGACCAGTGCCATCCAGCTCACGCCGGACTTCGAGATGTGCGAGTACGACCGCCAGCAACTGGTGTACGAAAAGGAAGACCTGCTCATCTCCGGGCCGGGCAAGGACCACGGCTACAACTTCTACCGCGTAGCCGGCATGGCCATCGCCGGCAAGCCCAAGGGCGCTGCGAAGAACGAGGCGGAGCCGGTGAATGTGAAGGGGTTGATGCCATGAGGCGGGCGTCGGGTCTTGGGTTTTCGGGCTGGATAGTTGGGACGGTACCTGGGCTTGTTCGGAGTGGGATTGAGGTTCTTCGTCTGCCGGGAGTCCGTCCCCTCACCCCAACCCTCTCCCCAGAGGGGCGAGAGAGTTGGTATGTGCAGTCCGGTAGTACGATGTATGACTCTCCTCCGGCCTGCGGGCCCTGCCCAAAGGAATCCAGGCACGGATGGAGCAATCCCACTCGGATACCCCTTCGCCCCATTGGGGAGAGGGCTGGGGTGAGGGGGCGGAGCATCGCCTTACACACAAACAAGGCCACCCTCCATCCACTACCCTGCCTATGCCAGCAGGCGAACGCCCATAAGCCCTACCCTGTCTCCATGCCAAGGAGCGCCTGATGCAATTCGCCTTCTACTTCTCGGCCGGCATCGCCTTCCTCGCCACCTTGCGGGTGATCACTCACACCAACCCGGTGCATGCCCTGCTCTACCTGATCGTCTCGCTGCTGGCGGTGTCCATGTGCTTCTTCGCACTCGGTGCACCCTTCGCCGGGGTGCTGGAGATCATCGTCTACGCCGGGGCGATCATGGTGCTGTTCGTCTTCGTGGTGATGATGCTCAACCTCGGCCAGGCGGCCATCGAGCAGGAACGTCGCTGGCTCCGTCCGGGTATGTGGATCGGTCCGGCGCTGCTCTCCCTGCTGCTGTTCGGCGAACTGACCTGGGTATTGGTGAAGGGCTACCTGGGCATACCGGCCGGGCTGGAAACCGTCGATGCCAAGGCAGTCGGGATCAGCCTGTATGGACCTTACCTATTGGCGGTGGAGCTAGCCTCCATGCTGCTGCTCGCCGCACTGGTTGCCGCCTACCACCTCGGACGCCACGAGGCGAAGGAGTAATTCATGCCCGGATTGCCCATGGAACACGGCCTTGCAGTCGCCGGCCTGCTCTTCAGCCTGGGGCTGGTCGGCCTGCTGGTACGGCGCAACATTCTGTTCGTACTGATGAGCCTGGAGATCATGATGAACGCCGCCGCCCTCGCCTTCGTCGTGGCCGGTAGCCGCTGGGCCCAGGCCGACGGGCAGATCATGTTCGTCCTGGTGCTCAGCCTGGCCGCGGCCGAGGCCAGCATCGGGCTGGCGATCCTGCTTCAGCTCTATCGCCGTTTCGACACCCTGGATATCGACGCTGCCAGCGAGATGCGCGGATGAACCTGCTCTTTCTGTCCATTGCCTTTCCCCTGCTCGGCTTCGTCGTCCTGGCGCTATCCCGTGGGCGTCTGTCGGAAAACCTCGCGGCGCTGATCGGCGTCGGTTCGGTGGGGCTGTCGGCGCTGGTGGCGCTGTATGCCGGCTGGCAGTTCCTCGCAGCGGGTGGCGCTCCCCATGTGCAGATACTCTGGCAATGGCTGGTGGTGGAGGACTTCCGCCCTGCAGTCGCCCTGCATCTCGATGGCCTGTCGCTGACCATGCTCGGCGTGGTGACCGGCGTCGGCTTCCTGATCCACCTGTTCGCCTCCTGGTACATGCGCGGCGAGGAAGGCTACTCACGCTTCTTCGCCTACATGAACCTGTTCGTCGCCAGCATGCTGTTCCTGGTTCTGGCCGATAACCTGCTGCTGCTCTACCTCGGCTGGGAAGGCGTGGGCCTGTGCAGCTACCTGTTGATCGGCTTCTACTACAGCAACCCGGCCAATGGCGCGGCGGCGCTGAAGGCGTTCATCGTCACCCGCGTCGGCGATGTGTTCATGGCCATCGGCCTGTTCATCCTCTTCCACGCGCTTGGCACCCTGCACATCCAAGAGCTATTGACCCTGGCGCCACAACGCTTCGCCAGCGGCGATCCGCAACTGACCCTGGCCACGCTGTTGCTGCTCGGCGGGGCGGTCGGCAAGTCCGCGCAATTGCCGTTGCAGACCTGGCTGGCCGACGCCATGGCCGGCCCGACGCCGGTTTCCGCCTTGATCCACGCGGCGACCATGGTGACTGCCGGCGTCTACCTGATCGCCCGCTGCCACGGCCTATTCAGCCTGGCGCCGGCGACACTGGAGCTGGTCGGCATCGTCGGCGCGTTGACGCTGCTGTTGGCCGGCTTCGCCGCCCTGGTGCAGACCGATATCAAGCGTATCCTCGCCTACTCCACCATGAGCCAGATCGGCTACATGTTCCTCGCCCTCGGCGTCGGCGCCTGGAGCGGCGCGATCTTCCATCTGATGACCCATGCTTTCTTCAAGGCCCTGCTGTTCCTCGCCTCCGGTGCTGTGATCCTTGCCTGCCACCATGAGCAGAACATCTTCAAGATGGGCGGCCTGCGCCGGCCGCTGCCGCTGGCCTACGCCTGCTTTCTCGTTGGAGGCTCGGCGCTGGCGGCATTGCCGTTCATTACCGCCGGTTTTTACTCGAAGGATGAGATCCTCTGGGAAGCCTTCGCCAGCGGTCATCGGACCCTGCTGTTGGTGGGCCTGATCGGCGCCTTCCTCACCTCGCTGTACACCTTCCGCCTGATCTTCATCGCCTTCCACGGCGAAGCGAAGACCGAGGTCCATGCAGGCCACGGCGTCAGCCACTGGCTACCGCTGGGCGTACTGCTGGTGCTGTCCACGTTCATCGGTGCGCTGATCCACCCACCGCTGGCCACGGTGCTGCCAACCAGTGCGGGGGAAGCCGGCGGCGAGGCCAAGCACAGTCTGGAACTACTGTCCGGCGTGATCGCGGTATCCGGCATCGTCCTGGCCGCCCTGCTCTTCCTCGGCCAACGGCGGTTCGTCACGCGCCTCGCAGAAAGCGCTCCGGGCCGCTTCTTCGCTGCTTGGTGGTATGCCGCCTGGGGCTTCGACTGGCTCTACGACAGGCTGTTCGTGCAGCCCTACCTGTTGCTCTGCCGATTGCTCGGGCGCGACCCGTTCGACCGGGGCATCACCCAGATTCCGAAGCTGGCGAAAGGCGGCAACCGGCTGATGAGCCAGACCGAAAGCGGCCGCTTGCGCTGGTACGCCGCTTCCCTGGCCGGCGGCGCGGTCCTGCTGCTCGGCGCTCTGGCGTTGGTGTAGACATGAACATGGGCCGGCGAGCGACCGCCATTGGCGACACGGACTGAACGGAGAACGAGCCCGAGATGATTCTGCCCTGGCTGATCCTGATCCCCTTCATCGGCGGCCTGCTCTGCTGGCTGGCCGAGCGCTTCAGCCTCACCCTGCCGCGCTGGCTGGCGCTGGCCACCATGACGCTGGTGCTGCTGCTCGGCCTCTGGCTGTGGAGCCAGGGCGAATTCCACCTCGCGCCCACACCCGGCGACGGGCAGGCCTGGGAACTGGAATTCAAGTACCCGTGGATTCAGCGCTTCGGCATCAACCTGCACCTGGCCCTGGACGGACTGTCGCTGCTGATGATCCTGCTCACCGGCCTGCTCGGCGTGCTCTCGGTGCTCTGCTCGTGGAAGGAAATCCAGAAGCACGTCGGCTTCTTCCACCTGAACCTGATGTGGATTCTCGGCGGCGTGATCGGGGTATTCCTCGCCCTCGACCTGTTCCTGTTCTTTTTCTTCTGGGAAATGATGCTGGTGCCGATGTACTTCCTCATTGCGCTCTGGGGGCACAGCGCGGAGGACGGGCGGAGTTCGCGGATCAACGCGGCGACCAAGTTCTTCATCTTCACCCAGGCCAGCGGTCTGATCATGCTGGTGGCGATCCTCGGTCTGGTGTTCGTCAACTTCAACGACACCGGCGTGCTCACCTTCGATTATTCGCTGCTGCTGCAAGCCAACCTCTCCCCCGGCACCGAGTACCTGCTGATGCTTGGCTTCTTCGTCGCCTTCGCGGTGAAGCTGCCGGTGGTGCCGGTGCACTCCTGGCTGCCCGATGCCCATGCCCAGGCCCCCACCGCCGGTTCGGTGGACCTCGCCGGCATCCTCCTGAAGACCGCCGCCTACGGCCTGCTCCGCTTCGGCGTGCCGCTGTTTCCCAACGCCTCGGCGGAATTCGCGCCGATCGCCATGTGGCTCGGCTTGCTCGGCATCGTCTATGGCGCCCTGCTGGCCTTCGCCCAGACCGACATCAAGCGGCAGGTGGCGTACACCAGCGTGTCGCACATGGGCTTCGTGCTGATCGGCATCTACTCCGGCAATCCGTTGGCACTGCAGGGCGTGGTGGTGCAGATGGTCGCCCACGGCCTGTCCGCCGCCGCGCTGTTCATCCTCTGCGGCCAGCTCTACGAACGCCTGCATACCCGCGACATGCGCCAGATGGGCGGGCTCTGGGGCCGGTTGAACTATCTGCCGGGGGTAATGCTGTTCTTCTCCGCCGCCTCCCTCGGGCTGCCTGGCACAGGCAACTTCATCGGCGAATTTCTCATTCTGCTGGGCAGCTTCCAAGCGGTCCCCCTCGTCGCGGCCCTCGCCACCGGCGGGCTGGTGCTGGCCTCGATCTACTCGCTGATCGTGATGCAGCGCGCCTTCTACGGTCCCGCCCGCGACGAGTCCGCGCTGGTCGGGCTGAACGGCCGCGAGCAGGCCATGATGTTCGGCCTGATCGGCCTGCTGGTACTGCTCGGCCTCTATCCGCAGCCGCTGCTGGACACCTCGGCGGCCAGCATGCACGGCGTCCAGCAGTGGCTGGGCGCGGCCCTCTCTCAACTGGTTTCGACCCGGTAGTCAGCGCATGGACCTGAGCACTCCCCACTTCGTCGCCCTGCTGCCTCTGCTGGTGCTGTCCGCCACCATCGTCGCGGTGATGCTGGCCATCGCCTGGCGGCGGCACCACAGCCTCACGTTCGTGCTGTCGGTGATCGGCCTGAACCTCTCGCTGCTGTCGGTCATCCCGGCGCTGGGCGTGGCGCCCCTGGAAGTCACGCCCCTGCTGCTGGTGGACCGCTTCGCCTGCTTCTACATGGCCTTGGTGCTGGTCGCCACCCTCGCCTGCCTGACCCTGGCCCATGCCTACCTCGGCGACTCCGGCCGTTCCGGCTATCCGGGCAACCGCGAGGAGTTCTATCTGCTGATGCTGCTGGCCGCCGCCGGTGGCCTGGTGCTGGTCAGCGCGCAGCACCTGGCTGGATTGTTCATCGGCCTGGAGCTGCTGTCGGTGCCCACTTACGGCCTGGTCGCCTACGCCTTCTTCAACCGGCATTCGCTGGAAGCCGGCATCAAGTACATGGTGCTGTCCGCCGCCGGTTCGGCCTTTCTGTTGTTCGGCATGGCGCTGCTCTATGCCGGGTCCGGCACACTGGGCTTCACCGGTGTCGGCGCAACGCTGGAAAGCACTGCCGGAACCGCCCCGCTGATCCAGATCGGCATGGGCATGCTGTTGGTCGGGCTGGCGTTCAAGCTGTCGCTGGTGCCCTTCCATCTGTGGACGCCGGATGTCTACCAAGGCGCACCGGCGCCCGTCACCGCGTTTCTCGCCACGGCCAGCAAGGTGGCGGTATTCGCCGCGCTGCTTCGGCTGTTCCAGCTCGCCCCGGCCGGCGCCAACCCCTGGCTGCACGATCTGCTGGCGCTGATCGCCATCGCCTCGATCCTAATCGGCAACCTGCTGGCGCTGCTGCAAAGCAACCTCAAGCGGCTGCTCGGCTACTCCTCCATCGCCCACTTCGGCTATCTGCTGGTGGCGCTGGTGGCCAGCCAGGGCCTGGCGGTGGAAGCCGTGAGCGTCTACCTGCTGACCTATGTGCTCACCAGCCTCGGCGCGTTCGGCGTGATCACCCTGATGTCGACCCCCTACAGCGGTCGCGATGCCGATGCCCTGTACGAGTATCGCGGGTTGTTCTGGCGCCGCCCGTATCTGACCGCGGTGCTGACCGTGATGATGCTTTCACTCGCCGGCATCCCGCTCACCGCCGGGTTCATCGGCAAGTTCTACCTGGTCGCAGTGGGTGTCGAGGCGCGGCTCTGGTGGCTGATCGGGGCATTGGTGCTGGGCAGCGCGATAGGCCTGTTCTACTACCTGCGGGTCATGGTGACGCTGTTCCTGCTCGAACCCAACCTGCGCCGCCATGATGCGCCGTTCAACTGGGGTCAGCGGGCCGGGGGCATCATGTTGCTGGCGATCGCTGTGCTGGCATTCTTCCTTGGTGTCTATCCGCAGCCATTGCTGGAGCTGGCGCGGCAGGCCGGTATCGCCGCCCTCGGCTGAGGCAAATCAGGATGTGATGATGCGGTCGCTCTTACCATCGGTGAACAGGCCCCAGCAGGATACGAACAAGGCCGCGATCAGTGGGCCGATGACGAATCCGTTGAGGCCGAACAGGCTCAGCCCACCGAGCGTAGAGATCAGCACCAGATAGTCCGGCATTCGAGTGTCCTTACCCACCAGGATCGGCCGCAGGATGTTATCTACCAGGCCGATCACGCAGATCCCAAACAAGGCCAGTACCATACCCTTCCACAACGCGCCGCTGAGCAGGAAGTACACCGCCACCGGAGCCCAAACCAGGCCGGCGCCAATGGCCGGCAGCAGCGAAAGAAACGCCATCAGCACGCCCCAGAGCAAGGCGCTGGGAATACCAAGGACCATAAAGATCAGCCCACCCAGCGCTCCCTGGGCCGCTGCCACCACAATGTTGCCTTTCACCGTGGCCCGTACCACTCGGGTGAATTTACTGAACAGCCGGCGCTTCTGCGCTTCGCTGAGGGGAATGGCGCGCTTGATCTGCCCACTTAGTTCGCCGCCGTCGCGGATGAAGAAGAACAGCAGGTAAAGCATGACGAAGAAGCCGACCACGAACTGGAAGGTGTCCTGGCCGAAATTGAACGCCTTGGTGGCAAGGAACTGACTGCCCTGCAACGCCCCGCTAGACATCTTGTCACGCAAACTACCGAGGTCGTTCAAGCCGAGACGGTCGAGCATCTGGCGAATGGTCAATGGCAGCATATCTTTCATCTGCCCAAGGAAAGCGCCAATATCTAGCTCCCCGCTTTCGATGCGCTTGTACAGGCTGGCCCCTTCCTGCACCACCAGACCGGTCACGATCATCATCGGCACCACAGCCAGCAGCACGCAGACCGTCAGGGTGAGCAAAGCGCTCAAGTTGCTGCGGCTGTGGAAGCGCCGATAGAGGCGACGTTGGAGAGGCGCAAATAGGATGGCAAGTACCGCCGCCCAGAACACCGCACCGGAGAATGGCAGCAGTACCCAGCCAAACGCTACGGAAACCGCAACCAGCAGCAAAAGAAAAGTCTTGTGTTCCAGACTTGAATTAGACATCGGACTCGCTACGGAAAGAGTGGCTCTCTCCGTTTAGTCAACGAACGGCCGAACGAGTGCCAAGACGGGAACGGCGGAGCGACATGACCGCGCACCAGAGACTAGGACGAGGCCTGAAAAGCGTTTGGCCAGGGGCTGTAGAAGTGGCGTGCTCGACGGTGAAGGAGCCGGAGCAGCGAAGAGATCGTTGGAGAAAGCCCAAGATACTGACCAATATCCAATCGCCGGCCTGTCGCGGCCTTTGCAGCCCTCGTTATCGGCAATGCCGTTTCGTTGAGTTTTTCCAGGCGCAAAGACAAACCCCAACCCGATTGCTCGGATTGGGGGTTTGGGATAGGTGCTTGACGATGACCTACTCTCACATGGGGAAACCCCACACTACCATCGGCGATGCGTCGTTTCACTACTGAG
>NZ_MUJY01000166.1 GCF_002286785.1 Pseudomonas sp. PIC25 | reverse complement strand
GGTGCCGGTCTTGGTGTCGTAGACCGTGAAGCCTTCCAGGTTATCGATCAGGTGCCACTTTCCGGCCGCCCAATGCGCAGCCTTGCCGGGGGGAATCTCTGGCGGCGGCGTTTCCACGCAACCGCCCGGAATCAGCCAGACACCTTCTTCGAGGGGGCTGGGATCGGCGGCCACCGGGCCGACATAAAGGCCATAGCGGTCGGTCTGATAGACGGTTTTCGGTGTCATGTCGGGTGTGCCTCAATAACGGATACAGAACAACACGGCGAGGTTTCGCGGGCGGGTCTCGGCTCCGCCGGCGGCGTCTACCGTGATCGCGTGGGTATGGCTGGCCACAGCGTCTACCGTGACGGTGTGCGTGTGGCTGGGAGCCGCGTCCACGGTCACGGTGTGGGTGTGGGCACCGGCGCTACTGGTCGCTTTGTTGAACGAAGCCCCTTCGCCGTTGCCGTCGAAACTGCCGGACCCGCCGCTGGAACTGACCGAGCCCGGCACGGTGTGGGTATGGGAGCCGTCGGACGTGGTGGTGGCGGTGTGGCTATGGCTTCCACCGGCTCCGGTGCTGGCGGTGTGGGTATGCGCGCCACCCGCCGCGCTGCTGGCGGTGTGCGTGTGATTGCCCAGCAGGTGAGCCTGGGCGCTGCCCAGGGCCCGGCCGGCATCCACGCCCCGGCCGTCGTCCCAGCCGCGCAGGAACTCGCCCCGGGCGTCGGGCAGGTTGAAGGTCGTCGAACCGTCCCCCGCGCCGAAGACGGTCCCGATGCGGGCGAAGAGCTTGGCGTAGGTCGTGCGGGATACGGCTGCGCCGTTGCATTTCAACCAGCCGGCCGGCGGAGTGGCCATGGCGAAAGCGGAAATCTGTCCGGTTTCGGCGGCCACCACGTTGCCCAGCAGGGCCTGCAATGCGGCCGTCGTTGCCAGAATCTCGCTGCTGTTGGTGGCGGGGTCGTCGCTCTTCGCGTTCGGTAGGTTGCCTAGACCTACATCGATTTTCGTCGTAGCGCGTGCGCGCAGATTTACATAATCGCCGGAGCGGAAGGCGAACTGCTGGATCAGCGGCAAGCCGATGGGCTCCACGGTGCGTCGGTCGGTAATCGTCGTGCTGTTGACCAGATCGGCCAGGGGCACCAGGTAATGGCGGACGCCCACGCTGTCGGTGTAATCCGCCTTTCCCACTCCCCAAACCACTTGGAGGCTGGTCACCACGTCGTTCAGTTCGCGCTGCAGCGCGACGTCGAGCCAGGCGGTGGTCGGCAGCGCGGGCGGTACGACGGGCAGCGCGGTGGTGCGCTCGATGCGTATCCCCTCGATGTACGCGCTCCCCGGTTTCAGTTGGTAGGTGCTGCCCACCTTCTCCAGTTGCAGACCACTGCCGAAGAAACAGGCCCGGCCGAAGAGGTCGCGGTTGCTCAGACGTTCGCGCTCGTCGATACCTTTCAGGCGCACCGTGAAGTCATGCTGCCAGGTGCTCGCATCGATGGTGATGCCGGTCAGTTGCTGGGCACCGTCGAATACCACCAGGAAATTACGGGTGATGTTATTCCCCACCTGCAGCGGCGGGATGTTCTTGCGCTTCTGCTGCAGCGGCACGTAGGCCACGGCGAACAACACGCCTTCGGCACTCTCCAGGCCGATCCAGTTGAAGTCCCAATCGCCTATGTCGGAGCCGATCTGGATGCTGTAGACCACCTGATTGGGGGTCACATAGCCGGCATTTTCGGCGGGTAGGGTCGCCGTGTAGACGGTCTGTGCGGCGGGTGGTTTTGGCGCGGCACGATCCACCGGTGCGTCAGCGGCCAGGCCGGGCACGTTGGCGAAAATGAAGCGTTCGATCTTCAAGACTTCCTGGGCGGCCTGTTTCTGCGCGATCAGGCTTTCACCGGCCAGGGTAATGCGGGCTCCCATTGGCTCTCCTACAGGCTGGCGACCAGGGTCTGCTGGTCGTC
>NZ_MUJY01000165.1 GCF_002286785.1 Pseudomonas sp. PIC25 | reverse complement strand
CGCCTGGCCACCGACGCCAACCAACGGCTGCTGTGGAGCTGGAACAGCGACGCCTTCGGCGTCGGCCCCGCCAACCCCGACGTGGACGGCGACGGCATCATTACCGACATCCCCCTGCGCTTCCCCGGCCAGCTCTACGATGCGCACAGTGCGCTGCACTACAACTACTTCCGCGATTACGACCCGGAGACCGGGCGCTATGTGGAGAGTGATCCGATTGGGTTGAAGGGAGGGCTGAATACCTATGGGTACGCCTACCAAAATCCGATCAATAACTTCGACCCGGATGGGCGCCTAGTTTGGTTTCTGGGGCTTGGAGCCCTGGGAACAGGAACGACTGCTACCGCTGGTACAGGTTTTTGGGCAACAGGAGCCCTCCTTGGAGGAGCAGTACTTACATCCACTATTTCTGGTTCTACTCCAACAGATAGCAGTACAACTACAGAGGCGAGCCCTGGAAGTGCTGCAGAAAAAGCTCGGGAGCGTAAGGAGTACAGCCGTATTTGCAAATCACCGATACCCCCCTCTGGTGACCAATGCATAGATGCCCGAGCTAACCTAGAGAGACTCCGGCAATGCTTGACTTTGCGTGAAAATTTCAGCAAGAAATGGTTCAACGATAACGATGCCGGCCATATTACAGAAATAAATAATACTAGGAAGGCCATCGAGAATCTGGAAGATTTTTTGCGGAGGGTTTGCCGTGAAGAGTGCAACTAGCAAGGAAAAACTTGTACTGTTGTTAGCGGAATACTCGGCTCTTCCTGAGTATAGTGGAATAGAGTGCGTCGATGCCGAAAGTCGAAGTCTGTTCGGGGATAGCCCAATTCACATTGCTGCGACACGCGGAGATGTTAACGAGATAGAACTTTTACTGAAATGTGGTGCAGATATTAACAGCAAGGGAGAGCATGGTTATACAGCCCTGCATGATGCAATAGAGCAGGGGCACAAAGAAGCGGTCATCTATCTTTTAAAATATGGTGCAAATCCAGAAATCTTAAACGATGATGGATTTTCAGCTGCCGGTCTTGCCAATCTTTTGGGTGAGAATGAAATTCTTCGTTTGCTAGCTAGCATGTAACTCAATAAGGTGGATGGCCAAAACCATCCACCTCATCTTTTCCCACAGCCCTCACATTTCTCTCGCCCCAATCCCCAACCGACTTGCCTCCCTCCCCCTGAGCCGCTAGAGTCCGCCCCGTCACGGTCAATCCCGTGGCCGGGTGTCGCAACCTGTATGTTCGAGGCGCGGTAGCGCCGTAGCTGTGTAGCCGGCGCTTTTTTGTGCCTGGCTGCCGCATTTCTATGG
>NZ_MUJY01000164.1 GCF_002286785.1 Pseudomonas sp. PIC25 | reverse complement strand
GGTGCCGGTCTTGGTGTCGTAGACCGTGAAGCCTTCCAGGTTATCGATCAGGTGCCACTTTCCGGCCGCCCAATGCGCAGCCTTGCCGGGGGGAATCTCCGGCGGTGGCGTTTCCACGCAGCCACCTGGGATCAGCCAGACGCCCTCTTCGAGAGGGCAGGGATCCGCGACCACCGGGCCGACATAGAGTCCATGGCGGTCGGTCTGATAGACGATTTTCGATGTCATGTCGGGCTTGCCTCAATAGCGGATACAGAACAACACGGCGAGGTTTCGCGGGCGGGTTTCGGCGCCGCCGGCAGCGTCTACCGTGACCGCGTGGGTATGGCTCGCCGTAGCGTCCACCGTGACGGTGTGCGTATGGCTGGGAGCCGCGTCCACGGTCACGGCGTGGGTGTGGGCGCCGGCACTACTGGTCACTTTGTTGAACGAAGCGCCATCGCTGTTGCCGTCGAAACTGCCGGACCCGCCGCTGGAGCTGACCGAGCCCGGCACGGTGTGGGTGTGGGCACCGTCGGACGCGGTGGTGGCGGTATGGGTATGGCTTCCGCCGGCTCCGGTGCTGGCGGTGTGGGTATGCGCGCCACCCGCCGCGCTGCTGGCGGTATGGGTGTGGCTGCCCAACAGATGAGCTTGGGTACTGCCGAGCACCCGCCCGGCATCCACGCCCCGGCCATCGTCCCAGCCGCGCAGGAACTCGCCCCGGGCGTCGGGCAGGTTGAACGTCGTTGAACCGTCCCCAGCACCGAAAACGGTTCCGATGCGGGCGAAGAGCTTGGCGTAGGTCGTGCGTGATACGGCCGCACCGTTGCACTTCAGCCAGCCAGCCGGCGGGGTGGTCATGGCAAAGGCGGCGATCTGTCCGGTTTCGGCGGCCACCACGCTGCCCAGCAGGGCCTGCAGCGCTGCGGTCGTCGCCAGGATATTGCTGCTGTTGGTGGCGGGGTCGTCACTCTTCGCGTTCGGCAGGTTGCCCAGACCTACGTCGTCTTTCGTCGTGGCGCGTGCGCGCAGGTTTGCGTAATCGCCAGAGCGGAACGCGAACTGCTGGATCAGCGGCGAGCTGATGGGCTCCACAGTACGCCGGTCGGTAATCGTCGTGCTGTTGACCAGATCGGCCAGGGGAACCAGGTAATGGCGGACGCCCACGCTGTCGGTGTAATCGATCTTTTCCGTCCCCCAGGCCACCTGGACGCTGGTCACGACGTCGTTCAGTTCGCGCTGTAGCGCGACGTCGATCCAGGCGGTCGTCGGCAGCGCGGGCGGCACGACGGGCTGCGCGGCGGAGCGCTCGATGCGGATCCCCTCGATGTATGCGCCGCCCGGTTTCAGTTGGTAGGTGCTGCCCACCTTCTCCAGTTGCAGGCCGCTGCCGAAAAAACACGCCCGGCCGAAGATGTCACGATTGCTCAGGCGTTCGCGCTCATCGATCCCTTTCAGACGTACCGTGAAGTCATGCTGCCAGGTGCTCGCATCGATGGTGATGCCAGTCAACTCCTGGGCGCCGTCGAACACCACCAGGAAATTGCGGGTGATGTTGTTCCCCACCTGCAGTGGCGGGATGTTCTTGCGCTTCTGCTGCAGCGGCACATAGGCCACGGCGAACAGCACGCCCTCGGCACTCTCCAGGCCGATCCAGTTGAAATCCCAATCGCCTACATCGGAGCCGACCTGGACGCTGTAGACCACCTGATTAGGGTTCACGTAGCCGGCATTCTCGGCAGGAATGGAGGCGTTGTAGACGGTCTGTGCAGCGGGTGGCTTCGGCGCGGCGGGATCCACCGGCGTGTCGGCGGCCAGGCCGGGCACGTTGGCGAAAATGAAACGCTCGATCTTCAAGGCTTCCCGGGCGGCCTGTTTCTGCGCGATCAGGCTTTCACCGGCCAGGGTAATGCGGGCTCCCATTGGCTCTCCTACAGGCTGGCGACCAGGGTCTGCTGGTCGTC
>NZ_MUJY01000163.1 GCF_002286785.1 Pseudomonas sp. PIC25 | reverse complement strand
GTGAGAGGTGAGAGGTGAGAGGTGAGAGGTGAGAGGTGAGAGGTGAGAGGTGAGAGCGTGTCGAAACAGGCGCCCCGAAGCAATATGCGACCGTTTCGCTTTCGCTAAGTTCCCGATAAAAAACAACTACTTACACCATGCGAGAAAGTACGTGCAACTCGTCGGCTGGCGCTTGCGGAGCGCGTGATCCGAAGGCGAGGATCGGCCCGTCAACCCCACAGAGGCTGTCCCTTTCATGAAGAACTTCTCGTCGATGCTTTTACTGTCCCTGGGACTGGCCAGCGGCGCCGCCTTCGGTGGCGATACCCAGGCCGCCGTGGGCGGGGCGCTGGGCGGGGCGTTAGGTTCGGTGGTCGGCCAGCAGGTCGGCGGCGATACCGGCGCGGCCATCGGGGCCGGCCTGGGTGGCGCAGCCGGCGGCGCGGTGAGCGCCAACCGCGGCAGCAAGACCGAAGCGGCGATTGGCGGCGGCCTGGGTGCGGCCGGTGGCAACGTGATCGGCCAGAAAGTCGGTGGCACCACCGGCGGCGTGATTGGCGCAGCAGTGGGTGGCGGCGCCGGTAGTGCGCTGGGCAACCATTACGGTGACGGT
The DNA here is from genome assembly GCF_002286785.1 of Pseudomonas sp. PIC25. Taxonomy (GTDB): domain Bacteria; phylum Pseudomonadota; class Gammaproteobacteria; order Pseudomonadales; family Pseudomonadaceae; genus Pseudomonas_M. Next base: position 43,851 of record NZ_MUJY01000163.1, on the reverse strand, counting down.
GGCAGCGAAGGCGGCCGCCACTACTACGTCCGTGACCATGACGACGACCACCGCTACGGCCGCAAGCACAAGAAACACTGGAAGAAGCACCGCCACCACTGAGACGGCTGCTCCATAGGGGCGACGCTCCGTGCGTCGCCCCGGCGCTCCCCGTCAGCTTTCCGGCGACGAAGCCATCGGTACCGGGGAGCCGATCAGCAAGGCGACGTCTCCCTGATCCGCGATCCGGCGCTCGACCGGCGCCATTTCATCGATCTGCTTCATGACCAGTTCGACATGCCCGGCGCGCGCGTCGGTACGCAGATCGATCTGCCGGAAGCCATGGCGCTGGTAAAAGGCCACGGCGTCACTGTTGCGCTGATAGACCGACAACTCCAGCCCGTCGGCCAGGGACTTGGCTTTCTCCAGCAGCCTGGAGCCGATACCGCGACCATGCTGCGAAGGAGAAACGAACAACGCCGCCAGCACATGGGCCTGCAAGGCGAAGAAACCGAGGATTACGCCGTTTTCCTCGAAGACCCAGACATCGGCACTGGGCAGGTAATGATTGCGCATATCCTCCAGTTTGCTCTGCCAGAAGGCCGGCTCGATGAAGTCATGGGCATGCAGGGAGGCTTCCAGCCATATCGTCAGCACCGCTTCCAGGTCATCCGGTGTGCCTTTCCTGATCATCGGGAGTCCTCGTTCGAAACCGGCGAGGCCGGCGTTATCGTATTAGAGCCCCGATGAACGGGCACCGTTCCGCTCGTCGCCCGCAGGCGCATCAGAGAATCGGCGAAATCAGCCGCGCCACCCGCATGCCGAGCCGTTGCAAATGACGCAGACGGCGGCGATCTTCCACGCCTAGCTCACGTGCCTGGGCGAAATCGTCGAGCAGCATGCGCTCCACCCCGCTGGCAAAGGCGGTGTCGACGGTGAACACCGTCACCTCGAAGTTCAACCGGAAGGAGCGGTTGTCCAGGTTGGCGCTGCCCACCGCCGCGGCGCTGTCGTCGATCAGCATCACCTTCTGATGCAGGAAGCCCGGCACGTAGCGGTACACCCGGATACCGGCCGTGGCCGCCTCGTAGGCGTAAAGGCTGGACGCCGCGTAGACCACCCGGTGGTCCGCCCGCGACGGCAGCAGGATGCGCACCTCCACGCCGCGCATCACGGCCAGGCGCAGGGCAGCGAACACCGCCTCGTCGGGTACGAAGTAGGGGCTGGTGATCCACACCCGCTGGCGCGCCGCATGGATCGCCGCGACGAACAGCAGCGAGCCGGTTTCTTGGGCATCCGCCGGCCCGCTGGTCACCACCTGGCAGATCACCCCGCCGCTCTCGTAGGCATCCGGTAGCAGCAGCGGCGGCAAGCGCCGGGTCACCCAGAACCAGTCCTCGGCGAAGGATTCCTGAAGGCAGGCCAGGGCCGGCCCACGGATCTCCAGGTGGGTGTCGCGCCAGGGCGCCAGCGGCGGCTTGAGGCCCAGGTATTCCTCGCCGACGTTGAGCCCGCCGACGAACCCGCGCAGCCCGTCCACCACGACGATCTTGCGGTGGTTGCGGAAGTTGAGCTGGAAACGGTTGATCATCCCGCCGCGTGCGGAAAAGCCGTGCACCTGCACACCGCCGTCGCGCAACCGCTGCACGTAGCTACGAGGCAGCGCATGGCTGCCGATACTGTCGAACAGCACGAACACCCGCACACCGGCGGCTGCCCGCTCCAACAGCGCCGCTTGCAGACGCCGCCCGAGCGGATCGTCACGGATGATGAAGAACTGCACCAGTACGACCTGCCGTGCCTCGGCAATGGCCTGGAGAATCGCATCGAAGGTGGCGTCGCCATCGATCAGCAGGCGTACCCGGTTGTTCGCCAGGGTCGGCTGGCGCGCCAGCTTCGCCAGGACCCGCAGGCCCCGGTAGGCCTCGCTCTCGCGAGCAGCCTGGGCCTCTTCCACCCAGGGCCGCCAGTCCACGTCGACCATGGCCCGGCGCATCTCGTGATCGGCCTCGCGCCGCGCGCGGATGTAGGCATCGAAACGGTTGCGGCCGAACACCAGGTACGGCAGCAGCGTCAGGTAAGGCATGAACACCAGGGAAATGGCCCAGGCGATGGCACCCTGGGCGGTACGCACGGTCAACACCGCATGAATGGCCGCCAGCACGCCGAGCGTCTGGACGCCAGCGAGCAGATACCCCAGCAGGTGGAACTCCATGGCCTATCCGCTTCCTCCCGATCAGACGCAGCATAGCCGAGCGGCCCGAGGCGCGGGCCGCCGGAAGCGTTGATGGTCATTCCGGCGCCAGGCCGATCAGTCCAGCGCCCGCCAGATATCGCCGGCGTATTCGCGGATGGTGCGGTCGGAGGAGAACCAGCCGACCCGTGCGGTATTCAGCACCGACGAACGCCACCACTGCTTCGGGTCGTTCCAGCACAGCTCGACCTGGCGCTGGGCCTCCCAGTAGGCATCGAAATCGGCGCAGACCATGAAGGTGTCGTGCCAGGTCAGGCCATCGACCAGCCCGACATAGCGTCCCGGATCGTCCGGCGAGAATACCCCGCTACGGATCGCCATCAGCACCTCGTGCAGCCGCGGCGAGGCGGCGACGATGGCCTCGGCGTTGAACTCGCCGACCCGTTTGCGCGCCTCCACCTCCTGGGCGCGGAGGCCGAAGATGAACATGTGCTCCTGGCCGATCCGCTCGCACATCTCCACATTGGCGCCGTCCAGGGTGCCGATGGTCAGGGCGCCATTGAGGGCGAACTTCATGTTACTGGTGCCCGAGGCCTCCATACCGGCGGTGGAAATCTGCTCGGACAGGTCAGCCGCCGGGATGATGCTCTCCGCCAGGCTGACGTTGTAGTTGGGCAGGAACACCACCTTGAGCATGCCGCGCACGGTCGGGTCGCCGTTGACCACGCGGGCGATGTCGTTGGCCAACTTGATGATCAACTTGGCCTGGTGATAGCTGGCCGCCGCCTTGCCGGCGAAAATCTTCACCCGCGGCACCCAGGGCATGCTCGGCTCGTCGCGGATGGCCTGGTACAGCGCCACGGTGTGCAACAGGTTGAGCAGTTGCCGCTTGTATTCGTGGATGCGCTTGACCTGCACGTCGAACAGCGCACCGGGATCGAGAACGATACCCTGGCGCTCGTAAACCAGGTTGGCCAGAGCCTCCTTGTTGCGCCGGCGCTGCTCGGCGAAGCGCTTGCGGAAGGCCGGTTTGTCGGCGAACGGCTCCAGGTTCGGCAGGAGGTTTTCCGGATCGTCCAGTAGCTGTTCTCCCACCGACTCCACCAGCAGCTCGGTCAGCCCGGGGTTGGCCTGGTACAGCCAGCGGCGGAAGGTGATGCCGTTGGTCTTGTTGTTGATCCGCTGCGGGTAGAGGCGGTGCAACTCGGCGAACACCGTGCTGCGCATCAGATCGGTATGCAGGGCCGATACGCCGTTGACGCTGTGCGAACCGAGGAACGCCAAGTTGCCCATGCGCACCCGCCGGCCATGTTCTTCCTCGATCAGCGACACGGCGCGCAGCAGGTCGAAATCATGCAACCCCTGCTCGCGCAACTGGTCGATGTGGTAGGCGTTGATCAGGTAGATAATCTGCATGTGCCGCGGCAACAGCCGCTCCATCAGGCTCACCGGCCAGGTTTCCAGGGCCTCCGGCAGCAGGGTGTGGTTGGTGTAGGACAGCGTGCCGACGGTCAACTCCCAGGCCTGCTCCCAGGGCAGCAGGTGCTCGTCCACCAGCAGGCGCATCAGCTCCGCCACGGCGATGGCCGGGTGGGTGTCGTTGAGTTGGATGGCGGCGTATTCGGGCAGGTTGAGGAAGGTGCCGCGCTGTTTGAGATGACGGCGCAGCAAGTCCTGCAGCGAGGCGGAGACGAAGAAGTATTCCTGGCGCAGGCGCAGCTCCTGGCCGGCCTCGGTGCTGTCCGCCGGGTAGAGCACCCGAGAGATGCTTTCCGCCCGCGCTTCCTCCACCACCGCGCCGATGTGGTCGCCGGCATTGAAGCGTTCCAGGTGCAACTCGCTCTCGGCGCGGGCACGCCATAGACGCAGGGTGTTCACGCTGGCGCCGCGCCAGCCGACGATGGGTGTGTCGTAGGCGATCGAGCGGACCGCTTCGGCCGGGTGCCAGGTCTGGCGCAAGGTGCCGTTCTCGTCCACCATCGGCACCACGCTGCCGCCGAAGCCGACCAGGTAGCTCACTTCGGGGCGCTCGAATTCCCAGGGGTTGCCGAAATCCAGCCAGGTTTCGGTCTGCTCGTGCTGCCAGCCATCGATGATCGCCTGGCGGAACAGGCCGTGCTCGTAGCGGATGCCGTAGCCGTGGGCGGCCACGCCGAGGGTGGCCATGCTTTCCATGAAGCAGGCGGCAAGCCGGCCGAGCCCTCCGTTGCCGAGCGCGGCGTCCGGCTCCAGAGTGCGGATGCGCTCGATATCGACATCCAGCTCACTCAACGCCTGGCGCGCCACTTCGAGCAGACCGAGGTTGCTCAGGTTGTCCAGCAGCAGGCGGCCAATGAGAAACTCCAGGGAGAGGTAATAGACCCGTTTCTGTCCCTTGCGATAAATCTGCCGGGTGTGGTCCATCCAGTGATCGACCATGTGATCGCGGGTGGCCAGGGCGATGGCCTCGAACCAGTCGTGATCGAAGGCGTGCTCGGGGTCCTTGCCCACTGAGTAGGTCAGTTTGGAAAGGACATTGGCACGGAAAGCGGCAACTTCATCGGCGGAAACGAGAGGCTCCTTGGGCATTGCTGCGTCCTCGTAGGCTGTGAATGTACAGCGGATCTTCTTCCGATCTCAGCGTTGTGACCCCCGGCAGGAACCCAGGGTTCGGAAAAAATCGGTCGGGCGCGCCGGCCAGCGGACAAGGCTGGCAAAACCCATGGCGGTCGCTATCATCCGCGCCCGCCGTGCATTCTTCGCAGACCCGAGCATGAAAAAGCCGATCATCGCCGCCGCCGACATCGACCGCCTGGAAACCTGGGTGAAATACAAGGACAGCCTGTGCCGCGACTGCATGGCGAGCTGCTGCACCCTGCCGGTGGAAGTGCGCATCGGCGATCTGATCCGCATCGGGCTGGTCGACGAATTCGAGCGCGGCGAACCGGCCAAGCAGATCGCCAAGCGATTGATGAAGGACGGCATCGTCGAACACTTCAACCACAAGCAGGAAGTGTTCACCCTCACCCGCCTGGCGAACGGTGATTGCCTCTACCTGGACCGGAAGACGCGGCTCTGTACCATCTACACGAAGCGCCCGGATACCTGCCGCAACCATCCCAGAATAGGCCCTCGTCCGGGCTATTGCGCGTATCGGCCGAAAAACCAGGGCTGATGGGCGCAGGGCGAATAAATTTCGCCCCTACACCATAGGCTTCACTCGCGATTGGCTCATAGCCATCCCCAAGGCACCCGGAACAACCCCCGCCCGGCCGCGTCTAGAACTGTATCGCCCCGCGCCAGTACGCTCCTTTCGCCATGCCTCGATCACGGTTGCCGACTTCCGCGCGTTTCCTCCCGCTTCCTGGGCTCCTTCTGCTCTGCGCGCTGGCCACTGCGGCAACCCCGCAAGACGCCGGCCTCGGCTGGCCCGAGCGGCTGCTCGAGGAACTGAGCCGGATCGACGCCGACTACCCCGGCGAACTCGGCGTCTTCGCCAAGGATCTGGATAGCGGCCTGTCGATCTCCTTTCGTGGCGAAGAAACCTGGTATCTGGCCTCAGGGATCAAGGTGCCAGTGGCCATCGCCGTTCTGCGTGGCGTGGAGCGTGGCGAGTTCGCGCTCGATGATCGCCTGCTCCTGGAAGTGTCCGACTACGTCGATGGCGCCGGCGAGACCAATCGTCATCCGCCAGGTACGCGGCTCAGCGTGCGCTTCCTCCTCGAACAAATGGTGATCCACAGCGACAACAGCGCCTCCGACCGCCTGATCCGGCTGGTCGGCATCGAGGCGGTCAATCGGGTCGTGGAGGAGCTGGTGCCGGGCGGCTTCCAACCAATCACCTCGCTGGCGGACGTCCGCCGGCATGCCTACAGTCAGTTGCATCCGGCCGCGTTCTGCCTGAGTGGCCGGGATTTCCTGCAATTGAAGCAACAACGCAGCGACACGGCCCGGCGCGCCACTCTCGCCCGACAGCTCGGCGTCGCCCCCACCCAACTGCGCCCACTCAGCCTGGGCGAAGCCTTCGAAGCCTATTACGCCACCCGGCTCAACTCCGCCCGGCTCAGCGCCTACGGCGAGCTGCTGGAAGCCCTGGTCAACGGCAAGGCCCTGGGAGCCGAGGGCAGCGCCCATCTGTTGGGGCTGATGGAACGCGTCGCCACCGGACGCAAGCGGATCAAGGCCGGGCTGCCAACCGTCGCGGCGTTCCTCCACAAGACCGGCACCCAGCGTTCCCGCTTCTGCGACCTCGGCATCGTCCGTACCGCCGGGACGGGCGGCGACAAGCGCCTGATCGTCGCCGCCTGCACCCGTGGCGATTCGTCGCTGGCCCGCTCGGAAACCGCGCTGCGCCTGGTGGGCCAAGCTGTCTGGCAATCCGGTGCGCTGCTGCCGGCGCCGGAGGAATTGGAGGCGCAGCGATGAGAACACGTTCGTTGCTGATTGCCGCCCTGCCGGTAGTCGCCCTGTTATGCGGGGCACTGGTCTGGGCGGCACTGCGCAGCGCGCCGGAACCACCCTGGGTCGAGCAACTTCAAGGGAAAATTCTCCGGCTGGACCAACGCACACCCGGCGACCTCGGCGTGTACATCAAGCACCTGGGCGACGACGGCGAGCTCGACCATCAGGCCGGACGCTACTGGTACCTGGCCTCGGCGGTTAAGGTCCCGGTGGCCATCGCCACCCTGCAACGCGTCGATGAAGGCGTATGGCCGCTGAATCAGCGGCTCGCCCTGCGCAACGAGGACAAGGTGGACGGCTCCGGCGGCCTGGCCTGGCAGGACCCCGGCAGCGAATACGACCTGAAAACGCTGCTGGAAGAAATGCTGCAGCGCAGCGACAGTACCGCCGCCGACATGTTGATCAACCGCATCGGCGAAGACGAACTGAACCGGCGCATTGCGTCGAGCATGGCCGACCAGGGCTTCGGCTACATCACCTCGTTGCTGCGGGTGCGCCACGAGCTGTACCGCGAGCTGCATCCCGACGCGGCGAACCTGAGCAACCGCGACATCATCCAGTTGGCATCGGCCCCACTGGGCCGGGAGCGGGTGCGAGCCCTGGCCAGGACACTCGACGTCGATCTTTCCGAGCTGCGTGCGGACAACCTGAAGCAGGCCTACCAGCGCTACTATGCGCGCCGCCTCAATGCCGCTACCCTGCGCGCCTACGGAGGCATGCTGGAAAAACTGGCGCGCGGCCACCTGCTGTCCCGGGCGAACACCGACCTCCTGCTCGACCTGATGGGGCTCGATGAGTACCACGCCTACCGCCTCGAAGCCGGGCTCGGCAAGGACGTCCCGTTCGCCCAGAAGACCGGAACCCAGTTCGAGCGGGCCTGCCACATGGGCATCATCGATCCGAAGAGCGAACAGCCCATCGTGATCGCCGCCTGCGTCGAAGGAGCCGGGCAGGAACAGGCCGCGCAGACGCTCGAAACGCTTGGCAGTCTGGTGTCCGACACATTGCTCCATTGACGGGGGGCACAAAACCCGAACGGAGCGGCGGCAGAGCCCTATCCGGCTTGCTATGGTTGCTGACGATCGGGCCGAAAGGCCCCGCCTGACGGGATATCGGGATGCGCCACCTTGTACTTTGCCTGCTTTTGCTCCTCTCCCTGCACGCCACGGCCGAGGAGACGCCGCTGGTGGGCAATGCCTATTCGCCGCCGAAGATCTACAGCGAGAAAGGGCAGACGCTGGGCATCCTGGCGGATATCGTGCGCTACGCCGACGAGGTGCTGGAAGATGAACGCTTCGACCTCCAGCTCTATCCCTGGGCACGGGCCTACAACATGGCCGAGCACGCGCGGGCGGGCATCATCGGCCTGTCGATGACCGAGGAACGGCTGGGCATCTTCGACTACTCCGAGCCGGTGTTCTATGACGAGGTCATCGTGGTGGTGCGCCGGGGCCAGGCCTTTCCGTTCAAGCACATCGAGGACCTGCGTGGGCGCCGGGTCGGCATCGGCCTGGGAGGCTCGTTCGGCGAAGCCTTCGAACGGGCGAAACGGGAAGGCAGCCTGGTGGTGGTGGAGGACAACGGACCGACGATGCGCCTGAGAAAGCTGCTCGCCGGTCGCATCGACGCGGCCCTGATCAACCCCGGCCGCGCCGGCCTGCTCCGCGCCCTGCAACAGGACGCCGAACTGGCGTCACGGGCGGATGAATTCGAGGTACTGCCCATCCCCTTGCTGCGCGATCCCAACTACCTCGCCTTCCACAAGAGCCTGCACCGTGGCGCGACGCTACGCGCCTTCAACGAAGTCATTCGCCGTGGCTACGAGAACGGCGACATTCCCCGCATCATCGAGCGCTATACGGATCTCTAGCCGGGCTGCTGGTGAGCCAGCTTCCGATATAGCCGCTGCAACGGCCCGACCACCGCCAGCACCACGGCACCGGCCAGGATGCCAAACAGCAGGTTCAGCAGCGTCGGCGCCAGCGCCTCCAGCAGGCCACCGATCCCCGCCACGCCACCGGCAGCGTGGGCAAGGTCATGGATCGCCTGGTTCGCCAGCGGAATGCCGTGGGTGAGAATGCCGCCGCCGACCATGAACATCGCTGCGGTCCCCACGACCGACAGTCCCTTCATCAGGAACGGCGCGGCACGCAGGATGCCGCGTCCGAGGCTGCGCGCCAGCGGGCTGCCCAGGCGGCTGAGGTAAAGCCCGCCGTCATCCAGCTTGACGATGCCGGCCACCAGGCCGTAGACCCCCACCGTCATGATCACCGCGATGCCGCAGAGCACCGCCACCTGCGAGGCGAACGTCGCCGTGGCGACAGTCCCCAGGGTGATGGCGATGATCTCTGCCGACAGTACGAAATCGGTGCGGATCGCGCCTTTCACCTTGTCCCGCTCGAACGCCACCATGTCCACCGAGGGATTGGCGATGGCCTCCGCCAACTGATCGTGCTCGGCGCTGTCCTCCTCCTTGCTGTGCAGCAGCTTGTGCGCCAGCTTCTCGAAGCCCTCGAAGCAGAGGAAGGCGCCGCCGACCATCAGCAAGGGCGTCACCGCCCAAGGAATGAAGGCACTGATCAGCAACGCCGCCGGCACCAGGATCGCCTTGTTCAGCATCGATCCCTTGGCCACCGCCCAGACCACCGGCAGCTCGCGGTCAGCATTCACGCCGGAGACCTGCTGAGCGTTCAGCGCCAAGTCATCGCCCAGCACGCCGGCGGTCTTCTTCGCCGCGACCTTGGTCATCACGGCCACATCGTCGAGAACGCTGGCGATATCGTCGATCAGGGTTAACAGGCTGGCTCCGGCCACGGGTTGCTCCTTGAAAGGATGGAAATCGGGGGCGACATGATAGTGCGGACGATGCCGCAGAGCAGCCCAGTCTAGCGAGAGACCCGCAGACGGCGCACCGGTTCGGCGAGAGAAGGCAGACGATGTGCCGATCTGCCGCACGAACCGTGCAGTCGATCACGCCCCTCTGCCAGCCGACGAACGGCAAGCACCGCCCACGAGCGGGAGGGTCATAAACGAAGCTCACCAGCGAGCCGACACGGAAGCCAGGCTGTATCCGTGCGTTTATCCGCACCATATGGAGATACAGTCAATGCTCACTGCCCTGCCTACCTTCCGGCCGGCCCATGCCGGCTTCCTGCTCGCCCTCCTGGCCTGCCAGGCCAACGCCGCCGACCTGAGAGTCACCAAGTTCACCGATAGCCTCGACGGCGCCTGCGATGCCGATTGCTCCCTGCGCGAAGCCGTGCAACACGCCAACATGACCGCCGAGCCCGACCGCATCATTCTGACGTCCGGCACCTACAGCCTGAGCCTGGCGCCAGCCCGTGACGGCGCCCGCATCCTGCAGGAGGACGAAAACCAGAACGGTGATCTCGATGTGATGTTCAGTGACCTGACCATTTACACCGTCGGCGCCGGCCGGATCGTCATCGATGGCCTGCGCAACGACCGCCTGTTCGACGTCCATCCAGGCACACAACTCAACCTGCGGGGCGTCATCCTGCAGAACGGCCTCACCTCCAGCTTCGGCGGCGCGCTACGCAACCGGGGAGAGACCAACCTGCGCAAGGTCGCGATGGAAAACAGCGCGGCGATTGCCGAGATCGGTGCCGGTGGCGCCATCGCCAACTTCGGCCGGCTGAACATCACCTCTTCGCGCTTTTCCAACAACGAAACCTACGCCGATGCTGGCTCCGGCGAAGGCGGTGCGATCTACAACGCCGCGCAGGGTTGGCTGGAAGTGCGCACCAGCGTCTTCGAAGGCAACGTCAGCTACGACAACGTCGACACGGGGCGCGGCGCCGCCCTTTATAACGAAGGCCTGGCCGACATCGCCCGCAGCTCGTTCATCGGCAACAAGGGCGGCGAGTACGGCAACGGCTCCGCCATCCTCAATGCCGAGGGCGGGCTGCTCAAGTTGACCAACAGCACCCTCAGCGGTAACCGCGGCTACTACGGCACCGGTGCCTTCTCCAACGGCCAATGGGGCAGCCGCAACAACGCCAACACCGAAGCGCTGCTGATCAACGTCACCATTGCCGACAACACCGGCGGCGCCGCCCTGCTCAACCTGGGCAAGCTGACCGCACGCAACAGCATCGTCGCCGGCAACTACTTCATTCCTGACGAAGGCCCTAACCGCCCGGCCAACTGCCGCAACGGCGAAGGCGCCAGCTTTCAAGCCCGCGGCCTGATGCTCGGTAAGGATAACCAGGGCTGCGCCGCCGACCTGCCGATCGACGACAGCCTGACGTTCACCCAGATCCTCGAACCCCTCGCCGATCCCTCCCTCGCCACTCCCCTGTATCCGTTACTGGAGAACAGCCCGGCCATCGATGCCGCTATCGGCAATTGCCCGCAAACCGACCAGCGCAGAGTCGCCCGTCCACAGGACGGCAACGGTGATGGCGTGGCGGTGTGCGACCTGGGAGCGTATGAGCTGAAGCCATTCTGACCGGCCATCAACCGCCCAAGAAAAAGCCCCGCCCGGATCACCCGGGCGGGGCTTTTTCATCGCCGCTGCGAATCAGACCTTGCTGCGCTCGTAGCGCTTGCGGTCGTTCTCGTTGAGCAGCTTCTTACGCAGGCGAATGGACTTCGGCGTCACTTCCACCAGCTCGTCTTCGTCGATGAATTCCAGAGCCTGCTCCAGGGTGAATTTCAGCGCCGGGGTCAGCTGGATGGTCTCGTCCTTGCCGGAAGCACGCATGTTGTCGAGCTTCTTGGCCTTGGTCGGGTTGATCACCAGGTCGTTGTCGCGGCTGTGGATGCCTGCCAACTGGCCTTCGTAGATCTCGTCGCCAGGGGAGAGGAACAGCTTGCCGCGGTCCTGCAGGGTTTCCAGCGAGTAGGTCAGCGCGGTACCGGTGGCCATGGACACCAGCACGCCGTTCTGGCGGTGAGCCACTTCGCCAGCCTTGATCGGGCCGTAGTGGCTGAAGGTGCTGGTGAGGATGCCGGTGCCCGAGGTCATGGTCAGGAAGGCGTTACGGAAACCGATCAGGCCGCGCGCCGGAATGATGTACTCCAGGCGGATACGACCCTTGCCGTCGGGGATCATGTTGGTCATGTCGCCCTTGCGCAGCCCCATCTGCTCCATCACCGGGCCCTGGTGCTGCTCCTCGATGTCGATGGTGACGTTCTCGTAGGGCTCCTGCTTCTCGCCGGCCTCGTTCTCGATGATCACCACTTCCGGACGGCCCACGGCCAGTTCGAAGCCTTCGCGGCGCATGGTTTCGATCAGCACGGAGAGGTGCAGTTCGCCACGGCCGGAGACCTTGAACTTCTCCGGGCTGTCGCCTTGCTCGACGCGCAGGGCCACGTTGTGCAGCAGCTCCTTCTCCAGGCGATCCTTGATGTTGCGGCTGGTGACGAACTTGCCTTCCTTGCCGGCGAACGGCGAGTCGTTGACCTGGAAGGTCATGCTCACGGTCGGTTGGTCGACGGTCAGCGGCGGCAGCGCCTCGACGTTCTGCGGGTCGCACAGGGTATCGGAGATGTACAGCTCGTCCATGCCGCTGACGCAGACGATGTCGCCCGCTTCGGCTTCCGGCACTTCGACGCGCTGCAGGCCGTGGTGACCCATGATCTTCAGAATACGGCCGTTGCGCTTGTTGCCCTTGGCGTCGACGGCGACCACCGGGGTGTTGGCCTTGACCCGGCCGCGGGTGATGCGGCCGATGCCGATCACGCCGAGGAAGCTGTTGTAGTCCAGCTGGGAAATCTGCATCTGGAACGAGCCCTCGAGGTCCACCACCGGGGCCGGTACGTGGTCGATGATGGCCTGGAACAGGGCGTCCATGTTGTCGTCCATCTTCTCGTGGTCGAGGCCGGCGATGCCGTTCAGGGCACTGGCGTAGACGATCGGGAAGTCGAGCTGCTCATCGGTGGCGCCAAGGTTGTCGAACAGGTCGAAGATCTGGTCGATGACCCAGTCCGGACGCGCGCCGGGACGGTCGATCTTGTTCACCACCACGATCGGACGCAGGCCGGCCTTGAACGCCTTCTGGGTCACGAAGCGGGTCTGCGGCATGGGGCCGTCCTGGGCGTCGACCACCAGCAGCACGGAGTCGACCATCGACATCACGCGCTCCACCTCGCCACCGAAGTCGGCGTGGCCGGGGGTGTCGACGATGTTGATGTTGTAGCCGTTCCACTTGATGGCGGTGTTCTTCGCCAGGATGGTGATGCCGCGTTCCTTTTCCTGGTCGTTGGAATCCATCACGCGCTCGCTTTCGGCTTCCTTGCGGTCAAGGGTGCCGGACAGCTTGAGCAGCTTGTCGACGAGGGTGGTCTTGCCATGGTCGACGTGGGCGATGATGGCGATGTTGCGAAGTTTTTCGATCACGGTTTTTTCCTAGAAGAGAGCGGCAAGCCTCAAGCCGCAGCTGCAAGTAAAAGCATTAAAGGCAGCAGCACGCTTCAAGCCGCACGCTGCAAGTAAAAGCCCTGAAAAGCCGGTCGGGAGGATGCCGGCGGCGCCGCGCGCTGCGACGAATGTGACAGGTTCTCATGACTGTTCGCTCTTCCCTTGCAGCTTGTCGCTTGCGGCTTGGGCCTGCCCGAAGGGCCTGTAGACACGCACATTCGCATGCCCTTCGTGTAACAGGTGGTGAGCATGCAGGCGGCTCATGACACCTTTATCGCAATACAGCAGGTACTGGCGATTCTCATCCAGTTCCTTGAAGCGGCTGTTGATCGCATAGAACGGCATGGTTCTGACTTCGACGCCGTCCAGGTCGAGCGGTTCGTCATCGACGGCGTCCGGGTGACGGATGTCCAGCACGATCTGGCCGGGCAGCGCTTCGCTCACCTCTTCCACCTGCAAATCTTCGTCCAGCTCGTCGATCACCCGGTCGATGGTCACCTGCCGGGCCCGCTCGAGGGCACGCTCGAGGATCGCCATGTCGAACTGCGACTCTTCGTAGACGATGCGTGCCGGCTTGGCCCGGGTGGTCGGGTTCACCGAAATCACGCCGCAGTACTCCGGCATGTGCATGGCGAACTCGGCGGTACCGATGCGCATGGCGGTGTCGATGATGTCCTGCTTGTGGCTGGCGATCAGCGGACGCAGCACCAGCATGTCGGTGGCCGAATCGATCACCGAGAGGTTCGGCAGGGTCTGGCTGGACACCTGGGAAATCGCTTCGCCGGTGACCAGTGCATCGAGTTGCAGACGCTCGGCGACGCGGGTCGCGGCGCGCAGCATCATACGCTTGAGCACCACGCCCATCTGGCTGTTGTCGACCTTGGCGAGAATCTCACCCACCACTTCTTCGAACGGCACGCTGACGAACAGCACGCGCTGCGAACGGCCGAACTTCTCCCAGAGGTAGTGGGCGACTTCCATCACCCCCAGCTCATGGGCGCGGCCGCCCAGGTTGAAGAAGCAGAAGTGCGTCATCAACCCGCGACGCATCATCTGGTAGGCCGCCACGGTGGAATCGAAGCCACCGGACATCAGTACCAGGGTCTGCTCCAGCGAGCCCAACGGATAGCCGCCGATACTGTCGTGCTGGCTATGGATGATGAACAGCCGCTGGTCGCGGATTTCCATCCGCACTTCCACTTCCGGCGCCTTCAGCGAAATCCCGGCGGCACCGCACTGCTGGCGCAGACAGCCGCCGACATAGCGCTCGACCTCCATGGAGGTAAAAGGGTGCTTGCCGGCGCGCTTGCAGCGCACGGCGAAAATCTTGCCCGGCAACTGGTCGGCGAAGTGCAGCTTGCACTTTTCCAGGATGTCGTCGAAATCGCCCAGCGGATATTCGTGCACTTCGAGGAAGTGGGCGATGCCCGGCGTGCAGGTCAGGCGTTCCACCATCTCGCGCAGAGCCTTCGGCTCGCGGACCGAGGTTTCCACCTCGAGGTTGTCCCACACGCCGTTCACCACCAGATCGGGATCAAGGTCACGCAGCACCGTGCGAATGTTCTTCGCCAGCTGGCGAATGAAACGCTTGCGCACCGGACTGCTCTTGATGGTGATTTCCGGAAAGACCTTGACGATGAGTTTCATGAAAAAGCCGGTGTGGGACGGGGCGCCGAAAAAGAGGGGCGCGGATTATAGCGGAAATTGCTCAAGGTTTAATCAGCAATCTCTGCCTCGATTTGCAATGCACCAAAATAGAGCTATTGATTTAAATGGCGCACTGAAAAGGTGCGCAATTTTCCTTTAAATATCCTGCCAAGCCCCGCTACGCCTGACTTGAAGCGGCTCACACCATTCCAGGGCACTGGCATGCAATTTGCTCCCTTGTGAGGCAGGTTGCCCTGGCGGAATATTCCCGCCGGCTTCACCCATTCGTGGGGGCATAACAGACCCTGCCCTCATCCACCTGGAGGACATCATGTCGAAGGCGCTTCAACTGATTAAAGACAATGACGTGAAGTGGATTGATCTGCGCTTCACCGATACCAAAGGCAAGCAGCAGCACGTCACCATGCCGGCCCGCGATGCGGACGACGACTTCTTCGAATACGGCAAGATGTTCGACGGCTCCTCGATCGCCGGCTGGAAGGGCATCGAAGCGTCCGACATGATCCTGATGCCGGACGACAGCACCGCCGTCCTGGACCCGTTCACCGAAGAGCCGACCCTGATCCTCGTCTGCGACATCATCGAGCCCTCCACCATGCAGGGTTACGAGCGCGACCCGCGCGGCATCGCCCGCCGCGCCGAGGAGTACCTGAAGTCCACCGGCATCGGCGACACCGCTTTCTTCGGTCCGGAGCCCGAGTTCTTCATCTTCGACGAAGTGAAGTTCAAGTCGGACATCTCCGGCTCCATGTTCAAGATTTTCTCCGAGCAAGCCTCCTGGAACACCGACGCCGACATCGACGGCGGCAACAAGGGCCACCGTCCGGGCGTCAAGGGCGGCTACTTCCCGGTACCGCCGGTCGACCACGACCACGAAATCCGTACCGCCATGTGCAACGCCCTGGAAGAAATGGGCCTGGTGGTCGAAGTTCACCACCACGAAGTGGCGACTGCCGGCCAGAACGAAATCGGCGTCAAGTTCAACACCCTGGTCGCCAAGGCCGACGAAGTGCAGACCCTGAAGTACTGCGTGCACAACGTTGCCGACGCCTACGGCAAGACCGTGACCTTCATGCCGAAGCCGCTGTATGGCGACAACGGCTCGGGCATGCACGTGCACATGTCGATCTCCAAGGACGGCAAGAACACCTTCGCGGGTGAAGGCTATGCCGGCCTGTCCGAGACCGCCCTGTACTTCATCGGCGGCATCATCAAGCACGGCAAGGCCCTGAACGGCTTCACCAACCCGGCAACCAACTCCTACAAGCGTCTGGTTCCGGGCTTCGAAGCCCCGGTCATGCTGGCCTACTCCGCTCGCAACCGTTCCGCCTCGATCCGTATCCCGTACGTCAACAGCCCGAAAGCCCGCCGTATCGAAGCGCGCTTCCCGGACCCGGCGTGCAACCCCTACCTGGCCTTCGCCGCTCTGCTGATGGCCGGTCTGGACGGTATCCAGAACAAGATTCACCCCGGCGATGCCGCCGACAAGAACCTGTATGACCTGCCGCCGGAAGAGGCGAAGGAAATCCCGCAGGTTTGCGGCAGCCTGAAGGAAGCGCTGGAAGCCCTGGACGCCGACCGCGCCTTCCTGACCAAGGGCGGCGTGTTCACCGACGAGTTCATCGATGCCTACATCGAGCTGAAGAGCGAAGAAGAAATCAAGGTGCGCACCTTCGTGCACCCGCTGGAATACGACCTGTACTACAGCGTCTGATCCAGACATACCGCGCGAGCGGCATGACTCAGAGGCCTCCTTCGGGAGGCCTCTTTTTATTTGCGCCCCGAAAGATTTTGCGCGGTGACACGCTCCTGAGTCATCGTGCTTGCCAGGTGCCCCGCACGGTGCAAGGCTTAGCGCCAGAAACTCACGGGAGAGCGCCATGCGCCTGCTAATTGCCTGCCTGATCGGCACCCTGGCCTTGTCGGCCACGGCCGCACAGATCTACAAATACACCGATGCCAACGGCAATGTCGTCTATACCAACCAGCCTCCGGAAGGCGTGCAGGCCGAAGAGGTGGACGTGAAGGCGCCGAACACGGTGGAAATGAGCGCACCGCCCCCTGCGCTTCCCAGCCAGGCCGAGCAACCCGCCGCCGGAAACCCGTACAGCGTACTCGAACTGACCGGTATTCCGGATGACGAGGCGATGCGCGCCAACAACGGGACCTTCAGCGTGGGCGTGGCCTTGGAGCCCCGCCTGCAGCGTGGCCACCTGCTGCGTCTGGTCCTGGATGGCCAGCCTTACGGCCAGCCCACCAACGTGCCCCACATACAACTGGTCAATATCGACCGGGGCGAACACAGCCTGGTGGTGGAAGTACTCAGCGGCGACCACGTCGTCCAGCGGAGCGACGCGAAGACCTTCGCCGTGCAACGGGTCAATACCAAGAGCCCGGCCCTGCGCCCGGCACCTGCTCCCAAGCCCACCCCGAAACCCAGCAACTGATCATGCGAAGCCTGCTGTTCTGCCTGCTATTGATCGGCCTGCCGGCCGTCGCCGAGGTCTACACCTACATCGATGCCGAGGGAAATCGTGTTTTCACCGACCGACCGCGCTCCGGCAGCGCCGAGCGCATCCTGCTCGCGCCAGCCAATGCCATGCCGGCAGCACCGGTCGTCATCGCACCGCCTTCCCCACCCCAGACAGTGATCGCGCCAGCCTACCAGCTCCTGCGCATTCTGCTTCCCGAACCCGACGCCACCATCCGCGACAACACCGGCAACCTCATCGTCACCCTGGTCAGCGAACCGGGCTTGCTGGCGGGGCACACCTACCGGCTGTTCGTCGATGGCCAGCCCGCCGGCGCACCGAGCCGGAGCCCGGTGTTTCCGCTGAGCAACCTGGATCGCGGCACGCATCAGCTGGCGGCGGAAATCATCGACGAGAGCGGACGCATCCTCGAACGTACTCCGAACCAGCCCGTCCATATCAAGCGCATCTCCCTGGCCCAGAAGCGCCTGGCCAACCCCTGCAAGAAAGACGACTACGGCGTGCGCCCGGAATGCCCGCTGAAGGACAAACCCAAGGAAAAGCCCAGCATCCTGCCCTTCCTCTGACCTCGAAACACGATGCGCACCATTTCGGTGCACATAGCTGCACCACTTCCTATACTTTCCCCAAATTGGTTCGCCTCCCTTCACTGCTTTGCGCCGAAACGTGCCGGCGCGCACCCAGGGCGCAGTCGATACGCGTCTTTTCGGGGCTTTGGTTTGCTTTTTGCATTTTTCTGCCCAACGCCGGAGCTATGGGTTTGTAGACCCCGATCATGACTATCAACGACACCCTGCACCGACTGCTGCTCGACAACCTCACCACCGCGACCATTCTGCTCAACGCCGAATTGCGCCTCGAGTACATGAACCCGGCGGCGGAGATGCTGCTGGCGGTCAGCGGTCAACGTAGCCACGGGCAATTCATCAGCGAGCTGTTCACCGAGTCGCCCGAGGCCTTGCAGTCGCTCCGCCAGGCGGTCGAGCAGGCCCACCCCTTCACCAAGCGCGAGGCGATGCTGACCTCGCTGACCGGCCAGACGCTGACGGTGGATTACGCGGTGACGCCCATCATCAACCGGCGCGAAACCCTGCTGCTGCTGGAAGTCCACCCGCGCGACCGGCTGCTGCGGATCACCAAGGAAGAGGCCCAGCTCTCCAAGCAGGAGACCACCAAGCTGCTGGTAAGAGGGCTAGCCCACGAGATCAAGAACCCGCTCGGCGGCATCCGCGGCGCTGCGCAACTGCTCTCCCGCGAGCTGCCGGACGAAAGCCTCAAGGACTACACCAACGTCATCATCGAAGAGGCCGACCGGCTGAGAAACCTGGTCGACCGCATGCTCGGCTCGAACAAGCTGCCGTCGCTGGCGATGACCAACGTCCACGAAGTGCTCGAGCGGGTCAGCAGCCTGGTCGAGGCCGAAAGCCAGGGACGCATCACTTTGGTGCGTGACTACGACCCGAGCATCCCCGAAGTCCTGATCGACCGCGAGCAGATGATCCAGGCGGTGCTCAACATCGTGCGCAACGCCATGCAGGCATTGGCCAGCCAGAGCGACCTGCGCCTCGGCCGCATCAGCCTGCGCACCCGCACGCTGCGCCAGTTCACCATCGGCCACACCCGTCACCGGCTGGTGTGCAAGGTGGAGATCATCGACAACGGCCCCGGCATCCCGCAGGAGCTGCAGGAAACCATTTTCTATCCCATGGTCAGCGGCCGCCCTGACGGTACCGGGCTGGGGCTGGCCATCACCCAGAACATCATTAGTCAGCACCAGGGCCTGATCGAGTGCGAAAGCCATCCCGGCCATACCGTGTTCTCGATCTTCCTGCCGCTGGAACAAGGAGCCGTATCCCCATGAGCCGAAGCGAAACCGTCTGGATCGTCGACGACGACCGCTCCATCCGCTGGGTACTGGAAAAAGCCCTGCAACAGGAAGGGATGACCATCCAGAGCTTCGACAATGCGGACAGCGTGCTCAACCGCCTGTCCCGCCAGCAGCCGGACGTGATCATTTCGGACATCCGCATGCCCGGCGCCAGCGGCCTCGATCTGCTGGCCCGAATCCGCGAGCTGTATCCGCGGCTGCCGGTGATCATCATGACCGCGCATTCCGACCTGGACAGCGCCGTGGCGTCCTACCAGGGCGGCGCCTTCGAATACCTGCCCAAGCCGTTCGACGTGGACGAAGCGGTCTCCCTGGTCAAGCGCGCCAACCTTCACGCCCAGGAACAGCAGGGCTTGGAGACTCCGGCCAACCTGACGCGCACGCCGGAGATCATTGGTGAAGCGCCGGCCATGCAGGAGGTCTTCCGCGCCATCGGCCGCCTGAGCCACTCGAACATCACCGTGCTGATCAACGGCGAGTCCGGCACCGGTAAGGAACTGGTCGCCCATGCTCTGCACCGGCATAGCCCGCGAGCGGCCTCCCCGTTCATCGCCCTGAACATGGCGGCGATTCCGAAGGATTTGATGGAGTCCGAACTGTTCGGTCACGAGAAAGGCGCCTTCACCGGCGCGGCCAACCAGCGGCGCGGCCGCTTCGAGCAGGCCGACGGTGGCACCCTTTTCCTCGACGAGATCGGCGATATGCCGGCCGACACCCAGACCCGCCTGCTGCGCGTCCTGGCCGACGGCGAGTTCTACCGGGTCGGTGGCCATACACCGGTCAAGGTGGACGTGCGGATCATCGCCGCCACCCACCAGAATCTGGAAAACCTGGTCCAGGCCGGCAAGTTCCGCGAGGACTTGTTCCACCGGCTCAACGTCATCCGCATCCACATTCCGCGCCTGGCCGACCGCCGCGAGGACATCCCCGCCCTGGCCCGCCATTTCCTCAGCCGCGCCGCCCAGGAACTGTCGGTCGAACCCAAGCTGCTCAAGAGCGAAACCGAAGACTACCTGATGAACCTGCCCTGGCCGGGCAACGTTCGCCAGTTGGAGAACACCTGCCGCTGGATCACCGTGATGGCCTCCGGGCGCGAGGTGCACGTCGACGACCTGCCGCCGGAACTGCTGACCCAGCCCCAGGACGCAACACCAGTGACCAACTGGGAACAGGCATTGCGCCAGTGGGCCGATCAGGCGCTGACACGCGGGCAGTCCAGCCTGCTCGACAGCGCCGTGCCGACCTTCGAGCGGATCATGATCGAAACCGCGCTGAAACACACCGCCGGCCGCCGCCGCGATGCCGCCATCCTGCTCGGCTGGGGACGCAATACCCTGACCCGTAAGATCAAGGAGCTGGGCATGAAGGTGGATGGCGGCGACGACGACGAAGGCGACGACTCCTAAGGCTTCATCCGACAAGGCCACGGCCGGTTCAATCCGGCCCCACTACTCACCGCCCCGGCCCCTCCTCTCGTAAGGGCGAATTCATTCGCCCTCTCTTCTTTGCCCTAACACTCCCCCCATAGACAGCACAGCCCAGCCAAGGCGAAGCACCTCGGGCTGGTCCGGCGTCTTCAACGAAAAATTCGAGCGAGACTGAAACTATACGGTCACGAAAAGGACCAATAATACCTCGGCGGTATCCGAGCGCTTCCAAGGATGGCCTCTGAGAAATTGGCACGCGCCCTGCATTATGGAAAGTGACCACCAGTTTCGGGGGCCTTGGTACAGGCAGGCCGGGGATTCCCCTCTTTTATTCCTCCCGCAGGCTGATCGACAGCCGCCACTGCCCGTCCACTTCCGCAGCCTCCCAGGCGCCGCGGAGTGGGCGGGCAGCCACGAATCGCAGTAAAAACCCCTTATCTCCTCTCTGTAGCCGCCAATTAACGGGTTTTCCCGCGAGTTCGACGCGTCCTGTACGCGCTCGGGCAACCGCCTCGACGGACAGTGCAAATGCACCATCCAAGTGCTCCACGAACACTTTTGGCTCATGGTCGAACCACAGAACCAACCCCGCCGGATGCTCTTCGACCCGCTGCAGGACCGCCGGCTCCGATTGCGTGAGACGCCCGATCATCAGCCCGACCAGAAAGCCGGTCAGCGCCAGCGAAGCGAGAAAGCGCAGCCACAGGCGCGGCCGAGGGTCTTCTTCGGGGTTAGAATGCTGCCCGTCCTCAGTGTCGGAGCCGTGCATGTTTCACGTGATCCTCTTTCAACCGGAAATACCGCCGAACACCGGCAACATTATCAGGCTCTGCGCCAACACCGGCTGCGCATTGCATCTGATCGAGCCACTGGGCTTCGAACTGGACGACAAGCGCCTGCGCCGCGCCGGCCTGGACTACCACGAATACGCCACGCTGAAGCGCCACCCGGACCTGTCGTCCTGCCTGGACAGCCTTGGCCATCCTCGCGTCTTCGCCTTCACCACCAAAGGCACCCAGCCCTACCATGAGGTCCGCTACCAGCCGGGCGATGCCTTTCTCTTCGGCCCGGAAAGCCGTGGCCTGCCACAGGAAATCCGCGACAGCCTGCCGGCCGAGCAGCGGCTGCGCTTGCCGATGCGCGAGGGCTGCCGCAGCCTCAACCTGTCCAACACCGTCGCGGTCGCCGTCTACGAGGCTTGGCGACAACAGGGGTTCGCCCTGTAGAGAGGCGATAAAAAAGCGCCCCGAGGGGCGCTTCATGGCATTGCCGCAACCGACTTACTGAATCGCGCTGGGCGCCTCGCCGGCCGCCTGCATGCGCGCCAGTTCCTGGGCATACAGGGCGTCGAAGTTCACCGGAGCCAGCATCAACGCCGGGAAGGAACCGCGGGTGACCAGGCTGTCCAGCGTCTCGCGGGCATAGGGGAACAGGATGTTCGGGCAGAAGGCGCCAAGGGTATGGCTCATGGACGCCGCGTCCAGGCCCTTGATCAGGAAGATACCGGCCTGCTGGACTTCGGCGATGAAAGCGACCTCTTCACCGTTCTTCACGGTAACCGACAGGGTCAGCACCACTTCATGAAAATCGGCCTCGAGGTGCTTCTGGCGGGTATTGAGGTCCAGGGAAACGCTCGGCGACCACTCCTGGCGGAAGATTTCAGGGCTTTTCGGGGCCTCGAAGGACAGGTCGCGCACATAGATGCGCTGCAGGGAGAATTGCGGCCCTTGGCCGTTCTGGGTGGAGCCGTTCGCTTGTTGGTCGGTCATGGCAGAGCCTTCTTGTCTTGCGTTGCGAGAGGGGGCGGAAAGCCCCCGAGTCAGGATTGGGCAGCTTCCGCCAGACGCGCATCCAGCTTGCCGGCGCGCTCCAGCGCATAAAGATCGTCACAGCCACCGATATGGGCACCGTTGATCCAAATCTGCGGCACCGAGGTACGTCCCGCCTTGCGGGCCATCTCGGCACGCAGGTCAGGCTTGCCGTCGACTGGGATTTCCTCGAAGGAAACGCCCTTGTGGTTCAGCAACTGCTTGGCGCGGATGCAATAGGGACACCAGGCGGTGGTATAGATAACGATCTTGGACATATCACTTCACCAGCGGTAGGTTGTCTCCCCGCCAGCTGGCAATCCCACCGGACAGCTTGGCGGCCGTGTAGCCGGCCTTCTTCAGCTCGCGGCAGACGGTGCCGGCGTGCTGGCCCATGGCATCGACCACGATGATGGTCTTGGCCTTGTGCTTTTCCAGCTCGGCTATGCGGTTGACCAGCTTCTCATAAGGAATGTTCAAGGCGTCGACGATGTGCCCGCCATCGAACTCCTTCTTCGCGCGCACGTCCAACACCACGGCCTGCTCGCCATTGACCAACGCGGTCAGTTCGCGAGTGGAGAGGCTCCGGCCGCCACGGCGCAGCTCGGTGATGATCAGGAGCACCAGCAACACAAGGAACAGGCTGCTGAGCACATAGTGATGAGAGATAAATTCAATCAGCTTGGCGACCATCGATAGATTCCAGGACGGTAAAATGCCGGCCAGTATACACAGGCCCCGATGCTGGCTGAACCCTGATGAGCCGTGACGCCAACCGTGTCAGACATTAGAATGCCGACCTTTTCGACCACCCCTCAAGAGTCGACCCCATGACTGCGACGCCCAAACCTCTGGTATTGATCATCCTGGACGGCTTCGGTCACAGCGACAGCCCCGAATACAACGCCATTCATGCCGCCAACACCCCGGTCTACGACCGCCTGCGCGCCACACAACCGCACGGTCTGATCTCCGGTTCGGGCATGGACGTCGGCCTGCCGGACGGCCAGATGGGCAACTCCGAAGTGGGACACATGAACCTCGGCGCCGGCCGTGTCGTCTACCAAGACTTCACCCGCGTGACCAAGGCGATCCGCGACGGCGAGTTCTTCGACAACCCGGCCATCGTCGCCGCGGTGGACAAGGCCGTCAGTGCCGGCAAGGCGGTGCATATCCTCGGCCTGCTGTCCGATGGTGGCGTGCACAGCCATCAGGACCACCTGGCCGCAATGGCCGAGATGGCGGCCAAGCGCGGCGCCGAGAAAATCTACCTGCACGCTTTCCTTGACGGCCGCGACACGCCGCCGAAGAGCGCGCAGAGCTACATAGAAGTGCTCGACGCCACCTTCGCCCGTCTCGGCAAGGGCCGCATCGCCTCGCTGATCGGCCGCTACTACGCCATGGACCGCGATAACCGCTGGGACCGCGTCCAGGCCGCCTACGAGTTGATCGTCGATGGGAAGGCCGAGCACCTCGCCGACACGGCGGTCGACGGCCTCAATGCCGCCTACGAGCGCGGCGAAAGCGACGAGTTCGTCAAGGCCACCGCCATAGGCTCGCCGGTGAGGGTCGAGGACGGCGACGCCGTGGTGTTCATGAACTTCCGCGCCGACCGCGCCCGCGAGCTGACCCGCGCCTTCGTCGAGCCCGGATTCAAAGAATTCGAGCGCAGCCGCGTACCGCCCCTGGCCGGCTTCGTCATGCTCACCCAGTATTCCGCCAGCATCCAGGCTCCCTGCGCCTTCGCGCCGGAACCGCTGACCAACGTACTCGGCGAATACTTGGCGAAGAACGGTAAAACCCAGCTGCGCATCGCCGAGACCGAGAAATACGCCCACGTCACCTTCTTCTTCTCCGGCGGCCGTGAAGAGCCGTTCGAAGGCGAGGAACGCATCCTCATCCCGTCGCCGAAGGTCGCCACTTATGACCTGCAGCCGGAAATGAGCGCGCCGGAAGTCACCGACCGCATCGTCGAAGCCATCGAACAGCAGCGCTACGACGTGATCGTGGTCAACTACGCCAACGGCGACATGGTCGGCCACACCGGAGTCTTCGAGGCGGCGGTCAAGGCCGTCGAATGCCTGGATACCTGCATGGGCCGGATCGTCGACGCGCTGGACAAGGTGGGCGGCGAAGCGTTGATCACCGCCGACCACGGCAACGTCGAGCAGATGGAAGACGAAACCACCGGCCAGGCGCACACCGCGCATACCTGCGAACCGGTACCGTTCATCTACGTCGGCAAGCGCAAGCTGCACATCCGCGAAGGCGGTGTGCTGGCCGACGTGGCGCCGACCATGCTCAAGCTGCTCGGCCTGCCGCAACCGTCGGAAATGACCGGTCGCTCGATCGTCGAACTGGACTGAGCCCGGCGCTGCGGGCCATTCGGCAACCTGGCGGCCCATCGCCGCCAGGCGCTCGGATTGCCGACATGGCTTGCAGCCCGACGCCGAATTTTTAGGCATACTTAGGGCCGATTCCTCTCCCCCGGTGTCGCACGCCATGCTCCGCGCCCTCGCCCTCGTTGTTCTTGCCGGCCTGTTCAACCAGGCCATTGCCGACCAACGCGCCGAAACTCAGCAGCAACTGGAGGCGGCGCGCAAGGATGTCGCCGAACTGAAGAAGCTGCTCGAGCAATTGCAGCAGGAGAAATCCGGCGTCCAGAAAGAGCTGCGCTCCACCGAAACCGAAATGGGCGAGCTGGAAAAGCAGGTCAAGAGCCTTGAAAACGAGCTGAAGAAGAGCGAGGACGAGATCCAGCGCCTCAACCAGGAGAAAAAAAAACTCCAGGACGCGCGCCTTGAGCAACAACGACTGATCGGCATCCAGGCCCGTGCCGCCTACCAGAGCGGTCGCCAGGAATACCTGAAACTGCTGCTCAACCAGCAGGAGCCGGAGAAGTTTTCGCGCACCCTTACCTACTACGACTACCTCAGCCAAGCGCGGCTGGAGCAGCTCGAAACCTTCAACGAAACCCTGCGCCAACTGGCCAATGTGGAAAACGACATCGCCACCCAGCAGGCCCAGCTCTCGGAGCAGCGCAGCGCCCTCGACGGCCGCCGCGAACAGCTCGCGGCGGTACGCCAGGAGCGCCAGCAGGCACTGGCCAAGCTGAACCGCGAATACTCCGCTGGCGGCCAGAAGCTGAAAGCCCGCCAGCAGGAGCAGGCCGAACTGGCCCAGGTGCTTAAGACCATCGAGGAAACCCTGGCACGCCAGGCCCGGGAAGCCGAGGAAGCCCGCCAGCGCGCACTCGCCGAGCAGCGGCGCCAGCAGCAGGAACAGTCACGCCCCGGTCGCCCGGCCCCGACCGACGGCCCTCTGGTGTCCAGCGCCGGCACCAGCTACGGCGGCCCCTTCTCCCAGGCCAAGGGCAAGCTGCCATGGCCGGTGGATGGCCGTCTCGTCGCCCGCTACGGCACTCCGCGCGGCAGCGACGCTCGAACCAAGTGGGACGGCGTTCTGATCGGCGCCGCGGCCGGCAGCCAGGTACGCGCCGTCCACGGCGGACGCGTGGTGTTCGCCGACTGGTTGCGCGGCGCGGGGCTTCTCGTCATTCTCGACCATGGCAATGGTTATCTGAGCCTCTACGGGCACAACCAGAGCCTCTTGAAAGATGCCGGAGACATCGTCAAGGCTGGCGAGCCTATCGCCACCGTCGGTACCAGCGGCGGCCAGAATACGCCCGCGCTGTACTTCGCCATTCGCCAGCAGGGCCGCCCCAGCGACCCCGCTTTATGGTGTCGTGCGCAAGGATAGCGCGCCCCTCATCACCCTTTGGAGTTGAACATGCCGCAAGTGCGCCGTTTTGCCCGCCCCACCTCGTTCGCCCTGGCATTGACGCTGGGCGTTGCCATCGGCAACGCCTGGGCCCAGGAGCCGCCGGCCTCCACGGCACCGGCCCCCGAGGCGGTCCCCGCGCAGAACAAGGCACCGCTGCCGCTCGACGAGCTGCGCACTTTCGCCGAGGTGCTCGACCGTATCAAGGCTGCCTACGTCGAGCCGGTGGATGACAAAACCCTGCTGGAAAACGCCATCAAGGGCATGCTCAGCAATCTCGACCCGCACTCGGCCTACCTCGAGCCGGAGGCGTTCGCCGAGCTGCAGGAAAGCACCAGCGGCGAATTCGGCGGTCTTGGCATCGAAGTCGGCGTGGAAGACGGCTTCATCAAGGTCGTTTCGCCGATCGACGATACCCCTGCCTCCAAGGCCGGCATCGAGGCCGGCGATCTCATCGTCAAGATCGACGGCCAGCCGACCAAGGGCCTGTCGATGATGGAAGCGGTGGAAAAGATGCGCGGCAAACCCGGCAGCAAGATCACGCTGACCCTGGTGCGCGAAGGCGGCAAGCCCTTCGACGTCGAGCTGACCCGCGCGGTGATCAAGGTCAAGAGCGTGAAGAGCCAGTTGCTCGAACCGGGCTACGGTTACATCCGCATCACCCAGTTCCAGATCAACAGCGGCGAAGAAGTCGGCAAGGCCCTCGCCAGGCTGAAAAAGGACAACGGCGGCAAGAAACTCAACGGTCTGGTCCTCGATCTGCGCAACAACCCCGGCGGGGTGCTGCAGGCGGCCGTAGAGGTCTCCGACCACTTCCTCACCAAGGGGCTGATCGTCTACACCAAGGGCCGTATCGCCAACTCCGAGCTACGTTTCTCCGCCGACCCGGCCGACGCCAGCGAAGGCGTGCCGCTGGTGGTGCTGATCAACGGCGGCAGTGCCTCCGCCTCGGAGATCGTCGCCGGCGCCCTCCAGGATCACAAGCGCGGCGTGCTGATGGGTACCGACACCTTCGGCAAGGGCTCGGTGCAGACCGTCCTGCCGTTGAACAACGACCGCGGCCTGAAGCTCACCACCGCCCTCTACTACACGCCGAACGGCCGCTCGATCCAGGCCCAGGGCATCGAGCCGGACATCGAAGTCGGCCGCGCCAAGCTGACCCGCGAACAGGACGGTGAGAACTTCCGCGAAGCGGACCTGCAAGGGCACCTCGGCAACGGTAACGGCGGCGAGGACAGGCCAAGCAGCAAGCAGAAGGAGCGCAGCAAGGACCCGCGTCCGCAGGACGACGACTACCAGCTGGGGCAAGCCCTCAACCTGCTGAAAGGCCTGAGCGTCACCCGCGGCGAATAACCGGTGCGGGGTTGGGCGCTGCTACTGCTGCTGGGCGCGGCAATGGCCTGTGCCCAGCCTTCGGCGCCCCGAAGTCATTCCGCCCGGCTCAGCCTGGTCATCGACGACCTCGGCCAGAACCTGACGCGCGACCGCCGCGTCCTGGCCCTGCCCGGCCCCGTGGCGATGGCCATCCTGCCGGACACACCTCACGCCACCGAACTGGCCCGGGAGGCATACGCCGCCGGTAAGACGGTCATGCTGCACTTGCCCATGGACCCTGCCGAAGGGCCTTTTTCCTGGCACCCCGAACAGCCGGCCGCCGAGCGCTTCGAGCGCATCGAGGCCGCCTTGCGTGCCGTGCCCCATGCCCGTGGCCTGAACAACCACATGGGTAGCCGGATGACTGCCGATATACCGCCCATGGCCGGACTGATGAACGAACTGCAGCGCCGCCATCTGTTCTTTCTCGACAGCCGGACCAGCGCCAGCACCCACGCCGCCGCCGAAGCCCAGCGCATTGGCCTGGCCAGCCTGTCGCGCGATATCTTCCTCGATGACGATCCGTCACCCGAAGCCATCGCCCGACAGTTCGAGCGAGCCGTCGAACTGGCACGCCGGCAGGGATCGGCGGTGATGATCGGGCACCCCTACCCGTCCACCCTGGCCGTGCTCGAACGCGAGCTGCCGCGGCTCGCCGCACAGGGTATCGAATGGATAGAGATCAGGCAGATGATCGCCGTGCGCGGCAATCGGGCAATGGCTGCGCACGGGAAGGCGGGCATCTACCGCTGACGGGCTCCCTGTCGGGAACCCGATCGGGATCGGTCAGAGGTAGTTCTTGGTGATGTCGTCGACGAAGCCTTCGGCACGCAGCTCATCGAGCGCTTTCTGCAGACGTTGTACCACTTCGTCCGGCGTGTCCTTGTTCAGCGCCAGGTAAAGCTCGGCCTTGTTGAACGTCATGACAATCCGCAGACCGCTGATCCCTTCCTGGCGGGCCATGTAGCGACCAGCAGGATCATCGGTGGCCCACAGGTCGATCTGTCCCTTGGCCAGCTTGCGGGCGTTCTCCTGGTCGCGCAAGGCAACCACCATGGGAATGTTCTTGCTTTCCAGGTGCTGCGTCACCGCGTTGTTCTTGTAGGCGCCAATCTTGAATTTGGCGGCCTCTTCCAGCGAGTTGACATTGATCTTGCTATCCGGCCCCGCGACCAATACCCAGGACGTGCTCCCCAACGGCCCCACCCATTTGAACAGCGGCTCGCGCTCGGGCGTGAAAGTCGTGGAGAAAAGACCGTAGTTCGGCTTTTCGAGGGTCAGACGATACAGGCGGTCCCAGGGGAAGCGCAGGCTGAGGGTATAGTTGATGCCGGCCCGCTTGAACATCTCGCGAACGATATCGGCGCTGATCCCGTCGATACCCTCGTCGCGGGCAAAGTTCTTGTCGTCCACCGCCATGTTGAAAGGCGGGAAGTTTTCCGTCAGCAGCACCACCTTGTAGTCAGGCGGCAACTCGGCACGGGCCACGCTGGCCCCCATCACCAAACCCAGCAGAACGGCCCTTTTCAACAGTTTCAGCATGACTGCAGCGCTCCCCATCGTTGTTTTGATTGTCACCATCCCTTGGGGTGTATCCGGCCCATCCTGGCCCAGGCCGGTGGCAGCCGGCCCACTTACAGGTAGCGGTCGAAGACACCATCGACGAAGCCCTCGGCGCGCAACCCGTCCAGTGCGGACTGCAATTTCGCCACGACTTCGTCCGGTACCTCCTTGTTCAGCGCCAGATAGAGTTTGGCACTGTCGAAACGCAATACGGTCTTCAGCCCGGACACACCTTCCTGGCGTGCCAGATAGCGCCCGGCGGGATCGCCGGTGGCCCAGAGGTCGATCTGCCCACGCACCAGCTTGTGGGCGTTCTCCTGGTCACGCAGTGAGGTGATCGGCTCCAGGCCGTTTTCCTGCAGGTATTCGGCAATCGCATCGCCCTTGTAGGCGCCGACCCGGTAGGCCTTGGCTTCCGCCAGGCTGGCCAGCGTAATGGGGCTGTCCGCCCTGGCCAGCATCACCCAATCGTCCGGCCCTATCGGCCCTACCCACTTGAACAACTCCTCTCGCTCCGGCAGCCGCGCGGTCACGAACACGCCGTGAGCGGGCTTCTCCAAGGCTAGCTTGTAGATGCGGTCCCAGGGAAAACGTAGAGTCAGGCTGTACTTCACACCCGCACGCTCGAACATCTCACGAACGATCTCCGTAGCGATGCCGGAAATGTTCTCGTTTTGCGCGAAATTCTTACCGTTGGTCGCCATGTTGTAAGGCGGGAAGTTTTCCGTCAGCAGCACCACCTCGTAGTTTGGGTCCACCTCAGCATGGGCAGCGCCTGCAAGCACCAAAACGATGCAAGCGAGCCCCAACAGAAAGCGTTTACACATGATCTATTTCGCATTCTTTTTTGAAAAGGAGACATGCAGCATACCCAGCGCCACCATCCTAGCCCAGTGATAATGGCGAAAAAATGGCGCCAGGCCATCGGCCTTCTCTAAAGATAGCGTGCCTTGATCGTCTGCAACTCCCCCGCTTCCCGCATCTCGTCCAAGGCTTTCTGCAACTTCTGAACCAGCTCGTCCGGCGTATCGCGATTCAGCGCCAAGTAAAGCTCGGCGGTGTACAAGCGCTGCACCACTTTGAGTCCATCCAGACCTTCCTGCTTCGCCACGTAACGCCCGTTGGGGTCGGCAGTAACCCAGAGGTCGATCTGCCCCTTCATCAGCTTGCGCACGTTTTCGTTGTCGCGCAGGGCGGTCTGCACGGTCAGGCCACGGTCGGTGAGGTAGCGGCTCTTGGCGTCATCCTTATAGCCGCCGATGCGATAACGCGCGGCATCCTGGAGATTGTTGAGCTGGATCGGGCTGTCCGGCAGGGCGAACAGCACCCAGTCGTTGCTGGCGATGGGGCCGACCCACTTGAATAGGTTTTCCCGCTCCGGCGTCCGTGCGGTGGAAAAGATGCCGTAGCCCGCCTCATCGAGCGCCTGCTGATAGACGCGCTCCCAGGGGAACCGCAGGATCAACTGGCACTCGACCGCCGCGCGCCGGCACATGCCGCGCAGCGTATCGGCACTGATGCCCTGGATGCCCTCGTCGCGAGCGAAATTGCTGCCGTTGGCCGCCATGTTGAAGGGCGCCAGATTCTCGGTGAGCAGGACCAGGGACTCGGCCCGCAGGGGAGCGGCCAGGCAGAACAGACAGACGGCGGCGAGTAGCCGGAAGATAGGCATAGGGACTCCATGTCGCAGAGTGGGAGTGAAATGTGAGGACAAGCGCGGCGGCGGAATCTAGCCGATAACACCGAATCCATTTGTGGACTACCGCACAGGAATGTCGCTTACAACAACACATTTAATATGTGCGGGCAGCAGCGAAATAGACGGCCAGGTTCTGACCGGTACGCTGTCGGCAGGATAGTAACGAGGCAGGCCGGGTGGGCCTTGACGCAAATCAGGCGACCGCTCCGAAGCGCGGCCGCCCGCAGAACGCTCAGCGCACGACGATACCGCGGCTGGCGAGGTAGGCCTTGGCTTCCGGCACGGTGTATTCGCCGAAGTGGAAGATGCTCGCGGCCAGCACCGCATCGGCCTTGCCCTCGAGGATACCGGCGGCGAGATGCTCGAGGTTACCAACCCCGCCCGAGGCGATCACCGGAATACCGACCGTCTCGCTGATGGCACGGGTCACGCCGAGGTCGAAGCCGCTCTTCATACCGTCCTGGTCCATGCTGGTGAGCAGGATCTCGCCGGCACCGAGGTCTTCCATCTTCTTCGCCCAGGCCACGGCATCCAGCCCGGTGGGTTTGCGCCCGCCGTGGGTGAAGATTTCCCAGCGCGGCGTCTCGCCCGGCGTGGAGACCTTCTTCGCGTCGATGGCTACGACGATGCACTGCGAACCGAAACGGGCAGCGGCCTCGCCGACGAACTCGGGGTTGAACACCGCCGCGGTATTGATCGACACCTTGTCCGCACCGGCATTCAGCAGGTTGCGAATGTCTTGCACGGTGCGCACGCCGCCACCGACAGTCAAGGGAATGAACACCTGGCTGGCCATGCGCTCGACGGTATGCA
Source organism: Pseudomonas sp. PIC25 (assembly GCF_002286785.1). Lineage (GTDB taxonomy): Bacteria > Pseudomonadota > Gammaproteobacteria > Pseudomonadales > Pseudomonadaceae > Pseudomonas_M. The sequence goes on along the minus strand of NZ_MUJY01000163.1, from coordinate 12,341 downwards.
GCGTGGTACCACGGTCGTCCACGCTCGCGGTGATATCGAGGAAGGTGATTTCGTCGGCACCCTGCTCGTCGTAGCGGCGCGCGATTTCGACCGGATCGCCGGCATCGCGGATGTTCTCGAATTTCACGCCCTTGACCACACGACCGTTGTCGACGTCGAGGCAGGGGATGATGCGTTTTGCCAGGGCCATGCTGTTCTCCGAATCGCACGACGGGCCATCGTGCTTGAGCTTGCGCGTGTAGCGGCGTTACTCGACTTTGTATTTCAGGTCGCAGATCGCCTGGGCCTCGGCGACGTCGAGGGTGCCCTCGTAGATCGCACGGCCGGTGATCGCGCCGATGATGCCGGGGGCGTTGGCGTCCAGCAGCGCCTGGATGTCGCCGATGTTATGGATGCCGCCGGAGGCGATCACCGGGATCTTCGTGGCGTTGGCGAGCGCCGCCGTGGCCGGGACGTTGCAGCCCTGCATCATGCCGTCGCGGGCGATGTCGGTGTAGACGATCGCCGAAACGCCATCGGCCTCGAAGCGCTTGGCCAGATCGATGACCTGCACCTGACTGACTTCCGCCCAGCCGTCGGTGGCGACGAACCCGTCCTTCGCATCCAGGCCGACGATGACCTTGCCGGGGAAGGCGCGGCAGGCTTCGCCGACGAATTCCGGCTGCTTCACCGCCTTGGTGCCGATGATCACGTAGCTGACCCCGGCCTTGACGTAGTGCTCGATGGTTTCCAGCGAACGGATGCCGCCGCCGATCTGGATCGGCAGTTCCGGATAGCGCTTGGCGATGGCGGTGACTACCTCGCCGTTCACCGGCTGCCCTTCGAAGGCACCGTTCAGGTCGACCAGGTGCAGACGCCGGCAACCGGCCTCGACCCACTTGGCGGCCATGCTCACCGGGTCATCGGAGAACACCGTGGAATCTTCCATGCGGCCTTGGCGCAGACGTACGCAGGCGCCGTCCTTCAGATCGATAGCGGGGATAATCAGCATTGCTTTTTTCCTAACGTCAAAAAGAGCGGCAAGCTGCAAGCAGGCACGCATCAAGCTTGTGGCTTGCCGCTTGAAGCTTGCTGCTCACCAGCGTCCATCCCAGGCGGCGAAGTTCTGCAGCAGTTGCAGGCCGTGGGTATGGCTCTTTTCCGGGTGGAATTGCACGGCGAAGCGCGAACCGTCGGCCAGCGCGGCGGCGAAATCGACGCCGTAATGCCCGCGCCCGGCGACCTGGCGCGGATTGCCGGCCTCGATGTAATAGCTGTGTACGAAGTAGAAGCGGCCCATGTCCGGGATGTTGTGCCAGAGCGGGTGGTCGACGGCCTGCCGGACCTCGTTCCAGCCCATGTGCGGCACCTTGAGGTGCTCACCGTCCTCGTGCAGATCCTTACCGAAGAAACGCACCTGTCCGGGGAACAGGCCGATGCAGTCGACCCCGCCGTTCTCTTCGCTGTGCTCCAGCAGGGCCTGCATGCCCACGCAGATGCCGAGGAACGGCCGGTCGACGCTCACCTCGCGGACCAGCGTGTCGAAGCCGAGCCGGCGAATCTCCGCCATGCAGTCGCGAATCGCGCCGACGCCGGGAAACACCACCCGGTCGGCCTCGCGGATCACGGCGGCATCGCTGGTGATCTGCACCTTGCCGGCGCCCACGTGCTCGAGGGCCTTGGCCACCGAGTGAAGGTTGCCCATGCCGTAGTCGATGACAGCAACCGTCTGCATCAGAGGCAACCTTTGGTGGAGGGCATCTGCCCGGCCATGCGCTCGTCCAGGCTGATCGCCATGCGCAGCGCGCGGCCGAACGCCTTGAACACCGTCTCGATCTGGTGGTGGGTGTTGTGCCCGCGCAGGTTGTCGATGTGCAGGGTAACCAGAGCATGGTTGACGAAGCCCTGGAAGAACTCCTGGAACAGGTCCACGTCGAAACCGCCGACCACCGCACGGGTGAAGGGTACGTGCATCTGCAGGCCGGGACGGCCGGAGAAATCGATCACCACGCGGGACAACGCTTCATCCAGCGGCACGTAGGAATGCCCGTAGCGAACGATGCCCTTCTTGTCGCCGATGGCCTTGGCGAAGGCCTGGCCCAGGGTGATGCCGACGTCTTCCACGGTGTGGTGGTCGTCGATATGCAGATCGCCCTTGCACTCGATGTCCAGGTCGATCAAGCCATGACGGGCGATCTGGTCGAGCATGTGCTCGAGGAAGGGTACGCCGATATCGAAGCGCGCCTTACCGGTGCCATCCAGGTTGATCGAGACCTTGATCTGGGTCTCCAGGGTGTTGCGCTCGACGGATGCCGTACGTTCGGCCATCACCAGCTCCACGAAAAACTCAAGGGGAAAAGGCCGCCATTATAGGCGCGAGGCCGGGGGCGCGGCTACCGGCGGCGGTCGGCCGGGTTTACACTTCACCCCCCAGCCGAGGAGCCCGCCCATGCCCGTGATCGTCGAAGCCGTCAGTGCCCCGAGCGAACAGGATCGCGCCGACCTGGCGAAGATTTACGCCGATGCGCCGGCTTGGCTGATCGTCCCCCATGCCGATACCGGTAGCCTGATCGCTGCCTGCCTGGATGACGGTACGTTTATCGCCGGTCGATTCAATGACCGCCTGCTGGGCGCCGGCCGCCTGCGGAAGTACGCGGATCGCTGGGTCCTGTCCCATCTCTGCGTGCGCCGGGTCACGCGCGGCCGTGGCGTCGGCCGGCGCCTGCTCGACGAAGCCCGGCGGTTGGCGTTCGAGGCGGGTAAGCCGCTGCATCTGGCGGCCCCGGACGGTCATCTGGAAAGCCAGGCGCTGGCGGCGCGCCTGCAATTACCGATGGAATCGCTCTAGCGTTGGCCCAGCGCCGAAGGCTTTCCCCTCGATCCACGCAACCAGAACAGACTGACCACACAGAAGCCGGCCAACCCAAGCCCCCAGGCCTGCTGGCCCGACGTCAGCCACAGACTCCACACCAACGCCAGCAGCGCCATGCCCGTCAACCTGGCGATCTCCACCACTCTTGCGCCGGCATGGCCTTCGAACAGCAGGCCGAGGCCGACACAACCTGCGAGAATCGAAAACGCCAGCAGCCAAGGCTCCCAGAACGCGGCCCGCGCGACGCTGGCGAGAAAGCCCAGCGCCAGCGCATTGATCGCAACGAACTGCACCAGGGCATAACCACGTAGACCGGGCGGGTAACGCTCGGCGAATTTTTCCTCGCCCATCTTCGGCCAAGGGCGGCACAGCACGTCGGCCGGCCGCCAGCCCGTCGGCATCCACCACAGACGCAGCTTGTCCCACCAGCGCCGGGTCGCCCGGGCATCGTCCCAGAGCAGGCGCCACCAGGAGAACTGCAGCCGGATCGGATCGAAGGTCCGCACCGGCGTTGTCACACCGTAACACACCGGCTCGGATTCCTCGGCGAAGGTACCGAACAGCCGGTCCCAGACGATGAAGACGCCGCCATGGTTGCGGTCGATATAGCAGGCGTTCTGCCCATGATGGACGCGGTGCAGCGAGGGCGTGACCAAGACCCGCTCCAGCCAACCCAGGCGGCCGACATGCTGGGTATGAATCCAGAACTGATAGGCCAACTGGATGCCGAGCAGCACCAGGAATAGCGGCAGCGGTACGCCGAGCAACGCCAGCGGCAGATAGAACGGCCAGTCGAAGGCCGGCTGGAAGGCGCCTTTGCGCAAGGCCGTGGACAGGTTGAAGTCTTCGCTGGAATGGTGCGGCTGGTGCGCGCCCCACAGCAGGTTGTAGCGATGCAGGCTGCGATGGGCCCAGTAGAAACAGAAGTCCACCGCCACGAAGCCACCCAGCCATACCCACGGCGACGCCGCATCCAGCTCGAACAGGCGGACATGCTCGTAGAGCCAGGCATAAGGAACGATCAACAGCAGCCGCAGCGGCCCTTCCTGCAGTACCCGCAGCACCGCCGTGTTGATACTGGTGCTCGCATCGGCGAGGCGGTAGGTGTGCCGGCCGGCATGGCGCTCATAGGCCAGCTCCAGCAGCATCAGCAGAACGTAAAGCGGAAAGGCGAGTACGGCGACGTTCATGGGACAGGCTCCGTCGTTCTTGTCCCTCGAGCCTAACGCCGATGCTCCCTCCTCCGCCTGCCGAAGCCGCCAGATTCACCGGCCCATGACGCCAACCGGCCGGCGGCTGCATCATTCGACGCTGATGTCCCGCGAGCGCGGCGAACGCTCGCCACGCAGGCAAAGCTGACCGCCATCCACCTTGACCTGGATGTCCTCGCGCTTCACGCCAGCCAGCTCGGCCTTGATCAGGTAGGCTTCTGGCGTTTCACTGACATCCACCGCCGGCGCCCAGTCGGTGGCGGTCATCATCTCCTGGCTGAGGGAAGGGAAATTCTTGCCGAGCAGGCGTGGATAATGGTTGAAGAAATCATCGAATTCACGCAGCGGATTCCAACGGGTAAGCGACATGACGGGCCTCCTCTTTGGACTCGAAACGGCCGGGATGGCCGCCTCTCAACGCTATGCGTAAGACACCGGGGGGCCTTGACCTGCATCAAGCGAAAGAACCATGACCGACTACCGAATGGACAGTATCGACACCCTCATCATCGGTGCCGGCGCCCTTGGCCTGGCCTGTGCCGCGCGCCTGGCCTCGCCCTCGCGCAGCCTGCTGATCGTCGAAGCGGAAAGACTGATCGGCAGCCACACATCCAGCCGCAACTCCGAAGTGATCCACGCCGGCCTCTATTACCCACCCGGCTCGCTGAAGGCAGAACTCTGCCTGGAGGGCCGCGAACGCCTCTACGCCTGGTGCGAGCGATATGGCGTGCCCCATCGGCGCATCGGCAAGCTGCTGGTGGCCGTGGAAGACGCCGAGCGCAGCAAACTGGAAAGCCTGGCCGCCAATGCCGATGCCTGCGGTGTCCACGACCTGCAGCCGCTCGAACGCGACCAACTGGAGCGCCTCGAACCGGCCGTGCGCGGCGTGGCGGCCCTGCTCTCGCCGAGTACCGGCATCATCGACAGCCACCACTACCTGCAATCGCTCCTAGCCGCCGCGGAAAATCGCGGTGCCCAACTGGTGCTGGATACCCGCGTCGAACGCCTGCGGCAAGCCCCTGATGGCTGGATCGTAGAAGGCGTCAGCAGCGGCGAACCATTTCAGTTGCGTGCCGAACAGGTGATCAACGCCGGAGGTTTATTCGCCCAGCAACTCGCGAGTCGAACCGAAGGCTTGCGCGCCGACCTGATACCGCCGCTGCACCTGTGCCAGGGCCGCTATTTCAGCTACTCCGGCCGCTCGCCGTTCCAGCACCTGATCTACCCGATGCCGGAGGCCAACACGGCCGGGCTCGGCATCCATGCCACCCTGGACATGGGCGGGCAACTGCGCTTCGGCCCGGACGTGCACTATCTCGATGCCCTCGACTACACGGTGGACGAAGCCCTGCGCGAGCCCTTCGCCCTAGCCATCGCCCGCTACTTTCCGAGCCTCGACCCAGGCCGCCTGAGCCCCGGCCACAGCGGCATACGGCCGAAACTCTCCGGCCCCGGGGAACCGGCCGCCGACTTCCTCATCCAAACCCCACCCGATCATGGCCTCCCCGGCCTGATCAACCTGTTCGGTATCGAATCGCCGGGCCTGACAGCCAGCCTCGCGATCGCCGAGCGGATCGGCGGTTCGTGAGGGCCCGGAGCGCTATACTCCTCGCCTTCGATTGTTTTGCACTCACACAAGGACTCGTCCATGAAAGCCTTTGGCAAGATCCTGGGCCTCTTCTTCCTCGGTCTGCTACTGATCGTCGTGGCACTGGGCTTCGCCCTGACCCACCTGTTCGACCCCAACGACTACAAGGACGAGATCCGCCAGATCGCCCGCGACAAGGCCAACCTGGAACTGGCCCTGAATGGCGACATCGGCTGGAGCCTGTTCCCCTGGCTCGGCCTCGAACTGCACCAGACCACCCTGGCCAGCGCCGCCACACCGGACAAGCCGTTCGCCGACCTGCAGATGATCGGTCTGTCGGTCCGCGTGCTGCCGCTGCTGCGCAAGGAAGTGCAGATGAGCGACATCCGCATCGAGGGCCTCAACCTGACCCTCAGCCGCGACGAAAAAGGCCGTGGCAACTGGGAAGATATCGGCCGTCCCGCACAGGCCAGCACCACCACCGGGAAACCGGCGGAAACGCAGCCCGCGCCGCAACCCACCGAACCGGTCGAGGAAAAACCGGCGCAACCGATCAAGCTGGACATCGACAGCCTGACCGTGAACAACGCCCGGATCGACTACCAGGACGCCAAGACGGGCCAGCAATTCAGCGCCGAAGGCATCGAACTCACCACTGGCGCCATCCGTGAGGGCAGCAGCATTCCACTCAAGCTCAGCGCCTTCTTCGGCACCAACCAGCCTGTGATACGCGCCCGTACCGAACTGCTGGGCGACCTGCGCTTCGACCGCGCGCTCAAGCGCTACCAACTGGAAAACGCCAAGCTCTCCGGCGAGGTTTCCGGCGAGCCGCTGCAAGGCAAGACCCTCACCTTCGGCGCCCAGGGCGAGCTGCTGGCCGACCTCGCCGCCCAGGTCGCCGAATGGAACAGCCTGAAACTCTCGGCCAACCAGTTGCGCGGCCTCGGCGAACTGAAGGTTCGTGACCTGGACAAGGAGCCGAAACTCACCGGCGGCCTATCCATCGCCCAATTCAACCTGCGCGAATTCCTCGAAGGTATTGGCCAACCCTTGCCACCGATGGCCGACGCCGATGCTCTCGGCAAGGCTGAGCTGGTCGCGCGCCTCAACGGCACCCCGGCCAGCCTGGCCCTGGAAGAGCTGAACCTGAAACTGGACGACAGCAGCTTCACTGGCCGCATCGCCATCGCCGACTTCGCCAAGCAGGCCCTGCGCGTCCAACTCAAGGGCGACCGTCTGGACCTCGACCGCTACCTGCCGCCCAAGTCCAAGGAAGCCGAAGGCGCCAGCGCCGCACGCAAGACCGAAGTGAAGGAAGCCGTCGCCAGCGCCGGCCAGAGCGGCACCACGCCGTTGCCCAAGGCACCGACCCAGCAGGCCTGGAGCGAAGAACCGGTGCTGCCGCTGGAGCCATTGCGCAAACTCGACGTCGAGGCGACCCTCAGCCTCGCCCAGCTCACCCTGAACAAGCTGCCCATCGAGAACGCCACCCTGAAAACCAAGGGCAAGGGCGGCCTGCTGAACCTCGAAGACATGCGCGGCAATCTCTACAACGGCACCTTCGAAGCCAAGGGACAGCTCGATGTCCGTCAGCAGGTACCGCAACTGAGCGTGCAGAAACGCGTCGCCCGGATTCCCGTGGAAAAACTGATCCAGACCCAGGGCGAGAAGCCGCCGGTCAAGGGGCTGCTGGACATGACCGCCGACATCAAAACCAGCGGCAACAGCCAGAAGGCCTGGGTGGATGCCCTCAACGGCAACGCCAGCTTCGTCCTGAACGACGGCGTACTGGTAGACGCCAACCTGGAACAGCAGCTCTGCCAGGGCATCGCCACGCTCAACCGCAAGTCGCTGAGCGGCGAGCCGCGCGGCAAGGACACTCCCTTCGAAGAGCTGAAGGGCAACCTGGTGTTCCGCAACGGCGTGGCCAACAACCCGGACCTCAAGGCCCGCATCCCCGGCCTGACCGTCAACGGCAACGGCGACGTGGACCTGCGAGTCCTGGGCATGGACTACCGCGTCGGCATCGTCATCGAAGGCGACAAGAACGCCATGCCAGACCCGGCCTGCCAGGTCAACGAACGCTACGTCGGCCTGGAATGGCCGCTGCACTGCCGTGGCCCGCTGGAACTCGGCGCCAAGGCCTGCCGTCTGGACAAGGACGGCATGGGCAAGATCGCCGCCAAGCTGGCCGGCGACAAGATCAGCGAAAAGCTGGAAGAAAAACTCGGCGACAAAGTCAGTCCGGAACTCAAAGACGCACTCAAGGGCCTGTTCAAGCGATGACACCCGAGCAATTCGGCGCGGCGGTACTGGATTGGTACGACCGCCACGGCCGCAAGGACCTGCCCTGGCAACAGGGCATCACCCCCTATCGGGTCTGGGTCTCGGAGATCATGCTGCAGCAGACTCAGGTCAGCACCGTGCTCGACTACTTCGACCGCTTCATGGCCGCCCTGCCCACCGTCCAGGCGCTGGCCGCTGCGGAAGAAGACGAAGTGCTGCATTTGTGGACCGGGCTCGGCTACTACAGCCGAGCCCGCAACCTGCACAAGACGGCGAAGATCGTGGTCGAACGCCACGACGGCGAATTCCCGCGCGACGTCGAGCAGCTTGCCGAACTGCCCGGCATCGGCCGCTCCACCGCCGGCGCCATCGCCAGCCTGTCCATGGGCCTGCGTGCGCCCATCCTCGACGGCAATGTCAAGCGAGTCCTGGCCCGCTACCTCGCCCAGGAAGGCTACCCGGGCGAACCCAGGGTGGCCCGCCAGCTCTGGGACGCCGCCGAACGCTTCACCCCCTACGAGCGGGTCAACCACTACACCCAGGCGATGATGGACCTGGGCGCCACGCTCTGTACCCGCAGCAAGCCGAGCTGCCTGCTCTGCCCACTGCGCAGCGGCTGCCGAGCCAACCTGCTGGGTCGGGAAAGCGACTTCCCTGCGGCGAAACCGCGCAAAGCACTGCCGCAGAAACGCACCCTGATGCCCCTGCTGGCCAACCGGGAAGGTGCCATTCTGCTCTACCGGCGCCCCTCCAGCGGGCTCTGGGGCGGACTCTGGAGCCTGCCGGAACTCGACGACCTCGAGGCCCTCGCCCCGCTCGCCGCCCAACACGCCCTGCGCCTCGGCGAGCGCCGCGAACTGCCCGGCCTGACTCACACGTTCAGTCACTTCCAACTGGCCATCGAGCCCTGGCTGGTCCGGGTAGACACTGCCACCCCCGCCGTGGCCGAGGCCGACTGGCTCTGGTATAACCTCGCCACCCCGCCGCGCCTGGGCCTCGCCGCACCGGTGAAAAAACTGCTCAAGCGCGCCGCCGATGAGTTGAATGCAGGAGAGATGTCATGACCCGCACCGTGCACTGCCGCAAATACAACGAAGACCTCCCCGGCCTCGACCGCCCGCCCTACCCCGGCGCCAAGGGCGAAGACATCTACAACAACGTGTCGAAGAAAGCCTGGGACGAGTGGCAGAAGCACCAGACCATGCTCATCAACGAACGCCGCCTGAACATGATGAACGCCGAGGACCGCAAGTTCCTCCAGCAGGAGATGGACAAGTTCCTTTCCGGCCAGGAATACGCCCAGGCGGAAGGCTACGTACCCCCGAGCCAGTGAGACCGACAAACGTAACCGCCCGTCAAGCCTGAAAAAATTTCTTCGCCTCGCTTGACACTGCGAAGCCAAATCCGTTTAATGGCGCCCCGTTGCCCAGGTAGCTCAGTCGGTAGAGCAGGGGATTGAAAATCCCCGTGTCGGCGGTTCGATTCCGTCCCTGGGCACCATGACATGTAAGCCCCTGATTCCGCGAGGTTTCGGGGGCTTCGTCTTTCTGGAGGAGCTGTAGCCCGCCCCACTTGAGTGCACACGGCGGGTACACGATGGCGTTTATGGCCCCCCCTGGAAAGACCCAAGAAGCGGCATCTACTACATTCGCCGCCGCGTCCCGAAGGACGTGAAGCCCCAACTCCCCCAATTCGGCGAGTTCTACAAGCGCAGCCTTGAGACGACCTGCCGACTCGAAGCCAAGACCCGCTTCGCAGCAGAGTGGACCAGATCCGAAGAGCTCTTTGGCCGAGCGCGCCTTCAGAATCAGGGCGGCTGCCAACCAAGTGCTCGTGATGCCGTACAGATGGCCGCATGGTGGGCAAAGCGTGAGCTTGAGAATTCCGAGCAATCAGGCAATTTTGAGCAATGGCTCATCTGCACGGATGACGATGTAGAAACACTGGCCTCGTGCTTTGGCGCAGGGAAAGCGAGGGACATGCTGAAGCGGCGCGACTTCGGATCAAGCCGTATGGCGAGCCTCGACAACGTCATTTCTGAAGAACTGTCTCGACACAACCTCCCCCCGGCAGCCCATGGCTCAGCCTTCGAGAGGCGTTCCTTGCCAAACACTGGAGCTCTCGGAGATAGCCTTCAAGCGCTATCACGATGACCATGCAACCGCACTGAGTATGCCGATAGAAGCACCAGTAATGGGGAAATAGCCGGAGCGATCATCAGTTACATGCCCCTTGAAATTTTTGGTGGACCTCGCCGCCTCTACAAGCGGGGATAGGCTTGCGACCATCCATCACATTGACGAACGCGTCACCTACAAATAACGTAAAGTTCACCGCCCCCAAGAGGGCGCTTTGAGATGAGCCAAGGAGAAGGGCCATGCCAGATAGCTATGATCGAGTAAGGCCAAGCACATTTACTGGCAATGCTGTCAAAAGCCCTACTTATCTCTTCTACTCGTCCGTAATGCCATGACCCAAGCAGCCTTGGTAAATCCGACCATTCTGACGTGGTCCCGCGAACGTGCAGGTCTGTCTGCTGAGCAGGTCGCTAAAAAGCTTCCCGTCAAACCTGAGAGCGTCAAAAAATGGGAAGCAGGAGAGGCAAAACCTACGTTCTTGCAGGCTCAAAAGTGGGCAAATGTTGCTCATATCCCTTTTGGCTTTCTCTTTCTTCCAAAGCCTCCAGCAGAAGAGCTTCCTCTACCGGACCTGAGAACCGTACGAGGAATCGCTCCCGAGCGGCCCAGCCTTAATCTGCTGGACACTGTGAAAGACGCCATACGCAAGCAAGACTGGTACCTTGAATATCTTCAAGACCAACAACGTGAAGAGCTGCCCTTCGTTGGCCGATTTACACCGCAATCTCCAGTAAAGGCAGTTGTAGCCGACATGCGCGCGACCTTGGGGGTTAACCCTGACGCTGCACGGCTTGATTACGACAAATACAGCCGCGCACTCATCAAGGCAGCAGAAGATGTCGGAGTTTTGGTAATGCGCAGCGGCATTGCCCTTGGGAACACTCACCGTAAATTAGAGGTTGATGAGTTTCGCGGCTTTGCTATCAGCAATGCGTACGCACCTGTCGTTTTCATCAACAGCGCCGATGCACCAACCGCGCGCCTTTTTACGCTAATGCATGAGCTTGCGCATATCTGGATCGGTAGCAGTGGTGTTTCTGATGGAAATACCGCTGCTGGCAGAGCAGAAGAGCGCTTCTGCAACGCTGTGGCAGGTGAGTTCCTTGCCCCAGAAGACCTATTCCGAGCGGCGTGGAATGCTCAAATTTCCTGGGAAGAAAATCTTGCCCCCATGTCCACGCGCTTCCATCTCAGCAAGCTGGCTATAGGCCGTCGAGCGCTTGACCTTGAGTACATTACTCAGCACCAATACAGCGCCTATTATCGACGCGTCCTCAAGGACTTTCAGGACAAAGAAGGTGGCATGGGCGACTACTACAGGAACGCGACTGCAAAAAATAGCGCGCGCCTAAGTAGAGCAGTACTAAACGAAGCACTGAGCGGCCGACTTCTATTGCGCGACGCGGGATTCATCCTGGGTGTGCAGCCGGCCAAGTTAAGGACTCTCGCCAATAAGCTCACGGAATGAAGCATCTACTCGACGCGAACACTCTAATCGAAGCCAAGAACCGCTATTACGGCATGGCCTTCTGCCCTGCATTCTGGCAATGGTTGCTCCTGCAGAACCAAGCACTGGAGTTAGCCAGCATTACATCAGTGATGGACGAGATAGCCAAAGGCAAAGACGAGTTGGCGGAATGGACTGCCAATAACCCGGCTTTCTTCCACACCATTAGCGATGAGCAGACACAGGCTGCCTACATTGATGTCGCCGCGCATGTAGCCCAACTGTCCCCCAACATGAAGCCAGGAGCATTGGAAGAATTTCTGTCTGGGGCAGACCCGTGGCTTATCGCCAAAGCCATGTGCACAGGAGCCACCGTGGTCACCCACGAGGTCCTAAACCTGGAAGTGAAGCGGAAATTTATTATCCCCAATGTCTGCAAGCACTTTCAGGTCCCTTATATGAATACGTTCGAGCTACTCCACGCTCTGGACGCTCAATTCGTGCTGCCACAACATTAAACCTCTGGGCGTGGGTACACGCACCGGGTACACTTCACGCCCTACAAGCTCCCCAAGGAGTTGCTTCAGAGCGGGTTTACAGGTCTTCAGCCAGTGTCGGCGGTTCGATTCCGTCCCTGGGCACCATGAATGCCGAAGCCCCGAAACTGCAAAGTTTCGGGGCTTTTGTTTTGCGCCTTAAAAATCTACCAACACCGAGCTTAGTGGTAAGCGAACGGGCATCACACCTTGCCGGCGGGCACCCAGTTGTGCGGCAGCAGCTCGGCCAGGGCGCTGGCCTTCTGCGTCGGCAGGCGCGTGAG
>NZ_MUJY01000162.1 GCF_002286785.1 Pseudomonas sp. PIC25 | reverse complement strand
TCGATGGTCTTGTCTTTGCTGGTAGTCATAAACACAGTCGTTTGCCTATCCCTTATGGTAAGGGGGAAACGGTGTCCTGTGTTTCAAGGGGCTCGTTCACTTACTAGGCGGATAGCTCCATCTAATGATATCGAGTAGAGTGTCCACTTGCAGGGCAGGCGAAGTCGGCAAGCGCCTTGGGCGAGCCCTTAGGAAGGAGGTGAAACATGGAGTTTGTCGTTCCACGTGCGCGGCCATTGGCCGAGCTGCTGAGGGGGGCTTCGGCCGCAGATTTGAATGCCTTGGCCGACCTGATTACCGATAATGGTAAGGGTAGAGTAGCTCTCGATAGTAGCGTCAAAGCTCGTATTCTCAGCCACAAAGCGAAAGGGAGCCTGCATTCCATCGCCCAGGTTCTGGCGGCGGAAATCAGTGCATTCGGCGGCAACAGCATCGCCAATCTGTTCCGATCGAGTGGTGTGAGCTATCTGGAACTGGCTACGGATGTCGCCAAGAAGGTCGGTGGAAAGCCTGCAGCGACAGATGACATCTACGACATCGAGGATATTGTCATCAACCTGGCCGGCCCCAAATACCTGGGAAAGAACGCCCCGAAAGATCATTTGGATAACGCTGCCATGGCAGCTTATATCGGCCAGCTCATGACTGCTCTGTTAATCAACGCAGGCAATGCTGCGGGAATCGCGTCCGCCGGCGGCGCGGCCGGTATTGCTAGTGCCATCGGCGGCCGGCTGGTCACCCTTGTGGCGCCGCCAGTGGCTGTTGGTGTGGCGGGTGCAACGATCATACAGGCGACCGCTCCAGCGTTTCGCATCACCATTCCGGCAGTGCTCCAGGTGGCCAAGATTCGCCGCACTCGCTTCAACGCCGATTTTGCAGCCTATACGGAGAAGCTTCGCGCATGTATGTAAATAGCGAAATGCTGCTGCGCTCCCTGCCCGATATGCCCGATGTATTGGCCAAGCTGAAGAGCGGCGCCTACACACTGCATGGCGGCGTGGTTCGGCATGCTGCTGGAGCAGGGATGGGGGGACGAATCGTCGGGCACCTTCTGTTTCCTGGCGATGCCATGCAAACTCAGCAAAGCCTTGAGCAGCTACAAAGCGCTATCACTGGTGTGCAAAGCAGTATGGACGTACTGCAAGGTCTACAGATGGCTAACCTGGCGCTTTCGGGGCTGAACTTAGCGGTCACCGCCGTCGGCTTCGTGGTCGTCTGCAAGAAGCTCAATGCAATCAGCGAGCAGATCCAGCAGCAGTCGCGAGAAATCCATCAGACCCTGGAGTTGGTCAAAGAGGTTCACGTACGCGGCCTTCTCGCCGATGCAGCGGAGTTCTACTCTTTGCTGCAGGCCGCCCAGCAGTTTTGTGAGCAAGGGGAGGTCGAGCAACTCAAGGGGCTGATCAGGCCTTTCAACAGGGAGTATCAGTTCAACAGGATGGTGCTGCAGCAGCATGCGCCCCTGGCCGCCGGCAGCATCGATCGTCTACACGAGGTTGCATTGCTGCAGGAGCGCCTGGTCAACCTCGGCCTCATGCTGTCCCACGTTCAACTCCGGACAGGTGCTGCCAAGTACAGCCACGAGTGCCTGACCCAACTGAGCAGTGATCTGCGCGACTTCAACAGACAGCGTATCGAAGTCCTAACCAGTGACATCAATATCGCTTCCAAGCTCACACACGAGCGCTTCGCCGAGGTCACCGACTTCCTGCAGCGCGGTAAACAGATGCTACCGGCGCTGCACTATCAAGCCGAAGTCCTTGAGTTGGAAATGCGTCATCCGGGGTTACTGCAGAAAACATCTGGAGCCTCTGAGATTCTCCTGTTGGCTGCCTGAGATCCGGACCTGTGCAGCCGCGTGCGCAGGTTTGCTTGCAAGAGAGCGGGTTCTACCCCATTTCCACGAACCCAGCCACGTCGGCATTGGGAGGCCGCCGATGAAATTGATGCTGGAATCCTTGCTCGTGAAGGTCCAAGCCCCCTCATCAATGCCAATTGTTCCTTCGGGATGTGCTGCACTGAACGAGCCCCTTGGGGCTCTGGAGCCTTCGCTATAGCTAGCTGACTGAGCGGCCGGGGGATTTGCCCATTTTGGGTAAAATGGGTATATTTCTCTCATCCTCTGTTTGGAGTCGTGCGATGAGCCAGCCCCTGAAACTCGATAGCCTCGATGCTCTTCCAAGAACCCCTGCTTCTGACGTCAAGAAGTTGGGCTGGCGGGGTGTGATGAAGGCCATCCGTAGTGGCGGAAAAGTGCTGGTGACAAACCACAACGAGCCTGAGGCGGTGATCCTCTCCGCCGAAGAGTACGGTGCCATCCAGCGTGCTTTGCAGGAGGCGGGGGCAGGCGGTGAATCCGTGCTCGAGTCGTTGCGCCAGCAGTTCGACGCACGCTTGGCGTCACTCCAGACCAGTGAGGCAGGTGACCGGATGCGTGAGGTAATGCGTCGTCCAGCCAAGCTCGCAGGAGAAGTGAAGGCTGGAGCGAGTCATTAGTGGCACGCCCGGTTCTGTACGTACTGGCCGGCGTCAACGGTGCGGGAAAGAGTTCAGTGGGAGGCTATCTGCTGGAGCAAGCCGGGTTGGCTTGGTTCAACCCGGATACCTTCGCACGCGAGCTGGTGCTCGCCACCGCCTGCGACCAGGACGAAGCCAACGCCTTGGCGTGGCAGGAGGGGCTGCGACGGTTGGACCAAGCCCTGGCACAGGGCACTCATTACGCCTTCGAAACAACCCTTGGAGGCCACACCATACCGGCACGCATCAAGGCGGCGTGCAACACCCATGATGTATTGATGTGGTTCTGCGGGCTGGCCTCCCCCGAGCAGCATATGGCCCGCGTGCGTGCACGTGTAGCAGCGGGTGGGCACGACATTCCAGAGGCGAAGATTCGCGAGCGCTACACGTCGGCACTCGAAAACTTGATTCTGCTCATGCCGAATTTGGCGCACCTGCAAGTCTACGACAACAGTGTGAACGTAGCGCCGGGAGAAGCTGTTCCTGACCCTCAATTGGTGGCGGAAATAGAGCAGGGTAGGTTGATTTGGCCCGTTTCGTTCGAGGATATGCGGCGCACCCCGGAGTGGGCGAAGCCGCTGCTCGAAGCTGCATTGTCGATGCTCAGCTAAGGCGGCATCTGTCACGGCAAGGCCGGAATATCTCCCGCACTTTGGGGGATGATGAAACGGGTGTTGCCAGAGGCATCCAACTAGTACATAATGCAGCCCATCGAAAGCACTGGCGCGGCAAAAAAGCCAATGTTTTCAAGGAGATAGGACGGGAAATCAAGTCTCGTTTCCCGCTCCAAATTTAAATCCGTACTGCGGATTATCGAAAAAGAGGCCATGGGCCTCTTTTTCTTTTCGCGTTTCAATTTCCCAAGCTGATCGACAAGACATTCCCGGCTGGGTTCAATTCCTTGGGCGATCTTGACTGGTGTTGCCATTTTCCCGGAATTATTTTTCGCGGACCTTAAGTCGCATTTCTAAGTTGCGGAGTGAGGGAGGGAAGGCATGCGGATCTGAGTGAGTATATATTGTTTTGTTATAATATTGCATTATTCTGTCGACCAAGTTTCGGCCCGCATTGATGATAAGTCGGGCTCCCTGAGCCCTATCTTGCCACCGTCGAATGAACACACCCGTTACCGTCATGTCTGCCACTCGCCTGCGTTCCATCGACGCGCTACGCGGCTTGGTGATCCTTGTCATGCTGCTCGATCATGTGCGCGAGACCTTTTTCCTGCATCGACAGGTGCGAGACCCAATGGATGTCGGCAGTACCGGCCTGGATTTGTTCGTCAGTCGGACGTTGGCGCATCTGTGCGCTCCGGTATTCGTCTTTCTCACCGGGTTGTCCGCGTTTCTCTATGGTGAAAAGCACAGCGGCCGCTCTGGTGTTTCGGCGTTCCTATTCAAGCGGGGGCTGTTTCTGGTTGTGCTGGAGGTGACGCTCGTCAACTTCGCCTGGACGTTCCAATTATCGCCTAACGTCATTTATCTGCAGGTCATCTGGGCGATAGGGCTCAGCATGCTGGCGTTGTCCGCGCTGGTCTGGCTGCCACGGATGGCGTTGGTCGCCCTGGGATTGGTGATTGTCGCCGGGCATAACCTGTTGGACCCGCTGCATTTTGAGACGGGCTCCTTTCTTCATGTGCCTTGGGCGATCCTGCACGACCGTGGCTGGCTGGTGTTTTCTGAAGCGCTGCGGTTGCGCACGTCCTACCCTTTGCTGCCGTGGATCGGAGTGATCGCGCTCGGGTACGCGGCGGGCCCCTGGTTCGCCGGTGACGTGGCGCCAGCGGTGCGGCAGAGGCGGCTGCTGGCCTGGGGTGCCGCTGCGCTGGTGGGGTTCGTGCTGGTTCGTCTGGCCAATGGCTATGGGGAAAAGCCCTGGGTCGAAGGCGGGACGGCCGTTGCCACGCTGATGAGTTTTTTCAACGTTACCAAGTATCCGCCGTCGCTGTTGTTCCTGACCCTGACGCTGGGTGTCGGTCTGTTGCTGCTGCGCTGGTTCGAGCGGCGGGAGGGGAGTTGTTGGCTGGCACCGCTGGTGATCTTCGGTGGTGCACCGATGTTTTTCTACCTGATGCACCTGTACGTACTGAAGGTGCTGTACCTGTCGGCTGTACAGGTCTGGGGCCTGAACCAGGGCGATTATTTCGGGTTCGATTCGGTGGGAGCGGTCTGGCTGTGTGCGGTCGCGCTAGCAGTGGCGCTGTATCCCGCCGCGCACTGGTTTACCGCTGTGAAGGTGCGCAGGCGCGATATCGCCTGGCTGAAGTACTTTTGAGGAAGGCCCGCCGGCATTGCCCGGCGGGCCTTTCGGTCAGTGCTTGCTGCTTTCTTGCGGCATCGCGAGAAGCTGCTTTTCCTGGTTCCAGTCGAAGGGCAGGCCCTTCTGCTCGGCTTCGTAGCGGCGCTCGTCCAGTTCCTGGAACAGGGCGATTTCATCGTCAGGCATGAAGTGCAGGCAATCGCCACCGAAGAACCACAGCAGGTCGCGCGGTACCAGGTGGGCGATCTGCGGATAACGGTGGAAGACCTGGCAGATCAGGTCCTGGCCGAGGTGCCGGTCCTCGGGGATGTTTGGCAGGCTCATGAGCAGTTCGTCGAAGCGTTCGAGGAACAGCGCATGGCTTTCGTCGGAGATCTGTTCGGCTTCGCCCATGGCGAGCAGGATGCCGCGCAGGTGGGCGAGCAGGGCCAGATGATGGTCGAGATGCGGATTGGCCATGGGATACCTGTAGCTGTAAGGGCGCGGGATTATAGGCTGGCCCGCGCACGGTTGTCGTCTTGCCGGCGGTTCAGCGAACCTTGCCGGCCTCCAGTTGCAAGTCCTCCTTGGCGTAGTCGTCGACATCGATCACCGCCCGTCGTGCCTGTTCCGCCTCTTGCAAGCGCTGGGCTTCGCCTGGCTCCAGAGCGCCGGCGGCGAGGGCCGCATCGATGGGGTTTTCCCCGGCTTTCGGAACCACACGACCATCCTTGAGCGCGTTCTGGAGCTTTCTGGCGGTGTCGCGGCTGGCCTGCAACAGGTCGTAGGCATGCCGCAGGGCGCCGACCGCATCTTGTGGGTCTTGCGGGCGGTAGCAGCCCTCGACGAGTTGCTCCAGGGCTGGATCGCCATCGGGGCGGCCGAGAACCTCCGCGACCTGCTCATCCAGCGCATCCGAAGGCCCCTTGTGTCGACGACCGAAGGGGAACACCAGCACGCGCAGAGCGCAGTCGAGCACGCGGTTCGGGAAATTGCCGAGAATGCCCTCCAGCGCTTTCTCCGCTTCCGCCAGGGACTCCTCCAGCGACCAGCGCAGCAGCGCTTCCTGGGATTCCGGATAGTCGAGGTCGTGATAGCGCTTGAGTGCCGCCGAGCCGAGGTAGAGGTAGCTGAGCACGTCGCCGAGGCGCGCCGACAGACGTTCGCGGCGTTTCAGGTCGCCGCCGAGCAGCATCATGCTGAGGTCCGCGAGCAGGGCGAAGGCGGCCGCGAGACGGTTCAGCTTGCGGAAGTAGCCGGGCAAAAGCCCTCGGCCCGGCGCCTGGCCCAGCAGGCCAAACGTGAGGCTCAGCACGAAGGTGCTTGCGGCGTTGCCCACGGCGAATCCGACGTGCCGCAGGAGCAGCCCATCGAACGCCAGGCGTGCCGCGTCCTGGTCCTGCGCGCTGGCCAGTTCCATTTCCTTGAGCACGTAGGGATGGCAGCGAATGGCGCCCTGACCGAAGATCATCAGGTTGCGCGAAAGGATGTTCGCGCCTTCCACGGTGATGAAGATCGGTGCCGCCTGCCAGGAGCGAGCGAGGTAGTTCTTCGGTCCCATGATGATGCCTTTGCCGCCGTGGATATCCATGGCGTGGGCGATGCATTCGCGGCCTCGCTCGGTGAGGTGGTACTTGAGCACGGCAGACAGGACCGAGGGTTTCTCCCCCAGGTCGACGGCGTTAGCGGTGAGCACCCGGGCGCTGTCCATCAGCCAGGCGTTGCCGGCGATGCGCGCCAACGCTTCCTGGATGCCTTCGAAGGCGGCCAGCGGCACGTTGAACTGTTCGCGGACCTGCGCATAGCGACCGCTGGCATAACCGGTGGCCTTGGCCGCACTGGTGCCGACCGCCGGCAGTGAGATGGAGCGACCGACCGAGAGGCAGTTCATCAGCATCATCCAGCCTTTGCCGATCATGTCCTGGCCGCCAATGATGAAGCCCAGCGGCACGAACACATCCTTGCCGGAATTGGGGCCGTTCATGAAGGCGGCGCCTAGAGGAACGTGACGCCGGCCGATCTCGACGCCGGGCAGTTCGGTGGGAATCAGCGCCAGCGAGATGCCCAGTTCCTCACGCTCGCCGAGCAGGTGGTCGGGGTCGTAGGTCTTGAAGGCCAGGCCGAGGAGCGTGGCCACCGGGCCCAGGGTGATATAGCGCTTTTCCCAGTTCAGGCGCAGGCCGAGCACCTCTTCGCCCTGCCACTGACCGCGGCAGATGATGCCGGTATCGTGCATGGCACCCGCGTCGGAGCCGGCGTAGGGGCCGGTCAGGGCGAAACAGGGGATTTCCTCGCCTTTGGCCAGTCGAGGCAGGTAGCGGTTGCGCTGGTCTTCGGTGCCGTAATGCAGCAGCAGTTCGGCCGGGCCCAGGGAGTTGGGCACCATCACGGTGGATGCCAAGTCGCCGCTGCGGGTTGCCAGCTTCATCACGATCTGCGAGTGGGCATAGGCGGAGAAACCCTTGCCGCCGTATTCCTTCGGGATGATCAGGGCGAAGAAGCCTTGCTCTTTGATGTAGGCCCAGACCTCTTCCGGCAGGTCCATACGCTGGCCGACCTGCCAATCGTCGACCATGGCGCAGAGTCGTTCGGCCGGGCCTTCCAGGAAGGCACGTTCCTCTTCGGTGAGCCTGGCCGGTGGATAGGCGAGGAGCTTGTCCCAGTCGGGGCGACCGCTGAACAGCTCGCCGTCCCACCAGACGGTGCCGGCATCGATGGCCTCGCGTTCGGTGTCCGAGATGGGCGGCAGAATCTTGCGGAACCAGTCGAACATCGGCCCGGTGATCAGCGTGCGACGGAGTTCCGGGATCAGCAGCGGCAGGGCGACCGCCAGCCAGAGCAGCCAGAGGATCAGCATCAGCCAGCCGGGAACCTCGTCGGCGCTTCCCATGACGACGAGGTAGAGCGCGACCAGCGCCAGGGACGGCAGGGGCGCCAGACGCCAGTGAGCGAGGCAGGCGATGCCCAGTAAAAGAATCAGTATCCAGACGAGCGACATCCATTTTCTCCAGGTGCGGCAGCCATCGGCGGCGGTGTGCCTACAGCTTAGCCGGCCGATCTGGCGGCATGGGCAGAGAGGCTGGCCGAATCGTCGTGACGCGGGCGGCTTTCGCCCGGATAGACTGGCGGCAACCATATGGGAGAACCGCTATGCAGCCCTACCTTCGACCCGGCCGCTTCGTGGATAGTGACCACCCCCTGGTAGTGGAGTTCGCCGAGCGCGCCCGAGGGACGAGCCGCGACCCGCTGGAGCAGGCGATCGCTCTCTATTACGCCGTGCGTGACGGCATCCGTTACAACCCTTATTCGTTCAGCCGTGATCCAGATACGTTGAAGGCCAGCCATGCCCTGGCCGCCGGCGAAAGCTATTGTGTGCCGAAGGCGATCCTGCTGGCCGCTTGTGCCCGGCATTGCGGCATCCCGGCCCGGATCGGCCTGGCCGACGTACGCAACCACCTGTCCACGCCGCGTCTGCTGGAGTTACTGCGGAGCGAAGTGTTCGCCATGCATGGCTACACCGAGCTGTATCTGGATGGACGATGGGTCAAGGCGACACCTGCGTTCAACCTGGCCCTGTGCCGTCTGTTCGATGTGGCGCCGCTGGAGTTCGACGGTCGGCAGGACAGCGTATTCCATCCTTTCAACCGCCAGGGGCAGCGTTACATGGAGTATCTGGCCGATCATGGCCAGTTCGACGATCTGCCGGAATCGCTGTTCTTCGGCCACCTGGAGCGATGCTACCCGCACCTGTTCGCCGCCGATGCGCCACCCTTGCTGGGTGACATGCATCGGGAAGCCAGCGGCAGCGAGACCGGCTAGCAGGCTGTTGAAAAACTACCTACGTTGCCGATACGGCGTTTAAAAACGACCTCAAAATGCTCATTTACAGCATGTAAACTCCGCTTTTTCGGTCGTTTTTGCCTTGTCTCGGCTGCCTCGCCTACGTTTTTCAACGGCCTGCTAGACTGCTCGCGACGTGATGGCCGGAGAGTGCAAATGCTGAAGATCTGGGGGCGGAAGAATTCCAACAACGTGCGCAAGGTGCTCTGGTGTGCCGAGGAACTCGGCCTGCCGTACGAACGGATCGATGCCGGTGGTGCGTTCGGCGTGGTGAACGATGCGGCGTTCCGGGCGAAGAATCCGAACGGCCTGGTGCCTTTGATCGAGGATGGCGATTTCCTGCTTTGGGAGTCCAATGCCATCGTCCGCTACCTCTGCGCCCGCCATGGCGAAGGCTCTCTGCTGCCGGACTCGCTGACGCAGCGAGCCAGTGCCGACCGCTGGATGGACTGGATGAGCACGTCCTTTGTCGATCCCTTCCGAACCGTGTTCTGGGGGCTGGTGCGTACACCCGAGGTGGAGCGCGACCTGCCGGCCATCCAGGCGGCCATCGCCCGCTGCAACGAGCTGCTGGCCATCCCCGCGCGGGCTCTGGAGGCGCAGCCGTTCCTGTCCGGCGAGCGCCTGGGCATGGGCGATATCCCGCTGGGCAGCTTCATCTACGGCTGGTTCGAAATGCCCATCGAGCGGCAGCCGCGGCCGGCGTTGGAAGCCTGGTACGAGCGCTTGAAGCAACGGCGGGCCTATCGGGATGGGGTGATGACGGAGTTGACCTGAGTCGCCTTATAACTGTGAATGAGGTCAAACAGTTGCAATTGGCCGTTCCTGCCCTTATCTAGCTTCTTCCTTCCTCTGCGCGTGCATCCGACATGAGTTCCGCCCTGTCCATCCGGCAGTTGACCAAGACCTACGGCAACGGATTCCAGGCCCTCAAGGGCATCGATCTGGACGTGGCCGAAGGCGACTTCTTCGCCCTGCTCGGCCCCAACGGTGCCGGCAAATCCACCACCATCGGCATCCTCTCCACGCTGGTGAACAAGACCAGCGGCACGGTGAATGTGTTCGGTCATGACCTGGACAAGGAGCCCTATGCGCTGAAGCGTTGCCTCGGCGTGGTGCCCCAGGAGTTCAACTTCAATCAGTTCGAGAAGGTCTTCGACATCGTCGTGACCCAGGCCGGCTACTACGGGATTCCGAGCAAGCTGGCGAAGGAACGCGCCGAGGAGTACCTGAACCAGCTCGGCCTGTGGGACAAGCGCAATTCCGCGTCCCGCGAGCTGTCCGGTGGCATGAAGCGGCGTCTGATGATTGCCCGGGCGCTGGTGCACCGGCCGCGCCTGTTGATTCTCGACGAGCCGACCGCCGGGGTGGACATCGAGCTGCGCCGCTCGATGTGGAGCTTCCTCACCGAGCTGAACCAGAAGGGCATCACCATTATCCTCACCACGCATTACCTGGAGGAGGCCGAGCAGCTCTGCCGCAACATCGGCATCATCGACCACGGGCGCATCGTCGAGAACACCAGCATGCGCGAGTTGTTGAAGAAGCTGCATGTGGAAACCTTCGTGCTCGACCTCAAGGAGTCGCTGTTGATCGAGCCGCAACTGGAGGGGTATCCGGCCCGCCTGTTGGATTCCCATACCCTGGAAGTGCAGGTGGAGAAGAATCTCGGCATCACCGAACTGTTCCGTCAGCTGGCGGCGCAGCATATCGAGGTCTTGAGCCTGCGTAACAAGACCAACCGCCTCGAGGAGCTGTTCGTCTCCCTGGTGGAACAAAACCTGGCGAAGGTGGCGAAATGAGCAGTGAACTGCGCCCGAACCTGATTGCCCTGCAGACCATCGTCGTACGCGAGGTGCGCCGCTTCCTGCGCATCTGGCCGCAGACCCTGCTGCCGCCGGCGATCACCATGGTGCTGTACTTCGTCATCTTCGGCCGGCTGATCGGCTCGCGTATCGGCGAGATGGACGGCTTTACCTACATGGAATTCATCGTGCCGGGCCTGATCATGATGTCGGTGATCACCAATGCCTACGGCAATGTGGTCTCCAGTTTTTTTGGCAGCAAATTCCAGCGCTCCATCGAAGAGTTGCTGGTCTCGCCGGTTTCGGCCCACATCATCCTCATCGGTTATGTGGTCGGCGGTATCCTGCGCGGTCTTGCGGTGGCGACCATCGTGACGATGCTGTCGCTGTTCTTCACCGACCTGTCGGTGCATCACCTGGGGGTGACGGTGCTTGTGATCGCCCTGGCGGCGACGATCTTTTCCCTCGGCGGCTTCGTCAACGCCGTCTATGCGCGCAACTTCGACGACATTTCGATCATCCCGACCTTCGTGCTGACGCCGTTGACCTACCTGGGTGGGGTGTTCTATTCGATCCACCTGCTGCCGGGCTTCTGGCAGGCGTTGTCGCTGGCTAACCCGATCCTGCATATGGTCAATGCGTTCCGTTACGGCATTCTCGGGGTGTCGGACATTCATATCGGCACCGCCATCGCCTTCATGCTGGCGGCCACGGCAGTGCTGTATATCTACTGCATCCGCCTGCTGGTCAGCGGGCGCGGTATGCGCCAGTGAGGGCGGTTCCCGACCTGGTTCGCAGTGCTGGCAGAAACATATCGCGATACATCTTCAACGGCTGAGTTGAGCGGGCGGCGCCGGTAGACTCAGCCTCTTCCAGAAGAAGAGGTTGTTTATGTCCACCCGTGCGTATTCCCTGGTCGTGGCTGCGGCCTTGCTGTGGTCGGGTTTCGCCCTCGGACAGGAGCCGCAAGGGCCCCTGGTCGAAGTGGTACAGCCGCAGCGGGCGCTGGTGCGCGACGAGCTGATTACTTTTGGTTCGCTACGATCCGACGAGTCGGTGATGATCCGGCCGGAAATCGAAGGCCGGGTGAGCCGGCTGCATTTCCGCGAAGGGCAGGCGGTGAGTGGCGGCGACCTGCTGGTCAGCCTGGACGATGCCATCGCCCGCGCCGAACTGGCCCAGGCCCGGGCCAATCTCGATCTCGCGGAAAAGAGCTACCAGCGCGCGCAGATGCTGTTCAAGCGCGGCGCCAGTAACGCCCAGGCGCTGGACGAGGCACAGTCCCAGCAGCAGGCTGCGCGGGCCAGCCTGGCGTTGTCCCAGGCACGACTGGAGAAGACACAGATTCGCGCGCCCTACGATGGCGTGCTCGGTCTACGCCAGATCAGCGTCGGCGACTATGTCGAGGCGGGCCAGGACATCGTCAACCTGGAGGTACTCGACCCGCTCAAGGTGGATTTCCGTGTGCCGCAGAAGGCGGTGGGGCAGATCGAGCTCGGCCAGGTGGTCGAACTCAGCCTCGATGCCTATCCGGGCGAGGTATTCCGTGGCGAGATCGTCGCCCTCAACCCGCGCCTGGACGAAGTGGGCCGTAGCCAGGCGGTGCGTGCCCGGGTTGGCAATGGCGACCACCGCCTCAAGCCGGGGCAGTTCGTGAAGGTCTCGGTGATCCTCGCCGAACGTCCGCAGGCGCTGGTGATTCCCGAGGAAGCGGTAATGCCGCTGGGGAGCAAGCTGCTGGTCAACCTGGTGGTTGACGGCAAGGTGGAGCTGCGCGAAATCCAGGCCGGCCGTCGCGAGCGCGGACGGGTCGAGGTGAATGCAGGATTAAGCGGCGACGAAACCCTGATCAGCGCCGGCTGGCAGAAGGTCAAGCCGGGCATGGCGGTCCGCAGCAAACCGGCTGGGGAGGGCGCATGACGCTTTCCGACGTCTGCATCCGCCGCCCGGTATTCGCCACCGTCCTGTCGCTGATCATCGTCCTGCTCGGGCTGATGGCCTACCAGCGGCTGTCGGTGCGCGAGTACCCGAATATCGACGTGCCCATCGTCACGGTCAACGTCACCTATCCCGGCGCCAGCCCGGAGATCATGGAATCCCAGGTGGCTCAGCCGATCGAGGATGTGCTGTCGGGCATCGAGGGGTTGGATTTCGTCAGCTCCATCAGTCGTTCGGAAAACACCCAGATCACCGCGCAATTCCGCCTCGGCAGCAATTCCGACGAAGCCGCCAACGACGTGCGCGACCGTCTCGGCCGCGTACGCGGCCTGCTTCCCGAGGAGATCGACGAGCCCATCGTGCAGAAAGTCGAGGCCGACGCCCAGCCGGTCATCTGGATGGCGTTCTTCAGTGAGCGCTATTCGGCAATGGAAATCACCGACGTGCTGGAGCGGGTGATCCAGGATCGCCTGCAGACTATTCCCGGTGTCTCCGAGGTGCAGATTCGTGGCGCACGAACCTTTGCCATGCGCATCTGGCTGGACCCGGAGAAGCTGGCCGCCCACGGGCTTACCGTACAGGACGTGGAGGATGCGCTGCGCCGGCAGAACGTGGAAATCCCGGCTGGCCGCATCGAGTCGCAGCAACGCGAGTTCACTGTGCTGTCGGAGACCGACCTGCGGACACCGGACGAATTCAACGACCTGATTCTCGACGACTCGCGCGGCTACCTGCTGCGTCTGTCGGATGTGGGGCGGGCGGAGATCGGCCCGGCGGACGTGCGCAGCGTGGTGCGCTACAAGGGCCGGCCAGCCGTGGTGATCGGGATGGTCAAGCAGGCCACGGCCAACCCGCTGGAGATATCCGATGGTCTCGCCGAGGCGATGCCGGCGATCCGCGACCTGTTGCCCGACGGCATGGAAATGGCCGTGGCCAACGACAACTCACTGTTCATCCGCGAGTCGATCAACAATGTCTACACCACCATCTGGGAAGCGGTGGCGCTGGTCATCCTGATCATCTTCCTGTTCCTCCGCTCGTTGCGCGCCACGCTGATCCCGCTGGTGACCATCCCGGTCTCGCTGATCGGCGCCTTCGCCCTGATGTCACTGATGGGTTTCACCATCAACACCCTGACCCTCCTGGCCATGGTCCTGGCCATCGGTCTGGTGGTGGATGACGCCATCGTCATGCTGGAGAACATCCATCGGCATATCGAAGAGGGTATGCAGCCATTGCAGGCAGCGCTCAAAGGCAGCCGCGAGATCGCCTTCGCGGTGATCGCCATGACCCTGACCCTGGCGGCCGTCTATGCGCCCATCGGCTTCATGCAGGGCACTACCGGCAAGCTGTTCACCGAGTTCGCCTGGACCCTCGCCGGTGCGGTGCTGGTATCCGGCTTCGTCGCACTGACCCTGTCGCCAATGATGTGCGGCCACCTGCTCAAGCCGCACCGGGCCAACGAACGGCACAGCCGGGTGTACAACCTGATCGAAGGCTTCCTCAATGGTGTGACCTATCGCTACAAGCACCTGCTGCAGCGGGTGCTGAGCGCCTGGGTGGTGGTCGTGGCCGTGCTGCTGGCGGTCCTGCTGGTCTGCGCTTGGCTGTTCCTCGGGCTGCGCTCGGAGCTGGCGCCGACCGAGGATACCGGCACCATCATCGGTGTGATCAACGGCCCGGACGGCGCCACCATCGGCTACACCAGCCGCTATGCGCGGCAACTGGAGCAGGCTTACGCGAGCATTCCCGAGACCAACCGCTACCTGGTGGTCGCCGGCTTCCCCACGGTGACCCAGGGTATTTCCTTCATGAAACTGGAGGACTGGGATAAGCGCGGGCGAAGCCAGTTCGAGATCCGCCAGGAATTGCTGCCCAAGCTGCAGGACATCACGGGCGTCCGGGCTTTCCCGGTGAACCGCCCGCCGCTTGGGCAGAGCGCGCGCAACCAGCCGGTGAACTTCGTCATCCGCTCCTCGTTGGAGTACGCCGAACTGGAAACCTACGTGGATCAGTTGCTGGCGAAGATACGCAACTACCCCGGCCTGGAAAGCGTGGACAGCGACCTCAAGCTGAACACCCCGCAATTGAAGGTCCAGGTGAATCGCGAGCAGGCCGTGGCGGTGGGCACCGATGTGGCTACCATTGGCCGCAGCCTGGAAAGCCTGTTCGGCAGCCGCCAGGTGACCCGCTTCAAGCAGAACGGCGAGCAGTACGACGTACTGGTGCAACTGGCTGACGTCGACCGCAGCAATCCGGCGGACCTTGACCGGGTCTACGTGCGTGCCGGCGATGGTTCCATGGTGCAGCTATCGAACCTGATCGATGTGAAGGAAACCGTCGCGCCCCGCGAACTCAACCACTTCAACCAATTGCGGGCGGTCACCATCACCGCCAATGTCGGCGCCGGCTACACCCTCGGCGAGTCGCTGGAACACTTGGAGGCCGAGGCCCGGCAGATCTTCCCGGAGGACACCCAGTTCGACTACACCGGCACTTCGCGGGATTTCAAGGAGTCGAGCGCGGGTATCGCGCTGATCTTCGTGCTCGCCCTGGCCTTCATCTACCTGGTGCTGGCGGCGCAGTTCGAGAGCTTTTTCGATCCGTTGATCATCCTGTTCAGCGTGCCCTTGTCCATGGCGGGTGCGCTGCTGGCGCTCAAGCTGTTCGGCGGCACCCTGAACATCTACTCCCAGGTGGGGCTGGTGACGCTGATCGGCCTGATCACCAAGCACGGCATTCTGATCGTCGAGTTCGCCAACCACCTGCTGCGTGAAGGGCACGAGCTGCGCAGCGCGGTGCTGGATGCCTCGGTGCAGCGGCTGCGGCCGATCCTGATGACCACCGGTGCCATGGTGCTCGGTTCGTTGCCGCTGGCTATTGCTACCGGTGCCGGTGCGGAAAGCCGCCAGCAGATCGGCATGGTGATCGTTGGTGGGTTGCTGGTGGGGACCTTCTTCACCCTGTTCGTGATCCCGACGCTCTATCTGCTGCTGCGCCGTTGGCGGCCGCTGCGTCAGGAAATTCCGGAGCCGTCGCCGGCCTGAGTCAGGCGGGGAATTCGAGGATGAATCGGGTCAGGCCATCGCTCGATTCGCACTGAATGCGTCCGCCGTGGGCTTCCATCAGCGAACGGGTGATGGCCAGCCCAAGGCCGGCATGCTCACTGCCCTTCGTTTCGCCGGTCGGGGCGCCGCGGGCGAAGCGGTCAAACAAGCGTGGCAGCAGCTCGCCGGGGATTTCTGCTCCGGGGTTCTCCACCACCAATTGCAGACCACCAGCGTGGGTCAGTATCTGGATGAGGATCTGGCCGCCCGGAGGAGTATGGCGCAAGGCGTTTTCCAGCAGATTGCCGAGCATGCGGCGTAGCAGGCTGCGGTCGGCGTAGAGCGTTCCGTCTCCCTCCAGGGCGAAGCGGACGTCCGCTTCCTCGGCCACCGGTTCGTAGAATTCCAGCAGGCCGCCGATTTCCTCGCTCAGCGACAGCGGTTCGCGATGGGGGGCGAGCAATCCATGCTCGGCCTTGGCCAGCAGGAGCATGTCGTTGACCATCTGGGTCAGTTGTTCGAGCGCATCCAGGTTGTCATGCAAGGCCTCCCGGTAGTCGTCCTGATTGCGTGGCTGCGACAGCACCACCTGGGTCCGGGTCAGCAGGGCGGTGAGCGGTGTCCGCAATTCGTGGGCGATATCCGCGGAAAACGCCGAGAGCCGTTTGAAGGCTTCTTCGAGGCGCGCCAGCATGGCGTTCAACGCTTGTACCAGTCCGCGCAACTCGACCGGAACCGACCGCTCGTCCAAGCGTACTGTCAGGGATTGCGCCGACACGCCAGCGGCGACTTCCGACATCTCACGCAGCGGCCGCAATCCTCGACGCGCCGCCCAGCCACCCAGCAGCGCGGTGGCCAGAGCAGCGAGGGCCATGGTCGCCCAGATCGCCCGTTGCACTCCTTCGAGGAAGTGCTGGTGATGAGTGATATCCAGCAGCAGTGTCAGCTTGGGGCCGAGGATGAAACGCGAAAGCAGCGGGGCGTGTAGTACCCGGTAGAAGCTGTCTTCGAGCTGCCAGTCGTGGAATCGCCCGGGCGCAGGTAGCATCAGGTCCTCGCGGGAGAGGCGGGCGGGGTAGGCGAACCAGAGTTTGCCGTCCGGGCCGTGCAGGCGCAGCCCGAGGTCGGGTTGGTGGATCAGCTCCAGTTCCAGCTCCTCGCGCCGGGCCTCCAGTGCCGCCTGTGTATCGACGCCCTGCAGCAGCGTGCGAAAGTGCTCCAGACGGGCGTCCATGAGCTGCCGGTCCAGGTCGACGAAGTGCGCTTCGCTGGCACGGCTGAACAGCACACCGGCAAGCAGCGAGACGCTGGCGGTACAGGCCGCGAACAGCAGCGCCAGGCGCGATGCAAGAGAAAGGCGGGCGATCATGCGTCCTGATCCTCCAGCACGTAGCCCATGCCGCGGACGGTATGAATGAGTTTGCGCGGATAGTTGTCGTCAACTTTGGCGCGCAGGCGGCGGATGGCGACTTCGATGACATTGGTGTCGCTGTCGAAATTCATGTCCCAGACCTGGGAGGCGATCAGGGATTTCGGCAACACTTCGCCTTGGCGGCGCATCAGCAGTTCGAGCAGGGCGAACTCCTTGGCGGTGAGGTCGATCCGCTGGCCGTCACGCTGAACGCGTCGGCGCAGCAGGTCGAGTTCCAGGTCGGCGATGGCCAGACGGGTTTCTTGCGGGCTACCGGTGCCGCGCCGTAGCAGGCTGCGCACCCGGGCCAACAGCTCGGCGAAGGCGAACGGTTTGACCAGATAATCGTCGGCACCGCTTTCCAGGCCATGCACGCGGTCCTCGACACTGTCGCGGGCAGTTAGAAAGAGCACCGGCGTGGAGCGGTCTTTCTCGCGCAGCTTGCGGACGATCTGCCAGCCATTGCGGCCAGGCAGCATCACATCCAGCAACAGTAGGTCGTAATCGCCGGACAGGACCAATTGTTCGCCTTCCAGGCCGTCGCTCACCCAGTCGACCGCATAGCCGGCTTCGCCAAGCCCCTGGCACAGATAGCGACCGATGCTGGGTTCGTCCTCGACGATGAGCAGCTTCATCGGCGAAATCCTCCTTCGGGCTGACAGAAACGTAAGAGAGGCGTCAGCCAGCCGACAGCGATGCGTCCGCAAACTCTTGCCGAGGGCATCAGAGCGCCCGAACCCATCCGGAGGATCATGACCATGCGAATCTTTTCCCTTCCCATCCTGTTGCTGGCCCTGTTTCAAACCATGCCGGCCGCTGCCGAAGGCGGTGGTGACCGTGTGATCGCCCGCATCGAGCAGCAAACCAAGGCGCCGCAAGTCGCTCATCAGAGCAGCGAGGCATCGGACGAACGGCACTGCTGACGATTGCTCCGCAGCGGAGGGCTCCACCGCTGCTTTGCCCGTCGTGAGTGCGCGGCGGGCTTTTTATAACCTGACATCCTTAAGAAAAGACCAAACTGACGAAGATGTAATCTTCTCGTCAGGGGAAGTGCCCCGGCTGAAACAACCGGGGAAACTGTATACACTTGCCGCGTTCCATCAGTCAGGTCATGTTGTCATGCATTCCTCCGCCGAGCATTCGCCCTTAGGCAAATCCAGCGAATACATTGCCGTCTATACCCCCGAGCTGCTGTTCCCCATTCCCCGTGCGCCCAAGTGGGCCGAGTTGGGGCTAAGCGCGGAGACGCTCCCTTACCGGGGCGTGGATATCTGGACCTGCTACGAGTTGTCCTGGCTGGCGCCTTCCGGCAAACCCTGCGTGGCCATCGGCGAATTCGCCATCCCGGCTGCCTCGCCGAATATCATTGAGTCCAAGTCGTTCAAGCTGTACCTCAACTCACTGAACCAGACGGCCTTCGCCGACCGCGCCGAGCTGCAGACGACACTGGAGAGGGACTTGTCCGCGGCGGCCGGCAAGCCGGTGGCGGTGCGGGTACGCAATCTGGATGAGGTGGCGGCGGAGGGCGTGGCGTTGCTGCCGGGGCGCTGCATCGACGATCTGGACGTGACGATTTCCCGCTACGACCACCCGCAGCCGGACCTGCTGCGATGCGATCCGGAGCGGCAGGTCGAGGAACGCCTGTACAGCCACCTATTGAAGTCCAACTGCCCGGTTACCGGGCAGCCCGACTGGGGCAGTGTGGTGGTGGATTACCGTGGCTCGGCCCTGGACCCGGCCAGCCTGCTGGCCTACCTGGTGAGCTTCCGCCAGCATGCGGACTTCCATGAGCAGTGCGTCGAGCGAATCTACCTGGATCTACTGCGCCTGCTACGGCCGGAACGGTTGACGGTCTATGCGCGCTATGTCCGTCGGGGCGGTCTGGACATCAATCCGTACCGCAGCACGGATGCCTTGCAGCCGGACAATCGCCGGCTGGTGCGGCAATAGCCCGCCCCCGTTCTAGATGCCCATGTTGGCCAGGCTCTGCAGGATATTGCGCAAGGTTCCGGCCAGCGTGGGATGGCTGACCTCGAAGCGTTCGACTGCCAGATTGACTCCGTCCACCAGGGTCGGGTCCGGCTCGTCGGAGGTCTGCCGTTCCAGCTCTACTTCGATATCCCGAATCAAGGCCAGCAACGAGGTCCGTTCCTCGTCGCTCAGGGGCGTGCCCCGAGCCAGTTGATCGCGCAGATCCTCCAGTTGTTGCTGCAGATCGCGTGTGGCCATGTACTTCTCCCTTTCTTCAAGTCAGTCACCGACATGGACCTTGGCGGGTGGCCAAAGGTCCCTGCTCATGCTTAAAGGGTAATCCAGTGACGCGATGCCTGCCTGATTCGAGTCAACGAACTCAGGGCTTTTCCCCTTTCTGTCGGCGGGCCGCCAGGTCTTCCAGGCAGGTGGCCAGATCGCCTAGGTGATCTATCACCGAGTGAGCACCCAGGCGATACAGCTCGAGCGTGGCTTGGGCACGGAGTCGATCGCGCTCCAGCGGGGCGAGTGCCTGCCAGTCGGCAGGAGCCAGGCCGCAAAGGGGGCCGCAGGCGGCCAGGCCCACGGTCCAAACGCCAGCGTTCAGGCCCGAGCGGAGCAGGCGTGGATCGCCGCTGACCACCACGCAATGGCGTGGGTCGTTAGCCTCGACCGCCATCAACGCCTGCCAGCAGGCGTCCGGCGCCGGCCAGGGGCGAGGGGGCGAAGCGGTAATGCCGATCACTCCATCCGGCAGGATGCTGGCCAGCGTGTGGCTGGCCTCGTTCGGCAGCTCGTCCAGCCAGACACAGCGCACGTCCTGGCGGAAGAGATCAGCCAGCAGCTCCCGGCATCCTGGGGTGAGTTCGGTGTGCTCGATTGCCGCTTGCATCAACGCCTGGGCGAGGGTATGCCGATCCGAGTCATCGGGAGTGCGTTCGAGCCAGGCACGTAAAGCTGTCTCAGGGTGGCGCTCGACGCTGCCGAGGTCTTGGTGACGAGGAAAGGCGTATTGCAGGGCGACTGGCACGGTGCGAGCACCAAAATCCACCAGGCAACCGGACAGGCCGAAGAGCACGGCGGAGAAGGCGGGGGGCTCGATGGCGGTGGCGGGCATCCTCTTCGCTCCGGTAAAAGGTCCAATCCAACCTAGCCGGTGCAAGTGACGTCTGGATGAAGGATTTGTGACGGACGGTGCGGGCCAGTTCCGCGCTATCCGGCGTAGGTCTCTTCGAACACTGCCCGGAGATCGTCCGGTACGGGGACCGGTCGGTCGTTGCCGTGGTCGATCAGACCAGCTTGCAGTGGCCCTCTCCGTAGCAATGATCGGGATCTTCCAGCGTGGAGAGTCGGTGTTCCACCACCAGGCTGGTGCGTCCAAGCGCGCCGGCGAAGAGTTCGGCCACCACCGTGGCGGGATACACCACCGGCTTGAGGTAGGTATGGAGCGTCTGAAGAACCACCGGCCCCTGCGGGACGTTGTTCATGGCGATGCCGAACTGCTCGAACCAGGCGACCCGCGCCTCTTCCAGATACTGCATATAAAGGGTGTTGTTGACATGGCCATGGGAGTCCATGTCGCCCCAACGTACCGGGATATGCGCAATATGGAGCAATCGTTTTTTCTGCATGTCCGGAACCGTCCCACTGCCCAACCCAGCGGCCGAAGCCTTATACTGCGCGGCCTGTGATGGCCGCGGGCCGTCACACTACTCATCTCAAGGAGAGACTGCAAATGCGTGAGTCCGGTGCGAACTGGGTCGGTCGTCTGGGCCGGCTGCTGGCCTGTGCCAGCCTGGTGCTATTGCCGGTCGCGGTACAGGCCGCCGAGGAAGACCCCTGGGAGGGCTTCAATCGCGCTGTCTTCCGCTTCAACGATACCCTCGATACCTATGCCTTGAAGCCTCTGGCCCAGGGCTATCAGAAGGTCACCCCGCAATTCCTCGAGGACGGCGTCCATAACGTCTTCGGCAACCTGGGCGATGTCGGCAACCTGGCGAACGACCTGCTCCAGGCCAAGTTTCATGACGCGGGCGTCGATACCGGACGATTGATCTTCAACACCACCTTCGGCGTGCTCGGTTTCTTCGATGTGGCGACCCAAATGGGACTGCAGCGCAACGACGAAGACTTCGGCCAGACGCTCGGTGCCTGGGGCCTGGGCAGCGGTCCGTATCTGGTGCTGCCGCTGATGGGGCCGAGCACCGTGCGCGATGCCGGTGGGCGAATCCCGGACAGTTTCCTGGAGCCTTACCCCTACATCGACCATATCCCGACCCGCAACGTCACCCGTGCGGTCGATGTGATCGATACCCGGGCGAGCCTATTGTCGGCGGAAAAGATGATCAGCGGCGACAAGTACATCTTCATCCGCAACGCGTATCTGCAGAATCGCGAGTTCCGCGTGAAGGACGGCGAAGTCGAAGACGACTTCTGATCCGGCGGAAAGTACGAAGGCGGCCATTTGGCCGCCTTCGTCGTTTCGGGCTGGTTCAGCGCATCGCCAGGATCGACAGACCTACGGATTGCCGCCCGCCTTCGAGGTCGCTGACGCGCACCACTTCGGCTTCGGCCTCCAGGCCCTTGAGTTGGCTGTGATCCGAAGGTATCCGGACCCTGACCTTATCGCCGACATTCAGGGAGCACTCGGCTTCCAGTTGCATGCCGGTGCTCGACAGGTCAATGCACAGGGCGGGTAGCTCCCGTCCGGCGTACTGCAGGATCACCGGCGCTTCCAGGCGCATCCGGATGTAGTCGCGCTTCTCGCTGTAGGCTCGATCGCTCAGACTCATTGGACCTTGTCCTCTTGTTTTCGGGAGTTCCACTGAAGTTCTTATAACTCTCGCCGATTTCGAGTGTAAAGGCGGCCGGCGACGACCGGACGATGGCTTGAATCGACGATCGGATGAGAGTACCGTCTGCGCCTTGAAGCGAACCCAGTACGCGTCAGGGCCAAGGCCTGGCGCTAAAGCCAACCTCCTGGCGCCGTTTTGCCTGGTATCCCATGCACAATCCCAGTGCCACGCTGCTGATTATCGATGACGACGAGGTTGTACGCGCTAGCCTCGCGGCCTACCTGGAAGACAGCGGTTTCAGCGTTCTTCAAGCGAGCAACGGCCTGCAAGGGCTGGAAGTGTTCGAACGCGCGAAGCCCGACCTGGTCATCTGCGACCTGCGCATGCCGCAGGTGGACGGCCTCGAACTGATCCGCAGGATCAGCGAGCAAGAGGTCGACACCCCGGTGATCGTCGTTTCTGGTGCCGGCGTGATGAGCGACGCGGTGGAAGCGTTGCGCCTCGGCGCCGCCGATTACCTGATCAAGCCCCTGGAAGACCTGGCCGTGCTCGAACACTCGGTGCGCCGGGCTCTCGATCGTTCGCGCCTGCGTCTGGAAAATCGCCGCTACCGGGAAAAACTGGAAGCAGCCAACCGGGAACTGCAGGCCAGTCTCAACCTGCTGCAGGAAGATCAGAACGCCGGGCGCCAGGTGCAGATGAACATGCTGCCGGCCACGCCCTGGGTGGTGGATGGCAATCTGCAGTTCGCCCACCAGATCATTCCGTCACTCTACCTTTCCGGCGACTTCGTCGATTATTTCCGTGTCGATGAGCGCCGGGTCGCGTTCTACCTGGCCGACGTTTCTGGACATGGGGCGTCGTCCGCGTTCGTCACCGTTCTGCTGAAGTTCATGACCACGCGGTTGCTGTTCGAGTCCCGCCGCAATGGCACCTTGCCGGAATTCAAACCATCCGAGGTGCTGGGGCATATCAACCGCGGCCTGATCAACTGCAAGCTGGGCAAACACGTGACAATGCTCGGTGGGGTGATCGATGAGCAGACCGGCCGTCTGACCTACAGCATCGGCGGGCATCTGCCGTTGCCGGTGCTCTATAGTCAGGGTGAAGCGCGCTATCTGGAGGGCCGCGGCTTGCCGGTGGGGTTGTTCGAAGAGGCGGTCTATGCCGACTACGAGCTGGAATTGCCCGAGTCCTTCAGCCTGACCTTGCTATCGGATGGCATCCTGGACCTTTTGCCGGGCGAAACGCTCAAAGAAAAGGAGGCCGTCTTGCCGCAGCTGGTGAGTACGGCGGGCGGCAGCCTGGATGGTCTGCGTCAGGTGTTCGGGTTGGCCAAATTGGGCGAGATGCCGGATGATATCGCCTTGCTGGTGTTGAGCAGGAACCTTGCATGAGTACTGGTAAAATCCAGTTTGCCGAGCAGGAAGGCACCTTCGTCCTCAAGTTCGTCGGTGAAATCCGCCTGACGCTGTGTTCGGCGCTGGATGCGACCATCGAGAAAATCTTCAGTGCGCTGAACTTCTCGGCGATCATCATCGATCTTACCGAGACGCGCAGCATCGACAGCACGACCCTGGGCTTGCTGGCGAAGCTGTCGATCCTGTCGCGCCAGAAGGTCGGCCTGCTGCCCACCGTGGTGACCACCCATCCGGACATCACTCGTTTATTGCAATCAATGGGCTTCGATCAGGTGTTCAACATCGTCGATCGGCCGCTGCCGCGTCCAGAGTGCCTGTCCGACCTGCCGTCGCAGGATCAATCCGAGGAAGTGGTGAAGGCCAAGGTGCTGGAAGCGCACCGGATTCTCATGGGACTGAACGAATCCAACCGCGAAGCGTTCCACGATCTGGTCAGCGCGCTCGAACGCCACTGATCCTTCCCGTCCATGAAAGCGGGCGATACCTCTGCGGGTATCGCCCGTTTTGCATATCAGGCTTTGCTTTTCAGCAGGGCTTCGAGCTTTTCCTGGTCGCGGGCGAACAGGCGGATGCCTTCGGCCAGCTTTTCGGTGGCCATTGGATCTTCGTTCAAGGCCCAGCGGAAGCCGCTTTCATCCAGGTTCTGACGGGACTCGCCCGGACCTTTGCCGGCCAGCATGCGAGTCAGCGGGCCTTGGTCGTCGGCCAGTTGCTGGAGCAGCTCGGGGCTGATGGTCAGGCGGTCGCAGCCGGCCAACTGTTCGATCTGGCCGATATTTCGGAAGCTGGCGCCCATCACCACGGTGTCGTAGCCGTTAGCCTTGTAGTAGTGATAGATACGAGTTACCGATCGCACGCCAGGGTCTTCGGCGCCGACGAAATCGCGCCCTTCGGCCTTCTTGTACCAGTCATAGATCCGGCCCACGAACGGCGAGATCAGGAAGACACCGGCGTCGGCGCAGGCGGCGGCCTGGGCGAAGGAGAACAGCAGGGTGAGGTTGGTCTGGATGCCTGCCTTTTCCAATTGTTCCGCGGCACGGATGCCTTCCCACGTGGAGGCGATCTTGATCAGCACACGTTCCGGACCGATCCCTGCCTTCTCGTAGAGGCCGATCAGACGTTCCGCGCGGCGCAGCGTGGCTTGGGTGTCGAAGGACAGGCGCGCATCCACCTCGGTGGAAATACGCCCCGGAATCTCCTTGAGGATTTCCTGGCCGACGGCGACGGCGAAACGGTCGCAGGCCAGGCCCAGGTCGCCGTCGCAACCGCTCACGGCATCGTCCAGTAACTGGCCGTAGCGCGGCAGCGCGGCGGCCTTGAACAGCAGAGAAGGGTTGGTGGTGGCATCGACCGGCTTGAGACGGGTGATGGCGTCCAGGTCGCCGGTATCGGCGACCACCGTGGTGTACTGCTTGAGTTGTTCCAGCTTGGAAATCATGGAGGCTCTGTCCTGTGGGTTTGCTATGACCTTACCCGAGCGCTTCCGCAGGCTCAACGGGGCGGCACTATCGAACCGGGCCGGGCGAGGCTTGGTGAAAACAGAGCTTTGATCGTCGGAGGCGACTGTCGTTCCGCCGCTTTCAGCGCCCTTCGAGGAGTGCGCTGGCCCGGTCGAGCAGGGCGAGCGGATCGGCTGCCTTGTGAACATCCACCGAGAGCAACTGGCGGAAGCGCCGTGCTCCGGGAAAGCCTTGGGCCAGACCGAGAATATGGCGGGTGATGTGATGCATGGCGCCTCCCTCGGCGAGGTGCGCTTCGATGTATGGAAGCAGGCGGCGCAATGCCTCGGCACGACCGATCACGGGTGTATCGGTGCCGAACAGTGCGTTGTCCACTTGGGCGAGCAGGTAGGGGTTGTGATAGGCCTCACGGCCGAGCATCACGCCATCGAAGGTCTCCAGATGCGTCCGGCACTCATCCAGTGTCTTGATCCCACCGTTGAGGATGATTTCCAGGTCCGGGAAGTCTCGTTTGAGCTGCGCCGCGATCTCGTAGCGCAACGGTGGGATCTCGCGGTTCTCTTTTGGCGACAGGCCGGCAAGAATCGCGATGCGGGCATGGACGGTAAAACTGTGGCAACCGGCTTCGCGTACTTGTCCCACGAAGTCGCACAGCTCGGCATAGCTGTCGCGGCCATCGATCCCGATGCGGTGCTTCACCGTGACCGGGATCGACACGGCATCGCGCATGGCTTTCACGCAATCGGCGACCAGCCCCGGATGTGCCATCAGGCAGGCGCCGATCATGTTGTGCTGGACCCGATCGCTGGGGCAGCCGACGTTCAGGTTGACCTCGTCGTAGCCGGCCGTTTCCGCCAATCGAGCACAGGCCGCCAATTCCTCCGGCACGCTGCCGCCCAGTTGCAGGGCTAGCGGGTGCTCGGCTTCGTCATGGCGCAGGAAGCGTTCGCGGTCGCCATGCAGCAGGGCGCCGGTGGTGACCATCTCGGTATAGAGCAGCGTGTGCCGGGATAACTGACGCAGGAAGAAACGGCAGTGACGATCCGTCCAATCCATCATCGGGGCCACCGAGAAGCGACGGGACGGCTCGCAGGGCTGGGCGCGCGATGGGAAGAAGGGGTGGGCGGTCATTTGTTCGATCGGCATTCGTCTGGTTCAGGCAGCGGCATGTTATCGGTGCTGCCGAGGGCGCGCAGTCTACCGCAAAGAGGCTGGAGAAGGGGCGGTAGGACGACCGGGATCATCTTGATGCTGTTCACTCGCTGTCGTCGCTCATGTGATTACCATGAGAGATATGGGCATTGGGAGTTGGCATTGATAGAGGGAGGTTGTTCGCGAAATTTCAGACGAGGTCTGGGGCTAGAAATGTATTGCGGCGTTTTGCCAGTCTTCTCACATCAATGTCGTGCCGATCTGGCCAAAGCTGGCGCACAGCGTGCTCTTGGCATTGCTTTCTGTCATCCGGTCTGAAGTCTACCCATACAGGGGAGGCCAGGCACAGAATCGAGAGGAAACCCAATGAGATTATCACCCCAGGCACTTCGGCATGGGCTGCTGTGCGGCTCTTTCATGCTGGCGTGCTGCATTTCCGCATGGCATGCCCAGGCTGCTCCGGCGAAGTTCGTTCATCCTGGACTCCTGCATTCGGAAGTGGATTTCGAACGCATGCGGGTAAAGGTTGGTAAAGGAGCGCAACCTTGGGCAGCCGGTTTCGAGCGGCTGACCAAGAACCCTCATGCATCCCTGGGGTGGAAACCAAGGCCCGTGGAAATCGTTTACCGCGGTAACGATGGCGTGCATGGTCAGAATTATCCGCTGATCTACCGTGACGCCGCGGCGGCCTACGCCAACGCATTGCGCTGGAAGATCACGGGCGATAGCCGGCACGCCGATAAAGCAGTGGAAATTCTGAACGCTTGGTCGAAAGCGCTGAAGAAAGGTATGGGTTCCCTGCAGGGAACGTCGGATCGATTCCTGGTGGCGGGAGTTCAGGGCTATCAGCTCGCCAATGCTGCCGAGATCATGCGCACCTACCCGGGGTGGGCATCGAAAGACTTCGAGCGCTTCAAAAAAATGCTGCTTGATGTTTTCTATCCATGGAATCAGCGAATGCTGACAGTCCATAACTGGACCAGGCCTGAACATTATTGGGCTAACTGGGACCTTGCCAGCATGGCCTCAATGATGGCTATCGGTGTATTGACCGATCGACGCGATATCTACGATGAGGCTGTCGAATATTTCAAGCATGGGGATGGGAGCGGGGCGGTCAAGAATGCCGTCTGGTACATCCACCCCAATGGTTTAGGACAATGGCAGGAGTCTGGCCGGGATCAGGGGCATTCGGTGATGGGCATCGGTCTGATGGCGGCCATTTGCGAAATGGCCTGGAACCAGGGCGATGACTTGTATGGCTACGACGATAACCGTTTTCTCAAGGGCGCCGAGTATGTGGCCGCCTACAACCTTCTGAAAGATGTTCCGTTTAAGCCTTACTACAATCGCAGCCATGGCTTGCACACGGAAGTCTCTCCGGTGGCGCGTGGTCAGGATCGCCCCGTCTGGGCAGCGGTTTACAACCATTACGTGAAGCGCATGGGGCTCAAGGCGCCCAATGTCACTGAAATGGTGGCCAGGATCGGTATAGAGGGCGGCGGGGGTGATTATGGCAACAGCTCCGGCGGTTACGACCAGTTGGGCTTCGGTACTCTGACGTACACCGTTACCGGCCCGGTAGAAAATGGCAT
Source organism: Pseudomonas sp. PIC25 (assembly GCF_002286785.1). Lineage (GTDB taxonomy): Bacteria > Pseudomonadota > Gammaproteobacteria > Pseudomonadales > Pseudomonadaceae > Pseudomonas_M. Next base: position 49,737 of record NZ_MUJY01000162.1, on the reverse strand, counting down.
CTACGGTGTCGCTTCTCTAAACAGTGGCCTGTTGATGGATGCTGCGCAGGGTGGGAGCGAGAATGGCACGTCTATCATCCAGTGGAAGTTCAATCGAGGCGAAAACCAGAAGTGGCGTTTCCAGCATTTGGGCGATGATCGCTATCGGATCACCGGGGTACCTAGTGGTCGGACCTTGGATGTGGCCGATGGAGCGGTGAATGATGGCACCAAGGTTCATTTATGGAACTACTTCGGCGGCAAGAACCAGATATGGCGGGTGACCTCGGTGAGCAATCGATCTGTCCGACTCTGTCCGGTGCATGCGCCGGGCTCTTGTCTCGCGATCAAGGATGCCTCTAAGGCTGACGGGGCTCTGGTGCAGCTTTGGAAATACGCCGGCAAGAGCAATCAGCAATGGGCTCTCATCCCGCGTTGATGCTCGGGTAGGTTGGGGCAGGGATGCCGCCCCGAGCCGGTCGGGGCACGGTGCTTCGGCGTCGCAAGGGTTCTGGCTTTCTTGGCGTTTCGATGAGCTTTTGCAGCTCTTCTGCATGACGTACGAGGTGTTCTTGCCTGCGGGGGAAAACCGTAAGATGACCAGCCGCGCAGTCATCGATTCGCAGCGCGGAAGCGTTATTCTCGGTTCCTTTCTGCGGTGCGATGGCTTGGACCATTGCCCACGCTGGCTCACTTTGCGCAAATGGATGATTCAATGAGCGATTCCCCGACGCCCACCGTCGATGCTTTGAGCGAACCGCCCCGTCACGTCAGCCTCTTCGAGGCCTTTCTGTTCTGGTTGAAGCTGGGCTTCATCAGTTTTGGCGGGCCGGCGGGGCAGATCGCGATCATGCACCAGGAGTTGGTCGAAAGGCGGCGTTGGATATCGGAGCGGCGCTTCCTCCATGCCTTGAATTACTGCATGTTGCTGCCTGGGCCGGAAGCCCAGCAACTGGCGACCTACATCGGCTGGCTGCTGCATCGCTCCTGGGGCGGCGTGGTGGCTGGCGTACTGTTTGTGCTGCCTTCGTTGTTCATCCTCATTGCCCTGTCCTGGATCTACATCGCCTTTGGAGATGTGCCGGTGGTGGCCGGACTGTTCTACGGGATCAAGCCCGCCGTCACTGCCATCGTGGTGCAGGCCGCTCACCGCATCGGTTCACGTGCGTTGAAGAACAACTGGCTGTGGGCGATCGCCGCTGCGGCGTTCGTGGCGATATTCGCATTGAATGTGCCGTTTCCGTTGATCGTGCTGGGCGCTGCGGTCATTGGATATATTGGGGGGCGGGTGTCGCCGCAGTATTTTGTGACCGGAGGTGGACATGGGGCGGGAGATAAGACCTTCGGCCCCGCGTTGATCGACGATCACACGCCGACGCCGGAGCATGCGCGTTTTCGCTGGTCCCGGCTGATGTCGCTTGCCATGATCGGAGCAGCCTTGTGGTTGTTACCGATGGGGCTGCTCGTGGCCACCCAGGGCTGGGAAGGTACCTACACGCAGATGGGGTGGTTCTTTACCAAGGCGGCCCTGCTGACTTTCGGCGGTGCCTATGCGGTATTGCCCTATGTCTATCAGGGGGCGGTCGGTTACTACGGCTGGCTGACGCCGACGCAGATGATCGACGGACTGGCGCTGGGGGAGACGACGCCGGGCCCGCTGATCATGGTGGTCGCCTTCGTAGGTTTCGTGGGGGGGTACGTACAGCAGGTTCTCGGGCCGGATTCAGCGTTCCTGGCGGGTGCCCTGGCGGCGACGCTGGTCACTTGGTTCACCTTCCTGCCTTCGTTCCTCTTCATTTTTCTCGGCGGGCCGGTCGTGGAGTCGACCCACAACGAGTTGAAGTTCACGGCTCCTCTCACTGCCATCACTGCCGCCGTCGTGGGTGTCATCCTGAACCTCGCTGTGTTCTTCGGCTACCACGTGTTGTGGCCAGAGGGGTTCGCTGGAGTATTCGATTGGCCTTCGGCAGTGATTGCCTTGGGTGCCGCGGTAGCTCTGTTTCGCTACAAGCGGACGGTTATCGAGGTGTTGCTGATCTGTGCGGTCGTCGGCCTGGGCGTGCATCTTCTGTTGCGCTGAAGCGCTTTGCGCAGAGGGCCACGGCCAGGAACTTAGCCGCAGCGGAGTCGTCTATTCTTAGGAGGCCCTGCTGGCATTTCGGGGTCAAAAGACCATCAAAAAGAAAAACAGGAGTACCCCTATGATTTCCTCCTCGCTCCTACGTCGTTGGGCTGCCGTCCTGGCCGCCCTGCATTTCCTGTTCGTGGTACAGGTCCCTGTCGCGCAAGCAGCCATGGTCGGCACTCCAGAGGTATTGGCCGAGCAGCAGTTGCAAGTCGATCGCCAGCAACTTCTGACCATGCTGGACGACCAGGATGTGAAGAAGAAGCTCGAGTCCCTTGGTATCCAGAAGGAACAAGTGGAACAGCGCATCAACAGCCTGACGCCCGCCGAATTGGCTCAGTTCAATCAACAGCTTGACCAGGCGCCCGCTGGTGCCGGTGTGGTGGGCATCATCGTGCTGTTCCTGGTGATCTTCATCATCACCGACCTGCTCTGCGCGACCGATATCTTCAGCTTCGTGAAGTGCATCAACCGGTGAAATACGGACATTTCTTCCTTCTGTTATTGATAGCGCTCTTGGGAGCATGTGCGAGGTCTCCGGTGTTACCACCGGAGGCTTCGCGACTGCCCGAGCGGGTCGAACTGACCGATGTGCCGTTCTTCCCGCAGAGCGCTTACCAATGTGGGCCTGCGGCATTGGCCACCATGCTGAATCAGCGTGGGATCGTAACCAGTCCGGGTCTGCTGAAGGACAAGGTCTACATTCCCGGTCGTGAAGGCAGCCTGCAAATCGAGATGGTGGCGGCGGCGCGTGCTCACGACCTGCTCGTTTACCCGGTCGAGCCCCGTCTGGAGAATCTGCTGGCAGAAGTTGCAGCCGGGAATCCGGTGCTGGTGTTTCAGAATTTGGCCTACGATTGGTGGCCACAATGGCATTTCGCGGTGTTGGTGGGGTATGACCGCCGCGAAAAGACCCTGACCTTGCGATCCGGCACCACGCGGCGCTGGATTACCAGTTTCAGGAGCTTCGACAACACCTGGGCGCGTGGCGGCCGTTGGGCGGTGCTGACATTGCCACCGGATCGGCTGCCGGCGACCGCCGAATTGCGCCCCTGGCTGAAGGCGGCCAGCGATCTGGAAGAAACCGGTCGTCGCCAGGTAGCTCTGAAAGCCTATCGGATGGCTGTCGAGCGTTGGCCTGACGAGTCGGTCGGCTGGTTCGCCTTGGCCAATGGGCTGCATGCGGGGGGCGATCGCTACGGAGCAGAGCAGGCATTGCGCGAGAGCGTTAAGCGGGCGCCCGATTTCGCCGCCGGCTGGTTCAACCTTTCCGAGGTACTGGCGGAGCGTGGCTGCCAGTCGGATGCCCGGGTCTCGCGGGCCTGTGCACAGCGTCTGGCTCCTCAAGACCCGCGCTTTTCGGCGGCTCTTGGTCAGTCAGTCGAAACGGGTGCCCAGTGCGCAGTGCCGCCGCCTTGTCCTGGTTCCTGACGAAAGAACAACGGCGCCGAAAGGCGCCGTTTTTTCGGGTCATACTCCCAGGCGGTCACGCAGGCTGTAGTACCAGGCGCCAAGTGCGGTGAAGGGGACCCGGAACAGCTGGCCTCCCGGAAAGGGGTAGTGCGGCAGGCTGGCGAAGGCATCGAACCGTTCGGCCTGACCCCTCAGGCTTTCTGCCAGCACCTTGCCGGCCAGGTGGGTATAGGTCACGCCATGGCCACTGCAGCCTTGCGAGTAGTAGATGTTGTCGCCCAGCCTTCCTACTTGGGGTAGGCGAGACAGGGTGAGCAGGAAGTTGCCGGTCCAGGCGAACTCGATCTTTACATTCTTCAATTGCGGGAACGTCTTCAACATCTTCGGGCGGATGATCGCTTCGATGTTGGCCGGGTCGCGTGCTCCATAGACCACTCCGCCTCCATAGATCAGGCGTTTATCGCCGGAAAGACGGTAGTAATCCAGCAGGTAATTACAGTCTTCCACGCAGTAGTCCTGTGGTAGAAGACTGTGGGCCAGGTCTTCACCAAGCGGTTCGGTGGTGATGACCTGAGTTCCGCAAGGCATGGACTTGGCTGCCAGTTCGGGAATCAGGTTTCCAAGGTAGGCATTGCCCGCTACCACGACGAACTTGGCCCTGACCCTTCCTTGCGGAGTGTGAACGATCGGGGTGGCGCCACGCTCGATGCGGACCGCCGGCGACTGTTCGTAGATGGTGCCGCCAAGCGATTCCACGGCAGCCGCTTCACCCAGTGCCAGATTGAGCGGGTGAATATGCCCGCCGCTCATGTCCAGCATCCCACCAACGTAATTGTCGGTCGCCACGACATCGCGGATGCCCTTGGCATCCAGCAACTCCAACTGGTTGTGCCCATAGCGTTCCCAGAGCTCTTTCTGGGCTTCCAGGTGCCCCATCTGCCTGGCGGTGAATGCGGCGAATACACCACCGTCCTTCAGGTCGCATTGAATACCGTACTTGGCGATGCGCTCGCGAATGATCCGGCCGCCTTCGAAGGCCATTTGGCCCAGTAGCTGGGCTTGACGGGGGCCGACGCTACGCTCGATGACATCGATGTCCCGGCTATAGCTGTTGACGATCTGCCCGCCATTCCGACCTGAAGCCCCGAAGCCCACTTTGGCTGCTTCGACGATGCAAACCTTGAAGCCGCTTTCGAGAAGGAAGAGGGCCGTGGAGAGTCCAGTGTAGCCGGCGCCAATAACGCAGATATCAGCGTCGCGCTCGCCTTCGAGTGCCGGGCGGACCGGGGCTGGATTGGCTGAGGCGGCATAGTAGGAAAGGGGGTAGGGCGTGTGCGCCATCTTGCAACCTCTGTTTTTTATTTTTTACGAACGCAGCGATCCTACCCGAGTTGGAAATGCCCGGCTAGGGGCTGTGCAAAATTATTGACGCTCATCTGAACATTAAAAAATCCACTTTTTCAGTCAGTTAGCGAAAAAAGTGTTGACAGTGGTTCAGGCTTCCGTAAAATGCGCGGCCAACAGCAGGCACATAGCTCAGTTGGTTAGAGCACCACCTTGACATGGTGGGGGTCGTTGGTTCGAGTCCAATTGTGCCTACCAAATCAAAAAGGGTCGCAGTGGCGACCCTTTTTTATTGGGTCGCTTGTCAGGAGCGAGGCTTTCTGAAAGCATCCCGGCTTCGAAACTTCCAGTGACTCTGGTCTGGTCTGATTGGCCTTCGGGCTCTGCCGCTGTGAGGCAGATAAATCGCCAGATCGCTTACTGGCTCATCCCAACCCACGTGGCCTTTGGTAGGGGTCACCACTAGGAGAGGAGGCGCCATGCCCATCATCACTCTTCCTGACGGCAGTCAGCGCTCGTTCGATCAATCGGTGTCCGTGCTCGAAGTGGCGCAGTCCATTGGGGCTGGCCTTGCCAAGGCTACGTTGGCCGGCAGGGTCAATGGTCGTCTGGTCGATGCCTGCGATTTGATCGATGCCGATGCGACGCTGCAAATCATCACGCCGAAGGATGAGGAAGGGCTGGAGATCATTCGCCACTCCTGTGCTCATCTGATCGGTCATGCGGTCAAGCAGCTGTACCCGTCCGCGAAAATGGTGATCGGGCCGGTGATCGAGGAGGGCTTCTACTACGACATCGCCTATGAGCGTCCTTTTACGCCCGAGGATGTCGCTGCCATCGAGCAGCGCATGCGTGAGTTGATCGACAAGGACTACGACGTCATCAAGAAGATGACGCCCCGAGATCAGGTCATCGATGTGTTCAAGTCGCGTGGCGAGGAATACAAGCTGCGTCTGATCGACGACATGCCCGATGAGCAGGCGATGGGCCTTTACTACCACGAAGAATACGTCGACATGTGTCGCGGGCCGCACGTGCCGAACACGCGTTTCCTGAAGGCATTCAAGCTGACCAAAATCTCTGGTGCCTACTGGCGTGGAGATTCGAAGAACGAGCAGTTGCAGCGCATCTATGGCACTGCCTGGGCGGACAAGAAACAACTGGCTGCCTATATCCAGCGCATCGAGGAGGCCGAAAAGCGCGATCACCGCAAGATCGGCAAGCGCCTGGATCTCTTCCATACCCAGGAAGAGGCGCCTGGCATGGTGTTCTGGCATCCCAATGGTTGGACGCTCTACCAGGTGCTGGAGCAGTACATGCGCGGCGTTCAGCGCGAGAATGGCTATCTGGAGATCAAGACGCCCCAGGTTGTCGATCGCAGCCTCTGGGAAAAGTCGGGCCACTGGGCCAACTACGCCGAAAACATGTTTACCACCGAATCGGAAAGTCGTGACTATGCGATCAAGCCGATGAACTGTCCGTGTCATGTGCAGGTGTTCAACCAGGGCCTGAAGAGCTATCGCGAATTGCCGATGCGCCTGGCCGAGTTCGGTGCTTGCCACCGTAACGAGCCGTCCGGCGCCTTGCACGGCATCATGCGGGTGCGTGCCTTTACCCAGGATGATGCGCATATCTTCTGCACCGAGGAGCAGATGCAGGATGAAGCGGCCGCCTTCATCAAGCTGACCCTGGATGTGTACGCCGATTTCGGCTTCCAGGATATCCAACTGAAGCTGTCGACGCGTCCGGAAAAGCGCGTAGGTTCCGATGAGCTGTGGGATCGGGCGGAGTCGGCCTTGGCGGCTGCCCTGGAGAGTGCCGGTCTGCCGTACGATCTGCAGCCGGGGGAGGGGGCCTTCTACGGTCCGAAGATCGAGTTCTCGCTGAAAGACTGCCTGGGTCGAGTCTGGCAGTGCGGCACCTTGCAGTTGGACTTCAACCTGCCGGTACGTCTGGGTGCCGAATACGTTAGCGAGAACAACGATCGTAAGCACCCGGTAATGCTGCATCGCGCGATCCTAGGCTCCTTCGAGCGCTTCATCGGCATGTTGATCGAGCACTATGAAGGCGCGTTCCCGGCATGGCTCGCCCCGACTCAGGCGGTGATCATGAATATCACCGACAAGCAGGCTGACTTTGCCCTCGAGGTTGAGAAAGCACTGAACCAAAGCGGTTTTCGTGCCAAGTCCGACTTGAGAAACGAGAAGATCGGCTTTAAAATCCGCGAGCATACCCTGCTCAAGATTCCTTATCTCTTGGTTATTGGAGATCGGGAAGTCGAGACTAGATCCGTTGCTGTGCGTACCCGCGAAGGTGTCGACCTGGGCTCCATGCCGGTCGATGAATTCGTCAGTCAGCTCGCGCAGGCGGTTTCCCGGCGTGGTCGCCAAGATTTGGAGTAATCATTATTAAGCGTGAAATGAGACAAGATAAACGAGCTCAACCGAAAGCCCCGATCAACGAGAATATCTCGGCACGCGAGGTTCGGTTAATTGGTGCGGACGGCGAGCAGATTGGCATCGTCTCGATTGATGAAGCGCTTCGTGTAGCTGAAGAAGCCAAGCTGGATCTGGTGGAGATTTCCGCCGATGCAGTGCCGCCTGTGTGCCGGATCATGGATTACGGCAAGCACCTGTTCGAAAAGAAGAAGCAGGTCGCTGCGGCGAAGAAGAACCAGAAACAGGTTCAGATTAAAGAAATCAAGTTTCGTCCAGGGACGGAGGAAGGGGATTATCAGGTAAAACTACGCAACCTGATACGTTTCCTTAATGATGGGGACAAGGCCAAGGTATCCCTGCGATTCCGCGGTCGTGAGATGGCTCACCAGGAGCTGGGCATGGAGCTGTTGAAGCGGGTCGAGAATGACCTCGCGGAATACGGCAGTGTCGAGCAATTTCCTAAGCTGGAAGGACGCCAGCTGATGATGGTCATCGCCCCCAAAAAGCGAAAATAACCTCCAGGGCACTGGCAGGCCTTGCGGTTATATGTATTGACTGAATGCGGAGTATCCGAACATGCCAAAAATGAAAACCAAGAGCGGTGCTGCGAAGCGTTTCAAGAAGACCGCTTCCGGCTTCAAGCACAAGCACGCTTTCAAGAGCCACATCCTGACCAAGATGACCACCAAGCGTAAGCGTCAACTGCGCGGTTGCACTCAGGTGCACCCGTCCGACGTTGCCAAGGTGGAGCGCATGCTGCGCGTTCGTTGATCGTCAAGACTTAGAGGAATTTACTCATGGCTCGTGTTAAGCGTGGCGTCATCGCTCGTCGCCGTCACAAAAAGATTCTGAAACTCGCCAAGGGCTATTACGGTGCGCGTTCGCGCGTATTCCGCGTCGCCAAGCAGGCTGTGATCAAGGCTGGCCAGTACGCCTACCGTGACCGCCGTCAGCGCAAGCGTCAGTTCCGTGCCCTGTGGATTGCCCGTATCAACGCTGGTGCTCGTGTCAACGGTCTGTCCTACAGCCGTCTGATCGCCGGCCTGAAGAAGGCGGCCATCGAGATCGACCGTAAGGTTCTGGCCGATCTGGCAGTGAACGAAAAAGCGGCGTTTGCTGCGATTGTCGAGAAAGCGAAAGCCGTTCTGGCTTAACTCCTTGACAATCACCGGGCTCGCCCGGTGCTAAACGTCACCAATAGGGGAAGAGCCTTGTGCTCTTCCCCTATTTCGTATCTGGAGCCTGTACATGGAAAACCTGGATGCGCTGGTCACTCAAGCTCTTGAGGCCGTGCAGCACACCGACGATATCAATGCCCTGGAACAGATCCGGGTTCACTACCTTGGCAAGAAGGGCGAACTGACCCAGGTGATGAAGACCCTGGGCGACCTGCCTGCGGAAGAGCGCCCGAAAGTCGGCGCCTTGATCAATGCCGCCAAGGAGCGTGTTCTAGACGCGCTCAATCTCCGCAAGGAGTCCTTGGAGCGGGCGGCGCTGAGCGCCCGGCTTGCAGCGGAACGAATCGATGTGACTTTGCCTGGGCGGGGTCAGGTTTCCGGTGGCCTGCATCCGGTCACCCGCACGCTCGAGCGGGTGGAGCATTTCTTCACCCACATCGGCTATGGCATCGCCGAAGGCCCTGAAGTCGAAGACGACTACCACAACTTCGAGGCGCTCAATATTCCGGGGCACCACCCGGCGCGGGCGATGCACGATACTTTCTATTTCAATGCGAACATGTTGCTGCGCACCCATACCTCTCCGGTTCAGGTGCGCACCATGGAGTCCCAGCAGCCTCCGATCCGTATCGTGTGCCCGGGTCGTGTCTATCGCTGCGATTCCGATATCACCCACTCCCCGATGTTCCATCAGGTGGAAGGGCTGCTCGTCGACGAAGGCATCAGCTTCGCCGATCTCAAGGGCACCATCGAAGAGTTCCTGCGAGTCTTCTTCGAGAAGGACCTGGGCGTTCGTTTTCGTCCCTCGTTCTTCCCGTTCACCGAACCGTCCGCCGAAGTCGACATGCAGTGCGTGATGTGCAGCGGCAAGGGTTGTCGCGTTTGCAAGCAGACTGGCTGGCTGGAGGTGATGGGCTGCGGCATGGTGCACCCGAATGTGCTGCGCATGTCTGGCATCGATCCGGAGAAATATCAGGGCTTTGCCTTCGGTATGGGGGTCGAGCGCCTGGCGATGTTGCGTTATGGCGTGAATGACCTGCGCCTGTTCTTCGATAACGACCTGCGATTCCTGGCTCAATTTCGCTAGGGCGCACGACCGTAACCGATTTGCTTTAGGAGAGCAGGATGAAATTCAGTGAACAGTGGCTGCGGAGCTGGGTGAATCCGCAGGTGTCCCGTGATGAGCTCGTCGCTCGCCTATCGATGGTTGGACTTGAGGTAGACAGCGTCAGCCCGGTTGCCGGTGTGTTTTCCGGCGTGGTGGTAGGTGAGGTGGTGAGCACCGAGCAGCATCCCGATGCTGACAAACTGCGGGTTTGTCAGGTCAGTGACGGCAAAGCGCAATTCCAGGTCGTATGTGGTGCCCCGAACGTACGGCCGGGGCTCAAGGTTCCGTTCGCCATGATTGGTGCCGAACTGCCAGGCGATTTCAAGATCAAGAAGGCCAAGCTACGTGGCGTGGAGTCCAACGGCATGCTGTGCTCGGCTTCCGAGCTGCAGGTTAGTGATGATGACAGCGGGCTCTTGGAGCTGCCTACCGATGCTCCGGTGGGCGAAGACATTCGTGCCTATCTCAACCTGGATGATGCCAGCATCGAACTGGGGCTGACGCCGAACCGCGGCGATTGCCTCTCTTTGGCCGGCCTGGCTCGGGAAGTAGGTGCGATCTACGGAGTGGCCGTCACTCCGGTCGCTATCGAGCCGGTTTCCCCGACCCATGATGAGGTTCGCCCTGTCGATGTGCTGGCACCCACGGCGTGTCCGCGTTACCTCGGCCGTGTCATTCGCAATGTCGACCTGTCCAGGTCGACGCCGACCTGGATGGTAGAGCGACTGCGGCGCTCCGATATCCGCAGCATCGACGCGGTGGTGGATATCACCAACTACGTCATGCTTGAACTCGGCCAGCCGATGCACGCTTTCGATCTCGCAGAGATCAATGGTGGTATTCGCGTGCGCATGGCGGAGGAGGGCGAAAAGCTGGTCTTGCTGGATGGTCAGGAAGTAGCGCTGCGTGCTGATACCTTGGTGATCGCCGACCATCAGCGCGCCCTGGCAATGGCGGGTGTCATGGGAGGCGAGCGCAGTGGTGTCAGCGCCAAGACCCGTGATCTTTTCCTCGAAAGTGCCTTCTTCGACACTATCGCCCTTGCCGGTAAGGCGCGTTCCTATGGCCTGCATACCGACTCGTCGCACCGCTTCGAGCGCGGTGTCGACTCGCAGCTTGCCCGTCGTGCGATGGAGCGGGCGACTGCATTGATTCTGGATATCGTCGGTGGCGAGCCGGGGCCGATCATCGAGGCGGTCAGCGAGGCCGATTTGCCGCGCATGTCTGCGATTACCCTGCGTGCCGAGCGCATCAGCCAGATGCTCGGGCTGGAGCTGGATGCGGGCGATGTCGAACGCCTACTCAGTGCGCTTGGCCTAGGCGTTTCGTCCGCCGATGCTGGTGTGTGGCAGGTCGAGGTGCCGAGCCACCGCTTCGATATCAGCCTGGAAATCGATCTGATCGAAGAACTCGGTCGGCTATATGGCTACAACCGGCTACCGGTTCGCTATCCGCAGGCTCGCCTGGCGCCGAAGGCTCGTCCCGAAGCGCGGGCGGAGCTGCCTGCGCTGCGTCGTCTCCTGGTTGCTCGCGGCTACCAGGAAGCGATCACCTACAGCTTCATCGATCCTCGCTTGTTCGAGCAGTTCAACCCTGGCGTCGAACCACTGATGCTCGCCAATCCCATCTCTGCTGACATGGCTGCGATGCGTTCGTCGCTGTGGCCGGGGCTGGTCAAGGCGGTTCTGCACAACCTGAACCGACAGCAGTCGCGCGTTCGCCTGTTCGAAAGTGGTCTGCGTTTCGTGGGGCAGCTCGAAGGGCTCAAGCAGGAAGCTATGCTGGCAGGCGTCATCACTGGTGGTCGGTTGCCGGAAGCCTGGGCACATGGTCGGGAAAACGTGGATTTCTATGACCTCAAGGCTGACGTCGAGGCGCTGCTCGGTTATGCCGGCGACACTGCTGCCTTCAGCTTCCATCCGGGTGAACATCCGGCTCTGCATCCGGGCCAGACGGCACGCATCGAGCGGGATGGTCGCCTGGTCGGCTTCCTAGGGGCTATCCACCCGCAACTGGCGGCGGAACTAGGCCTGAGCCAGCCACTGTACCTTTTCGAGCTGGTGCTGTCTGAAGTGGCGCAGGGTCGTCTGCCGCAGTTCCGTGAGTTGTCACGTTTCCCCGAGGTGCGTCGCGACCTGGCCATCCTGGTGGACCGGGAGGTGGAGGCCAATGCCGTTCTCGCTTTGATTCGAGACGCGGCGGGAGAATGGCTGACTGACCTCAGGCTGTTTGACGTTTATCACGGTAAAGGCATTGATCCGCATAGAAAAAGCTTGGCCGTTGGCTTGACCTGGCAGCATCCATCGCGCACTCTTAACGACGATGAGGTGAATAACACAACGCAGAACATCCTCACCTCGCTGGAAGAAAGGTTCAACGCCACGTTAAGGAAGTAGCGTATGGGGGCTCTGACGAAAGCTGAGATGGCGGAACGTCTGTATGAAGAGCTTGGCCTGAATAAGCGGGAAGCCAAGGAATTGGTGGAGCTGTTCTTTGAGGAAATCCGGCATGCGCTGGAGCTGAACGAGCAGGTCAAGTTGTCGGGTTTTGGCAATTTCGATTTGCGCGACAAGCGCCAGCGCCCTGGTCGCAATCCCAAGACCGGGGAGGAAATCCCCATTACGGCTCGCCGGGTGGTCACCTTTCGCCCAGGGCAGAAATTGAAAGCCAGAGTCGAGGCTTATGCTGGAACCAAGTCATAACGACGAGTTACCGGCAATCCCCGGTAAGCGCTACTTCACCATTGGCGAGGTCAGTGAGCTCTGCGCCGTCAAACCCCACGTATTGAGGTATTGGGAGCAGGAATTCCCACAACTCAACCCGGTGAAGCGCCGAGGTAATCGGCGCTACTACCAACGCCAGGATGTGTTGATGATCCGGCAAATCCGGGCGCTGCTCTACGATCAAGGCTTTACTATCGGTGGAGCCCGTCAGCGCCTCTCGGGGGACGAAGCAAAGGAAGACACAACCCAATATAAGCAACTCATTCGGCAGATGATTACCGAATTGGAAGACGTATTGCTTGTATTGCGCAAATAGTTTGAAGAAACCTTCCATATTTCAGAAGCTTAGGGTATAGTGCGACCCGCTTCCGCAGTAGTAGCAAAGCGGATCGCATTGTCGGGGCGTAGCGCAGCCTGGTAGCGCACTTGCATGGGGTGCAAGGGGTCGAGTGTTCGAATCACTCCGTCCCGACCAAAAAACCCTAAAAAATCCAGTCACTTAGCGGTGACTGGATTTTTTATGCCTAGTGGTTTTGCGGTGCCTTAGATTTTTGTGCCACTTTTTGTGCCACCGGGATTTTGTGCTGCTATCGAGCGAAAGGCTGGTTTGTTATCCGCCGCCTTTATCCAGTGGTCGAAGGCACAGCTTCTCTTCTGTGCTGCCAGAGGGAGCTCCGGGTTTGTGCATCTCTACAGCATTCAGTTTCCGCTTCGTATGCGCATTGCTTGCTTCTAGTTCGATGCAGGAAGCGCTGGGCTAGGTTGCGACTGCCGATTACGGTGTCACGATACCGGCAATCGGTCAGTTTCAGAAATCGGCCGAAAGCGGTCACTCGCCAACGGTTGCTTCCGCCCCATAGCGGACATACATTGGCAGAGTATCTCATCGCATAGTCGATCCACTTAAGCCCCCCGCCCACTAACTGACCGATAGCTGCCGGCTAACTAACCTGTCCCTTTTACGCATCTGCGGGCGGCCAGCGCAGTTTTCCGCGGCCGACGCGCAAGGCTTCCACGAGCCTAGTTTTTCCCGGCAGCCGGCCCGAGAAGAGGCTGGGTTTGGGATCGACCGCCGGCTTCTTGAAGGCGGCGACTCGCTGGTAGTCCGGGGTTGCCAGCCAGGTCCGTCCGTCCCCCTCGTCGGTGACGATCCGATAGAGGCCGGCGGGCGGGGCGGCCTCGATGTCGAGCAGGCGCTTGTAGCGTTCGACCGACCACTTCTGGATACCGTCGTTGAGAGCCTCGGTTCGGAAGCGCGCCCATAGCGCGGCGGTGTCGGGCGTCGGCCAGTCGCCGGCGTCGGTGTAGGCCGTGATCTCGTCGGATTCGAGCCAGGCCCGCATTTCCGCCGGGGTGACGAAGACCGGCTCGGCGTCCTCAATGGCTACCATAGCCGCGCGCCGTGACGGCAGGCCCGCGCGGATCAGCATTGCCATCATGAATCGCGGGACGCCGGTTTCGACTGCCGCCGCTGCGCCGCCCGCCACCGTCTCCGGCGACCAGCCGAGGGACATGCGGCGGGTGCGGACGGCTTCCAACGCCCAGACCAAGCGATAGGTGAAAGCCTCTTCAACCGCGCGCATGTTCTGCGGTCCGATCTTGGATACCTCCTCGCCGGACACCCAGCTGCGCAGGATGGCCTTCCAGTTCGCCGGCAGCGCGTTCGCCTTGTCGGGGATGAAGGGCCGCATGAACAGCAGGCGTTCGCCGAGACCGCAGAGCGCGTCGACGAGTTCGTCGATGTCGCCGCTCAGCGCCGCCTCGTCTGCCCGATCGAGCAGTTCGGCCAGCTCGTCGGCCATGGCGTCGATAGTGAGACCCGCTTCGAGCCCGACGCCCATGGCGAAATGCCCGCGCCGCGCTTGCGCCGTGGTGGTCTTCCAGATGAGGTCGGCGCGCGCTTCGAACACTTTCTTGTGCAGAGGGGCGACGTCCTCACCCTCACGAGCAATCTGGCGGGCCCATAGCGAGCCCTTAAGCGCCTCGTCCAGAAGCTTGGGTAGATCGGCGCGATCGGCGTCAAGCGCTTCGATTAGGCCGAACACGGTCGCGTCGAGGCGTTCGACGAGCTGAGACAGCGGCTCCTCGTCGATGGGTTCCTCCTCGTCGTCTTCATCGGCGTCATCGGCGTCAGCGTCGTATTCCACGGCGGCTGCCAGCCGCTCGGCCACCTGGACTTCTTCGTCGGGTGATCTCCAGGCCTCGCGGGCGTTGGCGAGATATTCCCAGGCGTCGGCGCGATCCAGGACGCCCTCGCGCGCCAGGCGCTCAAGGATCTCGGTGACGATCTGGATGAGGCCGCTCTTCAGGGTTCGGGCCTTGGCGGAGGCGACCAGCCTGCGCCATTCGCGCTTTCGCCAGTCGATCTGGTCGAACATGATATGGACGATCAGCCCTTCGACGTCGACGAAGGCGCGCCCCGCGCGGCCGGCAACGTTGGCGAACTCTTCGCCTTTGATCTTCTCCCCCGCCCGATAGAGCGCGGGCACCAGCAGGACGGCGGCGTTGAGGTTGAGGCCCTGCGAGAGCGTAGGCGAGGCGACGATCACCTTCAGCACGCCCTCGGACAGGAGAATTTCCAGCTCACGCAGGAACGGGCTCGGCAGCCGGCCATGGTGGATGGCGACGCCCGCCTTCAAGCTGGCCACGGCGGGATGATCCTCGCCGAGCCATTCCTTGCCGACCTCGAGGGCGCGGGCGATCGACGCCTCGTCATCTAGCAGCGGGTCCAGATAGCCACGCTTGCAGAGGTCCACGACCTGTTTGCCGTAGCTCTCGACCCAGTTCGCCTGGGTGGAGAAGATCAAGGTGCGCTTGCCCTGGCTCGCGAACTCCCACGCCGCGAACAAAACGAGGTGCGAGTTCTTGCGTGGATAGGGCTTCGTCTCCCTCCCGAGCGCTGGTTTCTCCACGACGAACTTGTCGAGGAAGGGGCCATCGTCATCAAGGTCAAGCCGCAGCAGCGCGTCTTTGCCGCGCCAGGTGAGTGCGCCGAAGCGCTGGCGCGTGGGGCGCCAGTCGGAACGCACCGGCTCACCCGGTTCGTCGGAACGAATCCAGGCGGTGAGATCGTCGAGTTCGTCGCCGCTCGGCAGGATGGCGGAAAGACAGACGATTCGGCGTTCGGCCGCGTCCGCGCGCCTAAGCAGGCGCTGCACGAGCGTCTCGTAGCGGATTTCGCGCTCACTCGGACCGATCATGTGGCCCTCGTCGAGGACGATCAGGCCAACATCGTCGATCAGCGACGGGTCGCTTCTCAGCGCGAAGTCGAGTTTTTCGGGCGTCGCAATGATGATCTCGCGGGTGCGCAGGGCGTCTTCATCACCGGCCGAAAGACCGCTGGCGCCGTAGAGCGAGGAGACGCTGAAGCCGAGGGGCGCGAAGGTCTTCCTGAAGGACCTCTCGGTTTGAGCGGACAAGGCGCGCAGCGGTGTGACGATCAGCACCCGGCGCACCGAGGACAGGGTCATCAGTGTCGCGATCTCGGCTACCCGCGTCTTGCCCGCGCTGGTGGGCAGAGCGACAACCAAGTCGTCCCTGACGTCCGTGGAGCGCTGGGCGGCTTCGCGCTGCGAGGGCCATAGCTCTACCTCCGAGGTCTTGCGGGCATAGAGCGAGGAGATGAACAGCCGCCGCAGGTCTGGATATTTTTCCTCCGTACCCTCGGGCGGCTCGGTCGGTAGGTTCTGGTGCAAAGAGTGCTGCCACAGGTCGTCGATCAGGTGGTGACAGAGGTTCGATATCCACCACAGCGGAACATTCTCGGCGTTGCCTGCCAGGCTGACTGCCGTGGCGAGCAAGGCCCGTGCGCTTTCAATCGGCTCGGGCTCGCCCGTCTCAAGCGCGAAGTCGAAAAACGCCAGGGCCCGGCAGATCGTCGTATTGAGGATGGTCGACAGAACCTCGTCGACGTCAGGGTCTTCGCCTCGTAGCGCCTCGGCGATCTGCTCGTCGCCATGAGCCGCGTCGCCGAGCCATTCGCGAACGAAGCCGCGCAACTGGTCGAGATCTCGAAGAATCAGATGGCGGATCGCCGTTTCGCCCGGCGAGGTGTTGAGGTCGCCCGCTGTCTCGTTGAAGAGCGAATAGGCGACGGCCGAGAAGCCGGCCAGATGGTAGGCAGCGGCGGCGATGGTGCGGCGGAAACCGCGATCAGGCGCCTCGGGGTCACCGTTGCGCACTAGGGCTTCAAATGCGTTGGCGGCGCGCTCGAAGGCCTTGCTGGTCAGCTCCGAAGCGCCAGCCTGAGCGCGCAGGGCCATCGCGCCTCGGAGCAGGGCGAAGCCGTGTTCGGCGAGATCGGTTTCAATTGTCGCGCCAAGGGGCGGTGCGTTCGGTGGCAGCACGCCCTCGTCGCGCATGAGCGACCAGGCCGCGCCGCGATAGAGGAGGCGCCCAAGGATGCCGTCGACGGTCGCGGTCGTCAGGAACGCGGTCAGTTCGTCAATCGTCTCCAAGGTTTTCTGCCTCCAGGTACATATCCGCGATGAAGTCTTGGTGGTCTTCGACGTGGATGTTCACGACGTAATGGTCCCGATTGGTCCCGGTGGCGTCGAGGTCCTCCTTCAGCGAGGCGTGGGGGCCGTTGCCCGAAACTGTGAAAAGCATGTGGTCGATGCGATCGGCGCGCAGTGACTTTAGGCCGACCTCGTCGCGCAGGCTGCGACCCAGTACGTTGTCGTCAGGGTCGTTGCTCTCCAGTAGACGGTTGGCGACGAACAGCAGAGAGTCGGGCGTGCAACGACCGTTGTCGCGGTTAAGCACCTTGCGGGCGCTCGTGACCGTGGCCTTGCCGAGTACCTTGTTGCTCTTGGCTTCGCCTTTCAGAAGCCAGAGCTTCTCGCCGGCCCCATCGTATCCGGCGCCGATGAAGTCATCGCCGCGCATGGCCATGTTGCGGTCGTCCTTGTAGCGAAGTCGACGCACGGGGACGCGAAGGCCGATCTCTTCCTCGACCAGCTCGGTCGCGAGAATCTCGCCGAGATCGCCGGAGCGGCCCTTGGCCGTTTGGGGCATTTTGGCGCTGAGAATTTCACTGGCGACTTCGTATCCCAGTCGCTTCACGTCTTCGGCGATGAGTTCGAGTCGATCGTAGTGAGAGCGGATGGTCTTGGCGAGGTCATCGCGGATCTCGTCGCGGCCACCATCCTTCTCGACATAGGTCCAGTAATGCTTGCGCTTGTCCTTTTCTTTGGTGGACTTGCACCACCTCTTATACAGCCCCACGGCGTTCCCTCGATCAATCAGCCCCGATCCTGATAGCGATCATGCGCGTTGGCGAACGCACCGTGACGACTATGATTATCCAGTATGCACGCCTCGTGCAGTGTCAGAAAATATCGCGTGTTGAGGAGGGCACTATCTGAACGCAGCTGACGTCGAAATCGAAGTACCCGAGCGGAGTGACTGCTTCTGACCGGTTCCTGCCTATTACCGTCGTCAACTTTCGACCGAAAGCGGGTGCCGCGTGCCTAGCTTGTGCTACTACCGGCCTTGACCCCTTAGTCTCAGCTTGGCCAATAGCTCGGCGACGTGATCACGTCTCAGTCGTTGCCTACATACCTGAATGTGGCAAAGCATTGACGTTGCTCGTCGCCGGCCGCGATCTAAGTGCTTGATAACGTCAGCCTGGCGCTAGAACACTCTCCATGATTCGGAAGGCTGTTTTGGGCGGGCCTAAGATCAGCGACATAGTTTCAGCCTAATTACCGTGATATTTCCGGTGGAGGCTTATTCCTCAATGTGCATGATTTTTAACGCTTGCTTGAGGTAGAGGTTTTGCTCTGTTTCTAGTTTGAGTAATAGCTCTATTACTTTATTACGCTTAATGCCATGTTTCTTAGATAGCAATTTTAGTCGTGATACTGCTTTTTCCGACAGCACAAGATTCTGTTGCTTTTTTCCTTTTAGGTTTTCTCTATAGGTTTTTTGATACCAACGATTTTTTGCGTATTTTTTTATAGCTTCTAGTTCGTATTCGCTAGTCGAAACTTGATTAAAATGCTGCATCACCTCTTCGAGGCTTTTGAATGCTGTTTGTAGAGGTTGGATATGGGTGTTATTATTTTTTATCCAGTCCCATATGCATGTGGATATATAGCTTTCGTCTGCATTTAAGGCCCAGCTAAAGTGGTTATATGGGTTTCTTTTGGATTGCCATTCGTTTTTAAGATTTGTGACGATATCGTTTTTCTCAGATAGCTCTATGCTCCATGTGTCAATTGTTGCTATCAAGAAATCTTTGCTTGTAATTTTTGTTGGGGCTATTCCGTGGAGGTTTCTTGGCTTAATGTTTTTGCTTGTTAATGTCTTGTCTATTTTGTTTTTAATCCAGTCATGTTGGATTTTGTCTTCGGTTATCCAGGCTAATGCCTTTTCTTCTAAAAGCTCTCTGCAAAGGCCTGAATTAATCAATGGCAAAATGCTAGGGGCTGCCACAATCATGCTGGATATTGCTTGGTCTAAATTTGGCAGGTCTATAATTTCGCTGTTCATGGAGGAGGGTTTTTTTGATTTTAAAAAGACTAATATCCAAATTATCTCCCTTTTGCTTAGTTTAGATCTGCGAAGTCGGCTCATAAGTTCATTAATGGTTTCCTTTTTTATTCCAAAATGATCTGATTTCAATTTCTTATGCTCCTTGGGGTTATATATTTTCTTGCTTACTAGTAATATTTATAGCATTTTTCTAGACTATTTTTTTTGCTTAGCGGTCCAAAAAGGAGGCTTTTCCGCTGGTCATGCCTAGCTCTTGCTAGCCATCCTAAATCTACTCAGTGCTTGTGGATGCTAAAGGTCAAATGTGGACGCGTGAAACACCAGCCAGAGATCGCTCTGATGAGGTAGGCGGCGTCATTCATTCGGAATAAGTTCGGAGCGCTGACGCAAGATGAGTGAGATGCCGGAGCCTAGCCCAGCCTTCAGCTGCCTTAGGAGCGTGGATGTATTTTTACGTTGGTTAGTTATTATTGATTAGGTTTTATGTTTGCTGGTGTAACGAGTATATTTCAGTGTGTGTGAATATGTACTGATGAGAGAGCTCCTATGAACCCATCATAGGAGCTAATCATGTACCGCCAACCACCACCTAGCGCAGCTGAATGGCAAGGCTTTCCTGTTCAGTTAACACCCAGTGACCTTAACTCAGACTATCTGAAGAATATCTGCCTTTTACTGCTGGATGGCTTGCTCATGCATTCGCGCTGGACGGTTATTCGGTTTGACCTAAAAGCACCCAGAGGATTCATATTGCCTCAAGGGGCAATAACTGGCTTCATCGAATCACTTAAGCGCCAGCTTGAGCATGACCAGTCCATTAAGCCAGCGTTAGGGGGTAGAGCCTACGATCCGATGCTTCGCTATGTTTGGGTGCGCGAGTGGAACGACGCGAGCCAGCCGCATTATCACCTAGCACTAATGCTGAATCGCGATGCCTACTTCACCTTGGGCGATTACTCGAAATTGCATCCTGCTGGCTGCAACTATGATGAAATGCTTGCGGGTCGTATCTACAAAGCCTGGGGTGTGGCACTGGGCTTGGACTGGTTCGTCGCAAGGAGTGGGGTTCACTTCCCACAGCAGCCTGTATCGCCGTTGAAGATTCAGCATCAGCTGTTCGAGCGGCAGTATCAGTCGGTCTTCTACCGCCTGAGCTACTTCGCCAAAAAGAGGACCAAGGTGTATGGGGACGGCCAGCGAAACTTTGGCATGAGTCAGCTGAGTCGTCTTAAAACCGAACTCCCCTGAGCCATCTCATGGACTAACTACCGGAGTGCCGACCATGAGACTGATTCGACTGAAAGAAGTGATGCGACTGACCGGCCTTGGCCGCTCTACCGTCTACAAGGTCATGAAGGAGGGGAGCTTCCCTGGCTCAGTTGCTTTGGGGGGTAAGGCTGTAGCGTGGGTTGAGTCCGAGGTGCAGGAATGGATCCTGGCTCGGCTTCGGGAACGAGATGGTCAGCCATCTCTGTAGCCCTGCGAAACAACCGCGGGAATTCATCGCGTCCGTCTGCAGACGTAACGAAACCTCGGAGCTTTGGTCTCTCAAGGCAAAAAAATATCGGGCATGGATTGGCGTGGGCAGCTGCTACGCTGCCCACGCTGGATCTACTGTGCTGGTCGATATCGACGTGTGTCTTCATGGATCCGCACGGTTTCACAGGTATCCCTGTTCGGCGAGCGATACGCAGCCTTCAGCCCCCACGATAATGTGGTCGAGCGTGCGTACGCCCACCATCTCGAGTGCTTGCTTGAGCCTGCTGGTCAGGACACGGTCTGCATGGCTTGGCTCCGGATCACCGGAAGGGTGGTTATGCACCAACACTATTGCTGCTGCATTGTGTTCCAGCGCTACTTTGACGACTTCGCGGGGATAGACACTGGCACTGTCCAGGGTGCCGCGAAACAGCTCCTCAAATCGAATGACACGGTGCTTGCTGTCCAGCAGTAGCAGTGCAAATACCTCATGTTCATAGTCCTGCAGCAGGAGCTGCAGGTAGCTAAAAACCTCCTTGGGTTGATGCAAGGCCTGGCCTTTACGCAGCCGCTTGCTGGCCAGATGTTGAGCCATTTCCACGATATCGGCTTCGGTCACCGGTGCATCGGCGATGTAGGTGCCAGCGGACTCGCCGGCCTTGAATTTGGCAGTCATAGGACCTCCATACGGCTGTGTTTGTAGGGGCATAAAAAAACCGCCGGACCATCGAGTGATCTGGCGGTTTGAGGGGGATCAGCTGAACCCGTATTTCAGATCAGCTGTGTCAGTGGGGCATCAGGGCAAGCGGCCTTCGCTACACCATTGCTGCCACTCGGTGATTTGGTCGTGGATGATCGCGACTTCGTCTCCTTCATCTTGGCGATAGGCAGCGATCCAGGCATCCAGGCACGCCTCAGCATCCATCGCTGAGGGGGCTGGATCTGCTTTCATTCGACCCAGCTGAAGCAGCCGGCCCTGGAACTGATACTCAACGCAAGCATAGTTCTGGCAGTTGGTCTGGACGCTCTGCTCCCAAACGCGTTGCTCCTGCTGAATACGCTGCTTGGTCGCTTCGATGTAGTTGGGACTGTTCATGATTTTATTGAATCCCTTGTCGACAGCTCGTTTGAGCGCCGTCAGGGATTGCCGATAGCAGGTCTCAATCTCTTGAGCAGATCGCCTGGAATCACAGTAGGCATTGGCCTGGACGTTGATCGAGGTCGCCAGCAGCAATATCGGAACAAGTGCTATTAGTCGCTTCATGGGGCACCTACAGCAGCGGCGCTTTTTGGCGTAGGTCGGAATAGGTCTTCACGTTATTGCGATAGACGTCCTGCAGGCTGCCGAGCCGATTGATGTGGCCAAACCTCTTGATCTGCCCGTCGCTGTAAGTGCCTTCCAGTCCCGACCAGACGAGTTCGATTTCCTCACCCTTGACGACCCACTCAAAGACCTCGGCTACTGACTCTATGGTGGCTGCACCGTCGAACTGCTTCAGCTTGGCGGCGTGCTGGACATCCAGTTCCTCAAGCTTGGCAGCAACGGAGCTCTGCAGGTTTTCATAGAGCTCCGTTGCCCGGTTCAGGCGCTGCTGAGCGTGAGCCACCGATTCTTGCCCGCGAGCATTCTGGACTTCGCTCAGGCGAGCCCGCTCCTCAGCAATCTGGGTTTGAACTTTTTCGCGTTCAGTCGCCATGGCCCGAAGTAACTCCTGTTCGTTCTGCTTGTGTGCAGCGAACTGAGGAGAGGTTGTGTCTCGCACGTAGCTCAAGAAGTAACGCTGTGCAGCTGCCGCAACCTCTGGGCTGTCGGAATAGTTCTGAAGCGAGCGTGAGGGGGCGCTTTCGGAGAGCAGATCCTCCCGGGCCAGCAGGTCTGTGAGCCGGTCGCTGTCCAAGGTAGCAGTGTTGGCGGGCCGCGGTTTATTCAGCGCGTTATCGGCGGCTTCCACCTCCATGCGTGCCGGTTCTAGATGGACTTGGGCAGCCCGCTTTTCCAAATCGAAGCCGCTGAGCAAGTTCTCCCGGATACGTTGCTTTTCCTGTGCGTAGTACGACTCGATGCCGGTGATATGGCACTTGTACTGAACAAGTTCTCTGTTTCTGTCATCGGTGATGACGTCCCAATCGACGCTGTCGCAAATGCTTCGATTGCTGAACGCCTGGTCGACGGTGTATTGCTCGTTGATTTTCATTCGACCGTTCTTGACGGTATCGATGGCTTCGTTGCAGCCGGCCAACGCCAGGGGCAGAAGCGGCGCGAGAATGAACGTTCGCAGGTTCATGTGATCCTCGAATGCTTTGAAAATGAAAGGGAAGGTTTGAAGCGGGCTGCATCCTGCAGGGGGATTCCTGAGTGTTTAGGTTGTATATGGGCTTTAAAGGTTGAGATTCGACTTTTTGGGTCCTTCATGTCAATAAGTGGTTAGCCAACCATCCAGGGTGAGATGGGAGGCGACATGTCCGAGATTGATCAGAAGCACCTAGCCGAAGCTGTAGGTCGAGCGATTGCCAAGCAGCGCGTCCGCGTCGGTATGACGCAAGAGCATGTGGCCGAGCGGCTTGGCATTGGCAGCGAGGCGATTTCCCGCATCGAGCGGGGTATCGTCATCCCCAACATTTCTCGGTTGCTGGAGTTCGCCGCCATCTTCGAGTGCGAGGCCGCGGACTTGCTGACAGAAGCAAGCCCGCGAACTGACGATCAGGCGCAACGGATCAGCCGTATGCTGGCTACGGTCTCACCTGCGGACCGTCAGTTGATCCTGGGGCTGGTCGAGCAGTTGGCGGATCGCCTGGCAGAGGCGTAAGGGTGTCGCTAGGCTGTTGGTCGAAACGTGCACCACAGCGCAGGCAAAGGCACTCGAATTCCCCGAAGTGATAACGCTGAACGTCTTGGGCAAATTCCCAGCCCTGTGCGCATCCAGAGGTTGCGCTTTCTACGGCGCGTGTAAGCCGTTCGAGCCCCATTTGAAACGTGTCGCCGATATCGCGGTTTTGGTGCGTGTCGCTCTGCACGCGCATCTCCGAACAGCCCTCCAAGAAGCCGCCTAGCGTTCCCAGCAGTAGAGAGACGGCTTGCGCTTGCGCCTTGGTGACCACGAGCGTCGATTCGCAAATCAGGCATCGTGTTTCCATGAAGAACCTCCTGAGACTTAGGGCCTCGCTTCGCTGCTGAGCGATTCCAGCTTGGCGGCCAGGGCTGTGCGCTGTGGGGATGAAGGCTCGCTGGTGGTGGGCGCTGGTTCGGTGAGCGGGAAGAACTCATCGACAATCGCGCCGCTGTCCTCTTCGTTGTCTTCGAAGGCGCCATTGCCCAGCCCTTGCTGCGCGGCGCTATCGAGCGCGCGCTGGTCGAAGCCGGCCGCTTGGCGACCCTCATCCAATTGCTTGGCGGCCAGCAGGTTCTCCTCCACGCTCATGCCGCTACGCAGCGTGATGTCCACATAGAAGATTGGCGTGCCATGGCTTTGCCGGGTGGATTTGCCGCGCAGGCGCAGCTCCAATGCCAGGCAGGCCAGGCGATTGCCTGAGATCGCCTGGAAGTATTTCAGGCGTGCTGCGAGGGTACGGATGCTGTTGAAACCAGTGGTGCGGAACACAAAGCTGCCAAGCGGATCCTCATCGCCGATAACCACGTTCAGTCGGCCATACGGTTTGCAGGCGCCCCCTTTGGCCAGTGGGCAGGCATCTGGTGAGGGGCACGGCAGTGTCTCGATTCCATCCTGGCCAATGCGCTTGCAGGTTTCCCCATTGCCCACACAAACCGGGCGTCCGGTTTGCCGATCGAACAGGGTGTAGTCGGCGCGGAAGTTGAGCTCGGGTTCGTTGAACATCAGGCGGATCGGGATGCTGCGCAGTTTGTCCTCTTTGCCTTGGCGCAGCTGGTCGTTGAGTGGATGCAGTAACCAGCCGTCTTTTCCTTGCACCTGGGAGGTGATGGTGAATTGATCGTCTTTCTCAGGCAGACGTTTGCCGTTTCTCTCGACGACTTTGCCGATCGAGATGCGCCCAATCACTGGGGGCGTTAGAGCCAGACCTTTCAACATGGGTGTTCTCCTGGAAACGAAAAAAGGCCAGCCATGCAGCGCGAACTGCATGGACTGGCCAAGGGGGAGGGAACGGGTGGAAACAGCCGGATTCAGCCGACCAAGAAGCGCCGCGTGCCGGGCTTCAGCAGCGGATACTTGGCCTGCAAGTAAGGTTTGTCCTTGAGTAGCTGAGTGACGTCCAAGCCAATGCTATCTTTGGCCCTGCGCCAACTGACGTAACCGCTGGCGAACTCAGCCCGGCTGGCGTCACTCATGGCTTGCTGCAACATCTGCTTGAGCTCGGCTTCTCGCTTCTCCTTGTCGGCAATCGACTGGCGAACGGCTTTCAGCTCGATGAAGGCTGCGGTCAGTCCGGCATGACTGCTGAAGTCAATGACCTGGCCGTTGTCTTCCGGATAGAGGCAGCGCAGGGCCATTTCAGCGGATGCCGAGCCATCGGCCGGTGGCGGTGTGTCCGTTTCCACGTACTGCCAGAACCTGCGTTCCAGCTCGATGAGCCGCGTGATCATCTGCTCGTCACGCTCGATTCGGTGAATCTCCAGCGTCTGACCGCCGAGCAGTACAGCCACATCAGCCGCCTGCTTGCCGGTTACGGCGAGCTGGTGCATGACCTGCAGTTGGACATACTCGGGCACGCCCTCTTTCCAAAGGCGTGCTCCGTTTATGCCGGCGGTCTTGCATTCGAGGATCTGCACATCGTCAGCGCCGATCACTTCACGGTCGATGTTGGCCAACATCCAGGACATGTCCGGATCTGGATGCTGGAGCACGGCGTTGATGCGCCGCACGCGGTTCTTTGTCCGCTTGCTGTAGTGCCAGGCCACGATAGGCTCGAGTACGTTGCCCCAGTAGGCTGGGCTTTCTTCGTCATGCGGATCGGTTTTCGGCAGTTTGGTGTCGCGGCCGGTTTTCTCCAGCCACAGTTCCAGCTGCGATTTGTAGGGATTGAGGCCGACCGCTGCTGCCGCATCCGAACTGCCAATACCTTGCTTGCGGATTTGCAGCCAGTCCTCGCGCGGCAGCTCCTTGGTGCTGACCAGGCGCAAGGCAGGGCGTTTCTTGCGGGTGCTGCTGTTCAGTGAAGTTGCTTTCATGTTGCTCACCTGCAGACATAAAAACGCCCGGCCAGCACAAGGCTGACCGGGCGCGAGGGATTGATTTGATGGAGGCTTAAGCGGCGAGCCGCAGCGCAGCGTCCAAGGCGCGTTGCTTGATCTGCGCGCCTTGGCCGAACCAGGCCGAGTCCATGCGGTACTCGTTGCTGCGTGCACGGCGCTCGTGGTCGACGTACTCGGTGACGGCATTGAGCAGGCCCCAGGCGGTACCGCGTGCCGAGTCCAGCTGGCTGCCACGACCACGACCCTCGTACAGCTCCTGTACCTTGCGCAGGGCGCGCTCGTTGGGCAGATGTTCTGGCAGTGCACCGGTCGGACTGGTCTCGCACATCACGTTCATGAAAAAGCCCAGTGCCTCATGCCACTGCACCTTGCGTTCGGCCAACGCGCGCATGCGGTACATGAAGTCGTCCCATTGCGAGACGGCGATGCCGAGCTGCTTTTTCACCGCTTGGGGATCGAAACGAGTGTTGTGCGGCACCTTGATCGCGCGACTGGTGCCATCCAAGGCGATGGTCAGGGTGTTGTTGCAGACCACACGCACGGTGGTTGGGGTTGCCGTGGTGGCCAGGGTGCCGTCGCAGGAGGTGGCGAGCAGCAGGTAGCCGTTGACCTGATCGTTACCCTTGAGCGCCGCGCCTTGCCCGGTACGCGCCAGCGCCCAGAACTTGCGGCCGCCTTTGAGTACGCCTGCGGTTTCCAGCTCGTAGCCGGAGACCTCGGTCAGGTCCCTGTAGAACTCCAGCACTTCGCGCGGTTGCACGGTGTGGTAGCGCTGGGAGACCACCGACAGCGGCGCCTTGGTATCCGAACGGAACAATACCTTCTGCTCGGGGAACGAGTGGATCGTGCCGAGATGGCCAATCGCGTCTGACTTGAAATGAACAGGGCTTTCCAGGATCTGCCAGTCCATACCGGCTTCGCGCTGCCAGACTTCAAGGGGCTGCTTTTGGGTAAGTTGATTACCCAGGCCGTGCCACGGGGTGGCTCCGACGTAGGCCATTTGCTCGATGAGGTGAGCCATACAGATCTCCTTGCCAGCGGAACTGGCTATCGCCCGGCAGTCGAGTGCCGAGCCGGTGGGAATGGGAGTGAATGAAGGCGCGTGGCGCGCCTGGTAGGCAGGATTACTGGTCGCTGAGGGAAAAGATGTGGCCGCAGGCATGGCACTCGAAGTTATCGAGCACGCGGGCATCGATTTCTTCACCCATGCGTGCACCGGCGAGGCTGCCGACGGCGCCGCCAGCCAAGCCGCCCAGGATGGCACCAGCCAGGCCGCCCAAGGCCGCTCCGATGGGGCCAGCGACCGCGCCCAGTGCGGCACCACTCTGCGCTCCGGCTGCAGCGCTCGCCGCGCCGGTTGCGGCTCCACCTACAGCACCGGCTGCGCCACCGATTTTGCGGGCATGGTTGCGCGCTGTGACGCGTGAAGAGTTACAGGAAGGGCAGTTAATCGACATCGTTCAGACTCCTGAGAAGGGAAGGGCTGAAGAGGGCAATACGCACCCGTCTTCCCTTAAATGATTCAGGTCTGAAATTTCGTTATATCTGATCGCGGCAGTCAGTAGCGGGGCCCGTCACTGCGGAGAAAAATCAGCAGTTTCATTTTGCACCCTTCATGCAGATCCGTGAGATGAAGCACTGGGGCGATTTCACATCCCAGTACTTCCGCCAGACTGCCGACTATCGCTGCGTATTCGCCGAGCGTAAGCGTAGGCGTGCCTTCAACGACTAGCAGTGCCTCCTGTGCACGATCTGACTGGTGCAGTCGCACACGGTTTCGTAAATGCTGCAATGCTTGAAGGGCTGATTTCGCTTGCGCTGAGACGTACCTGCCGATCAGTTGTTGCGGATTCCAGGTGGCATAACTGGTCCAGTCCAACCCAAGTAAATTTGGGTTGTCCCGGGCAGCGTACAGGGCATGCCAGAAGTCGAACATGTCTTGCTCTTTCGTCCACTGATAGACGCGAATGCCGGCGGGCATCGCTGAAGGAGCTGGTCGGAGGTAATGTACATGGATGATGTCGGCCAGCCCCTTCAGGCGCTGTAGATTGGCTGGCGAGTCCCTGTGGCTGCATAGCCAGTGAAGCTCGTGGAATCGCTGCGTTGGCCAGGTGGCATCCGGGGCGATTGCGTGGAAGTTGTGGCGCGATTGCCTCTGCTTGGGGAGTTCGTGAGGACTGCTACCTCTCTCAAGGAATTCCCTGCATGCCCGTAGTGCCTCCTCCTCAGTAGCGGCGAGCAAGGCAATTTCGTAGCAGCCCTCTTGAATCGGGGGCGACGACTGCTGCGCAACGAGTGGCACGGCGACCTGCGGGTCATCACCGATGCCCAGCAGGTAAAAGAGGTAGTCCCGAGGCCGCATGATTGGAACAGTTACCGGACTTGCACCGGAGCGTTGATGCATTTGTATCCAGGATACTGAGCTTCTGCTGTTACCCGTGCCATGGCCGAGTTCACCGCTTGGACGGTGATCGTGAAATTGGCCCGCGGCCCAGCATTCGCCACGACACGTTGTAAAAAGGCGGAGTAGGTTTTCATCAGCAGGTCTCCATTTTTAAGGTGGAGATATGATGCTGCCGAAGGGCGACGTTCTGTGTCGCAATCACTCGCCGGCGTAAAGAGCCGCCATGCGCTTAGCCGACTCTGCGATTTGCGCACGAAGGGCGGTGGGCTCGAGAACTTCCAGATGTTCACCTTGGCTCAGCAGCCACAAGTCCAAACCCTGGCTGAGGTGGATGCTGCCGCTCATAAGCCACCAGTCCGTCGTTTCCGGTTCCAGAGTCTGGTCTTCAGTGAGTGGGTTCTCCTGCAGGCGCTCGCTCAAGGTGTGGCTGACGCGGAGTCGGATCTGGACAGGATGATCCGTTCTCAGACCCACCAGGCTGCGCATTGCGGGGATTGAATTGATGTCGTAGTCCTCTGGCGCAGCGATATCCTCGAACATCGTGCGTGCGGTTCTGAAACGATGCAGGGGCAGCGCAGCAATACTGCCTTGAGGCAACCCCTTGAAGACGCACGAGAGATAGATGTTCGAATCTTGATAGGACAGCCCCAGCGGTTTTAGTTGGAGCAGCTTGGGCTCGTCGGCGCCACGCTTCTGGTAGAGCGCTTCGATTGACATGCCGTCCAAAAGCGCTTGCTGAATGACGTCCAGCACCTCTTGTTTGACCACGCTGGGCTGCAGGGTAATGAAGCGCGTGTTGCTGGTGATCTTATTGGAAACATCCTGACTGGGCCGGTTGCCTTTGAGCAGGGAAACAGCGTAATCACGAAGCGGGGCCAGTCGTTCGACTTGCGCAGCCATCCCAAAACGCGTGGCGTGATCCATGATCATGGTCAGGTTCATTGCATCGGTGGGAAGCATCGACAATCGGGAAAGGGACTTTTCCGCCCACCACAGCGTCGAGCGTCCGTCTTTTCTGCTGTGTACATGAGGGTATTTTTCCTTCAGGTCGCTCAGGTCCCGCTGGATCGTCCTCAGGTCGACATTCAGACCTTGTCGAGCTACGCGCTCGCGAATGGCTGTACTGCCCAACGCGTTTTCCTTGCCGGGAAGAATTCCCAGAATCAGGTCCTGGCGAAATAGCTGATCCACGTTTGCATCCTTGTGCTCAACACGACATGAGGTGTCGCAAGACTCACGGAAAATAGCCCTGCGATTAACGATAGGGCTGCAGCATGAGCAAATCGGTCTGTGTGTTCAATCTGCTGGAGCGATTGCTCCCGATGCCTGAGCAAGTTGTGGTTGTCGAGCCGGGTGAAATGCAGCGTCTCTACAGCGGGGTTGGGATTCCATCCTTGCGCACCGCGGAGCTGGCAGGGCAGGCCAGGTTTGCCAATCTGCATGAAGTCAAAGCGGCTAATCCACTGCTGGGATTGGTTGACCTGATCGAGATTCATCAAACATACCCTTGCCTGAGGGCTGCGGCCGTTGATGGCGACCCCGATGCAATGAATGATTTGGGCTGGTTATGGCTCAATGGAACGCGCTTGGCATCTGACCCGATATTGGCCAGGCGGCTGTTCAAGCTAGCTGCTGTCGAGGGCAGCGGCGAAGCGTTTTTCAACCTGGCTGAGCAGGCTTACTACGGCAAGGGGATGGTCACGAATCCTGCTCTTGCCATCGACTACTACGAGCAAGCATTCGAGCATGGTGCTCCAGGTGCTGCGCTGGCGCTGGGAGCAATCTACGAAGAGGGTGACGAAGGTGTCATGGTCGACCATGGCAGGGCCATGCTCTGGTACAAGCGGGCGGTCGAAGAGGGGGATGTGCTGGCAGGTTTTTATCGTGGACGGCTGGCACTGAATGAATCATCGACAGAGCACGACATGGCCTCCGGGGTTTACTGGTTGCAATGGTCCGCAATGCTCGGTGGGCGGTGCGCGAGCGAAGCGCTTGTTGAACTCTACAGTTCTCCGTTCAATTCACCACCTGATCCCGAGCGTCGGCTGTACCGCTTCTGGCGTGATTTTGCTATCGACCAGGGGAGTAGCACAGCGATCGCGATGAGGGATGCGGATGAGGTTTCTAGCTTGCGCCTTGCTGAGGACAATTGACTCATTCCCAGCCTCAGACTTTGATCTGGCGCAGCAACCAGGTTGGTTCAAGATTCTTCTCAAGGACGTCACGAATGGAAAAGAGCACCTACCTACAGACTCCCGCCGTAGCGAATTTCGTCAAATGGATGAGTGAGAACCTCGATGGCGATACCTTCGCGCATCAGTACACGAACCGTCGTTCGGGATGTGTCTGGCGCTGCGACAGCCTTTATGACGCTTATGCCCAGTATCACTGGCCGCACCCAGGCAATCAGCGTCTCGGAGAGCCGACAGGCACCACTTTCGAATCCAGCGCAGCCACTCTTCAGGCGCTTAGTCATGATCTTCAGAGCGCTTTGGGATCCCAGGGAAGCGATCACTCGGTTGTAACGGCTGCAGTCGACGTCATGACATGGGGTGGCGTACGTGCTGGCAACGTACGTTGGCTGCATGCGAATCAAGCCAATCTACCTCAGGTTCTATCCAGCACCAGGCAAGCCTTGGATGCAGGAAGCACTGATCATCCTCTGCTAGTTGCCAAAGATCTCCGGTTCAATGCCGGGATGACCAAGGTCTATTCACTCATCTGCGACCGCTTCGTTATTTATGACAGCCGTGTTGCTGCGGCGTTGGGTTGGGCCGTTGTGAAGTTTTGTCAGGCCGCTGGGCTGTCAGAGGTGCCGCAAGAGCTTCGTTTCCCGTGGGCTCCTGCAAAGAGCGCAGCTAATGACCCGTCCCCTAAACGGCGTAACCCAGGCCAGTCAGAATTTTTCTTTCCGAGGTTAAAGTCAGGGGCTAACCATGCTGCCTGGAATCTGAAAGCCAGTTGGTTGCTCAGTGACGTGCTAGAGCAGCCTGCGGCGCAGAACAGTCGATTCAATCAGATTGAGTGTTTTGATACTCGTCTACGGGCGCTCGAGGCTGCGCTTTTCATGATTGGGTATGACCTGGATGCTACTCAGACAGGCGCATCCGCGGCGATTTCCGAGCAGGTCATGGACCGCGCCCAAGAAGATGAGGACGATAGTTTTTGGAACGACTGTCAGACGCTAAGCAAGGGGAATCCCTTTCGCTACAAACTGACGGACAGTGGCATTGCTATCGAGGGCGGTCCGACCTTTACGTTGGCGGACATCTCTTTAACCTTGATGCAGCTCTGGACTGACTTTGGCTCGAGTGCGTTCCCCCTTGCAAACAGCGCTACCGATGTTCGTGATGGCACTGCCCCAAAAGGCATGGGGGTAGCTTACTTTCAGGCGACCGGCGCCAATCCGCCCAATACCAGTAAGCTCGCTGCTGTCTTGGAGGAGCTGGGGGCGATTGTTCCTACAGCGGGATATTCTGCTCGATCGCTGAGCTGGACACTCGATTTGCGCCGGCTTGGGCTCGATCAGGGCGCGCATACGATCGATATCGATTCTTTCTGGGCTGAGGTGCTACGTGCTGAGCAGGAAGGCTGAGTTTTTGCACGTTAGGCATTGCACGGGCTCATCGGCTGCTGGTCAGGTGGCTCCAGCCTCCGCTGCTATTGCCCCGGGGAGTGCTAGTGGGGCCTAACTTGCGGTGCAGGGACTACTACCAGACGCAGTTCGCAGAGTATGCGCGCTACCTGGCATGCGGCGTTGCGCTTGATGAGTGTCTGCATGACTTTCTCGATCAACGACCAAGCGGAAAGTACACCCAGAGGCATCGTGCCTTTGGGCTGGCTGGCGCCGATTTTTGGTGGCAGCCCGCAAACCTAGAGGGAGCTGCTCTGGCCAGTCTGGCGCTTGCGCGTGTACTGCATTTTGATGATGTGATCAGTACTGAGCTATTGGATCACCTGGCAGTTCACCACCCTGATCAGCTGCGCTGGGCCATTCGCTACTCCAAGCTTTTCACCCGTAGGGATTCGCCTCTCTGGACTCACCTTAAAGAAAACTGCACTTGCGAGCAGTGGCAGACGTTCTTCGGAGTTTGCGAGCGTCTGCTGCTGCAGCTGGAACCCTTTGAAGCCGTGATCAAGAGTGCTGAGCGACAACTGCAGTCTCTGACGCTTTTGGAGCTGCTTTCCTATCTCAGCGTATTGGCCTATGCCCGTCTCGGGGATGCTGGTGACGATCCAGCAGGCATGGATTGGCTTGCTTACGAGCGGATCATCCTGCGTAAGCTGAAGTCTTGTGGCGAGTCTGATTTTCGGCTTTCTGCCGATGTGCTCGGCCGTTCGTTGAGGCAGCATCTGTCGCCCATGTTGTTTCCGCAGCCTGGGGAAGGCGCGCAGTGCGCTGTAAACCTAGAAGCAGTCGGCGCGATGATCGAGACAACGCGGGAGCTCATTGACTATGAGCGCTCCATCGACTGGTTTTGCTTCGATAGTGAATGCGATTACCAGCTCCAGCCTGGGCAATCAGTCATTTTCAACAAAACAGACGAGGGTACCCTGCGCTGGCAGCGCACTGAGCGAAAAAGCCAGCTGCTATGGTGCTACTGGATGCGCCGCGCGGTTGATGTTTTTGCGGCTTCTGAGCTGGCCGGGCAGGTCATCGGGAGTGCTGAAAACCATGAAGCCAACCAGCTTGCCTACATCAAAGCGATTCGTAGCCAGCTCTATCTGCAGGTGGTTTTTGGGCTAGGCGAAAGCATCAGGCTTAATAATGGGGCGGAGGTCTCGCTGCATCACGCCATGCTGGCCAGTGAGCTGACTAACGCCTTTTTCGAGCAGGCCTATCTGCGACCTTATCGGCGATACCTGGCTGACTCCGGGGATTCCATAGGGGCACTGGGGCGTTTGGCTTTTGAGGGGCTGCTGCAGGGAGAGAATCGCTTTCCCATGACCTGGTCGGCGTTGCCGGAGAAGGTGGCGCGGATCCGCGCGTGGACGGTCAGTGATGAGCATCCCGCAGGTGATCCAGAGGCCGCCAAAGCCATTCTGCAGTTTTGGACCAGTGATCTTCAGGCGCTGTCCGAGCAGATCAAGCAAGCGCCTAATCAACCGACGCCCAGCCTATACGAGCGGCCGTTCTACAAAATCGGCCGCTTCAGCTTTCAGTTTCCCTGGATAGCAGGAAGACAGAACAGCCTCACCGCCGCAGTAAACAATTTGCGTCGCGTGGATACGCGCAGACCTGAGCTTCGCTCCGAAACTGAACGTGTCGAACACGAACTGGCTGCGTCTCTTCGGCAGCGAGGTTTCCAGGTGGTGGTGGGCTACCAGCCGCCTCGCATGGATGAGGGCGATGCAGGAGAGATCGATGTGCTGGCGTGCCTCGAAGACGTGTTGCTACTGCTCGAGGTCAAGTCAGGATTTATCCGGTCCAACGGCCACGAAGTCTGGCTTCACCGCACGAATACGTTACGTAAGGCTGCCAGACAGTTGAAGCGTAAAGCCCTGCGGCGCTCCCTGCATTGCTGGCGGACGCTAACTTGCGTGACGCGCTGGGGCTGGAGATTTCCGATCCGTTGCCACACTTGCACGCTTGGGTTGTAGACACCTCGATTGAGCTGGATGGGGAGGTTGTTGATGGTGCTCTTGTGGTATCCCGAGAAGTCCTGGAGGTCGCGCTGCGTGATGAGCAGCATTACCTGAGGGCGTTTGACCAGGGCGCGGAGGAAGAGGAGGCGATCGCCACACTTTATCCGGACGGATTCAGCGCTCAGGCGTTTATCCGAGTCATCGAGCGCAACGAGGTTTGGCGGGACTTACTTTAAGCGGCGTCTACCTGGCGCAGGCCTTGGCAGCAGGGCTTGTCCTAGGCACTGACGGCAGCAGTGGCCTGCTCGTCGATCTGGTCGTGGTGGTTGCCGTTGGCAAGCGCGAGCGCGGGGCCGCTTACCAATCTGCCAAGGACCGTTAATGACCGGAGGCTAGTGCAGGTTCGGATGTGCCCGAAACCTTTACGGGCGGAAAGTTTACGTGTCGCGGTTCGTGGGGGCCGAGGTTATGGTCATCTCGTCACTACCGAGGAGGCCTTCCATGATCATTCTGAGCTCACTGAGTGAATATCTCGTGCTGTTGGGTTCGATGCTGCTGATGATTGGGTTGGCACGGCTCGCTTACGGCGGCCGTGCCATCTGACTGAGCTCGGTCGGATTCAGGTGATGGAGATGGTCGACGCATTGGTAGGCAAGGTTATAAGGCCCATATCCGAATCAACGCATGCCCCAAATCTAGGTTGATGGATTCGCGCCCTTCCACCCACGTATCAGTGCGAAGACGTTTACCGGTATTGCTTTCCTGCTCACCTTTAGCAATCACCAGCACGAATAAACGGGTTGAGGTGTTAAAGGAGCTAAGCCTTTCGATATCGGCTCGTACGGACCAATCCCCTTCTAGACACTTGGCTTGCGATGCGTCGCTCAGGCACTTGACCTCAGCGACCATGGATGTCGCGCCTCTTTCATCTTGGGCATAAAGATCAGCTTTTCGGCCTCCGCCGATTGGTAGATCGGTCCAAATTTCAATGTTTTCTTCGAACCAGGCATACAGGCTGATTTCAGCCTGTATCCAATGCTCACGGCAGCTGTTTAGCTGCAGAACCTGCTCAAGTTTCTTGTCCATTGAGCAAAAGGCTTGCTTGAACAAGGCGATCCATTGTGCTGTTTCCAAGGTGCGGTCCTCGCGTCGTTGATGTTGATCGTGATGCTGCAAGACCAAATGAAAATGTCTTGCCAGCCATAACCGGCTCAGCCAGTCCTTGATGGGACTCAACAGCTGCTAGTGGTATAGCCAGGGCTGCAGTTCATCCAGGTTGGCGACCACGATCTGCTGTGCCGTTGCCTTGGCGTGCACCTTGGTCGGGTCGATTTGGTAGCGCTGCAGGACGTACTGCACCAGGGCACCGCGCGTTTCGATCACCAATTGACCCTCGCGCATCCCGTAGTCGGTCTCGATGATTACCTTCTGCTCCGGCTTTAGTCGTGAGTCCGGTTCGATCACGACAGCCACCTGAGTGCTCCAACCTGCGTCCTGATCGCGTCCATTGGCGGAAGGGTCATCAATAAGCTCAGGCACGCCGCGGAAGCGACTCAATACGAAGTCCCGATAATCGCGATTCTTCTCGCAGTACGCGCGTACGTGCCAGCGCATGCCGGTGTAAATCAGCGTATGCGGAGCGATCAAGCGTGTCTCTGCATCCGGCGTAGTGAAGGATACGTACTCACACTCCAAGCGCAGCCCTTCTCGGCAGGCCCGCAGAAGCGGGCGTAGTAGTTCCGGGCGTACCGTGCGATCCGGCACCTGCAGCACCTCGGTGTGTGCATAGGCCAATGCCAGGCCCTCGATATGCGGGGCACGGTCGTGATTCTGGTTGAGCAGATGCAGATAGGCGCTGGCGCTATCGTCGATGAACAGTGGCTTGAATTGCCTGCTGGGTACGTACCCCTTCAGATGCTTGTCGTATTCCAGGTTCTTCGGCGCGTAATCTGTGATGTAGGAGTTGATGTCTTTCGACGCCTGTTGGCGGCTGATGCCGAAGCTCTGAATCAGGTGGTTGGTGGTCAGACGGCCTTCCCACCAGGCCACTGTCTCGATCAGGCGATAGCGCAGCGCTAGATCCCAGCGTACGGATTCGATTGATTGCTTGCGTTTCATGGCCCCTCCATCTGCTTGAAAACTTTACCTGTACGGGCAAACACTCTAGATATGTCTAGTCACGCTACATATCTTGGTTCGCACATGCAAGCCGGTAGCGCCGGCCAATCCAGGAAGAGCAATCAAGGAGTAGCAACATGGCATTGATCACCTGTTACGAATGCGACCGTATGGCTAGCGACCAAGCAGCCGCCTGCCCACACTGTGGTGCGCCTATCGCCGATCAGGCCGCCGCCGTTCAAGCGCAGCCAGTTCTCGTAGTTAACCGGAGCGTGGGTTTCTGGCTCGGCGTGGGTGTGTTCCTGTTTCCGGCCGTTTTTGTCTGGTTCTTGCTGCGCCAAGGGCATAGCACCACGAGCCGGGTAATTGGCTTTGCTTGGTTGGGCTTGGCGCTGTTTGTTCTGGCTGGGCACGAGCGGAGCGATACGCGGCCAGCGGCCGCTACTACCAGCCAAGGCCAGCCAGAAAATGTGTCGGCGCCTGCCGAACCACGGAGTGAAATCAGCGCCCAGCACCTGGCTCAAGCTTACGACCGCAATACCGTGGCGGCTGATCAGCAGTTCAAGGGCAAGCGTTTCAAAGTCACCGGCGTAGTGGGTTCCATCAACACCGATCTCTTCGGCAATCCCTACGTCACCCTGCGCGGTGGTGTGAATCAATTCATGGAGCCGCAGTTCAAGCTGGACGAAGTACACGCCAACTATGCGGCGGGGCTGCAGGCGGGCATGCGCATCAGCCTGATCTGCACAGGTCGCGGCGACGTGGCGAAAACGCCAATGTCCCAGGATTGCGTGCCAGCTAACTAAATGGGCAAATCGGGCGACCAAGCTGCTCAGCGACGAGTCGACGTGGGATGTGTTCCTGACGGTGGGGTACGAGCTGCTGAAGAAGGGGGCGGGGGCGGTTTTGCTGGGGGCTACAAGAGAGGCCATCTGACAGGGATGGGGTGAAAACTTTACCTGTAAGAGCAGCCAGTATGGTGGTTGCGAAGGGAGCGGCCTAATGTGATATTCGCATGGTGGCTCATTGATGTCAGTGGAGTGGTGTGCCATGAAAAATCTATTTGCAATAGTCGGTTTCATCGTTATCGCAAGAAAGGCATTGGATCTGTATTTCGAGTACAGCGCCCTCAAACGTGAGAAAAATGCTCGCGAAGCAGCTCAGCAACACTGAAAACTAAGGAGTAGTTATGTTCAGAACGATCAAAAGCGGCCTGTCCAAAGTGGCTGATGGCATTGGGGATGCGGCGCGTGTTGTCGTAGACAAGGCCAGTGATGCTTATGACGTCACTGCAAGCGGACTTTCCTCTGCCGGATCCATTGTTTCTGACGTGGCAAGTAGCGCCAGGGACGTAGTTGCTGACACGGCTCGCACAGTTGCCGATAAGGCCGGTGATGCAATTGACGCAACGGCTAGCGGCTTGTCCTCGGCAGGGTCTGCTGTTGCAGACGCGGCAAGTGGCGCCAAGGATGTTATCGGCGACGTTGCATCAAAGGCATATGAATCCACGAAGGACTACGCGGGGGCTGTGGCATCCGGCGAAAAAGATGTTCAGTGGGGAAAGGTAATGCTTGGGGCATCCGTCGGAGTCGCAGCTGTTGCAGCTGCGCCCTTCACGGGCGGAGGATCCCTACTTGCGGGGGCAACCTTGGCAAGCTCTCTTGCAGGTGCAGGTGCTGTGGCGGCTGCAGGCACGGCAGCTGTAGCGGGGGGCGTCATCGCTAATAAGCTTGGTGATGACTCTAAGGTACGTGAGGAGGCCTATCGAGAAGGCGTTAAAGTTACCAAGGCTCAACACCAGCAAGAGCTAGATCATCTACAGAAAAACCTAGAGGCCGCGCTCAATGGACTGAAAGGAGCAGCGGAGCACTACAAAGCTATTATCGCTATGCATGCTGTAGCTGTAGCGACCGCAAACTGTGATGGTTCTATCTGTGAGAGAGAGCGCGAAAATATCGAACTCTTCATTTCGGGGGTTTCAGCAAGCTCAATTCCCGCTGAAGTAACCGCCAAGCTTCAATCCCTTTACGATACCCCTCCATCGATTCGAGATGCCTGGGAGCTAGCCAAACACTCGGGCGTGGCAATCCCTGTCTTTGACGAGATTATCCAGATCGTTATTCACGCAGATGAGGTTCAGCATCCGATGGAGGATGCCTTCATGCAGGCGTGGAATGGTTTTAAGCTCGCCTGAGGTCACGTATATGAGCAGGTCCGATCTTTTCAGCAAGCAAAAAAAACTAAGGGATAAAATTTCTGGGCGCCCGTTGATGCACCCCGCTGCAGACGCTGCAGACGTTGAGGCGCTCCTGAACTCACCATTGGATACCAGTCGAATTGCGACACTTGACTATTTTTCGATGATTTCAATTAACTCGGTTGCCTTGCCTGGTGAAGACCTAGCGCTGATTAAGCGTCTTGAAAAGGCCTTCGAGCGCAATCGTCTGGATCAAGCTTTAGAGAAGGCTCAACGCGATGTTATTGGTGCTATCGCTGGCCCGCTAGGGCTAGGCAAGGTGCTATCTGTCCATGAAAAAATAGGCGATAAGAATGGGGGGAATGTCACGACAATCCACAACGCCAAACAAAAAATTTATGCTCGTAAAGAGGATGAGTACCGTCGGGATGACTACACAAAGTCACTAAATAGCCAAGGTAAAAAATTTCAAGGTAAAGGTAAAAAGTCGGTTGGTAGTCAGTTTACCATCAGTCAAATGGATGCAGATCGGAATGTAACGGACGGTTACACCGGTAAAAAACTGAAAGCTGAAGAGACGAGTCCGGATCACATTATTTCCACTTCAAGCTTTCACAAGAATGGCGGTTTTATGCTGTCGGCAGCAGAAAAAGCCGACTTTGGGACCGATACGCGAAATCTTGTCATAACTAAACGCTCCATTAATCAATCAATGAGTGACCACGAAAAGCAAGAGTGGATTGCACGAAGAAGTGGCAAGCGAGAGGTTGAAAACGGCGAGCATTACGAGGTCGATCCAGAACTTGTGAGGCAGGTGGTCAAGCGCGGTGAAGAGGCCGCAGCAGAGCACGCTCCAACAATTGCCCAGAAGGGGAAGTTCTATGGTGTCAATTCCGCAAAGACAGGCATTAGTGAAGGCTTGAAAATGGGGGCTCAGCAGGTGTTTGGTCTTATTATGGTGGAGTTCTTTAGCGCGGCCACCCTTGAGATCAAAGACATGTATCAGCGCTACGCTGACAAGTCTCCCGTGCTTGATGAGGTCAATGTCCGGCTGATTCGAGTGGGCAAGACTGTTGCTTCAAAATGGGATGGCGTGATCAAGGGGTTCGGTCAGGGCTTCATTTCAGGCTTTATCTCCAACATAGTTACGGTCCTCATCAACATGGTCTGCACCACTGGAAAGCGACTCGTGAGGATGATCCGGGAAGGCGTTTTTTCGCTGATGAGAGCTCTAGGCATGTTTATCTTTAAACCAGAGGATATGACCTGGGAGCAAGCTTCTCATGAGGGGCTGAAGCTGCTTGGTGCTGCGGGCATTTTGATCGGCGGTATCGCCCTTGAAGAAGTACTGGAAAAGATACTCATGACATTTCCGCCGTTGATTCCATTCGCCGGACAGCTCACGGCGATCATTATTGGTGCCTCTACGTCCTTCTGCATGATCTTCGCTTGCTACCTACTCGATAAGCTCGACCTCTTCGGTGCCATCAAGCTAGAGCGTGACAAGCACGTTATCCAGAAGCTGGATGAGTCCATAGAACAGCGAATTACTTCATCGAACACGATCATCGCCGAGATCGAGCGTTATCTTCCCTCTTCGGGGTGATAGGGGATAGGTGGTAAGAGCCTCGTTGGTGCATGAATATCCCGACGGTAAGGGCTGTCGCGTCCGCTTAAAAATACGCGGACACTATCGCTCATAATGCTGAAGGTAACTTCGACGCTAACAGTTAAGCCCGCGCTGGTGATCCGATGGATGGCCAGCGTGCCGGGCGCAAGCACAGCGTCTGTGTCGTTTTGGTCATGGTTTAGGCTTCGGTCAGGAATCTAAGGCTGGCAGCATTCAAACTTAGGTGGAGTGAAAATTCTGATGTGATTCCGAGTATCAACACCTATGCCATAAATTCGCATTCGGGAAGCAAGAAGGCGCTGGTGAAGGATGGAGTGGCAATTATGGATATCGAAGCTCGGAAATTTGTATTAGGGCCTTGGCTGGCCGCCTTGAGGGGGATGGTCTGCTGTAGCGCTGGCACTTGTTAACCACCCTAAAATATCAGCCGACTACAAATGTGGCGGTGCCATCTGAAAGGAATCTACGATGTCTCAGTTGCTCAAGATAGTTCTTATCGACTCGTTGTGCGCGGGGACCAAAGCTGAGATAGCGATTAGCGGGAACACCAGCGTCAATGGCACAAATGGCATTGGTAAGTCGTCGTTTCTGAAGCTCATACCTGTTTTCTATGGGGCTGCGCCTGGTCAGTTGGTCAAGGCAGGGAGTAACCGGGAAAGCTTCGCTAACTGGTATCTGCCCAATGCCTCCAGCTATATCGTCTTCGAGTACACCAACTCCATGAATGCGCCGCGGTGCGCGATCATGCACCGCAGCGGTGACAGCTACGCCTACCGCCTTGTGGCACACGCCTGGGAGCCAGATCTGCTTTACCGAGACTATGAGTCCGGAGAACTGGTCAGGGCAGGGGAATTGATACGTCATCTGGCAGTGAAAGGTATCGACTGCAGCCCTGAGCTTCAGCCGATTCACTACCGGCACATCATCCAGTTCAACAGCGGCTACTCCAACATGGAGAAGCTGACGGATCCCCAGAAGCGAAAGCTGGTCCTGGCACTCCGTCCGTCGTTTTCGCTGGCGCCGAAGCGGACTGACTTCAACGGTATTGACAATGTGGCGCTCGCACTCCTGGCCAGCGCCGGTACGTTCGACACCATGAAGACCACCATGGCCGAGATCCTCGAGCAGGATAATTCTGACCTCGGCCGCACCCTGGAAACCCTGAACGCTGCTCCGTTCAACAAGGTGCTGGAGAACCGAGTCGGTTATCTCCTCATGGACGAGTTGAGACCTAAGGTGATGTCACTGTCGCAACTCCGAATTGACCAGCAGGCAACCACGCGCCAGCTCGGCATTCAGAAGGCCCGTGCAAACCGCATTGTTGTGCGACTGGGTGAGCGCGAAGCTGTGCGGATGGAAGCCCTGAGTGTGCTTACTGAGCGTGAGACGCGCTTCAACGAAGATGCTAGCGCTCAGCGTCAGGCGCTGGCAGTTAAGCGCGGCCACCTACAGGCAAATTTCACTGCGGCCACTGACTCGGTAAACAAAATTGAGGTGGCCAAGGAGCACCACGAGCAGGCAGGAATGGCAGACCTGTTGGCGAGAGCTGACAACATCGGCGAGGTGATAACTCAACGTGATCTGAAACAGAATCACCTGACCAAGCTCAACGTTAAGGGCCTCGACATACGACAGGTCTACGACGTGCGTGCCCAGAAAGCCAAGGACTCTGCATCAGCACAGCGGGAAGAGGCTCACTCCCGTCACAGTCTTGCGCTGGAGGCTATCCAGAAGCGGCAGGATGAGCTTGAGGACGATTTACGCCGCCGCAAGGAGGAGACCGAAAGGGAGCAGCGCGCTGAACTCGAGGAGCATGAACAGCAACGTAAACTGCTGGCCACTGCTGCCGCTCGCGCAACAGCTGAACTTGAGCACCTGAAGAAAACGAAGGTTCTTCCTAGCTCCCAAGACGCCCTTGACGCAGCTCAGCACGCGATAGACGAGCAAGCTGCTCTGCTGGCCGCTTTCCAGGCCGAATTAGCAGTTGTCCGTGGAGAGGAAAAGAGCCTGCAGGATGAGCAATCCAGGCTGGTGTCTGCGTTCCAGGGGCTTGATAAGCAGCGTAGCGAAACAGCGAAGCTGCGCGACGCGCTGAAGGAGCAACTTAACGCTGGTGCAGAGACGATGCTTGGGTACCTGCGAAAGAATCATCCAAGCTGGAAAGACAATATCGCCAGGCTGGTTCCGGTAGAGACGCTCCTGCGAACTGATCTGAACCCTGCAATGCTGGAGTCCCCCCAACAATCTCTCTATGGACTTGAGCTGGCGCTTCAAGGGCTATCAGTTCCAGCGTTCGCCAGCGATGAAGCGCTGGAACAAGAAATTGCGTCGCTGACGCTCCGGCTTGAGGGTATCCAGGCCGAGTTTGAGAGCCTGGATAAGCAGAATCGTGTTCTGGAAGAGCGCTTCCGGAAGCATACCGCTCGGTTGAGCAAGTGCCAGAACGATGAGAGCCAGGCCGGAATTGAACTCGCATCGCGGCGTGAACAGCGCAAGGCGCTGTACGAACGAGCGCAGGATGAACATAGCGCCTACATCGAAGAGCAGGGTGCACGCACTGCTGAAGCGCAGCGGGTCTTGGCCGAGAAAGACGGAAGTATCGCGCAACTGAAGTCGGTTCACGGACGGCACATGCTGGAGCTGGCCACGAATGAAAAGACTGCACGTGAGGACCTTGCTGAAGAGCGTGTGCGACTGACCGAGGGGCACAAGGCTGCATTGCAGCGAATCACCGAAGGGCTGAACGCAGAGCTTCAGACCATCGAGAACGACAAGTCGGTCAAGCTCCGCAGTGAGGGCATTGATGACAGGGAAAATCGCCGGCTCGAGCGAGAGATAAACCAGCTTGACTCACAAATTAAGGAGATCACTGATCAGCGATCGATTATCGAGAGCTACCGCCACTGGGTGGAGAACGTGCTACCGCAGCTCCCGATACGAATCGCCGAGATGTCTGACCTGGAAGGTCAGGTAGCCAGGGTAGACAGGCAGATCGCTGACTACAACGAAGAGGTCAAAGCCCGGCTGAGAGAGATTGTCGACCAGCGCAAGGCACTAACGCTGGAAGGGCAGCAGGATGAGGCCCAGGCCAGGTTGCTCAACGGTGTACTCAATCGCCTTACTCAAGTCGACATCGTTGATCCCGGCGCCGCGTTAGATGGATTGACTGCCCAGGACATCGACGAAGATGTAACCAGGTTGATGCTCCAGCGCAGTATGTTCCATAAGTCCGCCTCTGAGACCTATCGCCAGATACTGTCTCAGTTCAGGACGCGCAAACTCCTGCATACGCCGCAAGGCGCTGCCATCGAACAGATCGCTAGTCAGGCCGGTAATGCTGCAGCAGAGCCTGACTTGGCTTGGTTGGAGGCGGCACCGAGCCTGCAGGAATACATCGACGTCTCGCATCCTGACCAGAAGACGAAACTGATCATGCAGGCGAAGAACCTTTCTGATGAGCTTTGCGATCGTCGTACCAAGCTGCTGGAGCTGCATCGGAGTATCCAGCAGCTTGGTCGAGATGCGACGCAGAAAGCTCGGGAGGTGCTTGGCGCATTTGCCCAGATCAAACAGTTCGAGTTCAGGGTTACATCTCGCATCCAAGAAATGTCCTTCTGGTCTGATCTATCCATCTACGATCAGCACTATCGCCGCTGGCAGGCCATGGGGGATGGCGTCATGCCTACCGAAAGCTTCGTCGAGGCCCTGGAGAATGTGGCCAGGCAGATCAATGAGGGCAAGTTCACCTCTGACCTGGAGCAGTGCTTTGACGTGAGTGTGTCGTGCAATGACCAGGGCCGGACGAAGATTGCTACCAACAACTCAGAGCTGATTGAGCTCAGCAGCACCGGTCTGACCAAGATCATCGTTGCAATGATCTACGTCTCTCTGTTCGAGCTGCTGCGTAAAGACGCTGATTTCCTAATGTCGATCCCCATTGATGAGGCTCTGGAGCTTTCGCCGGAGAACTATGTTGCCTTGGTCAACTACTTCAACCAGCGGGGAATCTCCATGCTGGCATGCTTCCCAGGTGGTGCGCCGGAGTTGCTTCGGCAGTTCACCAACCGCTACTTCCTGGAGAGGCAGGCTGATACCGGCACGATCGTCGTCAAGGAGTACGGCCTGGACGTGCACGAGGAGCTGGATGAACTGAATGAGGCTTTGGCTGCAGAGGAGTACCTATCGTGAGCGAGATTCGCGATGTCCTCGAAACCCTGCTCTCTGGTGGCTTCATCTGCCAATATGCCTATCCAGAGCTCCATCGTCAGCTTCGCGCACCTGGTGTTGAGGCAGAGGTCAGGGCGGCGCTGGCGCCTCTTGGCCGGGAGCTGGGCACCATCGGTGAAGAAACTGCCCCGGACACGTACTTTTCGCGGTATGCCGATCTGTCTGACCCCAAGGATAGAGCTGCAGCGGCTATGCAACTTGTGCAGATGCGCGATCAGCTCAAGCCCTGCCTGGAGTTCATCCGCCTCTTCAATCGCTCTGGGCGCACCGATGCGTGCCTAGCGCCCGGCGACACGGTGTCCTTTTCGGATCTGCTCGAGGCCATCGAGAACAATCCCACCTACAGGGATCAGCTGCGAGACCTGAGTGGCCACGAGTTCTTCAGCAAGTCCAAGAGCGCCAAGGACAACAAAGAACGATTGGCGCTGGTGCTGCGGCCCCTGGCCGACGCGGGTTACCTAGTGAAGCGCAGTAGTGAGTCCGCGAACTACGTGGCCACTGGCAAGATGGGGTACTTCTACATGATCCTGGCCTGGGTGGCTGAGTTCAGCAGCCTAAGCCTGGATCCGGAGCCGGAACCATCTTCGACTCAGTTGGAGCAAAGAGGCCTCGAACTGTGAAGGCAGAAGACTGGGTAAGGCTAGGCGAGCACCTGAAAGCGAACGCTGATCTGCTGGAAGCTATGGCCTTGGCCGATGAAGCAGGCATCACGCGCCCGGAGCGTATGACCAAGGGCCTCTCGTGGCTCATGTCCAAAGGCTTGGTGGAAGAGGGCAGCGACCTGTTGCATCTCAGTGGCCTACTGCTCGACGTGGGCGCACAAATTTCTATCCAAGGGTTTGATCGCGTAGCGCCTGACCTCAAGGAGATCCTAATCAGCATTGAGGAGGGGTGCGAGGCCTACCATGGCGCCAAGGCAGCTGGCGATCCGGCCGAGACCGAGCGCCACCTGCGGCGTGTCACCAATACCACCCGCCAGGTGGTGCAGCACCTGAGAAACGAGCAGAACGTCACCAGGGCATTCATTGAGGGAGGATATGGATTCTCCGTCCGGCTCACCGACAGGATC
This sequence comes from Pseudomonas sp. PIC25, assembly GCF_002286785.1. Lineage (GTDB taxonomy): Bacteria > Pseudomonadota > Gammaproteobacteria > Pseudomonadales > Pseudomonadaceae > Pseudomonas_M. The sequence continues at coordinate 5,054 of NZ_MUJY01000162.1, read as the reverse complement.
CGCGACATCAAAAATGCGATCGACCGGCTCAAGCGACTGCACGAGAAGTTGGGCCTGTTTACACACACGGGCCTATTGCAGCTGACAAGAAGCGACCGGGCGCTGCGAGGCAAACTTATCGACGGTCTGTTGGGTGCGGTGTCCCGCAACCGCTTCGCTCTTGACGAGATGATTGGTCGGCTTGATCGGCTCAGTCTGACAGTGCGTAAGCGCAACAAGATGCGCCAGGTGGCACAGGCCGTCGACGCTCACCTGCAGGCAGGGGGCATAATCGATCTTGGGCCACTTCTTGAACGACTTGATGCTGCAGTTTGGGCTGGTGCTGCTCCACTATCACTGGGCGGCAATGCGTTCTGCGACGTCCACGCCGGCGAGAACCTTGAGCAGCTGGAGTTGCTGATAGCCTCACTGCCGGCACCGAAGGTCAAAGCGGCGCCAGCGGCAGCTGCCCAGGAGCGTGAATCGAAAATTATCCCCTCAGGCGCCAATCAGGAAAAGGAGCTGGAAAAACCCTTCGTGCGTGCCCACTTGGAGGCCATGCTTCGGGAGCTGATTGCCACTGGTAAACCTCAATCGGCTACTGCTTACTGGCAAGACTGTGGTGATCCCAACATCCCTGAAGGAATATGGCTCTACGCCCTGGATGGCTATGCCCAGTTGCAGGCGGCATTCGCCAAAGTCAACGGTAAGAAACTGAACTACTGCCTTGTGCCGACGCTGGCGCCTCATAGTCGGTTTTCGGCGAATCGGCGTGTCCTGGAGTTGACCCTAGATAGGGCGTCGAGGCGATAGAGCATGCTGACCAATAAGCGCCACCTGACGGCGATCATAAATGCGGTGCGGCGTAACCAGGACAAAATCACCCTTACGGATACCTGGCGGCAGATCCACCAGCTTTACGGCGTAGGGACGAAGCTCGGTACATCGGCGTTGCTGCTGACTGCTGCGGATCACCAGACACTGCTTGCGCTGGTGAGAAAGGACATGTCCCTGGATCCGCTGAAGCACAGCTCGGCGGCGCTCGAGGGGGATAGGCTGGCTCTGGCGGCGATATCCAGAAACGAAAAGGTCAGCGGCCGGCCGGTAGGCGAGGGTCTGGTGCTGGTCGCTCATCCCTCGGGTAGGGTCCTATTGCCATCAGGTGGCTACCAGCACCCCCGCGGCGGCACGCTGAACGTCCAGGCTATCGACCTGCATGGGCTTGATAGGGTGCTGCTGGTAGAGAATCTGAGCGTTATGTTCGCGGCCCACCTCTACGAGCTGCCGACAGAGCTCAAGGACGTACCTATGTTGTTTCGGGGCGATCGACAGTGGTCGCCGAGGGCTGTTTCTGCTGCGAGGGAGGGGATTTCCGATTTAATCAGCTTTCCAGACTACGACCCGCAGGGCCTGATGAACTCGCTGACTGCTGGCGCTTCGGCGGTGGTGGTGCCAGCGCCGGCGACGATCGCACGCATTCTTGAGGCACGCCTCAACAAACCTGCTGATTTCGATAGGCAGTCTGCCGCGGTGGAGTGGTTAGAAAGCATAGGGGGCACCATCGTGGCCGATATGCTCCGCCGCCGCTTGGCGATTTCTCAGGAGTCGATGGCAGGCCAGGTTCTGGAACTCATTGCGCTGAGATGAGTGTGATCACTTATGCCCATTCCTGCGACTAAGCGGCAGAACTCAAGATGTGATAGATACAGCTTCCTAGAGCTCAACTCCCGCAGTTCAATATCCTCCCTAAATTACCTCCGTAAATACTGGCATCCAGCGGTGCATCTCAAAGTCCATTTTTCTGCCCTGAATGGACTTCATGCAGAGTCTCCAGACCCTCCCCGCCGTTCGTGCAATGCCATACTACTCGACCATGCAGCACGCTGCCTTGACGTACTGGCTGCTTGCCAGTGTTTACGGATATGCTCCGACCACAGCATTACGTCCAATCCCATGATTGTGGGGTGGCACCAGCCTCAACAGGCTGCAACTGATGCCATCGCCGCCAAGGCGCCTGCCGAGACGAGTGGTTTCTCTTTCCGTGCAGGAGGGCATGCCTATATGGAGATCGCATGAGCTTTTTTTCGGACGAAGAGACAGATTCACTCAAGATCACCCGGATGATCCTGCACGTGGTGGGTACCAAGCACTTTGAGGCCATGCCGGAGCGGGCTTTGGAGGAGGAGGCATTCTTTATCGGTAAAATTGTGGACATGGCTGCTGCGCCGGTCTTCATGTTTAAAGCTGTGTCTACGACCCGGAAAGAAATTGAAGCTATTGCAGCCGGAGACACATCGTTTGTTGATGGTGCACAGAGCCTGGCCGCCAGCTTCAACCGGCAACACGTGGTCGGCAGTGCTGATGGGGTTCTGTTGATGTTCGAACTAGCGGTCAAAGACCCCGATGTGAAGATCTATAGCCTGATCAAATACGACTACAAGCTGGCCTTGGAACAGAACGACGGAGCTCCTGGGAAGAAGCTGCGCCGTATCGTGAATGCCTTGGTGGATGAAAAGAGGGCCATTCAGAAAACTGCACTCGTCCGTGTGGTCGGCGGTGTTGCAGACCAGAACATTTCGGCTACTGATCGGACGAAACAGGGCGTAGACCTCACGGACTACTTCGCTGACTTCCTGGCTGTGAGCAGGGCGGTCTCTGACACGGAGCTGAGCGAGATCACCCGCAAGGTACTCAAAGCGACGCTCCAGAGTTGCATAGCTCATTTGCCAGGCCAGGATGTGGCCAAAGCGCTGAAGAAAGCCCAGGCCAATCTTGGAACCCGTAGACGGATCGATGAAGAGGCGATCGTTGAGGCAGTGATGCTGGCTGCTGGGCATCCTGAAGATGAGAAAGTAGCCAATCGTCTGGAGCGTGAGACGCGCAGCCGTGTCAGGAAAAGCAAACTACACGAGCTTAGCTTCAAGCCCGATCGGCGGATCCTTCGGCAGCCATACATGCGCAAGATCGTCACGGCCGAAGGCGTCACAATCTTGTTTCCCGACAGGGCAGAGAACCCCAATGTGACGGTGGTAGATCTGAAGGGGGATAAGAAGCAAATCATCGTAGATACAGACAGGGTCACGGAGGACAGCGTTGTCACACCAAAGACTGGCCTGCCTTCTTAACGACTTGTCACGGAAGCGCCAGGCGCTGATTACTGAGGGAAAGACAACCCTCATCGTGTCTGACCTACAAGCGGAGGCCGCCCGGGCAATTGCTCAGGCAGCCTCCGCTGCTACCTGGTCGATCACGATCTTTGACAGCGCGGGTATCGAAACCGAAGTCGAAGACGGTGACGAAGACTTCGGGCCCTTTCGTGCTGAGCTGGAAAAGCCTCTTCTGGGGGCGCATGTTCGGGCTGAGGTTTTGTATGTGGCGACAGAGGAGGGTTTCAAGGGCTTTCTCGACAAGGGATATTCTGCGCAGCATTGGCATGTGCTCGGCCTGACCAAGCCCTTCAATACTCGTGCAAGGTCGTATAGCGATTGGGGTGAAGTAGAGGCTTTCGTCGAGTCTCCGCTGACTAAATCACCCCGGCTTCTGGTGAAGGAGTCGGCTAATGTCCGGACTGTGCCAGAGGATGTGCGCCATTGGTTGCTCGCAGAAGGGCATGGCCTGGATGGTGATGATTCTTTGCACATGGTTTGGGCAATGTATGCCTTCGATGCTTTGAGTCGGTGTTTTGCGAACGAGATCGACACTACCGGGAGCAATCTCAGTTTCAAAGGGCCGCCCAAGCTGAATCTGACGATCAAAGAAGCGGTCGAAGGCGACACCCAGATGTCTCTGAAAGACTTCGATGTCGTCCAGGACGCCGCAGTTTGGGTGTTCGAGAATGCACGGGAAGCCGAGGTTAAGCATATTCTGCTTTCTGCAGAGATTGCCCGATCTGGTAGGGCAGATGGAGAGGTGCAGCAGTACTTCAAGGAGAATCTTTCTGCTGCGTTGGATTGCGCGAAGATCGCTTATCAGATGTCGGTTTCAGAGATCACCAAAGATACCCTCAAATCTTTGGGAGACCTTCGCAAGGCTGTTACTGAGGAAACTTCGAAGGCGACAGATGCGACCCGCCAGGCGATCACGGCGATCTCTACGGCGCTGACTGTGGGCATGGGCTTGATCGTCGCGCGACTAACATTGCAAATCAACCCATACCTCATTTCGCTCGTAATGGCAGTTGCATTCGGATATACGACGCTCAATGTGATGTCGGGTCGGAAATTCATAAACATTCAGCGACAGCTGCGCCATGATTGGCAGCCGAAGTTATATCGCTTTCTCTCCGAGGCTGAGTTCAAAAAAATGGTTGATGACCCCATTGAGCAAGCGGAGGGATTCTTCTACAGGGTCAGTTGCCAAGGCTTGACGATGCTCGGTGCCGCTGCGCTGGGAATTGCAACTTTCGCCTTCGTGTATAGCGCTCCGACTATGGTTACACCGCCAGCCTCTTCTTTGCCCCCCGCCCCAGCCTCTGCGAGCCCGCAGCCTTCTTCCAGCGATCCGGCGCCCCAGTCGAGGTGGATACCCCAACGGAGAACTCCGGCGAAGCCGTCGTAAAAAGCGGAAGCCCCCTTTTTGTACATTGTGGCCAAGATATCTTTGCTTTCGCATAGGGGCGAAGTTTCACCATTGGGCCATTTGATTGCGGTGAGCTGTTTTACTCGGTCGCGGGTATCCAAGCTGCTGTACGGTGGACTTCGGTACCCTCAGTCCTTTGGCAGCATCTGCTTGGCCCTTTAGATTTTACTCTTCAGTGGTTGTGCACATAGCGAGCGGTTTGCTTGACATAAGAGGGGGGGAGCGCGGGATCCCATGTCGATTGCGCGGTCACCGGCGCTTGGATCAGCGCTTCGTATGCCTCGCAGAAGCACTAGCCACGGATATGCCGTTCGACGGTGAAGGTGCCTGGGGGGTAGTCGAGTTTTTCACTGACATCTTCGCCGGTGCGCTTGAGCTGGCAACCACAGGCGCATTGCGTGGTAAGCGAACGGGCATCACACCTTGCCGGCGGGCACCCAGTTGTGCGGCAGCAGCTCGGCCAGGGCGCTGGCCTTCTGCGTCGGCAGGCGCGTGAG
>NZ_MUJY01000161.1 GCF_002286785.1 Pseudomonas sp. PIC25 | reverse complement strand
CGGTGGCGACGATGGCTTTGCCGCAGGCGGGACAGGTGATGGCGTCGCCCTGGCGGGCGGCGGGTTTTCCGGACATGCTGGCTCCATTAGCACTAACGAATAGTTCCGTTAGTAAAAAACTCTGCCGGAGAGAGCCGGGGGCCTGCAAATCGGATGTACGAATTTTGAAAACACCTCTCCAGCAGGGTGTGACGCACTGCAGAAGAGCCTCTGGTTTTGTGACGGGGAGAGATTGAGCGCTTGACCTCGGGGCCGCCCCCAGGCTGCAGCATGGGGCTCCTTCACTCAGGAGCCCCGTCATGACCCGTCACCAAGCCTTCCGTCACGAGCGCCTACTTGCTGCACTCTGGTGCGAGCGGGGCGATCCCGCCGCCGAGCTTCGTCACTTGGAGCGCGCCCATATCCTCAGCCAGCCGAGCTTTATCGATCATTCGCTCAGCCATGTCTGGTTGTTCGCCTGGGCCTGGCGGCAGCGGGATTTCAGAGAGATGGCCGCGCAGCTGTTGCGCCTGTCCGGCAGCCTGGGCTCGCTGGCTGGACTCTATCCCTTGGGTAATCCCGGGACACGGCGGGTGGGGCCGCTCGCGCCGCAGCCGATACCCGAGGATTTGCGGGTGTTCCTGGCGCGCGGTTGATCCGCCGGGGCAAGGCAGTTTGCCGGTAGGTCTTTTCCGTGGAAGCAGGCAAGATAGGCCTGTGCGACCAGACAGGAAAACCTCGCCGTGAACATCGACTCGGACGCTTTCATTGTCGCCCATACCCCCGAAGAGGCCGTGGATCGGCTGGCCGCGCTGCACCGGCGCGCGACCTCGGCGCTGACCCAGGCGCTCAAGCGCTACCTGAAGGAGCGCATCGAGCCGGACGCCGCGCAGCGCGCACTGTTCCGTTACCCCCAATTGCGTCTGACCTACCTGTGCCAGGGCGAAGTGCCCTCCACCGTGCGTGCCTACGCCAAGGTGCAGGTGCCAGGGACTTACAGCAGCACCGTGACCCAGCCGGAAGCCTTTCGCAATTACCTGCTCGAGCAGTTGCGCCCCTTGATGAGCGACTTCACCGTGCAGGTCGAAGTCGGCGTGAGCGAACAGAACATTCCCTATCCCTACGTGGTTGAGCACGGCGACGAGTTGGCGGCGTCCGGCGTGACCGCCGCCGAGCTGGCGCGGGTGTTCCCCAGTACCGACCTGTCGGCGGCTTCGGACGGCATCGCCGATGGCCTGTACGACTGGCAGACCGCCGATCCGCTGCCCTTGGCGCTGTTCGACGCGGCGCGGGTGGATTTCTCCCTGCGCCGTCTGGTGCATTACACCGGCAGCGACTGGCGCCACATGCAGCCGTGGATTCTGCTGACCAACTACCACCGCTACGTCGACCAGTTCATCCTCCACGGCCTGAGCCGGCTGCGCGAGGATTCGCGCTTCGTGCGCATGGTGCTGCCGGGTAACGTGGTGATTGAGCGCGGGATGGAAGAGGGCGAGGCCCAGGCCATCATCGGCGGGGTGCTCTGGCATCGCTACCAGATGCCCGCTTACCACCTGGTCGCCGAGGACGGCCATGGCATCACCTTGGTGAACATCGGGGTCGGTCCGTCCAACGCAAAGAACATCACCGATCACCTCGCCGTGTTGCGCCCGCATTGCTGGCTGATGATCGGCCACTGCGGTGGCCTGCGGCAATCGCAGACCATCGGCGACTACGTGCTGGCCCACGCCTACATGCGGCGCGACGGCATCCTCGATCGCGTATTGCCGCCGAACATCCCGCTGCCGGCCTTGGCCGAAGTGCAGTTGGCGCTGCAGGAGGCGGCGGCGCAAGTCACCGGCGAGCGGGGCGAAGCGCTGAAGAAACGCCTGCGCACCGGCACCGTGCTGACCTACGACGACCGCAACTGGGAACTGCGCTGGGCGCAGGAGCGGCCGTTGATCAACCTGTCCCGAGCCGTGGCGGTGGACATGGAGAGCGGCACCATCGCCGCCCAGGGGTATCGCCTGCGGGTGCCCTACGGCACGCTGCTGTGCGTATCCGACAAGCCGCTGCACAGCGAAATCAAGCTACCCGGCGCCGCCAATGCCTTCTACGAGCGGGCCGTCACCCAGCATCTGCGCATCGGCATCGCGGCGCTCGATCTGTTGCGCAGCCAACTCAACTCCCTGCACTCGCGCAAGCTGCGCAGTTTCGACGAGCCGCCGTTCCGCTAGCTTTAACCGGCGCGACGGCTGTCGGCTGCGCCGGCGGCCAACGGCGGTACCTGCCAATGCTCACCGGGAGCCGGTGCGCGGAAGCGTTCCGGCGCTACCTGGCGTTCGGTGAGCGCCTTGGCCAAGTCGCGTAGTGGGGCGAACTGGCCTTCGTCGCTGAGACGGAACGTGCCGAAGTGGATCGCCATGCTGCTCTGCGATTCCAGCGTCAGGTGCGCCTGGACCGCATCGTCGGGGTTCATGTGGTTGTCGCGCATGAACCAGCGCGGCGCATAGGCACCGATCGGCAGGGCAGCGAAGCGCAGCGGGCCGAAACGCTCGCGGATCAGCCCGAATTCCGGGCCCAGGCCGCTGTCGCCGGGAAACAGCACCGGACCTTCCGCCGATGCCAGGACAAAGCCCATCCACAGGGTCCGGTTGGTGTCGCGACGGGCGCGGGCGGACCAGTGCTGAGCCGGCACGCCGTGCAGTGTCAGGTGCTCGTTGAGCGGTAGGCTTTGCCACCAGTCGATTTCATGCACTGCGGACCAGCCTGTGGCCTCGATCAGCGCGCCATTGCCCAGTCCGGTGATTACCCTCGCCTCGGGAAAGCGCCGGGCCAGTTCGCGCAGGCTGTAGAGGTCGAGGTGGTCGTAATGGTTGTGGCTGACCAGGATGACATCGATGGGCGGCAATTCGTCGAGGCTCAGGCCCGGCGGATGATGCCGGCGCGGGCCGAGGAACGAGAAGGGGCTGGCCCGCTTCGACCAGAGCGGGTCGGTGAGGATGTTCAGCCCGTGTTGCTGGATCAGAATCGTCGCGTGGTTGATGTAGGTTACCCGCAGATCGCTGCCTTCGACCCGCTGCGGTACCGCCGGCGGGCTGGCCGGGCCCGGCTGGTCGATCCATGCCGGCTGCGGCTCGTGGTTGAGCTGCCACTTGAGGAAGCTGGCGAAGCTCTTGTGTGGAGTCGGGTGCAGGTTGCGGAAGCGCTTCCCATCGAAATGGTCGGAAGGCGCTCCCTGGTAACCGTCGCCGGCTTGGCCGAGAAGGCTTTGCAGGCTGACCAGCCAGAGGGGGCGGCGTGATGACATGCGTGGTTCGCTCTTGCGATTCGACGAGCAGTCAACCTAGCATGCCCGTCCCGCCTCCCGTCCGGCCAAGTCGTTTCCAGTCATGTCGCGTCCTTCCCGCCCAGCATCCCGTCCCGCTCCGCGCCGCTTTTCTGGCAAGCCGGCGGCACCGCGACGGGTGGCCAAGGCGCCGCCTGCCGAACCGAGGCTGATCCTGTTCAACAAACCGTTCGACGTTCTTACCCAATTCAGCGACGGCCAGGGGCGGGCGACCCTCAAGGACTTCATCCCGGTCCCCGGCATCTACCCGGCGGGGCGGCTCGACCGCGACAGCGAGGGCCTGCTGCTGCTCACGAATGACGGCCGGTTGCAGGCGCGCATCGCCGATCCCCGGCATAAGCTGGCGAAGACCTACTGGGTACAGGTGGAGGGCGAGCCGAGCGATGAACAGTTGCAGCGGTTGCGCGACGGTGTGGAGCTGAACGACGGTCCGACGCTGCCGGCCGAGGCTCGTCGCCTGGAAGAGCCCGCGCTCTGGGAGCGTGATCCGCCGGTACGTTTTCGCAAGAGCGTGCCCACCGCCTGGCTGGAGCTGGTGATTCGCGAGGGGCGCAACCGTCAGGTCAGGCGCATGACGGCCGCGGTCGGGCTGCCGACGCTTCGGCTGGTGCGGGTAAGGATCGGCGACTGGACGCTGGACGGGCTGGCGCCCGGTGAATGGCGGGAGGTGTCGCCGCACTAGGTCTGTTCTAGTGCGGTGACCGGGTCAGTAAAACGACTTGATCAGATTGATGCCCTTGGCGAGCACCTCACGCCAGGCATTGCGGGTTTCCGCGTCGCACTCCGGGTCATGCCGGCCGATGGCGCCAAGCAGCGAATCCAGCCAGAGGTCGTAGAGTTCGGGGCGGATGTCCATGCGTTCCCGTGAATGGGATTCGCCCAGGGCGCGCAGTTTGCTGTCCGGCATGCCGCGGGCATAAAGCACCAGGTTGAGAATGCCCTGGCGCAGCAGAAGCTTCTGCTGCGGCATGTCCGTGTTGGCGAATTTCTCGCGAACCTGAGGCGAACTGGCGAGAAAGATTTCATAGAAGGTATCGAAGAATGCAGGGCTGGCGCAGCAGCGGCCATAGCTCTGCATTACACGATCGGCGGGTTTCATCGAAAATATCCTTATCTCAGTGAGGAGCGAGGCCGCGCGCCATCTGTGTAGCGCTTCCCGGGGCCTTACGGGGGATGACGATCCGCGTTCGAGGGCTTTCGAGGAAAAGCCTCAAAGCGGTCGTTTCAAATGCTGGTGTCTGGGCAAAATCATTCGTCCGGCAAACGGCAACCCATCGGGAGCGATGGACCGTGCCGGTCTAATGTGAAGAAGCTCTTATTAGAACCGCTACAAGGCTCGCATGTAGCGGTTGGGCGGTTCATGGACCGCGTGGACGTGAACAGGTTCGCTCAGACGCCTTCCAGGCTACCGATAACCAGCGACTTGATCACAAAACCCAGCACACCCAGGCCGAGGGCGAGGAACAGGATCATGGTGCCGAAGCGGCCAGCCTTGGACTTCTTGGCCAGGTCCCAGACGATGAACGCCATGAAGCCGACCAGCGCGCTGACCAGGCCAATCATCATCCATTCTTCGAACAACTCGGGATCCATCGCTTACCTCCTCGGCATGCCTTGACGGGGTGGGGTTATTTCGGTGTCGCGTACGGATGTGACAACAGAACCGGGGTATCGGCTTCTGTCGCCGGGCATCGTGCGGAGCCTCGCCGGGGTACGGCGAGGGCGGCGGGAGTATACGCGATTGCGGTACGGTGCCGCAGCGGAAGGGGACGAGCGTTCCGCCCCCTCAGTTGCGCAGATGCTGCAAGGGCAGTTCGGTACTGCTCAGCACCTGGTTCAGGACGAAGCTCGAACGCACGCTGGTGACCCCTTCGATGCGGGTGAGCTGGCCGAGCAGGAACTGCTGGTAATGGTCCATGTCCGGCACCACCACCTTGAGCTGATAGTCCGCTTCCATCCCGGTGACCAAGCTGCATTCCAGTACTTCCGGGCATTGGCGGATGGCCGCTTCGAACCGCTCGAAGCGCTCCGGCGTATGCCGGTCCATGCCGATCAGCACGTAGGCGGTGAGGGTCAGGCCGAGCTTCTTACGGTCCAGCAAAGCCACCTGGCGCACTATATAGCCGTCGTCTTCCAACTGCTTGACCCGGCGCGAGCAGGGCGAGGGCGACAGCCCGATGCGCTCGGCCAGTTCCTGGTTGGAGATACGGGCATCGTGCTGCAGCTCAGCGAGGATGCGCAGGTCGTAACGGTCGAGTTTGTTCATCTTTATGGATTCGTTCTGGTGAATTGCGAATTTTGTGTGGTGTCTGGCGATTTATTGCGAAATTAGTCCATGGATAGGCAATTTTAGCAATCCTCTATCGCAGGCGGGGGCGTAAGCTTTCTCTCAGTTTCACGGCCCGGACCACGCGTCCATCCGACCCGCCCAATCAGGTGCGTCGGCGCCGCCGATCCCACCGGGTCGCAGCGGCCACCGGGTCCGCACCGTCCAACCAGACGGGCGACGAAAGCGGCGACACGATTGCCCGCGCAGGACTTGTCCCCAGGGAGGCCACGGCCTCCCTTTTTCTTTTCCGTCGTCTTTACCCAGTCTTTACGCTGCGCTGACACGCTTTTGCACAGGCCCGTTGTCCGATGCCTCGTCAACCAAGAACCGCAACGGGAGGTACCTGTGGAAAAGCGCATGGGGATTGTGGAGGTTTTTGCCTTGTTGTTGCTGGGGCTGTCGCCACTGGTGGTCGCCAAACCGCCACAGTCGATGGTTCCGGAAATCGAAGTGGTCGAGCGGATCGATCCGCAGGTCGCGAGGACGTTGCTGGCGGAGCGACCGCAGGCTCCGAGAACGAAGATCGGGGCCTGATCACGGCCGGTCGTGGCGCACCACTTCGCTCGGGTCCGCGTGCACCAGTACCTCGGCCCGGGGATAGGCGGCATGGATAGCCGCTTCCACCTGGTCGCACAGGCAGTGAGCCTGGGATAACGACAGCTCGCCAGGCAGCTCCAGATGGAGCTGGACGAACCAGTGCGTGCCGGATACCCGCGTGCGCAGGTCATGCGCGCCGAGCACGCCGGGTATTTCGCAGGCCAGCCGGTGCATGTCCGCGCTGACGTCCGGCGGCAGCTCGGTATCCATCAACACCGCGCCCGCTTCGCGGGCAATGCTGCCGGCACTCCACAGGATGTAGAAGGCGATGCCGATGCCGAACAGCGCGTCGAGCCGCTCCCAGCCATAACTGGCCAGGATCAGGGCAAGCAGTATGCTGCTGTTGAGTAGCAGGTCCGAGCGGTAGTGCAGCGAATCGGCGCGGATCGCAGTGGAGCCGGTGACCTTGATCACATGGTGCTGGTACGCCAGCAGAGCGACGGTCAGCACTAACGACAGGACCATCACCCCGATACCCAGTGCCTGCGCCCCCAGCGGCTCTGGATGGAGCAGGCGGTTCACACCTTGTGCGCCGACCAGAAGTGCGCTGATCCCGATGAACAGCGACTGGCCCAGTCCGGCCAGGGCTTCGGCCTTGCCGTGGCCGTAGCGGTGATCGTCATCGGCCGGGCGCAGCGAATAGTGCACCGCCAGCAGATTGAGCAGCGAGGCCGCACTGTCCAGCAACGAGTCGGTCAGACCGGCGAGCAGGCTCACCGAACCGCTCAGCCACCAGGCCACGGCTTTGGCGGCCACCAGACAGAGCGCTACGGTCAGGGCCGCGCGGGTAGCCAGGCGCAGCAGGTTGGCGTGTTGGTGGCTCAGGCTCATAGATCGTCCGGCAGGAAGTAGAGGTAGTCCAGCACCGGCGCCGGCTGGCCCATGGCGGTGAGGGCCGCGCTCACCTGGCCGCGGTGATGCGTGCCATGGTTGACCAGGTGCAGGACGATATCGGCCAGCGGCTTGCGAAAGGGCTCGCCACGCGTGTTGCGGTAGTCCAGGTGGGCGGCGAGGCTGGCGTCGTCATGCTGATCGAGGAACTGCAGCCAGGCCTGCACGCCTTCGGCCAGGTAGTCGGCCAGCTCGGTGCGGCTGGCCGCCGCTTCCGCGTCCAGGCGGACGAAGGGTGCCGGCTCGCCACGTACCCGGGCGAGCCAGATGCGGTCGGCTACGGCAAGGTGGTTGAGCGTGCCGTGAAGACTGCCGAAGAACAGTCCGCATGGGGCCTTCCAGTCGTCCTCGCCGAGCGGCTCCACGGCCGCGAGCAGGCGTCGGTAAGCCCAGCCGTGGTAGGTCAGCATGCGTTCGAGGTGGGTGAGCAGGGTTCCGTTCCGTCGGGGGGGCATCGTGGCTCCTGGGATGCGGCGTAAGTGCCGCCGCATCCGTAAGGGCTGGCTCAGGCGGCCGGGCGCAGGCCGTAGGCGGCCAGTTGCTGAAGGCTGCCGCTGTGTTGGATCAGGCGCGGGTCGTCCAGCGGCAGGCTGTGGCCGGTTTCCCGCTCGATGATTGCCTTGAGCTTGGCGCGGTCGATCTGGCCGTCGCTGCCGATGGCGTCCTTGAGGGTTTCCGGGGCTACCGAGTACTGGTTGTCGGGCAGATAAATGGCGCCGGTGGCGAAGTCGATGCCGAAGGCGATCAGGCCTGGGATCACATAGAAAAGGATACCGACGGCATCCAGCGCGGCCACCACTGGGTCGATCTTGCCTTCGATCTGGCCCCGGCGATCGGGAAAGAACAGCGTGCCGCAAGCGGACAACTGGCTGAGCAGGGCGGCGATGAGGACCCCGCCGATGACACGGGAATGCGTGCGCATAAGCACCTCCTGATTGAAAATCGCCACTATACCAAGGCGTCCATTGCAATACCGCTTCGCTGTGGCGTCCTTCATATGACCAGCGCACATACCGCCCGGGTTCCCTTCTTCTGCGGCGAAGGTCTGGGCGATCGCCGTTATAATCGCCGCCCTGCGTTCGACCACCCGAGGATCGGCCCTTGCTCGCCCTGCCTATCGATGCCGTATTGCCCGCCCTGCGCACCGCCCTGGCCGAGCGCCATGAAGTGGTGCTGGAGGCGCCGCCGGGCGCGGGCAAGACCACCCGGGTACCGCTGGCCCTGCTCGACGAGCCCTGGCTGGCTGGGCAATCGATCCTGATGCTGGAGCCGCGCCGGCTGGCGGCACGGGCGGCGGCGGAACGGCTGGCCAGCGAGTTGGGCGAGCGGGTCGGCGAGACGGTCGGCTATCGCATCCGCCTGGAATCGAAGGTCGGGCCGAAGACCCGCATCGAAGTGGTCACCGAAGGCATCCTGGCTCGTCGCCTGCAGGACGACCCGGCGCTGGAGGGCGTGGGGCTGGTCATCTTCGATGAATTCCACGAGCGCAGCCTGGATGCCGACCTGGCCTTGGCGCTCACCCTCAATGGTCGCGAACTATTGCGCGACGAGCCGCCGCTGAAAGTCCTGCTGATGTCTGCCACCCTGGAAGGCGAGCGGCTGTCGACGCTGCTCGGCGCGGCACCGGTGGTACGCAGCGAGGGCCGGATGTTTCCGGTGGACATCCGCTGTGGGCGGCCGGTACAGCCCGGCGAATATCTGGAACCCCGGGTTGTCGCGACGGTGTTGCAGGCGCTGGTTGACGAACCGGGTAGCCTGCTGGTGTTCCTGCCCGGCCAGGCGGAAATCCGTCGGGTGCACGAGCAATTGGCCGAGGCGTTGGCCGGGCGTGGCGACCTCCTGCTCTGTCCGTTGCACGGCGAACTCGATCTCGCCGCTCAGCGCGCCGCCATCGAACCGGCGCCGGCCGGGATGCGCAAGATCGTGCTGGCTACCAACATCGCCGAAACCAGCCTGACCATCGATGGCGTGCGTGTGGTCGTCGACGCCGGGTTGGCGCGGGTGCCGCGCTTCGATCCGAACAGCGGCATGACCCGCCTCGACACCCAGCGCATCTCCCGGGCCTCGGCGACACAGCGCGCCGGCCGTGCCGGGCGCCTGGAGCCGGGCGTGTGCTACCGGCTGTGGTCGCAAGAGCAGCATGAGCAACTGCCAGCCTATGGCAGCGCAGAGATTCTCCAGGCCGATCTGGCCGGGGTGGCCTTGCAATTGGCACGCTGGGGCGTGACGCCTGCCGAACTGGTCTGGCTCGATCCACCGCCCCCGGCGGCTCATGCCCAGGCGCGTGATCTGCTCGGCCGTCTCGGTGCCCTCGACGCGCGGGGCATGCTGACGCCCCATGGCCAGGCGATGGCCGAGCTGCCGGCGCACCCGCGCATCGCTCATCTGCTGCTGCGTGGGCAGGCCCTGGGGCTGGGCGCGCTGGCCTGTGACCTTGCCGCCTTGCTCGGCGAGCGCGACATCCTGCGTGGCGGAGGCGCCGACCTGCACAGCCGCCTGGCACTGCTGGCAGGAGAGAAGCCAGCCGGTGCCAGTCGCGGCGGCGTGCAGCGCGCCCGGCAACTGGCGCGGCAATACCGGAATTACCTGCGTGGCGAAGCTCGGGAGGCGGTGGCCGATCCCGAACACGGGCGCTGGCTCGGCGCGCTGCTGGCGTTCGCCTACCCGGATCGCGTTGCCCGCCAACGCCGTCCCGGCGGCGCCGAGTACCGTCTGGCCAACGGCCGTGCGGCGCTATTCGGCGAGCCGGACGCCTTGATGAAGCATGAGTGGCTGGTGATCGCCGACCTCGGCAGTCGCCAGGGGCAGCGCGAGGAGCGTATCTACCTCGCGGCCGATCTCGATCCGGCATTGTTCGATGACGTGCTGGCCGAGCAGGTGCAAAGCCGCGACGAGCTGGAGTGGGACGAGCGCGAAGGCGTACTACGTGCCGAGCGTCAGCGGCGAGTCGGAGAACTGGTGTTGGATCGCGAGCCGTTGCCGGGGTTGGACGAGGCGGCGCGCTGCCGGGCGTTGGTTCAACTGGTGCGGCGCAAGGGCCTGGAGCTGTTGCCCTGGACGCCGGAACTGCGCCAGTGGCAGGCACGGGTGGCGCTATTGCGCCGAATCGATCTCGAGAACGGCGGTCGCAGCGACTGGCCCGATGTCTCCGACTCGGCACTGATCGAGAGCCTGGAGGACTGGTTGGCACCGTACCTCGGTAAGGTCAGCCGGCTCAGCCACTTCGCCAACCTCGATCTGGGCGGCATTCTCGCCGGTCTGTTGCCCTGGCCGCTGCCGCAGCGCCTGGAGGAGCTGGCACCGCGTAGCCTGAGCGTGCCGTCCGGGTCGAATATCCGCCTGGACTACAGCGAGGACCCGCCGATCCTGGCGGTGCGTCTGCAGGAACTGTTCGGTCTCGCCGAGACACCGCGCATCGCCGGCGGCCGGCAGATCGTCAAGCTGCACCTGCTGTCCCCGGCACGCCGCCCGGTGCAGGTGACCCAAGACCTGGCGAGCTTCTGGCGCAACACCTACGCCGAGGTGAAAAAGGATCTCAAGGGGCGCTATCCCAAGCACTATTGGCCTGACGATCCCCTGATCGCCGAACCTACCGCACGCGCCAAGCCCAGAGGCTGACTGGGCTCCGTCGGGCGAATGAATTCTCCCCTACAAGAGTGAGTCAGGGCAGCCGCAAATCCTCGCCCTGCGCTGCCAGTTCCGCATAGGCACCGTCCAGTGCGTCGAGCAGCTTCTGGGCATCTGGGGCGCGACGAGAGACGATGAGTTTCGATCTCAGCCGGTGCAGCACCACATAGGGCAGCTCGGCCATGCCCAAGCGTTGGCGCGCCTGTTCCACAGGCGTTACGTAATCCAGGAGAAAATCGCCGCGATGGCGCTGAAGCATTTCCAGGGCGGATGTGTGGCTGCTGGTGCGGTGTTGCTCGATATTCAGCACCGGGTCGCTCAGCCAGTCGCTGTAGGGCTTCCAGTAGCTGTATCCGCTGATCAGGATGATGCCGCGTCCGCTCAGGTCTTCTGGCAGGCGGGGGAGCAGGGTGTCGCGGCGGAAGTACAGGGCGAGGTCGAATTCGCCCAGCACGCTGCGGCTCTCCAGGGTGTACCCCTTGAGTTCCTCCTTGCCCGGCGCACCGGGCCAGAGGTGTACGCTGCCGTCCCGCAGACCGGCATACAGACGGGCACCGGGCAGGCTGCGGAAAACCGGGTGATAGCCGGCATGCTTCAACAGGCGTTCGGTCAGCCTGAGCGCCGAGCCTTCGGGAGCGCCATCGGCAGCACTGTAGGTGTAGGGCGGAAATTCATAAAAGCCGACATTGACCACCGGCAGCGGCTGCCCGGATTCGGTCTGGGCGAAGCTCAGGCCGCAGAACAGCGCGGCGCCGAGCGCAAGGCAGGAAAGTCTGGACATCGATCACCGTGGCGCTCTGGAGTCGCATTCCCTGTGGTTTCCGAGCGCGTCTTGTATGTGTATCGCGGCAGCATGCGTGGCAGTCCGGGCTTTGTCCAGCCTGGTCCCGAGCGCTCGTCGCCTCATTCGTGGGGCAGCAGGAAGCGCGCGACCAGCGGCAGGTGATCGGAGATCCGCAGGGTATCGCGTTGCCGCACCGTTGCCTTGAGCCGTTTGAGGCGGGGGCTGTGGAAGAGGTAGTCGAGGGTGCGGTCCGGCCCGGGGATTTCGGCGCCGTTGGGCGAGTAGGTATACCACTTGGCCTGCTTGTCGCCGTTCACTTCGTCCAGGCTGGGGATCATCGGGTAGTGGCCGGCCAGGTCCTGCAGCTCGCTGTGCTCGACGTACCAGCTGCGCTGAGATTCGGGCAGTCGCGCGTATTGCCCCGGCGGCAGCAGATTGAGGTCGCCGCCGAAGAGCCATGGGGTGCCCTGGCTTTCCAGGCGGTCGAGCAGCATGCGGGTCATGGCGACCTGCCGCTGCATGGTGTCGTCGCCTTGGGCGAAGGCATCCAGGTGGGTGTTGATCACCGCCAGCCGGCCGCCGTCGCGCAGCGGCAGTTCGCTGACCAGCAGCGCACGCTTGAAGCCGAACGGTTTGACGATCGGGTTGGCCGGTACGCGCGGCAGTTGCAGGCGCTCGGCATGATCGATGCGGTAACGGCTGAGGGTGGCGAGCTTCATGCCGACACTGCCGAGGATGCGCGGGTGCGGTACGAAGCGTGCCTTCCAGTAGAACGCCTGGGTGCTGCACGGATAAAGGTCGACCAGCCGCTCCTGCAACAGCGCCAACTGGTCCTGGTAGTCACTGGCCTTGGCGCCGTCGTGCAGTTCCTGCAGCAACACGATGTCCGGTTGCTCGTCGCGGATCACCCGGGCCACTTCGTCGAGGTTGTAGGCAAGGTCCTCGGCGGTGGGGCGTTCGTCCGGGCCGCTGCCGTCGGCCAGGTCATAGAAGAACACGTAGCGCTTGCCGGCCAGGTATTGGACGTTCCAAGTCATCACCTTGAGTGCCTGGCCGGGCAGCAGCATGGGCGCATCGGCACTGCAGGACAATGGCGCGTCTTCGCGGTCCGCAGGATGCCAGGTGAGCGCATGGATCAGGGCGGCCAGGGCGAAACCCAGTACCAGCAACATGATCAGGCTGAAGCGCAGGGAGCGGAGCAAGGTCATCGGCAGAGCTGGACTATGCTGAAAGAGCGCGAGCATAACCGAGAGGCCGTCTACGGCCCAACCCTGACGCAGCGCAAACGATGAGGACTGCCGGCGTGAGCGAACCCCAGATAGCCCAGCGCGGCCCTTATGCGGTGGAAGTGATCGCCGGCCGCGATTATTTCTGGTGCCGTTGCGGCCGCAGCGCCCGCCAGCCGTTCTGCGACGGTTCGCACAAGGGCGGCGATCTGCTGCCGCTGAAGTTTCATGCCGCGCACAACGAAACGCTCTATTTCTGCGGTTGCAAGCACAGCCACGCACCGCCGCTCTGTGACGGAACGCACGCAGCGCTGGGCGACTGATTTCCACGCCAAGGGGGCGGCATGTATCGCAAGGTATTCAACAACAAGGTTTTCGACCGCAAGGTGGTACTGGTCAGCGGCGGTTGTGCCGGTATTGGCCGGGCGCTGGCCATGCGCATGGCGCAGGCCGGTGCGCGTCTGGTTCTGCTCGATCTGGACCAGGCGGCGCTGGATAGTATGGTCCAGCACCTGGATGCCCACCATAACGCCGAAGCCCTGGGCCTGCGCTGCGACGTGGCCGATGCCGAGGCGGTCCAACGGGCGGTGACACTGGCCATCGAGCGCTTCGGCGGTATCGATGTGCTGGTGAACAACGCCGGCATCACGCACCGCAGCACCTTCGTCGAAACCGATCTCGCCGTGTTCCAGCGGATCATGGCGGTGAACTTCTTCGGCGCGCTGCACTGCACCCAGGCCGCGCTGCCCAGCCTGGTTGCCCGCCAGGGGCAAATCATCGTGCTCAGTTCGCTGTCCGGCTTCGCGCCGTTGCTCTATCGCAGTGCCTACAACGCCAGTAAGCATGCCCTGCACGGGTTGTTCGAAACCCTGCGTTACGAGATCAGGGGCTCCGGGGTCAATGTGATGTTGGTCTGCCCTGGCTTCACTGCCACCGACCTGCGCAAGAATGCCCTGGTCGGCGATGGCTCGGTGACTCGCCAGCCGCCCCTGGCGATGGGCAAGGTGGCGTCGCCCCAGGATGTTGCCGAGGCCATCTACCAGGGCGCGCTACGACGCCGGCGTCTGCTGGTGCTGTCCAACGTGGACTGGCGGGCGCGCTTGCTGGCGCGCTTCTTCCCGCGCCTGTTCGAGCGTGTGCTGCTGCCACGTCTGTCGGGGTTGAAGCCGGCGGCGCCGAGGTAGACCTGGCGCCGTCGGGACTCAATGCGCGTGGGGTTCGTAGGGCTGGCTGGTATCCCAGAACGCCGCTTCGATCTTGTGCCCGTCGAGGTCTCGCACGAAGCAGCCATAGTAGGGATCGCCGTAGTCGGGGCGGGGGCCCGGTTCGCCATCGCCGTGGGCACCGGCGGCCAGCGCGGCTTCGTAGAACGCCCGCACCGATTCCCGGTCCGGTGCGAAGAAGCCGATATGGGTACCGTTGCCGACATTCGCCGGCTGGCCGTCGATCGGAATCTGTACCCAGAACTCCGGATATTCTCGGCCGTAGGCGACCGCGCCGGGATGGGCCATGACGCGCTTGCAACCGAGAGTCGCCAGCACGCGGTCGTAGAAGGCGACCGCGCGCTCGAACTGGTTGGTGCCGATGGACAGGTGGGAAAGAATGCTGGGGTTGATGTCCGTCATGTGGAACCTCCTTGGAAAACAAACCCCAAGCGTAGCGCGTATTTCGCTGAGTGAAGATCGGAAGAGTGCTCGTGCTATTCGCTACCCGGCTTCTTGTAGCGCGCCGAATCGAGGGGATCGTCGCGGGACAGGGTCTGTTCGTCCATGCCCAGCTCTTCGTCGCTGAGTTCGGTATCGGCTTCTGATTGGCTGGCGTCCCAGGGCTTGCCATCCAGCGGCTTGACCCGTCCGAGTTCGGCTTCGTCCAGGCCACTGCCGCCGCCGATCGTATGCTCATCCACCACACTCAGCTCTTTGTCGTTCGGCAGGCCTTCACCGCGCTCCCGCGGTGAGCGGGCGCCGGTTTCGTCGTACAGGGTTTCCGGGCTGAGGTCGTCCAGGGTCGGATTGTGGTCGTTCACCTCGCCGCCGGTCTTACCGGCTTCGCGGACGCGCTCTGGCGGGTATTCGTCGCGGAGTTCGTCCTCTGGACGGGTATCGCCCACCCTACCGCTTCGCTCATCCTTGCGATCGCTGAAATCCAGCTCCTCCATGGAGCCCATGCGGTCCTGGATGTCGTCGATTTCCTGCGGTGTTCGCTCGTTGCGGCTGGTTTTCATGGGGAACCTCCTGGCAAGTCTCTCTAGAGCTGTGACCGGAGGTGTCGGGGAAGATTCAGGCGGTCCGCCGGGTGGGCGTACCGGCGCATCTGTAGAGAACCGATGGCTCTGGGCGCTGTCGTTACCGGAATGTGACCGATTCGCGCTCAGCGGTCAGGTGGCCCATGCTTTAGTGACCGCCCTGCACCAAAGTTGTCCGCTGTGACAGCTTTTCACCTTTTTCTGGTGCGTGAGGTGTCGGGACGTAACGTTTTTCCAAGTCATGGCCATGTGCTGTTAGCCGGGAGGCCAGGCAATGTCAGGTAGCGGATGTGCCTGATGCAGTTGGCCTGGCTCTTGCTATTTCTGACCATAAGGACAGGTTCGGATAGGGACGGAAACAGGATGAACGACAAGAACGATCCGCAGGGCATTCCTCCAACGCTGCTGGCGGCGGCGAAGCTGGCCGCAGAGCGTGCCTATTGCGGCTATTCGCAGTTTCCCGTGGGTGCGGCCCTGCTGACGGCCGACGATCAGGTGGTCCTCGGTTGCAACGTGGAAAACGCCTCCTATGGACTGACCAACTGTGCCGAACGAAGCGCGTTGTTCGCGGCAATCAGCCAGGGACATGCGCCGCGCAGTTTCAAGGCGTTGCTGGTGTTTGCGCCGAAGATGGATTCGATCAGCCCGTGCGGCGCCTGCCGCCAGGTGATCAGCGAGCTGCTGTCGGCCGATTGTCCCGTCTATTGCTGCGGCGGGGACCCCGGCCAGTACCGGGCATGGCGTAGCGACGAGTTGCTGCCCGGCGCCTTCTCTTTCTGATCCTTCGATTTTTCTGGCTCGCCCCGGCAGGTCCGGGCTGGGTGCCCTTTATCCATTCACGGGAGTCTCTCCATGAGTCTCGTTGGTATCGTCGTACTGCTGGCCATCGCGCTGGCGTTTTCCCGCAATCGCCGGGCGATCCGCCTGCGCACCGTGGTGGGGGCTTTTCTGATCCAGGCCGGGCTGGGTGCCTTCGTCCTCTACGTGCCCTGGGGCAAGGATGTGCTGGCGAGTATGTCGAGCTCGGTGGCGTCCCTGCAGGGCTACGCGAACGAAGGCATCGCCTTTCTGTTCGCCGGGCTGAGCAGTGACAAGATGTTCGAGGTGTTCGGTAACCAGGGCTTCGTGTTCGCCATCCGGGTACTGCCGCTGATCGTCTTCTTCAGTGCCTTCATTGCGGTGTTGTACCACCTCGGGATCATGACGCTGATCATCCGGGTCATCGGCGGGGCGTTGCGCTGGGCCCTCGGCACCAGCCGCACGGAGTCGATGTCGGCGACGGCGAATATTTTCGTGGGCCAGACCGAGGCGCCGTTGGTGGTGCGGCCGTTCATCCCGCGCATGACCCGCTCCGAGCTGTTCGCCATCATGGTCGGCGGGCTGGCCTCGGTGGCCGGCTCGGTGCTGATCGGCTACGCCAGCCTGGGCGTCGAATTGAAATACCTGATCGCCGCGAGCTTCATGGCGGCACCGGGCGGGCTGTTGATGGCCAAGCTGATGGAGCCGGAAACCGCGACGCCGCAGGACGACCCGGGCGATGTCGACGAGCTGATCACCGACAAGCCGGTCAACGTGCTCGACGCGGCGGCCAGCGGGGCTACCAGCGGCTTGCAACTGGCGCTGAACGTGGGTGCCATGCTGCTGGTGTTCATCGCCTTGATCGCGGTGCTCAACGGCTTGCTCGGCTGGCTCGGCGGCTGGTTCGGCTACCCGGATGTGAGCCTGCAACAGTTGCTGGGGTACCTCTTCGCGCCGTTGGCGTTCGTGCTCGGCGTGCCCTGGTCGGAAGCGGTTCAGGCCGGCAGCTTCATCGGCCAGAAGCTGGTGCTCAACGAGTTCGTCGCCTACATCGATTTCGCCCGTTATCTGGACCCGGCCAAGGCGGCGGAAAGCGGGGTCGCGGTGCTTTCCGCGCAGACCCAGGTGATCATCACCTTCGCCCTCTGCGGGTTCGCCAACCTGTCGTCGATCGGCATCCTGCTCGGTGGGCTTGGGGTGATGGCACCCAATCGCCGGCATGAGCTGGCCCAACTGGGTCTCAAGGCGGTACTGGCCGGGAGCCTGTCCAACCTGATGAGCGCGGCCTTGGCCGGCTTCTTCGTTTCCCTCTGATTTCAGCGGATTGGCGCCGGCCTGGTTTCAGGCCGGTCGGAAGCGTTTTTTCTGGAACGCGTGGCCGCCGCCTTCGCAGGCCGCCGTACGACGACTCAAGGAGAGATACACGGATGAATACAACCCTGAGGAACCCGCTGCGGCCCCTGGCCGCCGGGCTGTGCTTGCTGGTTGCGCCGACGACTTGGGCCGATGCCCTCGATCCGCAGTGGTCATTCGCCAACATGTCGTTGAACTACCTGGATTGGTCCAGGGGCACCGAGGCGCGCACGGCCGACAATGCGGCCAAGGGCGATTTCTTCTTCCTGGAACTGGAGGGTGCGGTCGGGTTCGAATGGGGCGAGTTCTATGGCTTCGCCGACTTGGAGAACCCCGGCAGCGACCGCCTGGAGCACGACGGCCGCGACAACCGACGTAGCGCGGCGAAGGCCACTTCGCACCTTTACCTGGGCGATTCGCCGTTCTCCGTGTACCTGCATGTCTACGACTTCCGCGACTACGGCTTCGATGTGCGCGAGCAGGATCAGATCGTCGGCCTCGGGTATCGCCGGACTTTCGACAATGGCTTCTGGATCAAGCCGTTCCTCGGCGCCGCCCATGTGAACAGCAACAACTACAGCGGCATGAACGGCTACATGCTGGGCTGGGTGTTCGGCTATGCCTTCGAGGCTTTCGAGCAGAAGTTCACTGTCACCAACTGGCATGAGATGACCTTCGAGCGCGACGATGAATACCTGCATGACAACTACGTCAACGGCACCGCCGACGAGATGGGTAACAACGGCGCACTGGCGCTCTGGTGGCACCCCGCGGAGGCGATCACGGCCGGCGTGCAGTACCGCTATTCGGTGGATAAGCTGGGATCACCCGACGCTTATCAGAACGCGACCATCTACACCCTGAAGTACAACTTTTGGTAGGCCGCACGCCACGAGCGGCGTGGACATTCTTTCTTCTGCCTTAGAGATACGCGCAATGACCGCAACCGACGCACAACTCGCACGCAAGGCCATTGGCCTGCTCGACCTCACTTCGCTAAACCCGGACGACGATGAGGCGCGCATCCGTGACCTCTGCCGGCGTGCCCTGACGCCTGTCGGGCCGGTGGCAGCCGTCTGCGTCTACCCGCGCTTCGTCGCCCTGGCGCGGCAGACGCTGGATGCGCTGGGCGGCAACCAAGTGAAGGTCGCCACCGTGACCAATTTCCCGGCCGGAGCCGCCGATGTGGAGGCTGCGGCAGCCGAGACGCGGGTAGCGGTGGAAGCGGGGGCCGACGAGGTGGACGTCGTCTATCCCTATGCGGCCCTGCGCGGCGGTGACGCGACGGTCGGTGTCGAGCTGGTGCGTGCCTGCAAACGGGCCTGTGGCGACGTACTGCTCAAGGCGATCCTGGAAACCGGCGAACTGGCCGATCCGGCTTTGATCCGCCAGGCGAGTCGGGATGCCATCGACGCCGGTGCCGATTTCATCAAGACCAGCACCGGCAAGGTGACGGTCAATGCCACCGAACAGGCTGCACGGCTCATGCTGGAGGTCATCGCGGAGACCGGTGGGCGGGTTGGGTTCAAGCCGGCCGGAGGGATTCGCACGTTGGCCGATGCTCGTTTGTACATCGACTTGGCGGAGGAATACCTGGGGCCGTCATGGACGACTCCGGAGCATCTGCGCCTGGGGGCTTCGAGCGTGCTCGACGACTTGCTCCGGCATCTTGGCCTGGGCGGCGAAGGGCAGGCCAGGGAGGGTTACTGATATGTGGTTGGCGCAGGAAGTCATCCGTCGCAAGCGCGATGGGAAGGTGCTCGACGAAGCGGACATCCGCCAGTTCGTAAAGGGAATCGGCGACGGCAGCCTGAGTGAAGGGCAGATTGCCGCATTCGCCATGGCGGTTCTGCTCAAGGGCATGAGCCTGGATGAGCGCATTGCCTTGACCACGGCGATGCGCGATTCGGGTCAGGTACTGGCCTGGGAGCTGCCCGGTCCGGTGGTGGACAAGCATTCCACGGGCGGCGTTGGTGATTTGGTGAGTCTGGTACTGGCGCCGCTGCTCGCAGCCTGCGGCTGTTACGTGCCGATGATTTCCGGGCGCGGCCTGGGCCATACCGGCGGTACGCTGGACAAGCTGGACAGCGTGCCCGGCTACTGCACCCAGCCGGACCCGCAGCGCTTACGCCGGGTGGTGGCCAAGGTGGGCTGTGCGATCATCGGCCAGACCGCCGATCTGGCGCCGGCGGACAAGCGCCTGTATGCCATCCGCGATGTCACCGGCACGGTGGAGTCCATCGACCTGATCACTGCCTCGATCCTGTCCAAGAAGTTGGCGGCCGGGCTGGACGTTCTGGTGATGGACGTGAAGGTGGGCAACGGCGCCTTCATGAGCGACCCGGAGCAGGCGCGAACTTTGGCGGAAAGCATCGTGGCGGTGGCCAACGGCGCGGGCGTGAAAACGCGGGCGCTGATCACCGACATGAACCAGCCGCTGGCCCGCAGCGCTGGTAACGCCCTCGAAGTGGAGGAGGCCATCGCCTTGCTCAAGGGCGAGGTGCGCAGCCCGAGGCTATGGGAAGTCACCCTGGCATTGGCCGAGGAAACACTGGTGGCGGCTGGCCTGGCACCGGACTTGGTGTCCGCGCGACAGCGGTTGATGGATGCCTGGCTCAGTGGCTTGGCGCTGCAGCGCTTCTCGCAGATGGTGGCGGCACTCGGCGGTCCGGTGGATCTGGCCGAGCATCCCTGGCAGCACTTGCCCCATGCGGCCGTGGTGCGGCCGGTATTCGCCGAATGGGCGGGTTATGTGCAGGGTATCGACACTCGGGCCGTCGGACTGGCCGTCATCGCCCTAGGTGGTGGGCGGCGCCGCCCGGAGGATGCCATCGATCCCGCGGTGGGGTTCAGTGAGCTGGCACTGCCGGGGGAATCCGTCGGTGCCGACCGGCCCCTGGCAATGGTCCATGCTCGCGATGCGGCGGGCGCCGAAGAGGCCGCACGGTTGCTGCGGGCGGCGTATCGACTCGGTACCGCGGAGGTTGCGGTGCACGACCTGATCAGCGTACGGCTGTAGGAGCACATCGATGAACAGAGCACTCCTGCTGGTGCTGGATTCCTTCGGTATCGGTGCCAGTACAGATGCCGAGCGCTTCGGCGATAGCGGTGCCAATACGTTCCTGCATATCGCCGAGGCTTGTGCTCGCGGCGAGGCGGACAGCGAACACCGCCAGGGTGCATTGCAGTTGCCCAATCTCGCGCGTCTTGGCCTGGGACATGCCGCTGCCTTGAGCGCCGGGAGTTATCCCCCGGGCTTCGATATTGAGCAGCCGGTGATCGGTGCTTATGGCTATGCACGCGAGCTGTCCAGCGGCAAGGATACGCCCTCCGGGCACTGGGAAATGGCGGGGGTGCCGGTCCTGTTCGACTGGGGCTATTTCCCGGCCCACCAACAGAGCTTTCCCACCGCCCTGCTGGAGGCGCTGATTCAGCGTGCCGGGTTGCCGGGCGTGCTCGGCAACTGCCATGCGTCCGGCACCACCATCCTTGAGCACTTGGGCGAGACACATATCCGCACGGGCAAGCCGATCTGCTACACCTCGGCGGACAGCGTCTTCCAGATCGCCGCCCACGAGGAACACTTCGGCCTTGAGCGGCTGTACCAAGTCTGCGAGATCGCTCGAGAGCTGTGCGACGACTACAACATCGGCCGGGTGATCGCGCGACCGTTCCTGGGCGAGAGTGCCGACAGCTTCCGGCGCACCGGAAACCGCCGCGACTATGCGGTGCCTCCACCGGCCCCCACCGTGCTCGACCGTTTGTGCGAGGCCGGTGGGCAGGTGTTCGCGGTGGGCAAGATCGGCGATATCTTCGCCCACCGGGGTATCAGCCGCCTGTACAAGACTGATGGCAACGAGGCGTTGTTCGATGCCACGTTGCAGGCGTTCCGCGAAGCGCCATCGCGCACGCTGGTGTTCAGCAACTTCGTCGACTTCGACATGCTGTTCGGCCATCGCCGTGACATCGCAGGTTACGCCGAGGCACTGGAAGCGTTCGACCGACGCCTGCCGGAACTACTCGCTGTCCTGGATGTAGGCGATGTGCTGTTGCTGGCTGCCGACCATGGCTGCGATCCGAGCTGGCCGGGCAGCGACCACACCCGTGAACATATCCCCGTGCTGGGCTACGGCGCCGGCCTACAGGCCGGTAGTTTGGGAGAGCGCAGCAGCTTCGCCGATATCGGCCAGAGTCTGGCGTGCTTTTTCGGACTGCCGGCGTGCGATTACGGACAATCTTTTCTGACCTCTTGATGGAGCCTACGATGGCCACTCCCCATATCAGTGCCCAGCCGGGCGATTTCGCCGAAACCGTGCTGATGCCCGGCGATCCGCTGCGAGCGAAGATGATCGCCGACACCTATCTGAGCGACGTGCAACAGGTGAATGGCGTGCGCAACATGCTAGGGTTCACCGGCTCGTTCAACGGCCAGCGGATCTCCGTGATGGGGTCAGGCATGGGCATTCCCTCGCTGTCCATCTATGCCCACGAGCTGTTCAGCCAGTACGGCGTGCAGCGTATCGTGCGGATCGGCAGTTGCGGGTCGGTTCAGCCTGGCGTCCGGGTGCGCGATCTGGTGATCGCCATGGGCGCGTCGACCGATTCCGCCGTCAACCGCAAGCGCCTCGCCGGGTTCGATTTCGCCGCCCTGGCCGATTACCGATTGCTCGAACGGATGGTGCGACGGGCAGATGCGAAAGGGCAGGCGGTGCATGTAGGCAATGTGTTTTCCGCCGACCTGTTCTACGAGCCCGCCCCGGACCTTTTCAACCGCA
This sequence comes from Pseudomonas sp. PIC25, assembly GCF_002286785.1. GTDB lineage: Bacteria > Pseudomonadota > Gammaproteobacteria > Pseudomonadales > Pseudomonadaceae > Pseudomonas_M. Next base: position 14,813 of record NZ_MUJY01000161.1, on the reverse strand, counting down.
TGATGCGCATGGGCATCCTCGCCGTGGAGATGGAAGCGGCCGGTCTCTATGGCGTGGCGGCGGAGCTGGGACGACAGGCGTTGTGCGTGCTGACGGTCAGCGACCACATCCTCGAAGGCGAAAAGCTCAGTGCCGAGGAGCGGCAGGAGACGTTCCACGCGATGATTGAGCTGACCCTGGAAGCGGTGACGCAATAAGCGAAATTCCGACGGTAAACGGCAACGAAGATTCGCGGGCAAAAAAAGACCCGGCAGAGCCGGGTCGAATAACCGTGATTAGCCTGATGAGGAGATAACCTGAGAGTCCGACTGCTGGGCTTTCAGCTTATCGACTGATCTCGCGATCAGTTGATGAAATAATAACAATTCTCATTTCCATGTCAACGCTTTTTTCGCATTGGTTTCGTTCTTGATGGCAGGCTCGCAAAAACGACGAACCCGGCGCATGGCCGGGTTCGTTGAGTGACCGGAACCTTATTCCGGGTCGGCGGATTGCCGCAGCTGGGTGACTTCCTTGTTCAGCAGGTCGATGCGCCTGGCCATGCTCTCGATCAGGCTGTGGGCGATGCGGGGATTGCTCTGCATCAGACTGAGGAACTGGTCCTTGGGAATTATCATCACTGTGCAGGGCTCGCTGGCCACCACCGTGGCGCTGCGTCGCTCGCGAGTGAACACGGCCATGGCACCGAAGATTTCGTCCTTCTGTACATCGCCCACCTTGTGACCATCGACGAAGGCTTCGGCATGGCCTTCGATGATGACGAAGACATGGTCGGCCTCGTCGCCTTGGTGGATCAGCTCCTCGCCGGCGGCAAAGTGCTGGAATCCGGTGGCCGGTCGGATTTCTGGCTGCTTGAGGCGAGCCAGGGCATCGGACAACAGGGCGGTGTGGCCGATCAGGTACTGGATGAACAATTCCTGGCGCTGTTCGCTGGCATAGATGTGCTTGAACACGGCACCCCGGTTATAGGGGATCAGGCTGATCGCTTCTTCGCTGCTGTATCGGCAGCTCGGCATTTCAATGCCCTGACGCAGGCCTACGAGGTCGCCTTCCTGCAGGTAGAACAACGGGCGCCCGTCCACCAGCGCATGCAGCAGGCCGTCCTCGATCAGGAACAACTGATTGCCGGGAAGCGCCTGGGTCAGATCGTCGACGCGCTCGAGCCGCAACGGCTCCCCGCTGGGGTCGAGCCCTTCGAGCAACTGGCTGGGGATGCTTTGCAGTCGATTGATCAGCTGATCGGCGTAAGCCGGTTGCTCCCCGAGTAGGTACATGAGCGTTGATTCCTTGAACTGGCTGGCTGGCAAGACGTACGAACGTCCTTGAAACGATAGGTTTCGCAGATATTTCCGTAAATCAGTTCGCGTTAATGTTGTGAGCTAGCTCTTATTACGCAAAGACAAGGCGTCCAGTTGTCCAATCAATGCTGCTTTATGTGCCGGCGGCAGGTCGTTCCAATGCACGTCCAGCAATGCACCTTCGATTGCGTAGAGCAGCACTTTCGAGGCTCGGAACCCCCTGGCCCGAACCGCCCGGTACGCGCCGACCGAGCCTAGGCGGCGAAGATCGGAAGCATTATGGATGCCGACTGCGTGCAACCACTGTGCCGAGGTCTTGCCGAGGTTCTTCAGGTGTTGCAATTCATCGTTCATTCAGCCTCCTTGCAATGATGCCTCATTGATAGTCAGGGGGTCGGATAGCCTGCGACGAAGTGTAGCGGCCAGCGGATGGACTGTGGCGCAGTGACATCACCCCAGGCTTGACGCAGAGCAGATAAATAGTCGATTACCGGATCCTTGCCATGTTCGCGCTCCCAGCGTTGCACGGCGGACCAGGTGCGCAGGTAACCGACGAAGTGTTCGAAGCTCCATTCGACCTCGATGGCGAACGGTGGAAGATCGAGTCGGGGGAAGGGTACGGAAAGGTCGCGGTAGCCTGCATCGACGCTTTCGCGCCCTTTCGGCCAGTAACCTTTCAAGGTGCCACTGTAGAGCCGGTCGATTACCGGGTCGAGAGCATCATCGATACGCAGCAGGCTGTAGCACCAGGCGCAGAACAGGCCGCGGGGCTTGAGCAGACGTTTCACTTCGGCGAAGAAGCGCGGCGTGGCGAACCAGTGCAGAGCCTGGGCGACCACGATGAGATCGAGGCTCCCCGAGGGCAGCGGTAGCGACTCGGCATCCGCGGCGAAGCGTTCGACGCCGTCCCAGCGATCTTCCATACGTAACTGCTCGTGGCTGGCATCGCTGGCCAGGACTTGGTCGAAATACTTACCCAAGGGGCGGCTGGCCTGGCCGTTGCCGCAGGCGATGTCGAGGGCACGCTGGCGCGAAGGACTGTTTGCGGCGAGCCAAGTGAAGAGTGCCGGTGGGTACTCCGGGCGGAAACTGGCATAAGCATCCGCGCGGGCGTCGAACAGTTGGGCGATCTCACTCATGGTTTTCGGTAGCGGAGGCGGGTGCCGAAATTCACCGACATGAGAATCTCGTCGGCGCTCAGCTCAACCGGGAAATAGGCACCGGAAATCTGCGCGTGAGCCAGGCTGGCACCTTCCATGCGCGCCTTGCGAAGGTCCAGGCCGCGCAGGTCGGCGCCGCGGAAATAGGCATCGGTGAAATTCACCCCGTCGGCATTCAGGTTGCGCAAGTCGAGGCCGCGAAAATCTCCGCCGGTGAGGTCGATTTCTCCGTCCGAGGGGCGCCGATGATTGAAGCCGGCGATGTCTTCCTGGCGCAGCAGGCGGTACAGCGGGTCGTCCAGTTGACGCGGCTGGCTCATGAGTGCGGTTCCGGCAATGGGTCACCGGGCAGTATAGAAGCTGTCCGGTGACCCTGCCGTGGTCAGAGGCCGGGCAGGCGTTGGCGAATATTGTCGACCAGTTTGTCCAGGCTGGCGGCCTCGTGGGTATCCACGCGCCGGCTATGCGCTTGTTCGTCCGTCGTGAGCAGCTCCCGGCTCTGCTGTTGCGCGTGGATGATGTCCAGCGTGGCATCGGACGGATCCAGCCCTTCGCTCTGCCGCTGGGCCAACCAACTGGCGATGACGGCATCCGGCGCATGGCAGTCGAGAATCAGGAAGGGGACTCCGGTGCGCTCGGCGATCTCCCAGGCGGCCTGGCGCTGGGCGTGTTTCAGGTAGGTGGCATCGATGACCACCGGATAGCCGGCGTGCAGGGCGGCGTCTGCCAGCTCGTGCAGGCGACGATAGGTGGCATCGCTGGCGTCCTGGTTATAGATGCCGGCACTCAGTTGGCCCCGTTCGCTTTCATCCTGTTCGCCGAACAGGCGCTTGCGCTCTGTGTCCGAACGCAGGCGGATGGCGCCGAGTGCTTCGACCAGGCGCATCGCGACGTGGCTCTTGCCCACAGAGGAAACACCGTGGGCGATGGCCAGGAAGCGCGAAGGAATGGCACTGTAGCTTTCAGCCAGGCTCGCATAGTTGCGGTATTGGCGCAGGATCACCGCGCGCTGGACTGCATCCTGCTCCTGGCCGAGGCGGAACAGGCTGACCTTGGCACGCACCAGGGCCCGGTAGGACTTGTAGAGGTTCATCAGCTCCAACGCGGCATAGTCGCCGGTCTGCTCGAGCCAGAGGCTGAGGAAGCGGCGCGACAGGCATTTCAGCCCACGGTCCTCCAGGTCCATGGCGAGGAAGGCGCTGTCCGCTGCGATGTCGGTGAGACGAAACGGTTCGTTGAATTCGATGCAGTCGAACAACACGACTTCACCGTCGATAAGGGTGGCGTTGCCCAGGTGGATGTCGCCGTGGCATTCGCGGATGAAGCCCTGGTTCTTTCGCTCTTCGAGCAGAGGGCCCAGGCGGTCGATGGTGCTTTCGGTCCAGGCTTCCAATGCGTCCAATTGCTGGATGTCGGCCTTGTCGCTGAGCAATGGGCGGATCTGTTCGAAGTTCTGGCGCAGTGGCGCCATCATGGCGTCCGGCTGGCACATGACGTGATCCGGCGCCACCGATGGCGTGGTCAGGTGGAAGCGGGCGATCTGCCGGGCCAGCGCATCGATGTGGGCGCCGGTGAGTTCGCCGCGCGCCTGGATTTCGCCCAGCAGGTTGCTTTGCGGGAACTGACGCATCCTCACGGCATATTCGATGATCGGGCCGTCGCCGTTCAGTTGTGGCGCGGATTCGCTGCCGGTGATCGGAATGACGTCGAGGTAGAGGTTCTGCGTCAGGCGCTGGTTCAACCGGACTTCTTCTTCGCAGAAGTGCTTGCGGGCCTCCAGCGTGGTGAAGTCGAGGAAGCCGAAGTCGACCGGTTTCTTGAATTTGTAAGCGTAGGGGCCCGTGAGCAGGACCCAGGAAATATGGGTTTCGATGACCTGGAACTGGTCTACCGGATGCGGATAGAGCGCCGGGTTCTGCAGCGCGGCAATCAGGGCTTGGCTCACGGTCGATCCTTACGTCTAAGACTTGAAGTTGGGCGGCATTATGGCCGCTGCAGGGCGCCATGCAAACCGCCAGGGGGCGCCTGTCCCCTGTGGATAAAGTGCGTATAATGCGCCGCCATGACTCGTTCCCGTTCTTCTCGTTCGCGTTCCAAACGCCGCTCCGGTGGCTTGCGCCCCTGGTTGGGCTGGGCTCTGAAGCTCGGTCTGGTCGGTCTGGTGGTGCTGGCCGGTTTTGCCGTCTACCTGGATGCCGTGGTACAGGAAAAATTCTCCGGCAAGCGCTGGACTGTGCCTGCCAAGGTGTATGCCCGCCCACTCGAATTGTTTGTCGGACTCAAGTTGGCCAAGGACGACTTCCTGACCGAACTGGATGCTCTCGGCTACCGCCGCGAGGCTGTAACCGGCCCCGGCAGCGTGTCTGTTTCCGGAAACTCCGTCGATTTGCAGACGCGTGGCTTCCAGTTCTACGAGGGCGCCGAGCCTTCGCAGCGCATCCGGGTGCGCTTTTCCGGGGATTTCGTCGCCGGGCTCAATCAGGCCGATGGTTCGGACTTGGCCGTCGCCCGGCTGGAGCCTTTGCTGATCGGCGGGCTGTACCCGGCGCATCAGGAAGACCGCATCCTGATCAAGCTGGACCAGGTGCCGCCCTATCTGGTGGATACCCTGGTGGCGGTGGAGGACCGCGAGTTCTTCCACCACTTCGGCGTCTCACCCAAGTCGATCGCGCGGGCCTTCTGGATTAACGCCACGTCCGGCCAGTTGCTCCAGGGGGGTAGTACGCTGACCCAGCAGTTGGTCAAGAATTTCTACCTGACCAACGAGCGCAGCCTGACCCGCAAGGCGACCGAGGCCATGATGGCCGTGCTGCTGGAGCTGCATTACGACAAGCGTGAGATTCTCGAGGCGTACCTCAACGAGGTGTTCCTTGGCCAGGATGGCCAGCGTGCCGTGCATGGCTTCGGCTTGGCCAGCCAGTATTTCTTCAGCCAGCCGCTGTCCGAGCTGAAACTGCACCAAGTGGCGTTGCTGGTCGGCATGGTCAAGGGGCCGACCTACTACAACCCGCGGCGCAATCCCGAGCGCGCTCTCGAGCGACGCAACCTAGTGCTGGATGTTCTGGTGGAGCAGGGCGTGGTAACGGCTGAAGAGGCCGAGGCGGCGAAGCAGAAGCCGCTCGGTGTGACACCTCGAGGCAGTATGGCGGATAGCTCGTATCCTGCGTTTCTCGATCTGGTGAAGCGCCAACTGCGCCAGGACTATCGTGAAGAAGACCTCACGGAAGAGGGGCTGCGTATCTTCACTAGCTTCGATCCGATCCTCCAGCTCAAGGCCGAGAGTGCTTTGAACGAGTCGTTCAAACGCATCTCTGGCAGCAAAGGGGCCGATCAGATGGAAGCGGCGATGGTCGTGACCAATCCGGAGACGGGTGAAATCCAGGCCTTGATCGGTAGCCGTCAGCCGCGTTTCGCAGGCTTCAACCGTGCGCTGGATGCCGTGCGGCCGATTGGTTCGCTGATCAAACCGGTGATCTATCTCACGGCCCTGGAGCGTCCTAGTCAGTACACGCTGACCAGTTGGCTGTCGGACGAGCCCTTCTCCGTCAAGGGGCAGGACGGCCAGGTCTGGAAGCCGCAGAACTACGACCACAAGGCCCACGGCACCATTTACCTGTACCAGGGGCTGGCGAATTCCTACAATTTGTCCACTGCCAAGCTGGGGCTCGAACTCGGCGTACCCAATGTCCTGAAGACGATGGAGCGGCTGGGCGTTTCGCGCGAATGGCCGGCATACCCGTCGATGTTGCTGGGGGCCGGGGCGCTCAGCCCGATGGAAGTCACCAGCATGTACCTGACCCTGGCCAATGGTGGCTTCAATACACCGTTGCGCGGCATCCGCAGCGTGTTGACGGCCGATGGCGAGCCGCTCAAGCGGTATCCGTTCCAGATTCAGCAGCGTTTCGATCCGGGTGCCATTTATTTGGTTCAGAACGCAATGCAGCGAGTCATGCGTGAAGGAACCGGGCGTTCGGTATACAACCAGTTGCCTCGTTCGCTGACGTTGGCGGGCAAGACCGGTACCACCAACGACTCCCGCGACAGTTGGTTCGCCGGTTTCAGCCAGGACTTGCTGGCGGTGGTCTGGATGGGGCGCGACGACAATGGCCAGACCCCGTTCACCGGCGCCACTGGTGCCCTGCAGGTATGGACCGGCTTCATGCGCAAGGCCGATCCGCTACCACTGGACATGCCGCTGCCGGACAACGTGACGCAAGCTTGGATCGACGCCTATACCGGGCAGGGTTCCGACCCGAGCTGCCCGAATGCCGTCCAGATGCCTTATATTCGTGGAAGTGAGCCGCCACCCGGTACGGCCTGCGGTATCCAGGCGCCGGTCGATTCGGTGATGGATTGGGTGCGCGGCTGGTTGCAATAAGCAAAGAGGATTCGCATGAACAAGTGGTGGATTCCCGCCCTGGCCGCTACGGCAGTGCTGAGTGGTTGTGCCTCGGTACAGCGTGGATCGATTCCCGTGGTGGACTCCAGTGCCCCGTTGTCGGAACTGGAAGAGGGGGCGGGAGGGGCCTATCGCCCGGCTGCACCTCAGCAGCAGCCGCAGACAATCAATGAGGACTCCGGCGTGGTGGTCATGGTACCTGGCGGCAGTTCGACGCCGATCCAGACCTTTCCTGCGCCGGATGGCTCCTCCAGTACACCGATCACGACGTCCTCCATCACCACGGGGCCTGCCAGCGGTGGGTCTTCTGGCGGGGCGGGCAGCTACAGCGCTCCGAGCGCGCCGACCGGTATCCCCAGCAACAGCGGCGGCCTGGCGGCCGATGAGCAACTGGATGGCCCGGTACTCGCGCTTCTCACCGCGGCGCAGCAGCAACAGAGTGGCGGCGATCTGAACGGGGCGTCCTCCAGCCTCGAGCGTGCCCAGCGCATCGCACCGCGTGAGCCGCAGGTGCTCTATCGGTTGGCGGAGGTTCGCCTCGCCCAGGGCGATGCCGCCCAGGCCGAGCAGTTGGCGCGCCGCGGCCTGACTTATGCCAATGGGCGTCCCGCGCTGCAAGCGAGCCTCTGGGAACTGATTGCCAAGGCGCGTGAGCGCCAGGGTGATGCGGCGGGCGCCGCGCAGGCGCGTGAGCGGGCGCGGGTCAACCTCTGATGAACGACGCGCATCTGTCCGCTCTGGCCGATCAGCTTCTGTTGATCGAGCGAGAGTTGCGGTTATTGGGCTGGTGGGCGGACAGCGAGCCGAGTGCGGAGGCTTTGGCCAGTCCAGAGCCTTTCTGTGTCGATACCCTGACCTTCGAGCAGTGGCTACAGTGGGTTTTTCTGCCGCGGATGAAGGTATTGATCGAGGGAGGTCACGAGCTGCCGACGGTATCGGGCATCCGTCCCATGGCAGAGGTGGTGTACCGGGAGTGCCCGGTCGAAACCCGGGCGTTGATGCTGGCGTTGGGTGAGTTCGACCGGTTGATCAAGAGCGCAGCCTGATGCCGCGCTCCCTCATTACTGGCAGTTTTCCTCGATCGCCTTCTGGGCTTCGCTGATCCGTGCCTGCCGTTCTTCTTCCGTGAGTCGGCGGAAGTCGCCGTTTTCCTCGACGCGTACCCGTGGGTTGTTCTGTAGCTGTGACAGGTTGGTACGCACGGTTTCGCAGTACTTCTTGCGTTCTTCTTCGCGCTTGGCCACTTCCTGCTTCACCTTCTCATCGATGGCCTTCTGCTTGTCGGCTTCGATCTCGCTGTCTAGCTTGGGTAGTGGCGCCGGAGCAGGGGCCTTCGGCGTTGCGCTATTGGTGTTGACGGGGGTCGCCTCCTGGCCTTGAGGGGGCTGGGAGCCGAAGTGCGTGATACCTTGCGCGTCTACCCATTTGTACACTTGGCCGGCCACGGCGCTGGCACTCAAGGCGAGCAGCAGGCTGCCTGTGAAAATCATGCGACGCATGCTGTTTCCTTTATATAAGGGGATAACCTGGCCGTTACTATAACCAAAACTCGTGCCTCGTCATCCTGCTCTGTGTCACAGCGGCGGAGTGAAGAATCCTCAGGGATGACTTGACTTGCTGTCGTCTAATCCGAACAATCCATCGTTCGCTGTAGTGAAGTCCGCCGCAAGCTGGCTTCAGCTCAGCAGACATGAGGCGCTACCCGCGCCGACCTGTTACACCCGCAACGCGTTACCTCGCGCTGGGTGGGAAGGCTCCGCAACATTTGGGGCACTCCCAATACTTGCTCAGTAGTAGCTGACGTAGTCGGCGACCACCGTCGCTCATGCTCTGCTAGGCAGTAGACCTATTTAGGGCCATCCGTTGTGGGTGGCGTTCTGGCGTTCTAGAGGTGAACAACGTGGAGCTCTTATCCGGCGCTGAAATGGTCGTCCGCTTCTTGCGTGACGAAGGCGTTAAGTACATCTATGGGTATCCGGGTGGTGCCCTCCTGCATATCTACGATGCTCTGTTCAAGGAAAAGGAAGTCACGCACATCCTCGTCCGCCATGAGCAGGCTGCAACCCATATGGCCGACGGCTATGCTCGCGCCACCGGAAAACCCGGTGTGGTGCTGGTGACCTCCGGTCCGGGTGCAACCAACGCCATTACCGGTATTGCCACTGCCTACATGGACTCGATCCCGATGGTCATTCTGTCGGGGCAGGTGCCGAGCGGCATGGTGGGGACCGATGCTTTCCAGGAAACCGACATGGTCGGTATCTCCCGTCCGATCGTGAAGCACAGTTTCATGATCAAGCATCCCTCTGAAATCCCTGAGGTGATGAAGAAGGCTTTTTATATCGCGCAGTCGGGTCGCCCTGGCCCGGTTGTGGTCGATATTCCCAAGGACATGACCAACCCGGCCGAGAAGTTCGAGTACGTCTATCCGAAGAAGGTCAAGCTGCGTTCCTACAGCCCGGCTGTGCGCGGCCACTCGGGACAGATTCGCAAGGCGGCGGAAATGCTGCTGGCGGCCAAACGTCCGATTCTCTATTCCGGTGGCGGTGTGATCATGGGCAACGCCGCTGCCCCGCTGACCGAGCTGGCGCGCATGCTCAACCTGCCGGTCACCAATACCCTGATGGGGCTTGGCGGCTACCCGGGCAGCGATCGCCAGTTCGTCGGCATGCTCGGCATGCACGGCAGCTATACCGCCAACCTGGCCATGCACCACGCCGATGTGATCCTGGCTGTCGGCGCGCGTTTTGATGACCGGGTCATCAACGGCCCGAGCAAGTTCTGCCCGAACGCCAAGATCATCCATGTCGATATCGACCCGGCATCGATTTCCAAGACCATCAAGGCGGATATCCCGATCGTTGGCCCGGTAGACAGCGTGCTGACCGAGATGGTTGCCATCGTCAAGGAAATCGGCGAGACCCCGAACAAAGAAGCGGTGGCGAGCTGGTGGAAGCAGATCGAAGAGTGGCGCGGCAATCGCGGTCTGTTCCCTTACGACAAGGGTGACGGCAGCATCATCAAGCCGCAGACCGTGATCGAGACCCTCTGCGAAGTGACCAAGGGCGATGCCTTCATCACGTCCGATGTGGGGCAGCACCAGATGTTCGCGGCGCAGTACTACAAGTTCGACAAGCCCAATCGCTGGATCAACTCCGGTGGCCTGGGCACCATGGGTTTCGGTTTCCCGGCCGCTATGGGCGTCAAGCTGAACTTCCCGGATGCCGAAGTCGCCTGCGTGACCGGCGAAGGCAGTATCCAGATGAACATCCAGGAACTGTCGACCTGTCTGCAGTACGACCTGCCGGTGAAGATCGTCAACCTGAACAACGGTGCGCTGGGCATGGTGCGCCAATGGCAGGACATGCAGTACAGCAGCCGTTACTCGCATTCCTACATGGAGTCGCTGCCGGACTTCGTCAAGCTGGCCGAGGCATACGGCCACGTGGGCATCCGCATTACCGATCTGAAGGATCTGAAGCCGAAGATGGAAGAGGCGTTCGCCCTGAAGAACCGTCTCGTGTTCCTCGACATCGCGGTAGACGCCAGCGAACACGTCTATCCGATGCAGATCAGAGACGGCGCCATGCGCGATATGTGGCTGAGCAAGACGGAGCGGACCTGACATGCGACACATCATTTCCCTGCTGATGGAAAACGAGCCCGGCGCCCTGTCGCGGGTGGTCGGCCTGTTCTCGCAGCGCAACTACAACATCGAAAGCCTGACGGTAGCGCCTACCGAGGATCCGACCCTGTCGCGTCTGACGCTGACTACCGTGGGGCATGATGAGGTGATCGAGCAGATCACCAAAAACCTCAACAAGCTCATCGAAGTGGTCAAGCTGGTCGATCTGTCGGAAAGCGCCCACATCGAGCGTGAACTGATGTTGGTGAAAGTGAAGGCTACCGGTGCACAGCGCGCCGAGGTCAAGCGCACCACCGATATCTTCCGTGGCCAGATCGTCGACGTTACCAGCAGCGTCTACACGATCCAGCTTGCGGGTACCAGCGAGAAACTGGACAGCTTCATCCAGGCCATCGGCACCGCGTCGATTTTGGAAGTCGTGCGCAGTGGTGTCACGGGCATCGCTCGCGGCGACAAAGTACTGAGCATCTAACCGATTTAGCGAATGGCCCGAACCGGCCGGTAAGAAAGGGGAATTTCCATGAAAGTGTATTACGACAAAGACTGCGACCTCTCCATCATTCAAGGCAAGAAGGTCGCCATCATCGGTTACGGCTCCCAGGGACATGCCCATGCCTGCAACCTGAAGGATTCCGGTGTCGACGTTACCGTCGGTCTGCGTCCGGGGTCCGCCTCGGTGAAGAAAGCCGAAGCCCATGGCTTGAAGGTATCCGACGTTCCGGCTGCTGTTGCCGCTGCTGACGTGGTGATGATCCTGACGCCCGACGAATTCCAGGGTCGCCTGTACAAGGAAGAAATCGAGCCGAATCTGAAGAAGGGCGCCACCCTGGCCTTCGCTCATGGTTTCTCGATCCACTACAACCAAGTCGTTCCGCGTGCCGATCTCGACGTGATCATGATCGCCCCGAAGGCTCCGGGTCACACCGTGCGCTCCGAGTTCGTCAAGGGCGGCGGTATCCCTGATCTGGTCGCCATCTACCAGGATGCTTCCGGTAATGCCAAGAACGTCGCTCTGTCCTACGCCTGTGGCGTCGGTGGTGGCCGTACCGGCATCATCGAAACCACCTTCAAGGATGAAACCGAGACCGACCTGTTCGGTGAGCAGGCCGTACTCTGCGGTGGTTGCGTCGAACTGGTGAAAGCTGGTTTCGAAACCTTGGTCGAGGCCGGCTATGCGCCGGAAATGGCTTACTTCGAGTGCCTGCACGAACTGAAGCTGATCGTTGACCTCATGTACGAAGGCGGTATCGCCAACATGAACTACTCGATCTCCAACAACGCCGAATACGGCGAGTACGTGACCGGCCCGGAAGTGATCAACGCCGAGTCCCGTGCTGCCATGCGCAACGCGCTGAAGCGTATCCAGAATGGCGAGTACGCGAAGATGTTCATCAGCGAGGGTGCTTCCAACTACGCTTCGATGACGGCTTATCGTCGCAACAACGCTGCTCACCCGATCGAGCAGGTTGGCGAGCGTCTGCGTGCAATGATGCCGTGGATCGCTTCCAACAAGATCGTCGACAAGACCAAGAACTAAGGTCCGAGACGAAGAAAGAACGCGGCTACGGCCGCGTTTTTCGTTCTAGGAGGCCCCTTCTGTCTGGTATAAAGCCAGGGCGCTGGTCAAGGACCGCTCGCGAACCCTGATCGGTTGCTTCTGTCGAAACTTCCGAACCTTTTAGCAAGGTACTGTTCATGAACGAACATCCCGAGGAGCCGAACAAGGCTTCCGACGCCGAAAGTCTGTTACCCATCGATGAGCATGTCGAAGAGGGGCATGACGCAGAGGGACGCAAGGTCCGTCATCGCGGCATCTATCTGCTGCCCAATCTGTTCACTACAGCCAACCTGTTCGCCGGTTTCTATTCCATCATCAATGCCATGAACGGCAACTTTTATGTGGCCGCCGCAACGGTGTTCGTTGCCATGGTGCTGGATAGCCTGGATGGACGTGTCGCTCGCCTCACCAATACGCAGAGCGCGTTCGGTGCTGAGTACGATTCGCTGTCCGACATGGTTGCCTTCGGTGTGGCGCCTGCGCTCCTGGCATTCGAGTGGGCGCTGGGCAGTTTGGGCAAGGTCGGCTGGATGGTGGCCTTCATTTATGTGGCGGGGGCGGCTCTGCGGCTCGCGCGCTTCAATACTCAGGTGGGCAAGGCCGACAAACGCTTTTTCATTGGGTTGGCGAGCCCCGCTGCGGCTGGGGTCGTGGCCGGTACTGTATGGGCCTTCAGTGACTTCGGTATCAAAGGGTCGAATATGGCTTTCGTCGTTGCCCTGCTGGTAGCAGCAGCCGGAGCATTGATGGTCAGCAATATCAAGTATCACAGCTTCAAGGATCTCGACCTCAAGGGGCGGGTACCTTTCGTTGCGATCCTGGTGGTAGTGCTGGTTTTCGCAGTGGTATTCAGTGATCCGCCGCGCATCCTGCTGCTGATCTTCCTGGCTTATGCTGCTTCGGGGCCGGTGCAATACTTGTTGCAATTGCGCCGCCGCAAGACTGTCGAGTGATGTAATTTCCCCGCGGCTCCGCAGTCTATTGGCGCACCCGTTCCAGGATTGCGGAGCCTCTCATGCTGATCAAGATTCCTTCTGTCTCTCTGGCTCGTGAGTCAGAGGTCACGCCTGAAGCGACTTATCTGTCGCGCCGCCGTTTTCTGGGGGCGATGGGTGGGGTGGCTTCGTTATCCCTGGTTCCCGGTCGAGCATTGGCTGAGCGCTATGCTGGGGTGGAGGCCGCCCAGGCTCCGGCCTGGTTCGACGAGAAGCTGATCTCGACCCGTTGGCAATCGATGGTTCCGGGTGACGAGGCGCTGACACCTTTCAAGGATGCGACCCGCTACAACAACTTCTACGAGTTCGGGCCGAATAAAGGTGATCCGGCTCGGCATGCTGCTCAGTTCAAGGCCGAACCCTGGACTGTGGCCATCGATGGCGAGGTCGCCAAGCCGGGGCAATTCTCTCTGGAAGAGTTCTGCCAGCCCCATCAGTTGGAAGAGCGCATATACCGGCTGCGTTGTGTGGAAGCCTGGTCCATGGTCATTCCCTGGTTGGGGTTCCCGTTGGCTGATTTGCTCAAACGGGCGGAGCCGACGGCGCAGGCCAAGTATGTAAGGTTCGAAACCCTCGTCGATCCACAGCGAATGGTTGGCCAGCGTTCAGGGTTTTCCCTTATCGACTGGCCGTACATCGAAGGGCTGCGGATGGATGAAGCCATGCATCCGCTGACACTCATGGCGGTTGGCATGTATGGGCGTGTCTTGCCTTCCCAGAATGGCGCCCCGTTGAGATTGGTTGTGCCTTGGAAGTACGGTTTTAAAAGCATCAAATCCATCGTTCGCATCAGTTTGACCAGTGTGCAGCCTAAGACGACCTGGGAGAGTCTGGCGCCCAGCGAGTATGGCTTCTTCGCCAATGTGAACCCCGAAGTGGATCATCCTCGCTGGAGTCAGGCGCAGGAGCGCCGGCTGCCGAGCAGTCTGTTCAGCCCCAATGTCATTCCAACCCGCCTGTTCAACGGTTATGACGAAGTGGCTGATCTCTATGCCGGTTTGGATCTCCGGAAAAACTACTGATGCGCTACCGCTTCTTTCGTTTGGCAATCTTCATCGTGGCGCTGGCGGTGCCTGCTTTCTGGCTTTACCAGGGTTGGACGCTGGCTTTGGGGGCTGATCCCGGCAAGGTTCTGGTCGATCGGCTCGGTCTGGGAGCGTTGACGTTGCTTCTGATCACGTTGTGCATGACGCCTCTGCAGCGAACAACTGGTTGGGGTGGTTGGCTGGTTGTGCGGCGCCAGCTTGGACTCTGGTCCTTCGCCTATGCGGTTTTGCACATTACGTCCTATGCAGTTTTTTTGCTGGGGCTGGATATCGAGCAATTGCTTGTCGATCTACAGAAGCGGCCCTACATCATGGTCGGAGCATTGGCTTTCGTGGGCCTGTTTTGCCTGGCTGCGACCTCCAATCGCTTCAGCGTTCGTAAGCTGGGGCGGCGATGGAAGGCGTTGCACCGTATCGTTTATGGCGTGCTGGTATTGGTCCTTCTGCATATGCTTTGGGTGGTTCGGGCCGATCTGCAGGAATGGGCCGGCTATGCTTTGGTCGGTTCTTTTCTTCTTACCCTGCGGCTGCCTTTTTTGGCTGCACGGTTGCCGCGGTTGTCGTTTGGCATGTCTCCGAGCGGAAAGAATGAAAAAAAGGTTTCAACAAAGTGTTGACGGCTGTTCGAATGGTTCTATAATGCGCGCCACTTCCGGCGCAGCCTGAACGAAAAACTCCTTGATAATCAAAGAGTTGAGTAAGTAAAAGGGG
>NZ_MUJY01000160.1 GCF_002286785.1 Pseudomonas sp. PIC25 | reverse complement strand
TTCGAAGTAGATGTTCGGCGACTTGCCGCCCAGTTCCACGGTGGACGGGATGATGTTATCGGCGGCGCAACGGAGGATGTGTGCGCCCACCGGGGTCGAACCGGTGAAGGCGATCTTGGCGATGCGCTTGCTGGTAGCCAGCGCCTCGCCGGCCTCCTTGCCGAAGCCCTGCACCACGTTCAGCACGCCCGGCGGCAGCAGGTCGCCGATCAGCTCCATCAGCACGCAGATGCCCAGCGGGGTCTGCTCGGCCGGCTTGAGCACCACGCAGTTGCCGGCGGCCAGGGCCGGGGCGAGTTTCCAGGCGGCCATCAGCAACGGGAAGTTCCACGGGATGATCTGCCCGACCACGCCCAGCGGCTCGTGGATGTGGTAGGCCACGGTGGTGTCGTTGATTTCGGCGGCGGCGCCTTCCTGGGCACGGATGCAGCCGGCGAAGTAGCGGAAGTGGTCGGCGGCCAGCGGGATGTCCGCGTTGAGGGTTTCGCGCACGGCCTTGCCGTTGTCCCAGGTCTCGGTAACGGCGAGCAGTTCCAGGTTCTGCTCGATGCGGTCGGCGATCCTCAGCAGGACGTTGGAGCGCTCCTGTGCCGAGGTACGGCCCCAGGCATCGGCGGCGGCGTGGGCGGCGTCGAGGGCCTTGTCGATGTCTTCGGCAGTGGAGCGGGGGAATTCGGCGATCGGTTGGCCGTTCACCGGGGAGGTGTTGGTGAAGTACTGGCCCTTTACCGGCGGGACGAACTCGCCGCCGATGTAGTTGCCGTAGCGCGACTTGAAGGAAACGATGGCGCCGGGGGTACCGGGTTGGGCGTAACGCATGGTGATTCTCCTGGCTCTTGTGTTTATCGGAGAGGGCGCTCGGTGGCCTGGGGACAGTCCCCGAGCGGGTGGAATGCCAGGAGCAAGGGCCGGGCCATTCGGCGTTAAGTACCGTGCTAGAGCGTTCGACAGCGCTTCGCATGACGGCCGTTTGCCCATGCCGTGGCAGAAGCGGGACAGCGAAGGTGACAGTTTGTACCGCCATCGGTACGGTGCATGACTCATTGGTCAGCTCGACGTTGCAAAGCCGCGGGGGCTGGGCGATGCTGATTCGCGGCGCGGGAATCCCGCCCCCCAGCGGAGAACAATGAGATGCATGCGAATCACCTGATCCGCCATGCGCAGCAGGTCATGACAGTGGCCCAGGGCAAGGCGCAGGCCAGCGGCCCGGCGGCCGATCCGTCGATTGCCCGCTCCTGGCTGCGTTGCCTGGAGCAATACCACCTTGATCCCGCCCTGCCGATGGCTCCCGCGGTGCTGGAGCACGGCCGCATGCTGGAATGCCGCGAGCGCCTGCAACAGGTGCTGGAAATCGCCAACGGCGAAATGAACAGCCTGTACCGCCAGCTCTCCGGCTCCGGTCATGCCGTACTGCTCACCGATTCCCGCGGGGTCATCCTCAATTGCGTCACCGCTGCCGCCGAGCGGCCGACCTTCGAGCGCGCCGGCCTCTGGCTCGGTGCCGACTGGAGCGAGGCCCGCGAAGGCACCAACGGCATCGGCACCTGCCTGGTGGAACGCCAGGCCCTGACCATCCATCAGGACGAACATTTCCGCAGCCGCCACACCGGCCTGACCTGCTCGGCGAGCCCGGTGTTCGACCCCTACGGCGACCTGCTCGCGGTGCTGGACGTTTCCTCGGCGCGCCATGACGTCTCGCGGCAGAGCCAGTTCCACACCATGGCGCTGGTCAACCTCTCGGCGAAGATGATCGAGAGCTGCTACTTCCTGCGCCGCTTCGAGGGCGAGTGGCTGCTGCGCTTCCACTTGCAGGCCGACTACGTGGGCCTGTTCAGCGAAGGGCTGCTGGCGTTCGATGGCGAAGGGCGGATCAAGGCGGCCAACCAGAGCGCGCTGAACCTGCTCGGCGGCGTTCGCGAACAGTTGCTCGGGCAGCCGCTGGAAGCCTTCTTCGATTGCCGGCTGGACGACCTGCTCGGCCGCGCCAATCCGCAGCCCGCCGCCTCCTGGCCGCTGCGCACGCGCCAGGGACGCCTGCTGTTCGCCTGCCTGCGCGGCCAGCCGCGCAGCCTGCCGGTACCGCCGCCGGCCGCGCCGGTCGACGTGCAGGCGAAGCCCGCCGCGCCGGGCCTGTGCCTGGGCGATGAGCGGCTGCGCAACGATTTCCGCCGGGCTCTGCGCGTGTTCGAGCGCGACGTGCCGCTGCTGCTCCACGGCGAAACCGGCTCCGGCAAGGAAGCCTTCGCCAAGGCGGTGCACCAGGCCAGCTCGCGGGCGGGCAAACCCTTCGTCGCGCTGAACTGTGCGGCGATCCCGGAAAGCCTGATCGAGAGCGAACTGTTCGGCTACCGCGGCGGCACCTTCACCGGCGCGCGCAAGGAAGGTATGCGCGGCAAGTTGCAGCAGGCCGACGGCGGCACCCTGTTCCTCGACGAAATCGGCGACATGCCGCTGGCGTTGCAGACCCGCCTGTTGCGTGTATTGGAAGAACGCCAGGTGGTGCCCATCGGCGGCGAGGCGCAGACGGTGGACGTGCGTATCGTCAGCGCGACCCACCGGGCCCTGGACGAGCACGTGGCGGACGGCACCTTCCGCGAAGACCTCTACTATCGCCTCAACGGCCTGGTGCTGGACCTGCCGCCCCTGCGCGCACGCAGCGACAAGCCGGAATTGCTGGAACACCTGCTGGCCGAGGAAGCGCGCGGCGAGGACATCCGCCTGGAACGCACCGCCCGCGAGGCGCTGCTCGCCTACGACTGGCCGGGCAACGTGCGCCAGTTGCGTAACGTGCTGCGCACCCTGGCGGCCCTCTGCGAAGACGGCCGCGTGCGCCTGGACGACCTGCCCACGGAAATCCGCCAGGCCCTCAACGCCAGCCAGGCGGAAGAAACCGCCGTCGGCCCGCTGGAAGAGGCGGAACGCACCACCCTCATCGCCGCCCTCGACAGCCAACGCTGGCACATGACCCGCACCGCCGAACAACTCGGCATCAGCCGCAACACCCTGTACCGCAAGCTGCGCAAGCATGGGATTGGGACGCGGGGATGAAGCCTCGCGCGGAGGCGCGCGAGGCGAAACTACCTAGCGCCGGCGTGCCCGTTGGAACGCAGCTTCGTGCAAGCCCGCCGCATCGTTCAGCAACAGGTAGACCGCCGCGAAGGCGTCGCCATCCTCCACGGGCTGCTCACCGCACATGAACAGCAAGGCCAGCCGGCGCGCCGCTTCCAAGCGTTGCTGCCCGGCTTCGTACAACTCATGCGCCGCCGAATCGGCATCGACGAACAACACGGACCGGCCGTTGGCGGCAAAGGCAGGTAGGGGACGGTAGTCAGGCATGGTGCGCCTCCAGAACACAGAGGTAACCGGAAAAGACCGTTGCTTGGAGGTATGCATGGAACAAGCAGAGATAGTGCATGCGTGGCACTCCTTCGTGGAATTAAGGAACCACCGCCAAACCTTCTCACGAGTTTGGAGGCGGACCGTGCGAGGGTGAGAAACCGGCCCACGAAGATGCCGGCCAGGCCGAAGCCTGCCTCACACGGCCCGCCATAGAAATGCGACAGCCTGTGCTTGTCACCCAGGCTGCTCAGCTATGGCGCTACCGCGCCTTCGTGGATTTCAGGTTCTCACACCCGGTCACGGCACCAACCGTGACGCGGCGGACTCTAGCCGCTCAGTGAGCACCAGGCAAGCACCTCACCCTTCACTCTCCCCACCTCACTCACCACCCCTGACACCGCTCGCAAATCCGAACATCCAGGCTTGCCCCAGGCTTTGGGATTCGACCATCCTCCGCCACGGAACAACTCAGGGAGGAGCCACGCCATGTTCCATGCCGCCAACGAAACCCACTTCAGCCTCGCCATCGACGGCCTCGAACACGACCTGCAAGTGCTCGAATTCCGGGGCAAGGAGGCCATCAGTACGCCCTACC
>NZ_MUJY01000159.1 GCF_002286785.1 Pseudomonas sp. PIC25 | reverse complement strand
TTGGCACGTTGATGCCGTGGCAGTGAAAATCCCTCTCCTTCTGGAGGGACGCTGCTGCGGTCGGCCCGCTGCCGGGGGGAGGCGTCCATACCATCTGAAGAAGACTTCCCGTTTCTGTTGAAATACGCCGATCCCGTTGCCCGAGTTTCCCGATGAAGCAAATGACCTTCGCCGACGCCGAGTACGCCGGCAAGCGCAAGCAGACCCGCAAGGAGTTGTTCCTGATCGAGATGGATCAGGTGGTGCCGTGGAAGGGACTGATTGCCCTGATCGAACCGCACTATCCGAAGGGCGAAGGCGGTCGCCCGGCGTATCCGTTGATGGCGATGCTGCGCGTGCATTTGATGCAGAACTGGTTTGGCTACAGCGACCCGGCGATGGAGGAAGCGCTGTACGAGACCACCATCTTGCGCCAGTTCGCCGGCCTGAGTCTGGAGCGCATCCCCGATGAAACCACCATCCTCAACTTCCGCCGCCTGCTGGAGAAACACGAGTTGGCGGCGGGGATTCTGGCGGTGATCAATGGTTATTTGGGGGATCGCGGCCTGTCGTTGCGCCAGGGCACCATCGTCGATGCCACGCTGATCCATGCGCCCAGTTCGACCAAGAACCAGGACGGGAAGCGTGACCCGGAGATGCATCAAACCAAGAAGGGAAACCAGTACTACTTCGGCGCGAAAGCCCATATTGGTGTCGATGAAGAATCGGGTCTGGTGCATAGCATGGTGGTGACCGCAGCCAATGTCGCAGATATTACCCAGGTCGACAAACTGCTGCACGGCGAGGAAAACGTGGTGTGTGCTGACGCCGGTTACACCGGGGTCGAAAAACGTCCTGAACATGAGGGGCGCCAAGTCATCTGGCAGATCGCGGCTCGGCGCAGCACCTACGAGAAACACGGCAAGCACAGCGTCTTGTACAAAGCGCTGCGCAAGATCGAGAGGGCCAAGGCTCAGGTGCGAGCCAAGGTTGAACACCCATTCCGCGTGATCAAGCGCCAGTTTGGCTACACCAAAGTGCGCTTCCGTGGCTTGGCCAAGAATGCCGCGCAAATGGTGACGCTATTTGCCCTGTCGAATCTGTGGATGGCCCGCCGATATTTGCTGGCCGGCGCAGGAGAGGTGCGTCTGTAATGTGGAAAATGGCTGCAGCGAGGTGCTAGCGGCGACTAAAAACACAGACATGAGCGGGCGATCTGAGCGTTTTGGATCGCATGGTCGCTTTCAAAATCGGCCGGCGCTGAAGTCAGCCAGAGATTCATGACTACTTCAGACCATCCTTAGAGTTACGGTGAAACCTGGGGCAATGGACAAATTAATGTCAATTGGTGGGGTGGGTAACGATGGGACAGCGTTATTGTTTCCTGAACTACCTCGTATTGCTAAAGGGTGGGTCGAAACAAACGCTCAGTTTAAATTGGAGGCAACTAAAGCTCAAAGTGTCAATAATGGATTCGGAGTTGTAAACATTGGATTAGGTAGAGGGGAGGCGTTGAGGACTTTTAATAGCAATATTCTCCTTTTTGAAGCGTTATTGGAGTAAGATGAGATGGTCATGTTTTTGAAGTCAAATGGCAATGACTCAACTTTGCAGATGGTTTATCAATTGTCAACTGAGCTGGCTAAGGATCCTGAGCAAATTAGATTGGTTCAGTCGTTAACGATAGACCCGTCGCGCCCGTTCATTGGTTTGAAGGGTACATATGGTCTTTTTGGTTCGAGTGAATGGTGGGAGAATATCAAAAATAGGATTCTACCAACTTGCCATGTTTCTGGGGTTATAAAAAGGCTGTTTGTTTCGGGGCAGGAGAAGGATTCGGAGAATAATGCATTTGAGCTTTTGTTGGATGATGGGTCGAGATATATTGAAAGCATTTATTCTAATACCGTGGCTGGTCGCAGCCTTTTTAAGGTTGGAAATAAAGTGGAAATAATCTATGCTCTTGATGAATTAAAAATGCAGCCAGCCGTGAGTGGTGGGGTTAACTACTCCAAAATTGTTTTGGAAATGGCAGTGCATGTCCCAAAAGCTTGAAATATTAAATTCCAATAGCGATCGCTAATGAGCTTGGCAATAGATATGGAAGCTCGGTCGGGAGTCGCTCCTTTGCGGCTTCCTGTTTACCTTGCTCTATGAGCGCAAGGATACTTGACGCTAGATCAGTTATGTCAGTGACCTGCTGAATCCAATGATTGATATAGAGCTTAACGGCCTCTCCTGAGAGGCCGATCTGTATCGTTCGATACGGTAGCGGTTGCAGTAGTAAGTCGCGTTCTGGATCCCACTGAATACGAACTGGCGAGTTCGTCTTTAGCTGGTTCCAATCTTCTTCTTTCATCGAAGGATTGCGGTGGCTCAGACAACCGTGTGTCAGTGCCCACTCAAATCCTTCTCGGGTAATGTCGATGGCGAGCATGCGCTTCTGGCCCTCATCCTTATGGCCCCATCCAGCACGATACATCATCCACAGAAACGATGGTTTAATCCATGTCATACGTTCCATCTTAAAGGGTGGTGAAACGAAGGTGCTGCGTGCTATTGCACTATCGGCAATGGCATCGGAATATGCCTGATAAACTCGAATGGTTTTATCGTCATAAACGGCTCGGATTTGCCGGTGAGGTATAAGATTAGTCATCATCTTTCAGTGTGTAAATTCTATGGAGTGTTTCTAGTGTGGTGTTTCAAAAATAAAGATCATTTTTTCGAGGTCATCGCCTCGGCTGCTCGGCCTACGCTCGCCAGTATGTCCTCGGCTTTTCGATACCAGTGAAAAGGCCGGGGATTGGCGTTATGGGTATAGGTAGTGCTCGATGGAGGCTTCCAGATCCTTCACGCTGGTATGCGCCTGGCGCTTGATCCATTTCTCGCTCAATGTCGAGAAAAAGCGCTCCACCAGGTTCAACCAGGACGC
>NZ_MUJY01000158.1 GCF_002286785.1 Pseudomonas sp. PIC25 | reverse complement strand
TCCCCATGTGAGAGTAGGTCATCGTCAAGCACCTAGCCCAAACCCCCAATCCGAGCAATCGGGTTGGGGGTTTGTCTTTGCGCCTGGAAAAACTCAACGAAACGGCATTGCCGATAACGAGGGCTGCAAAGGCCGCGACAGGCCGGCGAAGGGCGCTCGATAGGCACGACACAAGAAACGTCTGTGCCTTGCGCTTTCTATGCAACCGACCGGCGCGTCGTTATGATGCCTGCCTCATTGGGAGGCGAGTCCGCATGCTGAAGTTGTTAAAGCTCTTGCAGGATGGCCGTTTCCATTCCGGCGAAGCGTTAGGTACTGCTCTAGGCGTGAGTCGGAGTGCCATATGGAAACAGTTGCAGCAATTAGAGGCCGATCTGAACTTGCCTATTTTCAAGGTAAGGGGCCATGGCTATAGGTTGCCTGCACCGTTGATATTGCTGGATAAAGATCGTATCGCCTCGGGGAAGGGGGCTGCTTGGCCTTGTTTCCTTCATGAATCCCTAGACTCCACAAATGCTGAAGCCCTCCGATTGCTGGGGTGTGGCGAGGTGCCTCCGTTTGTTGTTCTAGCAGAGCGCCAGACTGGGGGGCGGGGAAGGAGGGGGCGGTCTTGGTTCAGTCCCTTCGCGGAGAACCTTTATTACAGCCTCGTCGTTCGAGTTGACGGTGGCGCACGCCAAATCGAAGGTTTGAGTTTGGTAGTTGGACTTGCGGTCGTTCGTGCCCTGTCGGCCTTAGGGGTGAGTGGGGTTGGGTTGAAGTGGCCAAATGATATTTTAGTGAATGAAAAGAAAATCGCTGGGATTCTATTGGAGCTAATGGGGGATCCCGCAGATATCTGCCACGTGGTGATTGGTATAGGTATCAATGCCAATATGAGTTCCGAGCTTAAGGCTATTGATCAGCCTTGGACATCCCTGTGTTTAGAGCTCGGTGAGCTGATAGATCGGAATTTGCTGGTCATCGAGCTCAATGACCAATTGAGATTTCATCTCTCCAGCCATTTCGAGAAAGGATTTGCGGGCCAGCGAGCGGAATGGGAAGCAAGCCATTTGTGGCAGGGAAGACAGGTAGAGCTCATCGCAGGGGCTCAGCGAATCAGTGGTACTGTGCTCGGGATTAATGATCGGGGAGCTCTTCGTTTGCTTGTTGATGGTGTTGAGCGCGAGTTCAGTGGCGGGGAGCTCAGTTTGAGGTTGCGCAATGATTCTTGAGCTCGACTGCGGTAACAGCTTTATAAAATGGAGGCTCATATCCAAGCCTGATGGAAAGGTCTTGGAGGGGGGGGTTGCAAGTTCCGACGAGCAATTGCTGGCTGTGTTGATAGGCCTTCAGGAAAAGCCTCGATCTGCCCGCCTAGTTAGTGTAAGGAGTGACGAGGAAACTCGTAGGTTGGTTGCTCAGCTTCATAAACACTTCGGTATCGATGTGCTATGCGCGGCCTCGTCGCGAGTGTTGGCTGGTGTCAGTAATGGCTACCGGGAGTATGAACGTCTCGGTCTGGATCGGTGGCTTGCTCTGTCGGGGGCCTTTCATCTGGCTGGAAGGGCTTGTCTCATTCTTGATCTAGGGACGGCCGTTACTTCCGATTTTGTGGCGGGTTCTGGCGAGCATCTTGGGGGCTTCATTTGTCCAGGTGTGCCCTTGATGCGCAATCAATTACGCACACATACCCGGCGGATCAGATATGACGATGAAGCGGCGGGGCGGGCCTTGCAGGAACTGCTGCCGGGACGCTCCACCGTTGAGGCAGTCGAAAGGGGCTGCCTGCTCATGCTGAAGGGATTTGTCCAGACGCAGTTGGAACTGGCCCGGGATTACTGGGGGCGGGATTTCGATGTATTTCTGACGGGGGGGGATGCCTCTCTTGTAAGTAATGTGCTGCCTGGCGCACGGGTCATGCCTGATCTGGTTTTCGTCGGGTTGGCTTTAGCCTGCCCAATACCTTGAGGTCTGTCTGTCATGCGCTGGTTGTTTCTCTTGCTCGTCGTGCTCAATCTCTTCTATTACGTCTGGCATCAGCAGCAGGCGCCTCTCAGGGCCAAAGAGGTGGCTCCTCTCTCTCTTTATCGTTCTGCTCAACAGGATATCAAGCTGTTGAGCGAGACTTCAGGCGCTGCTCGGAGGCAGCTTTCGGCTCCGGGGAGCGAAAGTGGTACCGCATGCCTTTTTCTTGGAAGCTTTGAGAGAGAGGATGCGGCTCACCAGGTCGAGCAGCGTCTGATTAGCCTCGACATACAGGTTCGAGTTCAGCCACTGGATACGGCGGCTGGAGTCGACTACTGGGTCTACCTGCCTCCATTGGCTTCGCGCCAAGCCTCGCTACGCCAGCTTAGGGAGTTACAGGCTAGGAAAATAGATAGCTACATCATTACCCAGGGTGATTTGGCGAATGGAATCTCGCTTGGGATTTTTCCCCGTAGTGACTCGGCTGAAAGTGTTGCGCAACGGTTGAGAGATGCGGGTTATGAGCCCCAGGTTCGAGAGCTTCCTCGGGCGCACCGCAGTTTCTGGGTGAGAGTCGACCCGGAAAGCCGCCGTTTGGTGGATGACTTGCTCTTGGATCAATTGGCTCGTGATTTCAATGCCTTACAACATCAAATATTACCCTGCGAAAGCGTTGCAACTCCTCAATAGTTTGCATAGAATGGCGCCCGCTTCGCAGGCTGGCTGATCTTAGGATTTCCTGCGAGGTAGCTGTCGAGAGAGCTAAGCTCAAGTTTTTAATGAGAAAATGCTTGACAGCAGGGCGGCGTGCGATGAAAATGCCGCCTCCTTTTGGAGGGGTTCCCGAGCGGCCAAAGGGATCAGACTGTAAATCTGACGTCATAGACTTCGAAGGTTCGAATCCTTCCCCCTCCACCAGATTAGGCGTGAGCGCAGGCTCCGCGGGTATAGTTCAGTGGTAGAACCTCAGCCTTCCAAGCTGATGATGCGGGTTCGATTCCCGCTACCCGCTCCAAGTTTGTTGTTCGTGCATGTGTTTCGCTCATGTAGCTCAGCTGGTAGAGCACACCCTTGGTAAGGGTGAGGTCAGCGGTTCAAATCCGCTCATGAGCTCCATTTGCAAAGGCAGATATGAAAGTATCTGCCTTTGTTTTAATGGTGGCGTGACTTGCTCAATTCCGCGATGGGAGACGGTCTCGATGGCTAAAGAGAAATTCGAACGTAACAAACCGCACGTCAACGTGGGCACTATCGGTCACGTTGACCATGGCAAAACTACCCTGACCGCAGCGCTGACCAAGGTTTGCGCT
>NZ_MUJY01000157.1 GCF_002286785.1 Pseudomonas sp. PIC25 | reverse complement strand
GCGCTTCGACTTCAAGTGTCCCATCGAAGTCATGAGTGAGGTGATGCAGAAAGCCATGGCTATGCAGCATGATGCTCCCGCTTCAATTCAATAACCCTGTTGCACTCAGCTCCTGCAACCGCCCTTTTTCGAGTGTGGCTCTAGTGTAAGGTGTGATGTGGTTTTTTGTCGGCTTTTAGACTTGTATAGGGTTGGTGTTGGTGTTGGTTTCTAAGACTTTGACAAGCTCTTGTTTTGGGTTGTGTGGCTGCATACAGATAAAATGATTAAGGTTTATTGTGGATGTTAAAGGGGGTGAAATCACCCCCTTTTTTTAATCTGGCTAGCTTAGTTCTGTCTCTAAGTCGAAGATGTCTTCAGGTAATTCCTCTTGCTTTATGTAAGATGCCCACTTGGCAAACTCGGGATGCCCTCTGTAGCGCTCTATAAGCTCGATTGGGCTTGCTGCAGTACTCTGGGTGCTGTTGGGTGAGATTGTTGCATGTTCGAGCTTATAGAGCGTTTCTGGTGCGCATTTATCTGGGCTTTGAGTGGTTTGCTTTATCTCTCCATTCTGGTCAGCGTACTGCTCATATCCGAGTCTCTCGGCAAGTTCCCGGCGAAATACTTCCGGGTCGTTGGCTGCCTGTTTTTTATAGTCCCGGGTTCTTCTGCAGCGTTCTCGCCTAGTCAGTACCTTTCGAGCGCGGTGTTGCTCAATCAACAAAACTAAATTCGGGCAGGCGGGAGCGTTAATCGAGAGCTTCTTCAGGCTGTTGATCTAATTTTTCAGAGTTTTCAATGTGGGAATACCTTGCAGCCATTTTTTAAGCTCGTTATAAAGCTCTTCCCCGGCTTGGCTTGCTTACTTGCAAATGTGGCGGCCTCAAGGCATTGGTCTGGCGTGTTCAGTGTCTCTGTGCAATATGCTGCCCATCCTCCGGTGGTTCGAATAGGTTTAATACAAACGGCTTTGTTATTCCAAGCTTCGATATAGTCTTCGGCAAATACTTGCTTCAGTCGCTTGGTCAGCTGACTGATTTTTTCAGCCGGAGCTCTGAGGGCCGCATGAAAATGAAGTCAGGGTTATTACCTTTTCTATTGGTGGAGTCTTCAAGTGTGAGTGCAATCAATGGGGAGAGGCCAAGCTCAACCGCCAGATCTCGCAGCTTTCCGGCCTTCCTCCTCAGTATCGTCAGCGCCGGCCCTCGCGAGTCCGTCGCCGATATCTTGTTGGCCTAATCGATCAGGTTTTCCAAACTCTGCAGCTGAGTAGTGACTGGTGATGCTGCCGTTCTTGTGGCCCAGCAGGTCCGTCTGTCTTCCTCCGTGACACCTGCTTCCCGGAGCGTTCTCACGAAGGTGTGCTGCAGGTCGTGGATGCGGATCGAGGCGAGTCCCTTCGGTGCCGGACGCAGGAAGCGTTCCTGGTACTTCTTCGCCGCCCTGAACCGGGCCTTCTTCCAGGCGGAATCGTTCATTCGATGAACCGGTGTCGCCTTGCTGTTCCTGTCGGTCATCCCATACGGGAATACCCAGGCCGGATCCAGGCCACGCTGCCCCTCGATGATCGATTTGGCCACCGCGTTCAGCACGACCAGCCATTCCTCTCCGTTCTTCACACCCGATCCCTTGTCCCTGCCTCCAAAATCCGAAGGAATCAGGAACACGCTGGTATCGAGCTCCGGTACAGGGATCTCCCAGTCCCACCTCAGCTTGACCACCTCCTGCTCCCGGGAGCCGCAGTTGACCTTGTAGAGCGCCATTCGCCGCAGGTGGTCCGGCAGTTCCGAGAACAGCAGCGACTGCTCTTCCCACGAAAGTGGATAGGGCGTTCGCCTCGATCGCTTCTCGTCCAGCTTGCTGATCATCGGTACCGTGTCCAGCCAGGGTCGTTTCTCTTCGTCACGTCATTTCCAGGCGCATAGGTTGAGAATGCGGATGACCTTCTCTAGGGCGATGTTCGCCGCCCTTGGGGTTACACCAGGCTTAACCTTGCCGGTCGATGTACCCCCGTTCAGGGCAGACATGCGGACGGGCTGGATTCCCGCTGTCGCCATAGCCTGTCTCAGCATTCCGTTCTGTTACTGGGTGGCCGCCATGGATCGCTCAGGGGGGGGGCCATCCTCCACCCAACGCCTTGAAGGCGGCGACCGCGGCGCGCGCCGCTTCCGCTCGGGCCTGTGCGCGGGCATCGGTGGCGCGCAGCAGGCTCTCGTCGGCTTGCAGCACTTCGATCAGGCTGACGACGCCTTGCTGATAGGCGGCGAAGGAGGCCTGCCGCGCACGGCCGAGCGAGTCCACGCCCTGCGCGAGCAACTGCGCCTGTTCCTCGCGCTTGACCAGGGCCGAGAAGGCCTTCTCCACGTCCTCGGTGGCACGCAGGGCGGCCAGTCGATAAGCCGCCAGACTCTCGGCTTCCTGGCCCTTGGCCAGGTCGATCTGCGCATCGATGCGGCCGAAATCGAACAGCCGCCAGCGCAGGCCCAGCATGCCGGCGGCCTGGCTGGCACCGCTGCCGAACAGGTTGCCGGCCGATATCGAGGTCGCGCTGCCGATCAGCCCGCTCAGGGAGAGCTTGGGGTAATACTCGGCGATGGCAACGCCGATCCGGGCGTTTGCAGCGGCCAAGCGGCGCTCGGCCGCGATCAGGTCGGGCCGGCGTCTGAGCAGTTCGCCCGGCGAGCCCGTTGCCGCAATCCGCGGGGCGAGGGGGATGTCGCCGGCCGCGGCCAGGTCCGCGCGATAGGTGCCGGGCGGGGCGCCCAGCATCACGTCCAGCGCGTTTAGTGCTGCCTCCAGCGCCGTTTCGAGCACGGGGACGGAGGCGCGTACTTGGGCGAGGGCGCCTTCGGCCTGGCGGACCTGAAGTTCGGCGGCCACGCCCTGGCTATGCAGCAGATTGACGGTGGCGAGCAGTTCCTCTTGCGTCTGCACTTGCCGGCGCGCGACCTCAAGGCGGGTCTGCAAACCACGAATGCCGATATAGATATCGGCGGCCTGTGCCACCACCGCCAGTCGGGTGGCGGCAGCGCCTGCCGCCGACGCCTGGTACTCGGCCAATGCCGCTTCGCGCCCACGGCGCAGGCCACCGAACAGGTCCAGCTCCCAGCTCGCGCCGAGATTGGCTTCATAGACGCTACCGTAGCGGTCGAACTCGGGTGTGGCGTCCAGCACCCGTCCCAGTGGCGTTTCCACCGATTGGTAGGCCCGGGCTGCCTGAGCGTCGATCATGCCGGATGGCAATAGCGCGGCGGTGGCTGCGCCTAGCCCGGCGCGTGCCTGGGCGACGCGCGCGGCCGCCTGGGCGAGGTCGAGGTTCTGCTCCAGCGCCAGGGTCACCACGCGGGTCAGGTGCTGGTCGCCGAAGCCCGTCCACCAAGCCACGAGATCGACGCTGGTACTGGCTGGCCGTCGATCGACCGCGACCTGGCCCAGGAAGTGTTCCGGCATGGCGAGTTCGGGGCGGGTGTAGTCGGGGCCGGCCGCGCAGCCTGCCAAGAGACTGGTGCTGATCAGTACAATGAGGGTGCGCGTCGACGGCATGGCATCTTCTTCCAAAACTGGATGGGAATCTAACGATAAGTGACCATAATACATTTTGGTCACTTGTTGTCCATCTCCATGCCGCTCTGTAGGCTATGCCCCATGAACAAGCCAACCTCTCCCAAAGTTACAGCTCGCGGCCCGGTCGACCACGAGGTGCGCGACCAGATCGTCGCCGCGGCCACCGAGCACTTCAGCCTCTACGGCTACGAGAAGACCACCGTCTCCGATCTGGCCAAGGCCATCGGCTTTTCCAAGGCCTATATCTACAAGTTCTTCGAGTCCAAGCAGGCCATCGGCGAGGCGATCTGCTCGAACTGTCTGAGCCAGATCGAAGCCGAGGTCCGGGCCGCCGTCGCTGAGGCCGAGCGCCCGCCGGAGAAGCTGCGGCGCATGTTCAAGGCGCTGGTCGAAGCGAGCCTGCGCCTGTTCTTCCAGGACCGTAAGCTCTACGAAATCGCCGCTTCGGCGGCGACCGAGCGCTGGCAGGCGGCGCGCGCCTATGAAGGGCGCATCCAGCAATTGATCCAGGACATCCTGCAAGCAGGGCGGCAGTCCGGCGACTTCGAACGCAAGACACCGCTCGATGAAGCCGCGATGGCGATCCACCTGGTCATGCGTCCCTACCTCAACCCGCTGCTGCTGCAACACGGCCTCGACTACACCGACGAGGCGCCGGTCCTGCTGTCCAGCCTGATACTGCGCAGCCTGTCACCATAACGATTGTGACTATTGACTAAGTTGGTCACAAGATTCAAAGTGAGAGTCCCAACCCACTCGCCAATGGGACTCTCATGCTCGCCCGCCGCCTCGCTTCATCCTTCGCCATCTGCGCATTGCCCATCGTGCTGGTCGCCTGCGGCGAACATGCGCCGGCCGATCCACGCACCGAGGCGCCGCTGGTGCGTGCCGTCGTCATCCAGGAGGCGTCCGCCGCGCCGCGCGCCTTTACCGGCACCGTAGCCGCCCGGGTCCAGAGCGATCTGGGCTTTCGCGTCTCTGGCAAGGTGCTGCAGCGGCTGGTGGACACCGGGCAAGGGGTCAAGCGCGGTCAGGTGTTGCTGCGCATCGATCCCGTCGATCTGCAGCTCGCTGCCCATGCGCAGCGCGAAGCGGTCGCCGCCGCACGAGCGCGGGCGCAGCAGAGCATCGATGACGAAGCTCGGTATCGGGCGTTGCGCGGCACCGGCGCGGTATCGGCCTCGGCCTACGACCAGTACAAGGCGGCGGCGGATGCGGCCAGGGCCCAGCTCCGTGCGGCCGAGGCCCAGGCGCAAGTCGCCCGCAACGCCACGCGCTATGCCGAGCTGCTGGCCGATGCCGACGGCATCGTGATGGAGACATTGGTCGAGCCCGGCCAGGTGGTCGCTGCCGGGCAGGTCGTGGTGCGGGTGGCGCATGCCGGGCCACGGGAAGCGGTCATCCAGTTGCCGGAAACCCTGCGCCCCGCGGTCGGTTCCGTCGCTCAGGCCAGGCTCTTCGGCAAGGAAGGCATCAACGTCACCACCCGGCTGCGGCAGCTCTCGGACGTGGCGGATCGCCTGACCCGCACCTTCGAGGCGCGCTATGTGTTGGAGGGTGAACTGGCCAACGCGCCGCTGGGCACCACCATCACCGTGCAGATTGCCAATGGCCAGGGCCATGCGCAGAACGATTTGCAGGTGCCGATCGGCGCGCTCTACGACGCAGGCAAGGGGCCGGGGGTGTGGGTCATCCAGGGCGAGCCGGCCCAGGTGTCCTGGCGGCCGGTCGCGGTGCAGCACCTGGATGACGAACACGCGCGCGTTACCGGCCAACTCGAGCAAGGCGAGCGGATCGTCGCGCTCGGCGCGCACCTGTTGCGCGAAGGCCAGCCGGTGCGGCTGGCCGATCAAGCGACCGTCGCGGCGACCCAGGGAGTGCGCCCATGAGCGAAGGTCGTTTCAACCTGTCGGCGCTCGCCGTGCGCGAGCGCTCCGTCACCCTGTTCCTGGTCTGCCTGATCTCGTTGGCGGGGCTCGTCGCCTTCTTCAAGCTGGGGCGGGCGGAAGACCCGGCCTTCACGGTCAAGGTGATGACCATCGTCACCGCCTGGCCCGGGGCCACCGCCCAGGAAATGCAGGACCAAGTCGCCGAGAAGATCGAGAAACGTTTGCAGGAGCTGCGCTGGTACGACCGCAGCGAGACCTATACGAGGCCGGGGCTGGCCTTTACCACCCTGTCGCTGCTCGACACCACGCCGCCGTCGCAGGTACCGGAGGAGTTCTACCAGGCCCGCAAGAAGATCGGCGACGAGGCCAAGACGCTGCCGGCCGGGGTGATCGGACCGCTGGTCAACGACGAATACTCGGATGTCACCTTCGCCCTGTTCGCGCTCAAGGCCAGGGGCGAGTCGCAGCGCCTGCTGGTGCGCGACGCGGAGGTGCTGCGCCAGCGGCTGCTGCACGTGCCGGGGGTAAAGAAGGTCAACATCATCGGCGAGCAGGCCGAGCGCATCTTCGTCGAGTTCTCCCATGAGCGCCTGGCGACCTTGGGCATTGGCCCGCAGGAGGTGTTCGCCGCGCTCAATGCCCAGAATGCCCTGACCCCGGCCGGCGCCGTGGAAACCAAGGGGCCGCAGGTGTTCCTGCGCCTGGATGGCGCCTTCGATGAGTTGCAGAAGATCCGCGACACGCCAGTGGTAGCGCAGGGTCGCACGCTGAAGCTGTCGGATGTCGCCACGGTGAGGCGCGGTTACGAGGACCCGGCGACCTTTCTGATCCGCAACGGCGGCGAGCCGGCCTTGTTGCTGGGTATCGTCATGCGCGACGGTTGGAACGGCCTCGACCTGGGCAAGGCGCTGGATGGCGAGGTGCGTGCGATCAACGCCGAGCTGCCGCTGGGCATGAGTCTGACCAAGGTCACGGATCAGGCCGTCAACATCAGCGCCGCGGTCGATGAGTTCATGGTCAAGTTCTTCGTCGCGCTGCTGGTGGTCATGCTGGTGAGCTTCATCAGCATGGGCTGGCGGGTCGGCGTGGTGGTCGCAGTGGCCGTGCCGCTGACCCTGGCGATGGTCTTCGTAGCGATGGCAGCGACCGGCAAGAACTTCGACCGCATCACCCTGGGCTCGCTGATCCTGGCCCTGGGCCTGCTGGTGGACGACGCCATCATCGCCATCGAGATGATGGTGGTGAAGATGGAGGAGGGCTACAGCCGCATTGCGGCTTCCGCCTACGCCTGGAGCCATACCGCGGCGCCGATGCTGTCCGGCACGCTGGTCACCGCCGTCGGCTTCATGCCCAACGGCTTCGCCCGCTCTACCGCGGGGGAATACACCAGCAACATGTTCTGGATCGTCGGCATCGCGCTGATCGCGTCGTGGCTAGTGGCGGTGCTGTTCACCCCGTACTTCGGCGTCAAGCTGCTACCCAGCTTCAAGAAGGTCGAGGGCGGCCATGACGCCCTCTACGACACCCCGCGCTACAACCGCTTCCGCCGGGTGCTGGAAACCGTCATCGCCCGCAAATGGCTGGTCGCCGGCTCGGTGGTCGGGCTGTTCGTCGCGGCGGTGCTGGGCATGGGCCTGGTCAAGAAGCAGTTCTTCCCGATTTCCGACCGCCCCGAGGTGCTGGTCGAGATCCAGATGCCCTACGGCACCTCGATCGCCCAGACCAGCGTCGCCACGGAGAAGGTCGAGGCCTGGCTGGCCGAGCAGAAGGAAGCCAGGATCGTCACGGCCTATATCGGCCAGGGCGCGCCGCGCTTCTACATGGCCATGGGGCAGGAACTGCCCGATCCGTCGTTCGCCAAGATAGTTGTCCGAACGGACAACCAAGACGAGCGCGAGGCGTTGAAGCATCGTCTGCGCCAAGCGATCGCCGACGGGCTGGCCAACGAGGCACGCGTGCGGGTCACCCAACTGGTGTTCGGTCCGTACTCGCCATTCCCGGTGGCCTACCGGGTCACTGGCCCGAACCCGGATACGCTGCGCGAAATCGCTGCCGAGGTGCAGCAGGTGATGGACGCCAGCCCGCTGATGCGCACGGTGAACACCGACTGGGGCACACGTGTGCCGACGCTGCACTTCAGCCTGCAACAGGATCGCCTGCAGGCCGTGGGGCTGACCTCCAGTGCCGTCGCCCAGCAGCTGCAGTTTTTGCTCAGCGGCGTGCCCATCACCACCGTGCGCGAGGACATCCGCACGGTACAGGTGATGGCTCGTGCGGCCGGCGATATCCGTTTCGATCCAACCCGGGTCATGGATTTCACCCTGGCGGGCGCCGATGGGCAACGCATCCCGCTGTCGCAGGTCGGCGAAGTCGATGTGCGCATGGAGGAGCCGATCATGCGCCGGCGCGACCGCATGCCGACCATCACTGTGCGCGGCGACATCGCTGAGGGCCTGCAGCCGCCGGATGTATCGACGGCCATTACCCGGCAGCTCCAGCCCATCATGGAGAAACTGCCGAGTGGCTACCGTATCGAGGAGGCGGGCTCCATCGAGGAGTCGGGCAAGGCGAGCAAGGCCATGCTGCCGCTGTTCCCGATCATGCTGGCCGCCACGCTGATCATCATCATCCTGCAGGTGCGTTCGATCTCGGCGATGGTCATGGTCTTCCTGACCAGCCCGTTGGGGCTGATCGGCGTGGTACCCACGTTGATCCTGTTCCAGCAGCCGTTCGGTATCAACGCACTGGTCGGGCTGATCGCGCTGTCGGGCATCCTGATGCGCAACACGCTGATCCTGATCGGCCAGATCCGCCACAACGAACAGGCCGGCCTGGAACCCTTCCGCGCGGTGGTCGAGGCCACCGTGCAGCGCGCCCGGCCGGTGATCCTCACCGCGCTGGCTGCGATCCTGGCGTTCATCCCGCTCACTCATTCCGTGTTCTGGGGAACGCTGGCCTACACCCTGATCGGCGGCACCTTCGCCGGCACCGTACTGACCTTGGTGTTCCTGCCGGCTATGTACGCCATCTGGTTCGGCATCCGCCCCGTCAGCCGTGACCCAATCATGGGGGCACAGCCTGCATGAAACCCACATCCCATTCATCGAGAGGAACTGCCATGTCGAATTCCACCGTTGTCGTCGTTACCGGCGTTTCATCCGGTATTGGTCGCGCCACCGCGGAGCGCTTCGCCAAACGCGGTTGCCGGGTGTTCGGCAGCGTGCGCAACAGGGCAACGGCCCAGCCGATACCGGGTGTCGAACTGGTCGAGATGGATATCCGCGACCAAGCGTCGGTGGGGCAGGGTATCCAGGCGATCATTGCCCAGGCGGGACACATCGACGTGCTGGTCAACAGCGCTGGCGTGACCCTGCTCGGCGCGACGGAGGAAACCTCGATCGCCGAGGCCCAAGCGCTATTCGATACCAACGTCCTCGGCATTCTGCGCACCACCCAGGCGGTACTGCCGCACATGCGTGAGCAAGGCGCCGGACGCATCGTCAATGTCAGCTCGGTGCTCGGGTTCCTGCCGGCGCCGTACATGGGCCTCTATTCGGCCTCCAAGCATGCCGTGGAAGGGCTGTCCGAGACCCTCGATCACGAGGTGCGCAGGTTTGGCATTCGTGTCGCGCTCATCGAGCCGTCCTTCACCAAGACCAATCTGGATATCAATGCGCCCCAGACGGCTGCCCGGATCCCGGTCTACGACAGCGAGCGCAGCGTCGTGGCCCAGGCCATTCAAAACAACGTGCAGAAAGCACCACAACCCGATGGAGTCGCCTCGACCATCGTCGAGGCCGCCCTAGGGGCTTGGAAAATGCGCCATACGCCCAAGGGTGAGGCCTCGCTGTTGAGCAAGCTGCGCCGTTTCATGCCGGCCGGCCCGGTCGAGAAGGGCCTGAGGAAGACCTTTGGACTTGTCTGATATCCGTCACATCGCGTTTGAACAGATGAAGCAGGAGAAGCCATGACTGAACCGACCATCGACTGGACTGCCCAGCAGCACACCGCGCTGCAGTGTTCGATTGCTGGTGGCGGCAAGCCGGGGCTCGCCCGGCCGGAACAGCTTGCCGGCAAGAGCGGCCGCGAGATTCTGGAAGGGATGATGTCCGGTGAACTGCCGTACCCGCCCATGAACGAGACCATGAACATGACACTTCTGGAGGTGGGCAACGGTCGCGCGGTTTTCCAGGGCATTCCCTTGCCGCAGCACTACAACCCGCTGGGTACGGTACACGGTGGCTGGTTCGCCACGTTGCTGGATTCGGTCCTGGGATGCGCCGTGCAAACCACTCTGCCGGCCGGGCGCTCCTACACCACGGCCGAACTCAGCATCAATATCGTCCGACCTGCTTCGCACAAAACAGGCCCCTTACGGGCTATCGGCACGCTGATTCATAGCGGGCGGCAGATGGCGACGGCGGAAGCCCGCATCGAAGACGAGACGGGTAAGCTCTATGCCCATGCGACCACAACCTGCTTCGTCTTCGACGTACCGGCGGCATAGGGGCTCGGTCGGGCATCACACCCGGCAGGTGCCCGGGTGGTGCCGGGATGAGGTTAACGACCAAAAAGAAACGATAGGACGGCGCTCGTTACGAGACGCCGGCCGTATGGCAAGCGAGGTGTGTCGATGAGTACGCGAAATGCGGTTCGTATCGTAGTGACGGGAACAGGTATCGTCGGGCCATTGGGGTGCGGCACTGCGGCGGTCTGGTCCCGTTTGCTGGCGGGGGAGTCAGGCATTCGTGTCTTGCCTGCCGATCTGGTCGAAGGTAGCGGTTGCGCTGTTGGCGGGCGGGTGCCGATGCGGGAGGAGGATGGAGAAGCCGGTTATGACCCGGAGCGAACCATCGCCGGCAAGGAGCGCAAGAAGATGGATCGTTTCATCGAGTTTGCCCTGGTCGCCGCCGAAGAGGCCCTGGCGCAGGCTGGGTGGCAGCCGGCAAACGAGGTGCAGCGGGAACGCACAGCGACCATCATCGCATCTGGTGTCGGTGGCTTCGGCGCCATTGCAGAGGCGGTACGTACCACGGACGAGCGCGGCCCGCGGCGGCTTTCGCCATTCACCGCGCCTTCGTTCCTGGCCAACATGGCGGCCGGGCACGTTTCCATCCGGTACGGCTTCAAGGGGCCGCTCGGGGCGCCGGTGACCGCTTGCGCGGCCGGGGCGCAAGCCATCGGCGATGCGGCCCGTCTGATCCGCAGCGGCGAAGCGGATATCGCCCTGTGTGGCGGGACCGAAGCCGCTATCCATCGCATCGCGCTCGGCAGCTTTGCCGCGGCGCGTGCCCTGTCCAGTGGGTACAACGACTGGCCCCAAGAGGCGTCGCGTCCGTTCGACCGGGATCGTGATGGCTTCGTCATGGCCGAGGGCGCCGGTCTGCTGGTAATCGAATCGCTGGAGCATGCGCTGGCTCGCGGGCCCAGCCGCTGGCGGAACTGGTCGGCTACGGCACCAGCGCCGATGCCTATCACCTGACCGCCGGCCCGGAGAACGGCGACGGTGCTCGCCGCGCGATGGAGCAAGCGTTGCGCCAGGCCGGTATCGCGCCGAGCGAGGTGCAGCACATCAACGCCCATGCAACCTCCACGTCGGTGGGGGACCGTGGCGAGCTAGCCGCCATCCGCTCGGTGTTCGGCAGCGGATCAGGCGTGGCGATCACTTCGACCAAGTCCAGTACCGGCCACCTGCTGGGCGCCGCAGGCGGAGTCGAGGCGATCTTCACCATCCTGGCGCTGCGCGATCAGGTCGTCCCACCCACGCTCAATCTCATCCATCCGGACGAGGCGGCCGACGGACTCGACCTGGTCGCCCTGAACGCCCGGCATATGCCGATCCGCTACGCCCTGTCGAACGGTTTCGGCTTCGGTGGCGTCAACGCCAGCCTGCTGTTCCGCCGTTGGGAGCCTCGCCAATGAGCCTGTCACTCCGAAAAGAGTCCCGTCATGACAGGCGGAAGCGGGAAATCCTGCAGGCTGCGAGTGAGGTATTCGTGGCGCTCGGCTATGACCTCGCCAACATGCAAGTCATCGCGGAATCCGCCAGCGTAACCAAGGCGACTCTTTACGCGCATTTCGGCAACAAGGCCCAGTTGTTCCGAGCCGTCATCGAATACTGGATGGAAGAACTGCCGGAGCCGGTGCTGGCAGAACCCGCGGACGGAAGTTTGCGCATGCAGCTTGACGAAGTGGCGCGGGAGCTGCTCCGGCAAAGCCTGCATCCCGCGTCCCAGACGCTGACACGTATCCTGATGCGATCCAACTGGGTGCCACAGAAGCGCTGGCGACAGCGCTATCGTCCATACCGGATGTATCTGGAAAGGACACTGGCTCAGTGCCCCCGCTGCAACGACCCCGGGCAGGCCGCCGCTCAGTTCCTGCTGCTGGCGGTCGGCTGTCTCGATTCCAGTGGCGCCACGGCGGCGGACGAGTCCCGTGTTGCGGCCGCCGTGGATTTGTTCGTCCAAGCTTATGCGGACTTCGGGTGAAAGCGGTTGTGCTCCCTCGGAGGAAGGGCTGGCCGCCCTGCGCCTATAACCAAGTAGAGAGGGACAGCGAGCCGAACTGGTCGTGTCCGTCCTGCCCATGGAATTCCCGGCTGCGCCACACATTGGCGAACGACAGCTGCCAGCGATCCCATAGCAGGGCTATCCCGAGTTGGGCGTCACCTACCCACTCCTCGCGATCCACTGAATGGCTGTCACGGAACGTGTTGCCGTCCAGGAGCATGTTGTGGGCCATGTAGCGGCCCTCGACGTTGGCGTAGACGAACCAGCCGAAACCATCATCCGCCTTGAAGAATTGCACGCCACTGCTTGATGGCGTCACGGAGGCATAGCTTGGGCTGCGCGACAGGCCCTGGCCCAGGCGCACGCCGGCTCCTGTCGAAAGGTAGGTGTACAGGTTGCCCAGGGCGCCGCCCGCGCTTGGGCCGTATTCCATTTCCAGGCCGCCAAGCTGACCCTGGAACCACCAGCGTTTCTCGTAGCCCAGGTTCACGAACGGCTCGTTTTCCAACTGGTGATCCCAGCCCTCGGGAGCGTCGCTGCCCGTAACCTTGTGCACGGCACGCTGGAGTCGCTCTCCACCTGCCCCTTGCCCCACGAGGCCAATATCCAAGGTGAGCGCGCTGGTTTCCCGCCGGCCGGCCAATTGCTCCGCCGAGAACAGGGTGATGCCGCCGAAGAGCATACCTGCATAAGGCCGGTCTTCGGATTGCAACGCGTCCCGCTCGATTTCCTCCGGCGTATACATCTGGTGGCCGAACCGATAGGCCGCGTATGTCAGATCATCCGCATTCCAACCCGGCACTGCTCCTGCCAAGCCACGGGTCCAGTGATCGGGCGCCGGCTCGAAAGCCCGAAAAGCCTCGATGCCGTTCGTGTAATGGCCATCGGAGCCGCCTGGAAACACATCGTTCTCGATCTTCAGCGTCAGGACGTCGGCATGCGAGACGCCGGCGGAGAGTAATGCGGAAACGAACATTGCGTTGACGATTCTAGTTTTCATGCGGAACTCCGATCTTGTTATTGGCTTCCTGTGGGGTACTACCGCATCGACGCTGTACCGCTTGGGTACCGCGTCGGCTCAACCGGCTCGGACGGTCGTCAAGTCGACATCCGAAGCGGCATTCTGCTTCGGTGCCATTCCTGTATGCCGCTATCTGCCTTCAACATGACGACATCTAACAGGCTGAACCGTTCGCGGAATTAAATGTGTAGCCCGAAAGGTTGTGTTCGAAAGTGTGGCGGGTGAGTCCGTGGCGGGGCGATGCTGGGTTTGGCCTCGATGCAGTTTGTCGCGCTAGGTGCGTTGAGGGACAAAGCAGTTAAGCTGCCCCGTCATTGGAAATCCCTGCTGCGCACATCCAGACCGGTCAAGAGGGGCGTGAGATCGGTCAGTCGCCCGGCGATCACGTGGCGTACGCCATCTGCCGCCTCCAGATGACCGTCGATGCGCAGCATTTGTGATTGCACCAGGACGCGGCGCTGGCGCTCCGCGAGATCGTGCCAGACCACCACGTTGACCAAGCCGAATTCGTCCTCGAGGGTGACGAAGATTACCCCGCTGGCGGTCTGCGGGCGCTGACGACCAATGACCAGGCCGGCGATGCTGACCGGGCGGCCGTGGTCGACCTCGGCCAGTT
Organism: Pseudomonas sp. PIC25; assembly: GCF_002286785.1. Taxonomy (GTDB): domain Bacteria; phylum Pseudomonadota; class Gammaproteobacteria; order Pseudomonadales; family Pseudomonadaceae; genus Pseudomonas_M. The sequence continues at coordinate 5,029 of NZ_MUJY01000157.1, read as the reverse complement.
CGCGCGAACTGCGACAACGCCGGGCCCTGAGTTGGCCGCGCAGCAGTTCCAGCGGATGAGGACCCAAAGTGGTGCCGAGCGTGGCGTAGTCGGCGAGCAGGTCCTCGCCGACCGATGGCAGGGGGAGATCCACCGGCGTCTCCCGGGGAGCGGCCAGTTCCGCGAACAGGGGGAATTGTGGTTCGATGCCGGCTACCGCCCAGCGTGCCTGGTGCCGATGTCCGGTAAGGCCGTGCAAGGCCCCGGCGTCCGCCAGACGTTCGCGGGCGCGGGCATCCAGGCTGGCGCGTCGGCAAAGATCCTCGATGTCGGCGAATGGACCTTTCCGGCGCGCTTCCTCGATGCGCCGCCCATCCGCCTCGTGCAAGCCACGAATCATCCGGAGCCCCAGTCGGATTGCCGGTTGTACGGTGCCGATCGGCTCCAGACCACAATTCCAGTCGCTGTAGCGGACATCCACCGGACGCACTTCAATACCATGGCGGCGGGCGTCCTGCAGGATCTGGTCGGGACTGTAGAAACCCATCGGCCAACTATTGACCAGCGCGCAGGCATAGGCCGCCGGCTCGTGGCATTTCAGCCAGCAACTGGCATAGGTGAGCAGGGCGAAGCTGGCGGCGTGAGATTCGGGAAAACCATAGCTGCCGAAGCCTTCGATCTGCCTGAAGATGCGGCTGGTGAATTCCTCCGTGTAGCCCTTGGCGAGCATGCGCGACGTCAGTCTCTGGCGGTGTGGCTCCAGGCCTCCGTGGCGCTTCCAGGCGGCCATGCTGCGGCGCAGCTCATCGGCTTCGCCCGGGGTGTAGTCGGCGGCGACGATAGCCAGTTCCATCACCTGTTCCTGGAATAGCGGAACACCGAGGGTGCGCTCGAACACAGGCTTCAATTCCTCGGAGGGGTACTCAACCGGCTCTTCCTTATTTCTCCGGCGCAGGTAGGGATGGACCATATCGCCCTGGATTGGCCCCGGGCGGACGATGGCCACTTGGATCACCAGATCGTAGAAAGTCCTCGGCCGCAGGCGCGGCAACATGGCCATCTGTGCCCGCGACTCGATCTGGAATACGCCGATGGTATCGGCGCGACTGATCATCTCGTAGGTCGCCGTGTCTTCCGGTGGAAGCGTGGCCAGCGTCCACTGGGCCCCTCGGTAGCGCTCGATCAGCGCAAAACAGCGACGCAAGGCACTGAGCATGCCGAGGGCCAGCACATCGACCTTGAGCAGACCGACCAGGTCGAGATCATCCTTGTCCCACTGGATCACCGTACGCCCGGCCATGGTCGCGTTCTCCACCGGTACCAGAGTTTCTAGCGGATGTTCGGAGATCACGAAGCCACCAGGGTGCTGCGACAGGTGGCGGGGGAAGCCGATCAGCTCGCCGGTCAGGGCCAACACCCGGCGCAGCAAGGGGTTATCCGCATCGAAGCCGGCCTCGGCCAGGCGTTCGGCGGACGGCACCTGGTCGCTCCAGCGTCCGCAGCAATCGGCCAGGGCATTCACTTGGTCTGCCGGAAGGCCGAGGGCCTTGGCCACGTCGCGCACCGCGCCGGCCGCATGGTAGGTGCTGACCACGGCGGTGAGAGCAGCTCTCCCGCGGCCGTAGCGGCGGAACACGTACTGAATGACTTCCTCGCGGCGCTCATGCTCGAAGTCCACGTCGATATCCGGTGGCTCGTTGCGCTCACGCGACAGGAATCGCTCGAACAACAGGCGACTGTCCTGACGCATGGGGTCGAGTTCGGTGATGCCCAAGGTGAAACACACCGTGGAATTGGCTGCAGAGCCCCGACCCTGGCAGAGGATTTCCTGTTTGCGTGCCCAGTGGACGATGTCGTAGACGGTAAGGAAATAACTCTCGTAGCGTAACTCGGCGATCAGTGCCAGCTCGTGCTCGATCTGCGCCCAGGCTTTCTCTGGCACGCCTTTGGGCCAGCGCCACTGGGCGCCCCGTTCGACCAGCTCGCGCAGCCACGAAGTGGCGTTGTGGCCAGCGGGTACCAGTTCGTGGGGATACTGGTATTTCAACTGGTGTAGGCCGAAGCTGCAGCGCTTGGCAATGCGCAGGGTTTCGGCGAGCAGCTCCGAGGGATACAGCTCGATCAACTCATCGCGGCGGCGCAGATGGCGTTCGCCATTGGGAAACAGATGGGCACCGGCCTCGTTGATCGGTAGGCGATGACGGATGGCGGTCATGCAGTCCTGCAAGGCGCGGCGGCCGCGGGCGTGCATATGCACGTCACCACAGGCCACCGTCGGCAGGCGATGGTCCTCCGCCAGCTCGAGCAACTGGCGCAGCCTTGCCGTGTCGTCCGCTCCTCGGTGCAGTCCGACACCGAGCCATAGTCGCTCGGGGAAGCGCTCGCGCAGCCAGGGAACGTGTCGGATGTCGCCCTCCGGCAACCAGATCGCCAGCAGGCCGTCCAGCGGCTCGTCGAAGTCTTCACGTAACAGGCGATAGCAACCTTTCTCGGCGCGCCGTCGGGCCTGGGTGATCAGCCGGCACAGGGCTTGGTAGCCGGCGAGGTTTTCCACCAGTAGGACCAGCTTGGGACCGTCCACGATGCGCACTTCGCTACCGACGATCAGGGGCAGGCCGGTGTCTTTCGAGGCCTGCCAGGCGCGGACGATGCCTGCCAGGGTGCATTCATCGGTAATCGCCAGGGCGTGGTATCCGAGGCGGGCGGCGCGCTCGAACAGCTCGCGGGCACTGGAGGCACCACGCTGGAAGCTGAAGTTGGACAGGCAATGCAGCTCGGCGTAATCACTCATGCGAACCAGCCGTGCAGCAGCAACGGTCCTCCGTCTCCAACCTTGCGGAAAGCCCAGCCACGTTGCCCCGCGCGAGTCTCCACAAGGTAATAGTCTCGCCGGACGTCGCCTCCGTCCCACCAGCCGGACTCGATCCGTTCCGGCCCGGCGAGGATACGTAAAGAGGATTCGCGCAGCGGTAGCGGCTCTGCCAGCAGCCAGCCGGGACGCGGGCCGCAGGGAGGCAGCGACAGTTCTGTCGGCTGTGCAACCCAGGCGTGTTCAGGCCTGTGATCGGCGCGAGCGCCGAGGCTCTGGACAGCATTGTCTCCCAGGCGGGTACGCAGGCGTTCACGCAATTGTTCCCAGGACAGGGATTGCTGTGGGCGTTCGTCGAACAACTGCCGATGTTCTGGAGTGAAGGCGGGCAGCTCCCGGGCCTCCAGCCGTATCGCTAGTACTGGCGCTGGCAGTTGCAGATGCTCCAGGCGCCCACGGGTCAGTTCGAAGAGCATGGCTGCCTTGCGTTCGGCGCTGAGCAAGCCAACCGGCATGCGGCTAGCGGCCTGGTTCCGATGTTCCAGGTAGAGGGTAAAACGCTGTACACCGCAGTCGCGTCCGGCCAGGTAGGACGCAAGGTCGGCGGTCAGGCGCCGCAGCGGGAACAGCAATGCTTGGTACGACTCGACCTCGAAGTTCAGTTCTATCCGTGCATCGAACACATCCGGTGGTCGGTAGAAATCCAACGCCAGGGGGCGGTTGCCGAGCAGCGTGTCGAGGTGGGCCAATACGTCGGCAGAAAAGCGCCTGGCAAGGTTGTCACGTGGTAGGGCAAGGAGTTGTGACAGACTGTGCAGCCCCATGCGGGTAAAGGCTGTCGCCACTTCGCGGGGCAGACCGAGGCGCCCTACCGGCAACCGGCCGAGCGTCTCATGCAGCAGGGCATCGTCAGTTATAGCCAGGCCATCATAGGTATTGGCCAGCACCCGGGCAGCAGCCGGAGTGGGAGCGGCAGTGATGCGATGGCGAAAGCCCAGCCCGGTCAACTCTGCACGCAGGCGTGCCTCGAAATGTGGCCAGGGACCGAACAGGCGGAGACTGGATTGAACTTCCAGCAGCAGGCAGCGTGGATAGTGCAGGCTGACTTGGGCGCTAAAGCCGTAGGCCCAGGCGGCGAGGAACTGCTGCCAGTGTTCGATTGCCGCCACGTCATAGTCGACGATGGAAAAGGTGCGGGTCAGCGCTTGGGCGGCAGTCAGCGACTGGCCTGGTCTTAGGCCCAAGGCCCGCGCGGCCGGATTGACCGCTTGCAGCACACGGCGCTGGGGCGGCCCGGCGAGCAACGCTAGCGGCGCATCGGCATCGGCGCGGTGACGCAGCACTCCGTCCATAGCCAGTTGCGGCAAAAGGATGCAGGCCCAGAACATGTCCGCCTCACGGCCAGCCGGCGGTCGGGATTGCCCGTGCCGGGGCCAGGCCTCCGCGGCATTTGAGCACGCGTATCTGCGCCGGTCGGGTTTCGAGCGCCAAACGTAGGGCGGCGGGCGAGGGGTTTATCGCCTCCTCGAGAGGACGATAGGCGAAGGCCAGGGTTTGTCCGGTCTCGGCGGCGACCTGTAGACGGCGCAGGGCTCGATCATCGGCTTGCCGTGGCCAGCACAGTACCGCGCCGCAACCACCCGAGCGCAGGCATTGCTCGGCAGCCCATAGCGCGTCGCTCCCCCGCGCATGGACAATCACCAACTGCCGTAGGTCAATTCCGGCGGCCAACCAAGCTTGGGGGTAGGGCAGATGGGGCGACCCGACCAGCACCACACGTTCGCCGGCGGCGGTCAGTCGCGCCAGGGTAGGCCATAGCAGGCGAAGTTCACCGATACCTTCGGCCGCTACAAGGAGCTCGCTCAGTGCCGAATCTGGCCATCCACCGCCGGGCAAGACTGCATCCAGCCCAGCATGTCCGGTGGGTTGGGCAGCGGATGGGGGAGAAGTGACCTGGCCGCGCCATACGCGGCGTGCATCGAGCAGACTATTAAGGTCGAGCACGGATGACATGCAGAGGAATAACTCAGTATATGTATGTTTATACAGTATTTGATTCGACTACCACTTCGGTCAAGTCAGACCGATGAACGCCCTGTTCGGAGTAGCAGAATAAAGAGGTGGTACGAATCGAAATAAGTATTGACGGCTGTTCGAATGGTTCTATAATGCGCGCCACTTCCGGCGCAGCCTGAACGAAAAACTCCTTGATAATCAAAGAGTTGAGTAAGTAAAAGGGGT
>NZ_MUJY01000156.1 GCF_002286785.1 Pseudomonas sp. PIC25 | reverse complement strand
GGTGAGTTGTTCGGGGGAAGCGGCCACGTTGTGGAACCGCGCCAGCATCACCAGACAGGCGAGGCCGGTGTCCAGCTCCGGGGTGGGCTGGGCGTTTGAATCCTGCGAGTGCATCGTTGCGTCCCTGTCAGAAACAAGCAGCCTTGGCCAGCCAAGGCAAAGGGCCGCTATTGTTCCCACTAAGGATAGGGACACGGCGTGACGTTGATCACACCGATCAACTGAGTATCAAAAGGCTTACACGGGGGTAAGCCCTATCCTAGAGCGGGTCGGAAAGCCTGCTACCGACCCGCTGTTCTCTTACCGCACAATCATCGGCACATCCACCCGCAACGGTTCGCCCCGCTCAGCACAGGCGGCGATCTGTTCGACTAAGGGTTCCAGGGCGAAGCCCTGGGCGGCGAGCCAGGTGGGATCGTAGTAGGTCGTGGCGTAGCGTTCGCCGCTGTCGCAAAGGATCGCCACCACCGATCCCCGTTCACCCGCCGCGACCATGCGCTGGGCGGCCAGCAAGGCGCCGATCAGGTTGGTGCCGCTGGAACCGCCGACGCGGCGCCCCAGGCGGCGTGCCAGGTAGTGCATGGCTGCCAGCGACAGGGCGTCCGGCACCTTGCACATGGCATCGATCACCTGGGGTAGGAACGAGGCCTCGACGCGCGGCCGGCCGATGCCTTCGATGCGCGAGCCGCAATCCAGTCGCAGGCCGGCATCGCCGTCGCGGAAGTAGTCGAAGAACACCGAACGCTCGGCATCGGCGCAGAGCACGCGGGTGGCGTGCTGGCGATAGCGCACGTAGCGCCCGAGGGTCGCGGTGGTGCCACCGGTGCCGGGGCTCGACACCAGCCAGCTCGGTTCCGGGCAGCGTTCGAAGCGCAGTTGCTGGAAGATCGATTCGGCGATGTTGTTGTTCGCCCGCCAGTCGGTGGCCCGTTCGGCGTAGGTGAACTGGTCCATGAAGTGGCCGCCGCTTTCACGGGCGAGGCGCTCGGACTCTTCGTGGATTCTCGCAGGATCAGCGACCAAATGGCTTTTCCCGCCGTAGAAGGCGATCTGGGCGATCTTCTCCGGCGAAGTGGACGAGGGCATCACGGCGATGAAAGGCAAGCCAAGCAGCCGGGCGAAGTAGGCTTCGGAAATCGCCGTGGAGCCGCTGGAGGCTTCGATCACCGGCGCCCCCGGCTTGAGCCAGCCGTTGCACAGCGCATAGAGGAACAGCGAGCGGGCCAAGCGGTGCTTGAGGCTGCCGGTAGGGTGGCTGGATTCGTCCTTGAAGTAGAGATCGACGCCCGGCAGGCCCGGTACATCGAGCGGAATCAGGTGCGTGTCGGCACTGCGCTGGAAATCCGCTTCGATGATGCGGATCGCCTCGCGTGTCCACTGGCGCAGGTCTGTCATTACGAACCTCTCAATCAAGAATGCCGGCCGGTGCCGGCGGTGCACTTCGCCACTGGCTCAGGCCAACCCCGGCGAACACCAGTGCGACAGCCAGCATCTGCACCAGGGTAAGGCTTTCGCCCAGCAGCAGCACGGCGAAAATCAGGGTGAACACGGGAATCAGGTTGATGAACCCGGATGCCTGACTGGCCGGCAGATGGCTGACGCCGAAGTTGTACAGGCCATAGGCGCCCACCGTCACCACCACGCCGAGGTAGAACACCGCCCCCAGGCCCAGGGGGCTGAGGGATGCCGGCATCGGCTCGGTCAGCGCCGCCAGCGGCAGGAAGAACAAGGCACCGATGAATGCCTGCATGGCCGTGAGCACGAATGCCGAATAACGCGTCGAGAGATGCTTGAGCAACAGCGTATAGCCGGTCGCGCAGAGCATGGCGAGGAATTCGAAGAAGTTACCGAGCAATGGCGCCGGGGCATGGTCGTCGGCCTCCCCCGCCAGGCTCAGCCAGACCGCCCCGACCACCGCCAGGAGGAAGCCGGCCAGGGTGGTACGGCTGACACGCTCACGCAGGAAGAGGAACGCGCCCATGGCCACCAACAGCGGCAGCAGCGCGGTGATCATCCCGGCCTGGGAGGCGCTGGTCCGTTGCAGTGCCAGGGCTTCGAAGATGAAGTACAGGCAGGGCTCGCAGGCGGCCAGGCCGATCAGGTATTTCCAGTCACCCGGGCGGTAGTCGAGACGACCGCGCCAGCGCCAGGCCAGCATGAACACCAGGCTGCCGAATGCCATGCGGCCGAAGATCACCCACAGCGGCGGCAACTCGCCGAAGGCCAGCTTGAGTGCGATGAACGAACTGCCCCAGAGCGCCATCGCGATGATCAGGCAGCCGATCGCCATGCCTCTGTTCTGCGCCGCCATGTCGCCTCCTCGGTAAAGCGCTCCAGTCTACGGAGAGTCCGGAGCGGACGACAGGCACAGCGGAAAGGGGAAACTGTTCGGTAGGGGCTCCCGGATTGCGCCGAGGCTTATCCGGGCTACGGAAGCTGTGTGTTCGTGTAGGAGCCAGCCCTGCTGGCGAAGCTTCTGCGCTGCCCCATTCGC
>NZ_MUJY01000155.1 GCF_002286785.1 Pseudomonas sp. PIC25 | reverse complement strand
ATCGCTCCGATCGCCATGGAAGACGGCCTGCGCTTCGCGATCCGCGAAGGTGGTCGTACCGTCGGCGCCGGCGTGGTTGCCAAGATCATCGAGTAATCGGTTGATCTAGCTCTCTCAGGCCGGCATAATGGCCGGCCTGACTTCGTTCCAGGCCAGTAGCTCAATTGGCAGAGCGGCGGTCTCCAAAACCGCAGGTTGGGGGTTCGATTCCCTCCTGGCCTGCCAGATCTAAATGAATCTGGCGTTTCTTTTTTACAGGATCCTTGCAGATGAATGCGAAGGCTGAAGCCAAAGAGTCCCGCTTTGACCTGGTTAAGTGGCTTCTGGCTGCTGCTCTGGTTCTGGTGGGTGTGGTAGGCAATCAGTACTTCTCGGCAGAGCCGATTCTGTACCGTGTTCTCGGGTTGCTTGTTATTGCGGTGTTGGCGGCATTCGTTGCTCTGCAAACGGCAAAGGGGCAGGCGTTCTTTGGGTTGGTAAAAGAAGCGCGTGTCGAGATTCGAAAAGTTGTCTGGCCCACGCGTCAGGAAACCACGCAGACCACTTTGATCGTCGTGGCTGTTGTTCTGGTTATGGCGTTGTTGCTCTGGGGGCTCGACTCCCTGCTGGGCTGGCTCGTTTCTTTGATTGTTGGTTAAAGGTGCGCCGTGGCTAAGCGTTGGTACGTTGTGCATGCTTATTCGGGATACGAAAAGCATGTCATGCGCTCGCTGATTGAGCGAGTCAAGCTGGCCGGCATGGAAGATGAGTTCGGCGAGATTCTGGTTCCTACCGAGGAAGTGGTAGAGATGCGTAACGGCCAGAAGCGTAAAAGCGAGCGAAAATTCTTTCCCGGTTACGTTCTGGTTCAAATGGAAATGAACGAGGGGACTTGGCATTTGGTCAAGGATACGCCTCGGGTCATGGGGTTCATTGGTGGTACTGCCGATAAGCCCGCGCCTATCACGGATCGTGAGGCTGAAGCCATTCTGCGTCGCGTGGCCGACAGCGGTGACAAGCCCAAGCCGAAGACACTCTTCGAGCCGGGCGAGGTGGTTCGTGTGATCGATGGGCCATTTGCTGATTTCAATGGCGTTGTCGAAGAAGTCAATTATGAGAAGAGCCGAATTCAGGTGGCCGTGCTCATCTTTGGTCGCTCCACGCCGGTGGAGCTGGAGTTCAGTCAGGTCGAGAAGGCATAACTGACTAAAGCATCCCGTACCCCGCAGCCCTAGGCTGCGGGGTTTTGTCGTCATTGGGATAAACGCGAAAGTAATCGGGGAGCCTTCGGGCGTTTGCACCCGCAACTGGAGTTATTCATGGCTAAGAAAATTCAGGCTTATATCAAGCTGCAAGTGAAGGCCGGTCAGGCCAACCCTTCCCCGCCGGTCGGCCCGGCTCTGGGTCAGCACGGCGTGAACATCATGGAGTTCTGCAAGGCCTTCAATGCCCGTACTCAGGGTATGGAGCCCGGCCTGCCGACTCCGGTGATCATCACCGTTTATAGCGACCGCAGCTTTACGTTCGAAACCAAAAGCACCCCGGCTTCGGTTCTGCTGAAGAAGGCTGCTGGTATCAGCAGTGGCTCCAGTCGCCCGAATACCCAGAAGGTGGGTACCGTGACCCGTGCACAGCTGGAAGAGATCGCCAAGGCCAAGAAAGCCGATCTCACTGCAGCTGATCTGGACGCAGCCGTGCGCACCATCGCCGGCTCCGCTCGTAGCATGGGCCTCAATGTGGAGGGTGTGTAATGGCTAAGCTCACCAAGCGCCAGAAGGCAATCGCCGCTAAGGTGGAAGCTGGCAAGCAGTACGGGTTCGAAGAAGCCGCTGCTCTGTTGGCCGAACTCTCCACCATCAAGTTCAAAGAGTCCGTCGACGTTGCCATCAACTTGGGCGTCGATCCTCGTAAGTCGGACCAAGTCGTACGTGGTGCTACCGTTCTGCCGAACGGTACCGGCAAGAGTGTTCGTGTCGCAGTGTTTACCCAGGGGCCTGCTGCCGAAGCTGCATTGGCTGCCGGTGCTGACCGTGTAGGTATGGACGAGCTGGCTGCCGAGATGAAGGGCGGCGATCTCAACTATGACGTGGTCATCGCTTCCCCGGACGCGATGCGTGTCGTTGGTCAATTGGGCCAGATCCTTGGTCCGCGTGGCCTGATGCCGAACCCGAAGGTCGGTACTGTAACCCCTGACGTGGCGACTGCCGTGAAGAATGCCAAGGCTGGTCAAGTGCGCTTCCGTACTGACAAGAACGGCATCATCCACGCCTCCGTTGGCAAAGTCGATTTCGAGCCGGCCAAGCTGAAGCAGAACGTTGAAGCGCTGGTCGCTGACTTGAAGCGTCTGAAGCCCTCTTCCTCGAAAGGCATCTATCTGAAGCGCGTGACCCTGAGCACCACCATGGGGCCGGGGCTGCAGATCGATCAGGCTTCGCTGGACGTGTAATGCATGGCGTGCCGGGACTTGCCCGGCACGCCTGAAAAAATTGGGGTCCCTGCCTGGCGGGGGCTATCCAAGACCGTAGGCGGCGCGAGCCTTAAACGAAAAGCCTACGCAGATGGTGCTCCCGATTCGTACCGAATCAGACACCAAAACGCCGTCCGGCTCAGGCTGGGCGAAACGGTAACATCCAGGAGTAAACCCGTGGCAATCAAACTCGAAGACAAGAAGGCCATCGTCGCTGAAGTCAACGAGGCTGCCAAAGCTGCCCTGTCCGCTGTCGTGGCCGATGCCCGTGGCGTGACCGTGGGGGCCATGACCGGACTCCGTAAAGAGGCCCGCGAGGCTGGTGTGTACGTGAAAGTCGTGCGTAACACCCTGGCTCGTCGCGCCGTTGCCGGCACTCAATTCGAAGTGCTCAACGACGTGTTCAAAGGCCCGACCCTGATTGCGTTCTCCAATGAACATCCGGGCGCTGCTGCTCGTATTTTCAAAGAGTTCGCCAAGGGTCAGGACAAGTTCGAGATCAAGGCCGCTGCGTTCGAGGGTCAGTTCCTCGCAGCCAACCAGATCGACGTACTGGCAACCCTGCCGACCTATAACGAAGCCGTAGCCCAGTTGATGAGCGTGATTCAAGGCGCCACCAGCAAGCTGGCTCGTACTCTGGCGGCCATTCGCGACCAGAAAGAAGCCAGCGCAGCTTAAGCACTGGACATCTTTCGAACCAAATATCGACTTCAGATGGCCGCAGGCCGTCGCTTAATTTACAGGAATTAGAGTCATGGCTCTGACCAACGAAGATATCATCAACGCCGTATCCGAAATGTCCGTCATGCAGATCGTCGAGCTGATCAAGGCGATGGAAGAGAAGTTCGGCGTAACCGCCGCTGCTGCTGTGGCTGCCGGCCCGGCTGCCGCTGCTCCGGTTGCTGAAGAGCAGACCGAATTCACTATCGTTCTGGCTGACGCTGGCGAGAAGAAAGTGAACGTGATCAAGGTCGTGCGTGAGCTGACCGGCTTGGGCCTGAAAGAAGCCAAGGCTGTCGTTGACGGTGCCCCGGGTGTGGTCAAGGAAGGCGTTTCCAAAGAGGAAGCCGAAGCTGCCAAGAAGGCCCTGGAAGAAGCTGGCGCCAAGGTCGAGCTCAAGTAAGCGAAGACCTTGCGTCAACAGCCCGAGCGACTCGCGTAAGGCTGACGGCTGGTGGCTTATGCCACCGGCCTTTTTCCGTTATAGGCATCTGTTGCCTTTAATGGATTCCGCCCGATAGGGCGGCGCAAACCGAAAGGGTTGCACGATTTTCTGGCTGCTCCCGCCGGGAGAGGCCAAACAAGCAGGTGACCAAGCTGGGGAACGCTGATGGCTTACTCATACACTGAGAAAAAACGTATCCGCAAGGACTTTAGCAAGTTGCCGCACGTCATGGATGTGCCCTACCTCCTGGCCATCCAGCTGGATTCGTACCGCGAATTCCTGCAGGCGGGGGTGTCCAAGGATCAGTTCCGCGACGTCGGCTTGCATGCGGCCTTCAAGTCCGTTTTCCCGATTATCAGCTATTCCGGCAATGCTGCTCTGGAATACGTTGGCTATCGCCTCGGCGAACCGGCTTTCGACGTCAAGGAGTGCGTACTTCGTGGCGTAACTTTTGCCGTGCCGTTGCGCGTGAAGGTGCGCTTGATCATTTTTGACAAAGAATCGTCGAACAAAGCGATCAAGGACATCAAGGAGCAGGAAGTCTACATGGGGGAAATCCCCCTGATGACCGAAAACGGTACCTTCATCATCAATGGTACCGAGCGGGTCATCGTGTCCCAGTTGCACCGCTCCCCGGGCGTATTCTTCGACCACGACCGTGGCAAAACCCATAGCTCCGGTAAGCTGCTCTATTCCGCTCGGATCATTCCTTACCGCGGCTCCTGGCTGGATTTCGAGTTCGACCCGAAGGACTGTGTCTTCGTCCGTATCGACCGCCGTCGCAAGCTGCCGGCGAGCGTTCTGCTGCGCGCGCTGGGTTACAGCACCGAAGAAATCCTGGATGCGTTCTACGACACCAATGTCTTCCATGTGCGTGAAGACAAGCTCAGCCTTGAGCTCGTACCGCAGCGCCTGCGCGGAGAGATCGCTTCCTTCGATATCAAGGATGAGAAGGGCAAGGTCATTGTCGAGCAGGGCCGTCGTATCACCGCGCGCCACATCAACCAGATCGACAAGGCTGGCATCAAGGAGCTGGAAGTTCCGCTCGACTACGTATTGGGTCGCACCACTGCGAAAGCCATCGTGCACCCGGCCACCGGTGAGATCATTGCCGAGTGCAATACCGAGCTGACCACCGACCTGCTGGTGAAGATCGCCAAGGCCCAGGTCGTTCGTATCGAGACGCTGTACACCAACGACATCGATTGCGGTCCGTTCATTTCGGACACTTTGAAGATCGACAGCACCAGCAATCAGCTGGAGGCGTTGGTCGAGATCTATCGCATGATGCGTCCTGGCGAGCCGCCGACCAAGGACGCCGCCGAAACCTTGTTCAACAACCTGTTCTTCAGCGCCGAGCGTTACGATCTGTCCGCGGTCGGCCGCATGAAGTTCAACCGTCGTATCGGTCGTACCGAAATCGAGGGTTCCGGCGTTCTGAGCAAGGAAGACATCGTCGAGGTCCTGAAGACACTGGTCGACATCCGTAACGGTAAAGGCATCGTCGACGATATCGACCACCTTGGTAACCGTCGTGTCCGTTGCGTCGGCGAGATGGCCGAGAACCAGTTCCGCGTAGGTCTGGTGCGTGTCGAGCGTGCGGTCAAGGAGCGCTTGTCCATGGCGGAAAGCGAGGGTCTGATGCCGCAGGACCTGATCAACGCGAAGCCGGTTGCGGCCGCGGTGAAAGAGTTCTTCGGTTCCAGCCAGCTTTCCCAGTTCATGGACCAGAACAACCCGTTGTCCGAGATTACCCACAAGCGCCGCGTTTCCGCGCTTGGTCCGGGTGGTTTGACGCGGGAGCGTGCAGGCTTCGAGGTGCGCGACGTGCACCCGACCCATTACGGTCGCGTATGTCCGATCGAAACGCCGGAAGGTCCGAACATCGGTCTGATCAACTCGCTGGCGGCCTATGCCCGCACTAATCAATACGGCTTCCTCGAGAGCCCGTACCGTGTGGTCAAGGAAGGTCAGGTAACCGACGAGATCGTGTTCCTCTCCGCTATCGAAGAGGCCGATCATGTGATCGCGCAGGCGTCTGCGACGCTGGACGAGAATGGTCGTCTGGTGGATGAGCTGGTGGCTGTGCGTCACCTGAACGAATTCACCGTAAAGGCGCCGGAAGACGTAACCCTGATGGACGTGTCGCCGAAGCAGGTCGTTTCGGTGGCTGCATCGCTGATTCCGTTCCTTGAGCACGACGACGCCAACCGCGCCCTCATGGGTTCGAACATGCAGCGCCAGGCCGTGCCGACCCTCCGCTCCGACAAGCCGCTGGTCGGCACCGGTATGGAGCGTAACGTGGCGCGCGACTCCGGTGTTTGCGTGGTCGCGCGCCGTGGTGGCGTGATCGACTCCGTGGATGCCAGCCGTATTGTGGTCCGCGTCAACGATGACGAAGTCGAAACCGGTGAGGCCGGCGTCGACATCTATAACCTGACCAAGTACACCCGTTCGAACCAGAACACCTGTATCAACCAGCGTCCGCTGGTTCAGAAGGGGGATAAGGTTTCGCGCAGCGACATCCTCGCCGATGGTCCGTCCACCGACATGGGTGAATTGGCGCTCGGTCAGAACATGCGCGTCGCCTTTATGCCTTGGAACGGCTACAACTTCGAGGACTCCATCCTTCTGTCCGAGCGTGTGGTCCAGGAAGACCGTTTCACCACGATCCACATTCAGGAGCTGACCTGTGTGGCGCGTGATACCAAACTCGGCCCGGAAGAAATCACCGCGGACATCCCCAACGTGGGCGAGGCTGCGCTGAACAAGCTGGACGAAGCCGGTATCGTCTACGTCGGCGCGGAAGTCGGTGCTGGCGACATCCTGGTCGGCAAGGTCACGCCGAAGGGCGAGACCCAGTTGACTCCGGAAGAGAAGCTGCTGCGCGCGATTTTTGGTGAGAAGGCTTCCGATGTGAAGGACACTTCCCTGCGTGTGCCGACCGGTACCAAGGGGACCGTCATTGACGTGCAGGTCTTCACGCGTGATGGCGTGGAGCGCGATTCCCGCGCCCTGGCCATCGAGAAGATGCAGTTGGACGAAATCCGCAAGGATCTCAACGAAGAGTTCCGCATCGTCGAAGGCGCCACATTCGAACGTCTGCGCTCTGCTCTGGTTGGTGCGACTGCCGAAGGTGGTGCAGGTCTGAAGAAAGGCACTGTCATCACGGACGAAGTTCTCGACGGCATCGAGCGCGGCCAGTGGTTCAAGCTGCGTATGGCCGACGATGCGCTGAACGAGCAGTTGGAGAAGGCCCAGGCTTATATTTCCGACCGTCGCCAGTTGCTGGACGACAAGTTCGAGGACAAGAAGCGCAAGCTGCAACAGGGTGACGACCTGGCTCCCGGTGTTCTGAAGATCGTCAAGGTCTACCTCGCCATCAAGCGTCGCATCCAGCCTGGTGACAAGATGGCGGGCCGCCACGGTAACAAGGGTGTCGTGTCGGTCATCATGCCGGTCGAAGACATGCCACATGACGCTAACGGAACTCCGGTCGACATCGTGCTGAACCCGCTGGGCGTACCGTCTCGTATGAACGTCGGTCAGATCCTCGAAACCCACCTGGGCCTGGCGGCCAAGGGCTTGGGTGAAAAGATCAACCGTATGCTCGAAGAGCAGCGCAAGATCGCTGAGCTGCGTTCTTTCCTGCACGAGATCTACAACGAGATTGGTGGTCGCCAGGAGAGCTTGGACGAACTGAGCGATCAGGAAATCCTCGAGCTGGCGAAAAACCTGCGTGGCGGCGTACCGATGGCGACACCGGTATTCGACGGCGCCAAGGAGCGCGAGATCAAGGCCATGCTGAAGCTGGCGGATCTGCCGGAGAGCGGCCAGATGCGTCTGTTCGATGGTCGTACCGGTAACCAGTTCGAGCGTCCGACCACTGTCGGCTATATGTACATGCTCAAGTTGAACCACTTGGTCGACGACAAGATGCACGCGCGTTCCACCGGCTCCTACAGCCTGGTTACCCAGCAACCGCTGGGTGGTAAGGCTCAGTTCGGTGGTCAGCGTTTCGGGGAGATGGAGGTCTGGGCACTGGAAGCATACGGTGCCGCCTACACCCTGCAGGAAATGCTCACCGTGAAGTCGGACGATGTGAACGGCCGGACCAAGATGTACAAGAACATCGTGGACGGCGATCACCGCATGGAGGCCGGCATGCCGGAATCCTTCAACGTGCTGATCAAAGAGATCCGCTCGCTGGGTATCGACATCGAACTGGAAACCGAATAACACGTGACGCGCATCGTGGAGCGGGGCGGCATGGCCCGCTCCCTGCTCCGTGAGGAGGAAAGGCCTTGAAAGACTTGCTGAATCTGTTGAAAAACCAGGGTCAAATCGAAGAGTTCGATGCCATCCGTATCGGTCTGGCCTCGCCCGAGATGATCCGTTCCTGGTCCTTCGGTGAAGTGAAAAAGCCGGAGACCATCAATTACCGTACCTTCAAGCCGGAGCGTGATGGCCTGTTTTGCGCCAAGATCTTTGGCCCGGTCAAGGACTACGAGTGCCTGTGCGGAAAGTACAAGCGCCTCAAGCATCGCGGCGTGATCTGCGAGAAGTGCGGTGTAGAGGTTGCATTGGCCAAAGTGCGCCGCGAGCGCATGGCTCATATCGAGCTGGCCTCTCCGGTCGCCCATATCTGGTTCCTGAAGTCGCTTCCGTCCCGTATCGGCTTGCTGCTGGACATGACCCTGCGCGACATCGAGCGCGTACTCTATTTCGAGAGCTATGTCGTAATCGACCCGGGCATGACCACCCTGGAAAAAGGCCAGTTGCTGAACGATGAGCAGTACTTCGAGGCGCTCGAAGAGTTCGGCGATGACTTCGATGCCCGCATGGGCGCAGAGGCCGTTCGCGAGCTGCTGAACCAGATTGATCTGGAGCATGAGATTGGTCGCCTGCGTGAGGAGATCCCGCAGACCAACTCGGAAACCAAGATCAAGAAGCTGTCCAAGCGCTTGAAGCTGATGGAGGCCTTCCACGGTTCGGGCAACCTGCCTGAGTGGATGGTTCTGACCGTTCTACCGGTTCTGCCGCCGGATCTCCGTCCGCTGGTTCCGCTGGATGGTGGTCGTTTCGCGACGTCCGACCTGAACGATCTGTATCGTCGGGTGATCAACCGTAACAACCGCTTGAAGCGCCTGCTCGACCTGTCCGCGCCGGATATCATTGTGCGCAACGAGAAGCGCATGTTGCAGGAAGCCGTCGACGCCTTGCTGGACAATGGTCGTCGTGGCCGTGCTATCACCGGTTCGAACAAGCGTCCTCTGAAATCCCTGGCCGATATGATCAAGGGTAAGCAGGGTCGCTTCCGTCAGAACCTGCTCGGTAAGCGTGTGGACTACTCCGGTCGTTCCGTGATCACCGTGGGTCCGACCCTGCGCCTGCACCAGTGCGGTCTGCCGAAGAAAATGGCTCTCGAGCTGTTCAAGCCGTTCATTTTCGGCAAGCTCGAAGCCCGCGGCATGGCGACTACCATTAAGGCCGCCAAGAAGATGGTGGAGCGTGAGCTGCCGGAGGTCTGGGACGTTCTCGCCGAAGTGATTCGCGAACACCCGGTCCTGCTGAACCGTGCGCCGACGCTGCACCGTCTGGGTATCCAGGCATTCGAGCCCGTACTGATCGAAGGCAAGGCAATCCAGTTGCACCCGCTGGTCTGCGCTGCGTACAACGCCGACTTCGACGGTGACCAGATGGCCGTGCACGTTCCGCTGACCCTCGAGGCTCAGTTGGAGGCACGCGCGCTGATGATGTCCACCAACAACATTCTGTCGCCCGCCAACGGTGAGCCGATCATCGTGCCGTCACAGGACGTTGTATTGGGCCTGTACTACATGACCCGCGAAGCGGTTAACGCCAAGGGCGAGGGCCGTGTATTTGCCGACCTGCAGGAAGTCGACCGTGTGTTCCGCGCCGGCGAAGCGTCCCTGCATGCCCGTGTGAAAGTGCGCATCAACGAAACCGTCAAGGAAAAGGACGGTAGTCTCACCAAGAACACTCGCATCGTCGACACCACTGTCGGTCGTGCGCTGCTGTTCCAGATCGTGCCGGCCGGCCTGTCCTATGACGTGGTCAACCAGCCGATGAAGAAGAAGGCGATTTCCAAACTGATCAACCAGTGCTACCGCACCGTTGGTCTGAAGGACACCGTCATCTTCGCCGACCAGTTGATGTATACCGGTTTCGCCTACTCGACCATCTCCGGTGTGTCGATCGGCGTGAACGACTTCGTCATCCCTGATGAAAAAGCACGCATCATCGATGCGGCCACCGAGGAAGTGAAGGAAATCGAAAGCCAGTACGCCTCCGGTCTGGTAACCCAGGGTGAGAAGTACAACAAGGTGATCGACCTGTGGTCGAAGGCCAACGACGAAGTGTCCAAGGCGATGATGGCGAACCTCTCGAAAGAGAAGGTTATCGACCGCGAGGGCAAGGAAGTCGAGCAGGAATCCTTCAACTCCATGTACATGATGGCCGACTCCGGTGCGCGGGGTTCCGCTGCCCAGATTCGCCAGCTTGCCGGTATGCGTGGCCTGATGGCCAAGCCGGACGGCTCGATCATCGAGACGCCCATTACTGCGAACTTCCGTGAAGGCTTGAACGTACTCCAGTACTTCATCTCCACGCACGGTGCGCGTAAAGGTCTGGCGGATACCGCGCTGAAAACCGCGAACTCCGGTTACCTGACTCGCCGTCTGGTCGACGTTGCTCAGGACCTGGTGGTGACCGAGATCGACTGCGGCACCGAACAAGGCCTGTTGATGACGCCTCACATCGAAGGCGGTGATGTGGTTGAACCGCTCGGTGAGCGTGTTCTCGGTCGTGTCATTGCCAGGGATGTGTTCAAGCCGGGTGGCGACGAGGTCATCGTTCCGGCCGGTACTCTGATCGACGAGAAGTGGGTCGAGTTCATCGAGCGTATGAGTGTCGATGAAGTGGTGGTTCGTTCTCCCATCACCTGCGAGACCCGCTACGGTATTTGCGCCAAGTGCTACGGTCGTGATCTGGCCCGTGGTCACCAGGTGAACATCGGTGAAGCGGTTGGCGTCATTGCTGCCCAGTCCATTGGTGAGCCGGGTACCCAGCTGACCATGCGTACCTTCCACATCGGTGGTGCGGCAAGCCGGACTTCCGCTGCCGACAATGTTCAGGTCAAGAATGGCGGCGTGATCCGTCTGCATAACCTGAAGCACGTCGAGCGTACCGATGGCAATCTTGTGGCGGTCTCCCGCTCCGGCGAGCTGGCCGTTGCCGACGACTTCGGTCGTGAGCGCGAGCGTTACAAGCTGCCGTACGGCGCCGTCATCTCCGTGAAGGAAGGGGATAAGGTCGAGCCGGGCGCGATCGTCGCCAAGTGGGACCCGCACACCCACCCGATCGTTACCGAGATGAAGGGTACCGTTGCTTTCGTCGGTATGGAGGAAGGCATCACGATCAAGCGCCAGACCGACGAACTGACCGGTTTGACCAATATCGAAGTGCTGGACCCGAAAGATCGTCCGGCTGCCGGCAAGGACATCCGTCCGGCCGTGAAACTGGTCGATGCCAATGGCAAGGAGTTGCTGCTGCCCGGTACCGACGTTCCGGCCCAGTACTTCCTGCCGGCGAACGCGCTGGTCGGCGTGGCTGACGGTGCTCAGGTAAGCGTGGGTGACGTCATTGCACGTATCCCGCAGGAAACCTCCAAGACCCGCGACATCACGGGTGGTCTGCCTCGCGTGGCCGACCTCTTTGAAGCGCGTCGTCCGAAGGAGCCGTCCATCCTGGCTGAAATCAGCGGTACCATCAGCTTCGGTAAGGAAACCAAGGGCAAGCGTCGCCTAGTCATTACCCCGACCGACGGTAGCGATCCTTACGAAGAACTGATTCCGAAGTGGCGTCACCTGAACGTCTTCGAGGGCGAGCAGGTGAACAAAGGCGAAGTGATCTCCGATGGTCCGAGCAACCCGCACGACATCCTGCGCCTGCTGGGTGTGAGCGCGCTGGCCAAGTACATCGTCAACGAGATTCAGGACGTGTACCGCCTGCAGGGTGTGAAGATCAACGACAAGCACATCGAGACTATCCTGCGTCAGATGCTGCGTAAGGTCGAAGTCGCCGAAGCCGGTGACTCCAGCTTCATCAAGGGCGACCAGGTCGAGTTGACCCAGGTACTCGAAGAAAACGAGCGTCTGGCTGGCGAGGACAAGTTCCCGGCCAAGTACGATCGCGTATTGCTGGGTATCACCAAGGCCTCCTTGTCCACCGAGTCGTTCATCTCGGCGGCCTCCTTCCAAGAGACCACCCGAGTTCTCACCGAGGCGGCGGTTACCGGTAAGCGCGATTATCTGCGCGGCCTGAAGGAAAACGTGGTGGTGGGTCGCTTGATTCCGGCTGGTACCGGTCTGGCCTATCACAGCGAGCGCAAGCGTCAGCGCGATTCCGGCAAACCGGTACGGGTAAGCGCCAGCGAAGTGGAAGCCGCTCTGACCGAGGCGTTGAACTCGAGCGGTAACTGATAAGCCAAGTCCGGGCCGGCACGGCCCGGGCTTTGCCTTGACGGGGGGCGGGAGTCTCTTTAGACTCATGCACCCCTAAATTTGGCAGGGCGTTGCGCTCTGCCATTTTGTTTATGTCGAAAGACAACAGTGGAGCTAGTAGATGGCAACTATCAACCAGCTGGTACGTCAGCCGCGCAAGCGTATCGTCGAGAAGTCCGACGTGCCTGCGCTGCAGAACTGCCCGCAGCGTCGTGGCGTGTGCACTCGTGTGTACACCACTACGCCGAAGAAACCGAACTCGGCACTCCGTAAAGTTTGCCGTGTACGCCTGACCAATGGTTATGAAGTCACTTCCTACATCGGTGGTGAAGGTCACAACCTGCAAGAGCACAGCGTAGTGCTGATCCGTGGCGGTCGTGTAAAGGACCTCCCGGGTGTGCGTTACCACACCGTGCGCGGTTCGCTGGATACCTCCGGCGTCAAAGACCGTAAGCAGGGTCGTTCGAAGTACGGCGCCAAGCGTCCGAAGTAAATCGTTTTCCTATTTATTGAGTCGATAAGAGTAAGGTCGGGCGTAACCGATTCGTTACCGTTCCGAGCTAACCTGAAGACCGTTTGAGGGCTTATCAATGCCAAGACGTCGTGTAGCAGCCAAGCGCGAGATCCTTGACGATCCGAAGTACGGCAGCCAAATCCTTGCCAAATTCATGAACCACGTGATGGAGAGCGGCAAGAAAGCCGTTGCCGAGCGTATCGTTTATGGTGCTCTGGACAAGGTCAAAGAACGCAAGAACAGCGATCCCCTGGAAATCTTCGAAAAAGCACTCGACGCCATCGCTCCGCTGGTCGAAGTGAAGTCTCGCCGTGTAGGTGGTGCGACTTACCAGGTTCCGGTCGAAGTTCGTCCGTCCCGCCGTAATGCGCTGGCTATGCGCTGGTTGGTGGATTCCGCTCGCAAGCGTGGCGAGAAATCCATGGCTCTGCGTCTCGCCGGTGAACTGCTGGATGCCTTCGAAGGCAAAGGCGCTGCTGTCAAGAAGCGTGAAGACGTGCACCGTATGGCGGAAGCCAACAAGGCCTTCTCGCACTACCGTTTCTAATCGCGCTTTCAATTCCGCGAGGACCTTATTGTGGCTCGTACTACCCCAATCAACCGCTACCGTAATATCGGGATCTGCGCCCACGTAGACGCGGGCAAGACCACTACGACGGAGCGGATCCTGTTCTATACAGGCGTCAACCACAAAATGGGCGAGGTGCATGATGGCGCCGCGACCATGGACTGGATGGTGCAGGAGCAGGAGCGTGGTATCACCATTACCTCCGCTGCCACTACTGCCTTCTGGCAGGGCTCCGAGAAGCAGTTCGACAAGTACCGTATCAACATCATCGACACCCCCGGTCACGTGGACTTCACCATTGAGGTGGAGCGCTCTCTGCGTGTGCTGGACGGTGCTGTCGTGGTGTTCTGCGGCACTTCCGGCGTAGAGCCGCAGTCCGAGACCGTATGGCGTCAGGCCAACAAGTACGGTGTGCCGCGTATCGTCTACGTCAACAAGATGGACCGCGCTGGCGCCAACTTCCTGCGCGTCGTCGGCCAGATCAAGCAGCGCCTGGGCCATACTCCTGTCCCGGTTCAGCTCGCTATCGGTGCTGAGGACAACTTCCAGGGCCAGATCGACCTGATCAAGATGAAGGCGATCTTCTGGAACGAAGACGACCAGGGCATGACTTTCCGTGAGGAAGAGATCCCGGCCGAGCTGCGTGATATGGCCGAGGAATATCGCTCCAACATGGTCGAGGCGGCAGCCGAGGCCAACGAGGAGCTGATGAACAAGTATCTCGAGGAAGGCGAGCTCAGCGTCGAAGAGATCAAGGCGGGCCTGCGTCTGCGCACTATCGCCTGTGAGATCGTTCCGGCGGTTTGTGGTTCCTCCTTCAAGAACAAGGGTGTTCCGCTGGTTCTCGACGCCGTCATCGATTTCCTCCCGGCTCCGACCGAAATTCCTGCGATCAAGGGTGTTCACCCGGATAACGAAGAGCAGGAAGACGAGCGCCATGCCGATGATAACGAGCCGTTCTCTGCTCTGGCGTTCAAGATCGCGACCGACCCCTTCGTTGGTACGTTGACTTTCGCGCGTGTCTATTCCGGTGTTCTGAGTTCGGGCGACTCCGTGCTGAACTCCGTGAAGGGCAAGAAAGAGCGCGTGGGTCGTATGGTTCAAATGCACGCCAATACCCGCGAAGAGATCAAGGAAGTTCGCGCAGGTGACATCGCTGCTCTGATCGGTATGAAGGACGTCACCACTGGTGACACCCTCTGCTCGATCGAAAAGCCGATCATTCTCGAGCGTATGGATTTCCCGGAGCCTGTGATTTCGGTAGCAGTAGAGCCGAAGACCAAAGCTGACCAGGAGAAAATGGGCATTGCCCTTGGCAAGCTGGCTCAGGAAGATCCGTCGTTCCGCGTGAAGACCGACGAAGAGTCCGGCCAGACCATCATCTCCGGTATGGGCGAGTTGCACCTGGATATCATCGTCGACCGCATGAAGCGTGAGTTCGGTGTCGAGGCCAACATCGGCAAGCCGCAGGTGGCTTACCGCGAGACCATTCGCAATAAGTGTGAAATCGAAGGCAAGTTCGTTCGCCAGTCCGGTGGTCGTGGCCAGTTCGGTCACTGCTGGATTCGCTTCGAGCCGGCCGATGAAGGTCAGGAAGGTCTGGAGTTCCACAACGAAGTTGTGGGTGGTGTGGTTCCGAAGGAATACATCCCGGCGATCCAGAAGGGTATCGAAGAGCAGATGAAGAACGGTGTTGTTGCCGGCTATCCGCTCCTCGGCCTGAAGGCGACCGTGTTCGATGGTTCCTACCACGACGTGGACTCCAACGAAATGGCGTTCAAGATCGCTGCCTCCATGGCGACCAAGCAGCTGTCCCAGAAAGGCGGTGCTGTTCTGCTCGAGCCGATCATGAAGGTTGAGGTGGTGACCCCTGAAGACTACATGGGTGACGTGATGGGTGACCTGAACCGTCGTCGTGGTCTGATCCAGGGTATGGAAGATACTCCGGCCGGTAAGGTTATCCGTGCTGAAGTACCGCTGGGCGAGATGTTTGGTTACGCTACCGACGTTCGCTCCATGTCCCAGGGTCGTGCGAGCTACTCCATGGAGTTTGCGAAGTACTCGGAAGCCCCGGCAAACATCGCCGACGCTATCATCAAGAAACAAGGTTGATTCAGCCCTTAAAGTAAGAGGTTTACTGCCGTGGCTAAGGAAAAATTCGAACGTAACAAACCGCACGTCAACGTGGGCACTATCGGTCACGTTGACCATGGCAAAACTACCCTGACCGCAGCGCTGACCAAGGTTTGCGCT
>NZ_MUJY01000154.1 GCF_002286785.1 Pseudomonas sp. PIC25 | reverse complement strand
GAATGGTGGCGCGCTCTTCGACGCTGAGTTCGGAATAAGACATAGGGGCAGCACCGTACCGGAAAGGTCAGGTGTTGCACTCAGTTTTTGCGGCCGCCGGCTTTCACACGAGTTGCCATCAATATGCAATTACGTAACTTTCCAAACATATTTCAATCCGTGTCACAAACTGGACGAATGGTGGGAACTTAGAGGTAGGGAAATGATCATAACCGCGTGACGACATTTCCCTACAACCGAGCGAGGGAAATCCCGTCTCTTATATAAGGCCCATCGGCGGTACCCGAGGCGCCCTTTAAATCAACTGCAATAAAAACGCTGTAAGGAAAAGGGGGATACAACCACAGAGTAGCCCAAAATAGAGCCTTCGCAAGGCTGAACGCCCCTTTAAGGAGCGTCCTCTTAAAAATAAGGGCAACGTTTTTAAAACATGCCCAGTTTGAGTGCCAATTTCCCCGGCGCTCCGGACTTATTATGCCTGCGTTCGGCCAAATGAAATATTGAACCGAGCGCCCAAACGACGGCGATCAAAAAATCGCCATATGTAACGGCGTGATAAAAGAATGAGGTGAATGCGATGCGCATCAGCATCTTTGGTTTGGGCTACGTCGGTGCAGTATGCGCCGGTTGCCTGTCGGCTCGCGGCCATGAAGTTGTTGGCGTGGATATCTCCACCCACAAGATCGACCTGATCAACAACGGTAAATCCCCCATCGTCGAGCCCGGTCTCGAAGAGCTTCTCAGCAAAGGCATCAAGGCCGGCAACCTGCGCGGCACCACCGATGTCGCCGACGCGATTCGCAACACCGACCTGTCCATGCTCTGCGTCGGTACGCCCAGCAAGAAGAACGGCGACCTCGAGCTGAACTACATGGAGTCGGTCTGCCGCGAAATCGGCATGGCCCTGCGTGACAAGAGCCAGCGCCACACTGTCGTGGTCCGCAGCACCGTGCTGCCGGGCACCGTCAAGAACGTCGTCATCCCGATTCTCGAAGACTGCTCCGGCAAGAAGGCCGGCGTCGACTTCGGCGTGGCGGTCAACCCGGAGTTCCTCCGCGAAAGCACCGCGATCAAGGACTACAACTTCCCGCCGATGACCGTCATCGGTCAACTGGACGACGCATCCGGCGACATGCTGCAGGAAATCTATCAGGAACTCGACGCGCCGATCATCCGCAAGGACATCGAAGTCGCCGAGATGATCAAGTACACCTGCAACGTCTGGCACGCCACCAAGGTCACCTTCGCCAACGAGATCGGCAACATCGCCAAGGCGGTGGGCGTCGATGGCCGTGAGGTGATGGATGTGGTCTGCCAGGACAACAAGCTGAACCTGTCCAAGTACTACATGCGTCCGGGCTTCGCCTTCGGCGGCTCCTGCCTGCCGAAAGACGTGCGCGCCCTCTCCTATCGCGCCAACTCGCTGGACGTGGAAGCGCCGCTGATCGGCTCGCTGATGCGCAGCAACTCGGCTCAGGTCCAGAAAGCCTTCGACATCATCTCCAGCTACGACAAGCGCAAAGTCGCTCTGCTCGGCCTGAGCTTCAAGGCCGGCACCGACGATCTGCGCGAGAGCCCGCTGGTGGAACTGGCGGAAATGTTGATCGGCAAGGGTTTCGACCTGCGCATCTACGACCGCAACGTGGAATACGCCCGCGTCCATGGCGCCAACAAGGACTACATCGAGTCGAAGATTCCGCACGTTTCCTCGCTGCTGCACTCCGACTTCGATGAAGTGGTGAAGAACGCCGATGTCATCGTCCTGGGTAACGGTGACGAGCAATTCGCCTCCCTGGCGCAGCAGGTACCCGAGGGCAAGCAGGTCGTCGACCTGATCGGCTTCATGCCGCACGCGACCCGCGGTGCGACTGAAGGCATCTGCTGGTAACTCCAAGCCTGCCTTAACCCAACCGGGCTGACTCAGAAGGGCGAGCGCAAAACAACAACAAAGCGCCGCCCATATCTGTGCTCCCCCGTGAAAAGAACAACGGACGCAGATATGGACAGGCTAAAGCAAGGTCTTACCGAGGCCACCGGCTGGCTTCTTTACGTCAGTTTATTGATGCTGCTCGCCTTGGCGTTGCCCAGGGATGTCTTCGATCCCGATTCGAAGCACTTCCTGTTCATCATCGGCGCAGTCGGCATCTGGCGCTATTCCATGGGCGCCATGCACTACATCCGCGGGCTGATCTTCCTCTATCTGGTGTACCCCTACTACCGCCGCCAGGTACGCAAGCTGGGCAGCGCCGCCGATCCGTCGCACGTGTTCCTGATGGTCACCAGCTTCCGCATCGAGGCCCTGACCACCGCCCAGGTCTATGGCTCGGTGATTCAGGAAGCCATCGACTGTGGCTACCCGACCACCGTGGTCTGTTCCATCGTGGAGATGTCCGACGAACTCCTGATCAAGAGCCTGTGGGCCAAGCTGAACCCACCGGAGCGGGTCAAGCTGGATTTCGTGCGGATTCCCGGCACCGGCAAGCGCGACGGGCTGGCCTACGGCTTCCGCGCCATTTCCCGGCACCTGCCGGACGAGCACGCCGTGGTGGCGGTGATCGATGGCGATACCGTCCTGACTCCCGGCGTGGTACGCAAGACCGTGCCCTGGTTCAAGCTGTTCCCGAACGTCGGTGGCCTGACTACCAACGAATTCTGCGAAGTGCGCGGCGGCTACATCATGAGCGAGTGGCACAAGCTGCGTTTCGCCCAGCGGCACATCAACATGTGTTCGATGGCCCTGTCCAAACGCGTGTTGACCATGACCGGCCGGA
This sequence comes from Pseudomonas sp. PIC25, assembly GCF_002286785.1. Taxonomy (GTDB): domain Bacteria; phylum Pseudomonadota; class Gammaproteobacteria; order Pseudomonadales; family Pseudomonadaceae; genus Pseudomonas_M. Next base: position 166,502 of record NZ_MUJY01000154.1, on the reverse strand, counting down.
TGTCGGTTTTCCGCGCGCAGGTGGTCACCGAGCCGGAGTTCATCGCCGACGTGGAATCCGACCATCTGGAGCACTGGCGCCTGGGCCGCTTCCGCTTCCTCACCGGTGACGACAAATCCAGTTGGTACAGCCTGATGCGCCTCGGCTACGACACCTTCTACGTGCCGGACGCCGCCATCAATACCGTGGAGCACCCGCCGGAGAAGAGCTTCATCAAGGCCAGCCGCAAGCTGATGTTCCGCTGGTACGGCAACAACCTTCGTCAGAATTCGCGCGCTCTGCGCCTGGGGCCGCGACGTCTGGGCTGGTTCACCAGCCTGGTGCTGTTCGACCAGCGCATCTCGATGTGGACGTGCCTTCTGGGCCTGGCGGTAGCGATCATCGCCAGCCTCAAGTACAGCATCGGTTTCCTGCTGGTCTATCTGCTGTGGATCGGTCTGACCCGCCTGATCTTGAGCATCCTGCTCATTGCATCCGGGCACCACATCGGTCCGGCCTACCCCACGATCCTTTATTACAACCAGATCGTTGGCGCCCTGGTGAAGGTCTACGTGTTCTTCCGCCTGGATCAGCAGTCGTGGACCCGCCAGGACACCAAGCTCACGCGTGATCTCGCCAGCTTCCAGCGCTGGTTCAACAGTTGGTCGTCACGGGCCATGACCTTCTCGGCCGCCAGCGTGTTCATCGCTGTGCTGCTGACGGTGGTGTGACCGGGCATAACGGATTGCTGCCCTCTCAGGGCACCTTGAACAACGAGTAGGTATGAAGCCATGAATACAGCCGTCAACGTGAACGTAGTACATGAATCCGAAGCCCAGCGACAGCATGCGCGCGTCAAGCTGCCCGCCAAGATCCGCTATGCCAGCGGCAACCGCGAAGTGGTCGAGCAGCGCCTGATCGACCTGTCGGCCGGGGGCTTCAGCTTCATCGCCGGCAATGGCCAGGCGGCCCGCAGCGGCGACTATCACAAGGGCAAGCTGCTGTTCCAGATCGACAACCTGGGCCTGGCCATCGACGTCGAGTTCCAGGTCCGCTCGGTGGACTTCGACAGCGGCCGCATCGGTTGCCAGTTCCAGAACCTCAAACCGCGCGAGATCGCCACGCTGCGCCACCTGATCACCGCCCACCTGTCCGGTGAGCTGGTCAACCTGGGCGACCTGCTCAGCACCTTGCAGCGCGATAACTTCACCAAGGCCCGCAAGAACAAGGACGGCGGCTCCGGCATGGGCGTCATCGCCCGCCTGCGCGCGGTCACCTTCAGCCTGGGCATCTTCATCGTCGGCCTCGGTGCCTTCGCCCTGATCCTCAAGCAGCTGTATGGCCTGTACTTCGTCACCCATGCCGAATCCGGCCAGGTCAGCGTGCCCAGCATGCAAGTGACCATGCCGCGCGAAGGCACGGTGCAGAGCCTCGTGGGCCCGGACGGCATCGTCAAGAACGGCGCGCCGATCGCCTCCTTCTCCGCCACCATGCTGGAAATGCTCAAGGGTCACCTGAACGAAGAGCAGCTCAATCCGAAGAACGTCGAGCAACTGTTCAGCCAGCAGATGAAAGGCACCCTGACCAGCCCGTGCGACTGCAAGGTCGCCCAGCAACTGGTCGCCGATGGCCAGTACGCCAGCAAGGGCCAGGTGATCTTCGAACTGGTGCCGCGCGACAGCAACGCCACCGTCGAGGCGCGCTTCCCCTATCGCAACTTTGCCCAGGCCAAGCCGGGTGCCCGCGTCAGCTTCATGGTCGCCGGAGAAGACGAGCCGCGTCATGGCCAGATCGTCAGCAGCACCCTGCTCGAAGGGGGCCTGTCCTCCGATATCCGCGTGACCATCCAGCCCGACCAGCCGCTGGACAGCGCCCTGGCTGGCCAGCCGGTGGAAGTGACCATCGACCGCGGCCCCTCCTTCGACTGGCTGATCGACAAGGCACTGGCGGCTGGTTTCTAAGAGGTATACGCAGGTGAACAGCACAACAAAAATCCTGCTTCTTTCAGCGCTCGGTCTGGCCGGCTGTACCAGCCTGCCGGACCAGCAGCTGGCTAATGAAGCCCTCAAGCGCGGGGATACCGCCACTGCCGAACGGCATTACCGCCAGCTCGCCGAGCTGGGTTATGCCGATGCTGCGGTCGGTCTCGCCGACCTGCAGGTGGCGAGCCGCGATCCGGAGCAACTGCGCAAGGCCGAGCAGACCTACCGCAGCGCCCTGGACAGCTCGCCGCGTGCCAAGGCGCGCCTGGGCAAACTCCTGGCGGCCAAGGTGGACGCCAGCGACGCCGAACGCCGGGAAGCGGAAAAACTGTTGAGCGAATCGTTCGAGGCCGGCGAACAAAGCGCCCTGCTGCCGCTGACGATGTTGTACCTGCAGTACCCGCAGCTCTTCCCCGGAGTCAACCTGCAGCAACGCATCGCCCAGTGGCGAGCCGAAGGCTACCCGCAGGCGGAAATGGCCCAGGTCATCTACTACCGCAGCCAGGGCACCTACGACCAGCACCTCGGCGAGATCGAGCAGATTTGCCAGCGCATGCTGAACCAGATGGACGTCTGCTACGTCGAGCTGGCGACCGTCTACCAGAAGCGCGAGCAGGCCGACCAGCAGAAGGCCCTGATCGAGCGCCTGATGTCCGGTTACCGCGCCGGTACGGTATCGGCCAACCGCGTCGATGGCGTCGCCGGTGTGCTGGCCAACTCCGAGCTGGGCAAGACCGACGAGAAGACTGCCCAGGAGCTGCTCGAGGAAATCGCCCCGAAGTACCCCGCCGCCTGGGTCAGCTTGGCCCGGCTGCTCTACGAGTACCCCGAACTGGGCGATGCCGACAAGATGATGGAGTACCTCGATCAGGGTCGCGCCGCAGCCCAGCCGCGCGCCGAACTGCTGCTCGGCAAGCTCTATTACGAAGGCAAGCTGGTCCCCATGGACCCGTTCAAGGCCGAAGAGCACCTGACCAAGGCCGCCGAAACCGAACTCAGCGCCCACTACTACCTGGGCCAGCTCTACCGCCGGGGCTTCCTCGGCAAGGTCTACCCGCAGAAAGCGCTGGACCACCTGCTGTATGCCGCGCGGGGTGGGCAGAACAGCGCCGATTTCGCCCTGGCGCAGATGTTCTCCCAAGGCCGCGGCATCAAGATCGACCGCGTGAACGCTTACGTTTTTGGGCAATTGGCCATACTCAGGGGCGCACCTCAGGCCGAGGTGCTGATGCAGGAACTCGAACCCCAGTTGCTCCCTGCCGAGAGAGCCCGAGGCGACGAACTGCTGCGCCAGGAAAAGCAGCTTCGTGGAACCGCCTGGCTCGAATCCGTGCAGATGCAAGCCATGCAATCCCAATAAGGAACACGCGATGAAGAAGAATCAGAAGAAGAACCCGTGGATCGGTGCTGGATTGGGCCTGAGCGTCACCCTGATTTCCAGCGCCCCCGCCTGGGCGGCAACCTACGACGCCGAAAAGAACTTCGGCCTGGACGTGAAGGTTACCGGCCAATCCGAAGACGACCGTGACCTCGGCACCCGCGACGGTGGCGACGTGAACGGCTTCGCCCTCGACCTGCGCCCCTGGCTGTATGGCCAGAGCGGCAACTGGAGCGCCTACGTGATGGCCCAGGCCGTGGCCTCCACCGATATCGTCGAAACCGACCCGATCTCCGAGAACACCGAGGAAGACACCACCAGCACCTCCAACCGCCGCGAGCCGGACAAGAACTACCTGGCCCTGCGCGAGTTCTGGGTCGACTACGCCGGCCTCACCGCCTACCCCGGCGAACACCTGCGCTTCGGCCGCCAGCGCGTGCGCAGCGACGAAGGCACCTGGTGGGACACCAACATCGAAGCCCTCAACTGGACCTTCGACACCACCCTGCTGCGCGCCAACCTGGGCGTGGCCGAGCGCTTCTCCGACTACCGCACCGATCTCGACGACCTGGCGCCGGAAGATGAAGACCGCCAGCACCTGTTCGGCAGCATCTCCACCCAGCTCGCGCCCGGCCACTGGGTTGGCCTCAAGGCCCACCACAGCCGCGATGACGGCGACCTGCCGAACGTCGGCGAGGAAGTCGACGAGCTGACCAAGACCTACAAGGGCGACCTCACCTGGCTCGGCATCAATGCCGACGGCGAGTTCTTCAACCCGCGCTCCACCATGCCGCTCAACTATTGGGCGCAACTGACCTGGCTCACCGGCCAGCGCGATTCCATCACCGAAGGTGCGGTGAACGGCCAGCGCGTGGTCACCGGCGAGCAGGACGCCGACGTCAGCGCCTGGGCCATCGACCTCGGCCTGCGCTGGACCATCGACCAGAACTGGAAGATCGGCGGCGCCTATGCCCGCGGCAGCGGTGGCGGCGATGACGGCTCCGACCAGTTCGTGCAAACCGGCATGGAGAGCAACCGCTCCAACTTCACCGGCACCCAGTCGCGCCTGCACCGCTTCGGCGAGGCCTTCCGCGGCGAGCTGAGCAACCTGCAATCGGTCACCGCCTTCACCTCCTGGACGTTGCGCGAAGACTACGACGCCAGCCTGGTCTACCACCGCTTCTGGCGCGTCGACTCGGACCAGTCGATCGGCCAGGCCGGCGTCAACGCCGCGCTGGTGGAAGACGACAAGGACATCGGCCAGGAAGTCGACCTGGTGGTGACCCGCTACTTCAAACAAGGCCTGCTGCCGGCGTCGATGAGTCAGAGCATCGACGAGCGTTCCGCGCTGGTCCGCTTCCGCGGCGGCCTGTTCTTCCCCGGCGATGCGTATGGCAGCCAGGCCGATTCGGTCATGCACCGCGCCTTCGTCGATTTCATCTGGCGTTTCTGATGCGACCGGCGCGTGAAGAGGAAATGACGATGAACAGCCCACGATTCCCACTGCAACCCCTGGCCAGGCACCTGCTCACCGGTGCCTTGCTGCTCGGCGGCGCCTGGGCGCAGGCCAACGAGGCCGCGGCTCCCCAGGCGCAGGCCCAAGCCCAGGCCGAAGAGACCGACAAGACCAAGGAGTTGCAGCAGGCGAAGACGTACACCGTCACCACCGCGCCGGTCGAACAGCTGCACCTCGATCCGCCGAAGCTCCCCGACCTCAGCGGTTACACCGCCGAGGCGGTCAACGCCAAGATCGACCGGAGCAAGGCGGGCCAGGTGGTGGTACGCCGGATGTTGCAACAGGACACCCTGAAGGACTTCACCGGCGGTAGCGGGCGTCTGCGCGAGTGGATCACCCGCCAGCGCGGTATGCCGCATGCCATTTTCATCGAAGGTGGCTACGTCAAGCTGAGCCAATTGGCCGAAAAGTTGCCGAAGAACCAGTTCGAGGAGGTCGAGCCAGGTGTCTACCTGGCCCGCTTGCCGATCGTCGTGGCGCAGGGTGCGACCCTGCACATCGACAAGGACACCAAGGAACTGCGCCTCTCCGAAGAGCGCGGCTCGTTCCTGGTCAACGACGGCATGATGTTCATCACCGACACCAAGGTGACCGCCTGGCGCGAGGCGGCCAATGGCCCGGCCACATTCCGCAAGCCCGACGACTTCCGCCCGTTCCTGGTGTCCTGGGGCGGCAGCGAGCTGTACATCGTCGGCAGCACCATCACCAGCCTTGGTTACAACAAGAGTAAGTCCTACGGCGTCTCCATCACCCAGTACACGCCCGGCACCCAGGCACGCCTGAAGCGCCCGCACCCCACCGGCTGGCTGATCGACTCGGAGTTCGTCGACCACTGGTACGGCTTCTATTGCTACGAAGCGGAAGACGTGGTGGTCAAAGGCAACACCTACCGCGACAACATCGTCTACGGCATCGACCCGCACGACCGTTCGGAGCGGTTGATCATCGCCGAAAACACGGTGTTCGGGACCAAGAAGAAACACGGAATCATCATCTCCCGTGAGGTGAACAACAGCTGGCTGATCAACAACAAGTCGTATGACAACAAGCTCTCCGGCCTCGTCCTCGACCGTAACAGCGTGAACAACCTGGTGGCCTACAACGAGATCTACCAGAACCATTCCGATGGCATCACGGTGTATGAAAGCTCGGACAACCTCATCTGGGGCAACAAGGTCCTGGCCAACCAGCGCCACGGCATCCGCCTGCGCAACAGTACCAACATCCGCCTGTACGAGAACCTCTCGGCCGGCAACAAGCTGTCCGGCGTGTACGGCCACATCAAGGACTTGTCCAACACCGACCGCAACATCGAACTCGACCCCTTCGACACCCAGGTCTCGATGATCGTGGTCGGCGGCAAGCTCGCCGGCAACGGTTCCGCCCCGCTGTCCATCGACTCGCCGTTGAGCGTGGAACTCTACCGGGTGGAACTGCTGGCCCCGTCCAAGTCTTCCGGCATCAGCTTCGCCGGCATCCTGGGCGAAAAGCAGGAAGAAATCCTCGACTTGATGGTCCGTCGCGGCAAGGCCGTGCTCATCGACCCGGTCGAGACGCAGGCCGACCTGCACGATTAACGAGGTTGTTACCCATGAAAGTACGCGACATGAAATGGATCGGTCTCTCTTCCCTGGCCGCCGCGATCTGCCTGGCCAGCATCGGGCTGCGCGCCGAAGAGCAGAGCCAGGGACCGGTGTTCAAGGCCGAAGGCTGCTGCACCCTGTGCCCGGCGGCGCATGACGCCAGCCTGTACACCACCAATTACATGAAGAACTTCCTGACACTGATCGATGCGCAGGACGAATGGCTGTTCCGTACCCAGGAAGACCTGCGCACCGAGTTCGGCACCACGCCGGAGGGCTACCGCATGCTCAAGGAGCTGCGCGACGCCTTCAAGGCCCGCGGCATCGAAGTGGTGCTGGTCTACCAGCCCACCCGCGGCCTGGTGAACCGCGACAAGCTGCGCCCGGAAGACAAGGCCCGCTTCGACTATGACCGTGCGCTGAAGAACTACCGCGCGGCTCTGGACCGCTTCCGCGAGATCGGTTTCTGGGTGCCCGACCTCTCGCCGCTGACCGACGAACAGGCGGACAACGAGCGCGCCTTCTATTTCGCCCGCGACCAGCACTGGACGCCCTACGGTGCCGAGCGTACCGCGCGCGTCGTGGCCGAGACGGTCAAGCAGATTCCCGGCTACGACGACCTGCCGAAGAAGGAATTCGTCAGCCGCAAGATCGGCCGCATGGGCAAGCGCGGCACCATGCAGAACGTCGCCGGCCAGTTGTGCGGCACCAGCTATGCCATCCAGTACATGGACCAGTTCGCCACCGAGCCCAAGGACGAGAGCAGCAGCGACGATCTGTTCGGCGATTCATCGAACCCGCAGATCGCGCTGGTCGGCACCAGCCATAGCGGCAAGAACTACAACTTCGCCGGCTTCCTCGAAGAGAACATCGGCTCCGAAATCCTCAACGTCGCCTTCCCCGGCGGCGGTCTGGAAGGCTCGATGATCGAGTACCTGGGCAGCCAGGAATTCCATGACAACCCGCCCAAAGTCCTGATCTGGGAATTCTCCCCGCTCTACGACCTGGCTTCGAAGAAGATCCACCGGCAGATGATGGCCGTGCTGGAAGACGGCTGCGACCAGAAGGACGTGCTGCTGGCCAGCAAGACCAAGCTGCGCCCCGGCGCCAACGAAGTGCTGGTCAACGGCAAGAACAATTCGCTGGTAACGCTGCCGAACAAGAGCCACTTGATGGATATCCGCTTCAGCGATCCGTCGGTGAAGACCCTCGAGGCCACCCTCTGGTACCTCAGCGGACGCCGCGAGAAGCTGAAGATCGAAAAACCCAACACCTACGACACCGATGGCCGCTTCGCCTTCGAGATGCGCGACGACGAGGACTGGGGCGACATGGACTTCTTCGCCCTCGAAATCCAGTCGCCGGAAGGCATGACGGAGCCGGTTGAAGTCGAGACCCGGGTCTGCAAGCGCGGCCCCGGTCCGAACAAGCTCACCGCCCAGAACGGGGCGGGCTCCTGAGGTGCCTATGCCGACGTTCAAGCTGACCACCCTGTCCTGCCTGCTCGGCGCCCTGCTGCTGGCCGACGCCGCGCAGGCCGCCCTGCGGCCGCCGCTGGGCTACTACGCGCCGGTGGAAACCCGCAAGGGTGAACCCGACGCCTGCCCGGCTGCTCCCACGCCGTACACCGGCAAACTGGAATTCACCAGCAAGTACCAGGGATCGGACAAAGCGCGCGCCACGCTGAACGTCGCGGCGGAAAAGACCTTCCGCAGCCAGACCGAAGACATCACCGCGCTGGAGAAGGATTTCAACAAGCTGGTCATGCACTACATGCGCGACGGCCACCCGCAGCAGCTCGACTGCGCGCTGCAGTGGCTCACCACCTGGGCCAAGGCCGATGCGCTGCTCTCCACCGAGTTCAACCACACCGGCAAGTCCATGCGCAAATGGGCGCTGGGCAGCCTGTCGGGCGCCTACCTGCGGCTGAAGTTCTCCGATTCGCGTCCGCTGCAACCCTACGGCGAGCAGACCCGGGTCATCGAATCCTGGTTCGGCAAGCTGGCCGACCAGGTGGTGCGCGACTGGAGCGGCCTGCCGCTGAAGAAGATCAACAACCACTCGTACTGGGCCGCCTGGTCGGTGATGGCCACCGCCGTGGCGATCGACCGCCGCGACCTGTTCGACTGGTCCGTACAGCAGTTCCGCGTCGCCGCCAACCAGGTCGACGACAAGGGCTACCTGCCCAACGAACTGAAACGCGAACAGCGTGCGCTGGCCTACCACAACTACAGCCTGCCGCCGCTGGCGATGATCGCCGCCTTCGCCCAGGTGAACGGCGTCGACCTGCGCAACGAGAACAACGGCGCGCTGCGGCGCCTGGCCGAGCGGGTGCTGGCCGGCGTCGACGATCCCGACCAGTTCGCCGAGAAGACGCGCAAGAAGCAGGACATGGAAGACCTGAAGAAGGACGCCAAGTACTCCTGGCTGGAACCCTACTGCGCGCTCTACAGCTGCTCCCCCTCCGTCCTCGCCTGGAAGGAATCGATGGAGCCGTTCAAGACATTCCGCCTGGGGGGCGACGTGACCCGGGTGTTCAACCGCCGGACAGAGGAGAAGTCGTAGCGCCGGTAGGGCGAAGGATACGCAGATCAAACGCGCCGCAGGCGCACCGGGGCAGGCAGGCCAACAGAGCCGCCGCCCCGCCCGAGCCTCCCGCGAGAGGCAGGGATGTCCGAACCGCGCGTCAGACGCGGTCGGGCCGAAACGAGTTTTTTGCGTTACCGGGGGAGGGAAATGGCCGGGTCCGTAGGACCTGAATCGAGTGCTTTTAGCGAGACACGGTTAATGGTCTTCTCTTCGAACGTTTTCCTGTTTCTGTTTCTGCCGGTGTTTCTCAGTCTCTATTATCTGAGCGCACCGCGTTACCGGAACCTGTTGATCCTGATTGGCAGCTACGCCTTCTACGCCTGGTGGCGAGTCGACTTCCTGCTGCTGTTCGTCGCCGTCACCCTGTGGAACTACGTGTTCGGCCTGCGCATCCACCGCGCCGGCACCCGCAGCAAGGACGCCCAGCGCTGGGTGCTCTGGGGCGTCGTCGGCAACCTCGCCACCCTGGGCTACTTCAAGTACGCCAACTTCGGCGTGGCCAACATCAACGCGGTGCTCCAGGCAGCCGGGATAGAGCCGTTCGTGCTCACCCAGGTGATCCTGCCGATCGGCATCTCGTTCTACATCTTCCAATCGATCAGCTACCTGATCGACGTGTACCGCGGCGATACCGAGCCGACCGAGAACGTCGTCAACTTCGCGGCGTTCATCGCCCTGTTCCCGCAACTGATCGCCGGCCCGGTGCTGCGCTACAAGGACTTGGCCGACCAGTTCATCAGCCGCACCCACAGCGTGGACAAGTTCTCCGAAGGGGCCACCCGCTTCATGCAGGGCTTCGTCAAGAAAGTGTTCATCGCCGACACCCTGGCGCCGCTGGTGGACCACTGCTTCGCCTTGCAGAACCCGAGCACAGGCGATGCCTGGCTGGGCATGCTGGCCTACACCGCGCAGCTCTACTTCGACTTCTCCGGCTACAGCGACATGGCCATCGGCCTCGGCCTGATGATGGGCTTCCGCTTCATGGAGAACTTCAACCAGCCGTACATCAGCCAGTCCATCACCGAGTTCTGGCGGCGCTGGCACATCAGCCTGTCCACCTGGCTGCGCGACTACCTGTACGTGCCCCTGGGCGGTAACCGCCACGGCACCTTCAAGACCTACCGCAACCTGTTCCTGACCATGCTGCTGGGTGGTTTCTGGCACGGCGCCAACTGGACCTTCATCATCTGGGGCGCCTGGCACGGCACCTGGCTGGCGATCGAGCGCGCCCTCGGCGTCAACGCCGCGCCCAAGGTGATCAACCCGCTGAAATGGGCCTTCACCTTCTTCCTGGTGATGCTGGGCTGGGTGATCTTCCGCGCTGAGAACGTGCACGTCGCCTGGCGCATGTATGAAGCCATGTTCAGTTTCGATGGCTGGCAGCTCTCCGAGCTGGGCCGCGCCAACCTGACCGAACTGCAGGTCGCCACCCTGGTGGTCGCCTACGTCACCCTCGCCTTCTGCGGCCTGCGCCAGTTCTACCGCAACCCGCTGTCGCCGAAAGCGCCGAAGACCGACGCCGACGGCCCGGCCAGCGACCAGCCGCGCATGATCAAGGCGGTCCCCGGCGATGCCGCGAGCTTCGAGGTGACCCCGTCCGGCATGCTGGTGCAGCGTCCGTCCTGGACAGCCGCCCTGCCGCGCTATTTTGTGCGCGCCGCAATCCTCCTGCTGTTCTGTGCCTCGGTGTTGAAGCTGTCGGCGCAGAGCTATTCCCCCTTCCTCTACTTCCAGTTCTGAGCGAGGCCAACCATGACTCGTCAGTTACGCAAACTCTACGTCGCGCTCTTCCTGGCCGTACTCGCGCTGCTCTTTGTCTGGTCGGCGCGCAACCTGCTGAGCGTCACCCTGCCGCCAGACACCAGCGTGCTCGACGGCAAGTGGGCGAAAGCGGTGGAAAGCCACTACGACAAGGAATTCCCGGTCAAGCGCCTGGGCACCAACGTCTGGGCCGCGCTGGATTACCTGCTGTTCGGCGAAGGCCGTCCCGGTGTGATCGTCGGCCGCAACGACTGGCTGTTCAGCGATGAAGAGTTCAAGCCGGTGGTCAATGGCGAACAGAACATCGCGGACAACCTGGCCCTGGTCCGCGGCGTGCGCGACCAGCTCGCCCGGCAGAACATCAAGCTGGTACTGGCCATAGTGCCGGCCAAGAGCCGCCTGTACCCGGAATACCTCGACGAAACCCAGCCGGTCGCCATGCGCACCCGGCTTTACGAGGACTTCCACGCCGCCGCCGAGCGCGCCGGGATTCTCGCCCCCGACCTGCTGAAGCCGCTGGAGCAGGCCAAGAGCAACGGCGAAGTGTTCCTGCGCACCGATACCCACTGGACCCCGATGGGCGCCGAAGTGGTCGCCCAGACCCTCGGCCGCACCATTCGCGGCGATGCCCTGCTGAGCAGCGAACCGCAGCAGTTCGTCACCGAAACCGGGGAGATCAAGCCGCACAAGGGCGACCTGCTCAACTTCCTGCCGCTCGATCCGTTGTTCAGCGACCTGCTGCCGCCCGCGGACAAGCTCCAGCAGCGCAGCACCCACCCGGCCAACGACGGCGAAGCCGGCGGCGACGCCCTGTTCGCCGACACCGAAGTGCCGGTCGCCCTGGTGGGCACCAGCTACAGCGCCAACGAGCGCTGGAACTTCCCCGGCGCCCTGCGCCAGTCCCTGGCCAGCGACCTGGTCAACCACGCCGAGGATGGCCGTGGCCCGCTGTTGCCGATGCTCAAGTTCCTGCAGAGCGAGGAATTCAAATCCGCGCCGCCGCAGGTGGTGGTTTGGGAATTCCCCGAGCGCTACCTGCCGATGCAGAACGACCTGAGCGATTTCGACCCGTCCTGGATTGCCGAGCTGAAGAAAGCCGGCACTGCAGAGAGCCTGGCCAGTACGGCCGGAAAAACCGCTACGCCCTGATGGGGCTGAAGCTCTACATCACAAAAGTCCCTCATGGAGGTATTACAGAATGACTCGACTGACTAAAACCCCGCGCTGGATCGCCCACACCTGTGCCCTGGTATTCGGCCTCCTGGCCATCCAGGCCCATGCCGGCGATGGTGCCCTGTACGGCCCCGTGGCACCGAAGGGCTCGACCTTCATCCGCCTCTACAACGCCACCAACCAGGAAGTCAGCGCGACTGTCGGCACGGTCAAGATGAACGACATCGCCCCGCTCGGCAGCAGCGACTTCGGCTTCATGCCCAAGGGCAACTACACCGCCCAGGTCGGCTCCCAGAGCCTGCCGGTGACCCTGGAGAGCGACCACTACTACACCCTGGTCCATCTGCCCAACGGCGCACCCAAGCTGGTGGAAGAACCACCGTTCAAGAACAAGCAGAAGGCCCTGGTCCGCGTGCAGAACCTGACCGACAGCCCGCTGACGCTGAAGACCGCCGACGGCAAGACCGAAGTGGTCAAGACCGTCGCGCCGTCGGCCCACGGCGACCGCGAAATCAACCCGGTCAAGGTCAGCCTCGCCCTGTTCGATGGCGACCGCAAGGTCGGCGACCTCAAGCCGGTCACCTTGACCCGTGGCGAAACCGTGTGCCTCTTCGTCACCGGTTCGAACGGCAACTACTCCCCTGTCTGGGTCACCCGCCCGGTCAGTGATTGAGCAACCGTGCCGCGCCGTACCGGGCGCGGCACACCGCACGGAGGCTCCGTGCATGGACAAGCATAAGAAAAGACAACCTTAGGTATTCCAGGAGAGAAACTATGATTCCGGTAATCTTGTCAGGTGGTAGCGGCTCCCGTCTCTGGCCCCTGTCGCGCAAGCTGTTCCCCAAGCAGTTCCTTGCGTTGACCGGCGAAGAGACCCTGTTCCAACAGACCCTGCAGCGCCTCTCCTTCGAGGGCATGCAGGCCCCTCTCGTGGTGTGCAACCAGGAGCATCGTTTTATCGTCAAGGAGCAGCTTTCCGCGCTGAACCTTAACGTCCAGGGCATGCTGTTCGAACCCTTCGGCCGCAATACCGCGCCGGCCGTGGCCATCGCCGCCATGAAGCTGGTCGCCGAAGGCCGCGACGAACTGCTGCTGGTCCTCCCGGCCGACCACGTACTGGAAGACCAGAAGTCCTTCCAGCGCGCCCTGGCTGTCGCCGCCACCGCTGCCGAGCGTGGCGAAATGGTGCTGTTCGGCATCCCCGCCCTGCGCCCGGAAACCGGCTACGGCTACATCAAGTGCGACCTGAGCGAGCGCGACGGTCTGCCGGAAGGCGTCAACCGCGTCATGCAGTTCGTCGAGAAGCCGGACGAGCAGCGCGCCAAGGCCTTCGTCGAATCCGGCGATTACTTCTGGAACAGCGGCATGTTCCTGTTCCGCGCCAGTCGCTTCCTCGAAGAACTGAAGAAGTACGACGCCGATATCTACGACACCTGCATGCTCGCCCTGGAGCGCAGCAAGGTGGAAGGCGACGAAGTGAAGATCGACCCGGCCACCTTCGCCTGCTGCCCGGACAACTCCATCGACTACGCCGTGATGGAAAAGACCGAGCACGCCTGCGTGGTGCCGCTGTCCGCCGGCTGGAACGACGTCGGCAGTTGGTCCTCGATCTGGGACGTGCACGACAAGGACGAAGACGGCAACGTAGTCAAGGGCGACGTGGTGCTGCATAACACCCGCAACAGCCTGGTCCACGGCAACGGCAAGCTGGTCACCGTGCTCGGTCTGGAAGACGTAGTAGTGGTCGAGACCAAGGACGCCATGATGGTCGCTCACAAGGACCACGTGCAGGACGTCAAGAAACTGGTCAAGACCCTGGACGAGAAAGAGCGTCCGGAAACCCAGAACCACTGCGCCGTCTACCGCCCCTGGGGCTCCTACGACTCGGTGGACATGGGCGGCCGCTTCCAGGTCAAGCACATCACCGTGAAGCCGGGCGCCAGCCTGTCGCTGCAGATGCACCACCATCGCGCCGAACACTGGATCGTGGTGTCCGGCACCGCCCAGGTGACCTGCAACGACAAGACCTTCCTGCTCACCGAGAACCAGTCGACCTACATCCCGATCACCGCGGTACACCGCCTGGCCAATCCGGGCAAGATCCCGCTGGAAATCATCGAGGTGCAGTCCGGCAGCTACCTGGGCGAGGACGACATCGAGCGCCTGGAAGACGTCTACGGCCGTACCGACGCGGGCGTCAAGACCAAGACCATCGCCGGCTGACCGATCCCCTGCCCTCTTCGCGAAGAGGGCGTCAGCCAACCTTCAGGGTGCGCCGAGGCGCACCCTTTTTTATGGACGTGGATTTCGTCTCCTGTCAGGACCGGCTCGTAGATGCCTGCGACAGGCCCAAGGTGTGCAACGGTCGGACGCCCTCCTGGCGAGCGGGTAGCTGCAACTCGGCGGCCATCAGAAAACGAGGCGTACGTCGATGCTTGTCGTTCCATAGGTCATCTCCGGCCTCGAGCATCGAATGGATGAGGAGGTACATGTTCAGTTTGTTGTCATGCGTACTACTGATGACACCACAGTTGGGATCGAAGAAATGCAGTTGCCGGTCCTGGTCTTTGAACAGCGCCAGAGCGTGACGATCGGTCATCAGCAGAAGGCAGCGTGGCTGCGCGTCGTCCCCCAACAGGGCATCCAATCGCTCGGCAAACGGCTTTTCCAGGCGGCACGCTATGCGATGCACGGTTTGCTTGGAGTCGACTGCCACACACTCCAATCCCGCCAATGCTGCGCAGCGCTCGACGTCCTTATCCAACCCTCCGGGATGACGCAATTGCTCGATGGACTGCAACGCCAGGCTACGCAGGAAAAGACTGTTGTCTTTCCATTGAGGCAGCTCGGTGAAGAATGCTTTGTCGGTTTTTCCCTGCAAGCGTTGTTGGCACCAGGACAAGGAGAGGCCAAAACACAGTCCGCTTTCGGGTTTATCCATGGCGGCCTTGATTTCAGGGCTTTTCTTGAACAGCACCTTCTTGAATTCGTACTGGTCGAACGGATGGGTGAAACTGCATTTGGCCATGGCGACCAGATCGGACCACGCGCTATTACGCCCCGTCATTTCGCGACGCAGGGATGCAGAAAACCGCTCGAGCGATCCTGGCGATACTTCGCGAAGATCTGGAGCCGTTGGTTCTTGATCGCTCCCATGGATCGAGAACTGCTTCTCCGCTGCTGACCCGGCCGGCTCAGAGATATGGGTTCGGTGATAGAGGGCAAGAGGTGAAATCATGGGCTGGCGCCTTCAACAAAGAGAACGCCCGGAAAGACGGGCACTCCCTTTGAGTGGCGTCTTATCGAATCGTGGTTCCGCCAATGAACTTGGTCAGGGCAATCAACAGTTGGGACTTCTTTGTGCCGTCGCCCTCGGCTTCCCGCCGCACCTTCAGCCGGCGCGCCGTAGCCCAGGCACGGAACGCCGGGCTGCGGCGTTCCGCCTTGGTCGTCAGCACATTGGGATCGCTGCGATCGACGCCGAGCCGCTCGTTGACCGCCACTTGCAAAGCCTGCCAGTCGAACCGCACGGCATCGCCATCCGTCGGCACGATCCAGTGCCCACGCCAGTAGAGATAGCCGGACGACAACTGATGCAGGAAATCCGTGGTGTTGGCCGATACCAGGTGCAGCTCGCCGTCGCCGCCGAAGAACACGACGGGGGGGCGCCCCCGCAGGCCGGGATAGAGCCAGAGGCAGAACATCGCTCCATTGGCTCGCCGGGCGATCCGAATGAAGCGATCACCCTTCTCGCTCCAGCGCGTACTGCCCAGCAGGCGGTTCAGCTCCACCCGGGTCAGGGTTTCCGACGGTTCGCCGACATAGATATCGAGCGGTCCGCCGAGCAGGCCTTCGCGTGCCAGAGAAGCCAGCACGGCCAGGTCGGTAATGGTCTTGGGGTCGTTGAAAGTGGAATCACCTTCCCTGATGAGATCAGCCATGTGTGTCCTCGTCGCTGATTGGCGGCATGTATTTTACTAGTGATTAGTTGATTCTCTTCTCAATGGTTCACGCCCCCAGGGTGCGGCGGTTCCGGGTTTTGACATTTCGCAACGCTCGGCCCCTGTCGGGACATCCTGTAAGCTGGATCGGACCCGTCCCGACCTCGACAGGAATCGCCCATGCTGATCGGTGCCCTGCTCGTACTGACTTGGCTGGTTCTGCTGCTGCGCTACCCGGTCAAGGCCTTGCCGGTTTCCCTCGCCGCCCTGCTCGGGCTGGCGGTGCTGGCCAGTTGGGTGATCTGGCAGGAGCAACGCGAGGAGCACCGGCTGGCGCGCCTGGAGCTGCGCCTGCATTACGATCCCCGACGCTGCCCGGGAGACCGTCCGCTGAGCGTCGAGCTGAAGAACGGCAGCGATGCCGCCCTGAGCGAGCTGCGCTGGCGGGTCGCCGCCTATGCGCCGGGCGACAGCGTCAACCTCGCCGAAAACCTGTACGACAGCCCGCGCTACCGGGGCCCGGGCGAGCTGCTGCCCAACGACGCCTGGCAGGACTGCCTGCCGCTGCCGCCCCTGCGCCCCGGTTACCGCGCCAGCACCCTGGAATTCCGCGCCGAGCGTCTGCAGGGCCGGTTCACCGACTGAGTTGCCCGGCGGACGGCGAGCCCTGTAGGGTTCGATGCGCACGCCGCCCATCCGGGCGCCTCGACAAAAGGAACACAGAGATGTCATCCGTCGTGCTGATCACCGGCTGCTCCAGCGGCATCGGCCGGGCCCTCGCCGAAACCTTCCACGCCGCCGGCTACCGGGTCTGGGCCAGCGCACGCCGCGACGAAGACCTCGCCGCCCTGACCGAAGCCGGCTTCGTCGCGGTACCGCTGGACGTCAACGACGCCGAGGCGGTGACCCGGCTCGCCAAGCGGCTGGCAGAAGAAGCTGGACGCCTCGACGTGCTGATCAACAATGCCGGCTACGGTGCCATGGGCCCGTTGCTCGACGGTGGCGTCGATGCCCTGCGCCAGCAGTTCGAGACCAACGTCTTCGCCCCCATCGGCCTGACCCGCGCCTGCTTCCCGCTGCTGCGCGCCAGCGAGGGCCTGGTGGTGAATATCGGCAGCGTTTCGGGTGTGCTGGTCACGCCTTTCGCCGGCGCCTACTGCGCGTCCAAGGCCGCCGTCCATGCGCTGTCCGATGCCCTGCGCCTGGAGCTGGCACCGTTCGGCATCCAGGTGATGGAGGTCCAACCCGGCGCCATCGCCTCGCACTTCGGCGCCAACGCCAGTCGCGAAGCCGAGCGGCTGATCGACGAACATTCGCCCTGGTGGCCGATCCGCGACGGCATTCGCGCCCGCGCCAAAGCCTCGCAGGACAACCCCACCCCCGCCGACAGCTTCGCCCGCGACCTGCTCGCCGCCGTCCAGCGCCCGCGGCCTCCCCGACTGCTGCGCCTCGGCAACGGCAGCCGGGCCTTGCCGCTGCTGGCACGATGGCTGCCGAAAGGCTTGCTGGACATCGTGTTGAAGAAGCGTTTCGGCCTGGACGCTTCGCTCTGAGGAGCGGGACCGGGAACTCACCCACCTCGCCCAGCCACTCAAGGGACGACGACATCATCCCGGTGTCGCTCGTCCCTTGGCGGTTTTCCATGATCAAGAACGACCCGTCCTTTCACTTTTCCAGTGTCGACGCGATCAAGTACACCTCAGTCGACCTCCATGCATTGGCCCGCCAGGGCAAGCTCACGGTGGACGGCACCTCGTATCGGGTGCAGGTCTCCCCAACCGGCGAATTCAAGGTTCATCGCGACAATCGCCCGACCCTTTCGCCGGGGCGCTTCTTCAAGGCGGCTGGCGAAATGTTCAGCCATCGGCTGTCGGAGGGAACTCTTTCGTCGCGTAGCGAACGCATCGCCGAAGTTCTCAACAGCAAGGCATGGGGACCTGGGCACAGCGAACCGATGCCGGCCCCCGCCGGCCCGCGGAGAGCAGGCGGGCGGGCCGACAACCGCATCCATCCCGAGCCCCAGCCAACCGCCGCTCCGGCTCAGGGCAAGATTTTGCGCGCCGGCATTCTCAGCCAGATCGAACGCCTGCCCCCCACCGACTGGAAGAAACCCATCGAAGCCATGGAACGGCTGGATGCCAAGTCCCGGACATTGCCGCAGGCGCACGCCGATCAGTTGCTCGGCAAGCTGCACGACATCATGCAAACCCGCGACGCCAACAGGCGGAACCAGTTGCTGGATCGCTTCACGGCGTCCCTCGACGCGCCCGCGGCCAAGCCGCGGCCACAAACCTCGTCACCCATGGCCAGGCCAGGGGAACGTCCGCACCCCTTGCAGAACTCTCCTGCGCACACGGCGCCACGACCGGCGCCTCGGCCAAGCACGCCCACCCAACTGACCATCGATGACTTCATCCGTTTCGAGCAGGATCGGGCAGATCAATTCCACGAATATTTCGATCGGGATAAGGCTCAGGATGCGTACGATGAGTACCTGAAACGACAGTCACAGGGCCCCGAAGAAATACCGGCTTCCCGCCCGCAACGCCGTCCGCCGACAATCCGCCAGCAACCGGCCGAAGTCCAGGTGCCGCGTCGCGATATGAGTGAATTCATCCGTGACGAGCAAGCCCGTGCGGACTACCACAACGAGGTGCCGTACTCGGGTAATGCCCGCTGGGCCTACGACACCCAGCCAGGCTCGCTGGAAATGGAAAAACCGCAGCGCACGGTCGCTTCGCGCCCAACTGTCAGCAACACCCGGCAGGAGCCATCGGAACCCAAGCTGACTTTCGATGATTTCATGAAGGAAGAAGAGGACCGCGCCGCCTACCACGGTGAAACCCCCAGCGAGGCCATCGCGCAGGAGGCTTTCCGGAAGTACCAGCGCGAAGGCAACCGCTGATACCTGCCTGGAGATCGATCATGAGCGACCCGTTCATCCATCGGCTGTTCATCGAGGTCCTGCACAAAATGGACATGGACACCACCGGGCTTACAACCGCCCAGGAATACCCCCTGCTCGTCGACGAGCAGTATCCGGTGCTGCTGCGTTACGACCGTCCTTCGGAGCGCGTGCTGCTGATCGCCGGCCTGGACCCGGCCTTGGCGGACACCCCCGAAGCCCTGCCCCAGCGGATTCTGCGCGCCGCCCTCAATCCACTGCGCGGCCAAGAGCCCGGTGCAGGTCTCGATGCTGGTTCCGG
Organism: Pseudomonas sp. PIC25; assembly: GCF_002286785.1. GTDB lineage: Bacteria > Pseudomonadota > Gammaproteobacteria > Pseudomonadales > Pseudomonadaceae > Pseudomonas_M. The sequence goes on along the minus strand of NZ_MUJY01000154.1, from coordinate 147,394 downwards.
CCTGTACTTCGCCTTCCTCACCCTGCCACGCCAGACCGTTACGGCGGAACAGGTGTGCCGGGAGATCGGCCGCCTGGTGGAATGGGCCAAGGCGCTGCTGGCCGGCCGCCACTGACCGCCGGCGGGCCAACGGGGCGACTCCCACGCACAATCCGGGCTTCGTGCCTGGGCAGGGAGCCCCTTGGTGAAATGCTGCTGGTCACCGCCCATCCCCTGCCGGACAGCCTGTGCAGCACCTCGCCGCCTGGCCGTCGTCACGTCCCGACGTCGCTACGCCAACGTGGCACCGCGGGCGGTCTTCCGGTCCATCGCGAATGAATTCGCCCCTTACGACGAGGTCCGGGCTTTCCTTGTAGGAGCGAGCTCTGCTCGCGAATGGGATCACATAAAAGCTTCGCCAGCAGAGCTGGCTCCTGCGAAAAGCGGGTTCGGTGTAATACGACTTGTAGAGGCTAATTCATTCGCCCAGCGGCGCATCAGCCCATCCCATACTCCCGCTCCACCTTCGCGATCCGCAGCCGGAAACCGGCGTACCACTGCGAGCGGCCGAGGCGTTGGGCTTCGCGGTGTTCGGCGTTGCGTTTCCACGCGGCGATGCTTTCCAGGTCACGCCAGTAGGAGACGGTGATGCCGATCGCCTCGCGCGCCGATTCCACGCCGAGGAACCCCGGCTGTTCGGCGGCCAGTTCGACCATGCGCCCGGCCATCTCGGCGTAACCGTTATCGCCGTCGGTGCGGGTGGAAGTGAAGATCACTGCGTAGTACGGCGGTTCGGGCGTCACGGCGAACATGGGTGCCCCCTTGGCGAAATGGACGGGTGACAGGCATTCTTCTCGGCCCTTGGCTTACCATAGGCGCCTCACTTTTCGACGCGGAGCCGATCGACATGAACAGCGAAGCATTGGACGGCATTCTCGGTTTTCTCAAGCAGGCCGAGCAATTGAAGAATGTGCTGCGCAGTTCGCACACCTCCCAGGGACGCCCGGAAAGCACCGCCGAACACAGTTGGCGGCTATGCCTGATGGCGATGATGCTGGAAGACGGCTTCCCCGAGATCGACTTCGCCAGGCTGGTGAAAATCTGCATCATCCATGACCTGGGCGAGGCCATCAGCGGCGACATCCCCGCCATTCACCAGGTCGGCCTGCCGGACAAGGCCGCCCAGGAACGCGAAGACCTGCTCACCCTGCTGCAACCTTTGCCCGACGCGCAACGGGCGAAGATCCTCGACCTCTGGGACGACTACTCCGAGGCGCGCTCGCCCGAAGCCCGGCTGGCCAAGGCGCTGGACAAGCTGGAAACCATCATGCAGCACAACCAGGGCCGCAACCCGCCGGACTTCGACTACGCCTTCAATCTCGGCTATGGCCAGCGCTACACCGGCTACAACGACCTGACCCAGCGTATCCGGGCGATCCTCGACGAAGAGACCGCGACCCACGCCCAGCGCCAAAACGCCAACTGATCAGCGCGCCGCCAGTACCGGCTGCGGCTCCCGCCGTGGCCGGAACACCAGCAGGTTGCCCAGCATCACCAGCACCAGCCCGAACAGCGCCGGCAGCGTCCACTGATAGCCTTCGGCGAAGGCCGACACGTTCAGCGCCACCACCGGGAACAGCACCGTGCAGTAGGCCGCCCGCTCGGGCCCCATCCGCCCCACCAGGGTGAGGTAGGCGGTGAAGCCAATCACCGAACCGGGAATGGCGAGATACAGCAACGAGCCGACGTAGCGCAGGCTCCCGTCGAAGGCGAACGGCGTGCCACTGAGCAGGCAGTAGCCGGTCAGCATCAGCGCCCCGTAGAACATACCCCAGGCGTTGGTGGTCAGCGGCTTGAAGCCAGCCTTCTGCTGCAGGCTGGAAAGCATATTGCCGGCGGAGAAACACAGGGTGCCGAGCAGCGCCAGGCCGAGCCCGTATAGCGTCTCGCGGCTGGCGTCGTGGCCGGCCAGTTCCGGCCAGAACAGCAGCCCCAACCCGCACAGCCCGAGCGCGCCGCCAGCCAGCACGTTGGCGGCGATTCGCTGGCCGAAGAAAATCCAGGCGTTGAGCGCGTTCCACAGGGTCGCGGTGGAGAACACCACGGCGATCAGCCCGCTGGGAATCCACTGGCTGGCACTGTAGAAACACATGAAATTGACACAGAACAGGCACAGCCCCTGGGCCAGGCAGATCCACTGGACGCGCCGGTCGAGCCGCTGCAAGCGCCCCGTCAGCAGCAGCCCGGCGAACAGCACGGCGGCGGCCAAGGCGAAGCGGTAAGCAATGGACGCCGGGATGGCGACCACCTCCAGTTGCAGGGTGATGGCGATCCAGGTGGTGCCCCAGATCAGCACAGTGAGCAGGTACAGCGACAGGTTCATGTGGACAGCTCCCGACAGGATGCCGCCAAGTCTGGGATGGCCGGAGCGAACGCCGCTTGTATGAACTTGCGCTTATTCGTCGCGACGGGCTGGCAGCGGGCGCGCCGAGGCGTAGCATGCTCGAGGTGGAGGAAAAGTCATGCCGCAGCTCGAAGACATTCAGGTATTTCAAGCCATGAGCAGCTCGCCCAACGCCCGTCTGGAGCGCTGCGCCGAGCTGGGCGACGGGCTGGCCGGCGCGCTCTGGCACAACCACCACGACGCCCGCGACTACGAAGCACCGAGCCACCACACCCTGAGCTGCTACCTGGCAGGCGGCACCGGCACCTTCCGCCGCGAGCGGCCGCAGCGCAAGGGTGCGCCGGACAAGCTCTGCGTACTGCCCGCCGGACACCAGTCGGCCTGGGTGATCAACGGCGAAATCCACCTCGCCCACCTCTACGTCAGCCCGGAGCGCTTCGCCCTCAGTGCCGTCGGCCTGCTCGACCGAGAACCCCGCGAGCTGCAACTGCGTGAGTACACCTTCCTCGACGACCCGCAACAGGCCGCGCGCTTCCGCCAGTTGATCCGCCTGAACTGGGAGGAGCCCGGCGAACGCCTGCTGACCAGCAGCCTCGCCCACGAGATGATCGACCACGCCCTGCTGACCCAGGTCGGCCTGCGCGAAGGATTGCGTCTCAAGGGCGGCCTGGCGCCGGTCATGCGACGGCGGCTGATCGAATACATCGACGCCCATCTGGCCGAGCCCCTGACCCTCGGCCATCTCGCCTCGCTCTGCGCGCTCTCGGAGTACCACTTCGCCCGCATGTTCCGCGAAAGCTTCGGCGTGTCGCCGCACCGCTACCTCCTGGCCCGGCGCCTGGAACGGGCCCGGCAACTGCTGCGGACCACCACACTGCCCCTCGGCGAAATCGCCCTGGCCTGCGGCTTCACCGACGCCAGCCATTTCAGCAACCGCTTCCGTGCCGCCCTGGGCGGCACACCGGGGCAATACCGCGCCGCATTGCGCGGCTGAGTAGCGCGTCACCCGTCCGGCGTGACCCGTCCAGCCCCTGCGGGCTGCCAAGCCCTCCGTGCTCGTGAGAGAATTCCTGGTTTCTCTTTTTCGGGCCGTGACCACAGAACATGTCGACTCTTGCCAGCCTTTCGCCTTCCGGGCGGTCCCGCTGATGCCGCAGGACCTCCGCCACCTGCGCCGCGCGGACTGGGCCCACGCGTTCAGCGAAGGCAGCCTGGCACGCGGCACGGTCTACGCCGGCCAAGGCCGCTCGACCCTGCTCAAGGCCGAAGACGGCCAGGTGCTCGCCGAGTGCCTGGGCTCGGGCGGCAGTCGCTACCGGCAGACCATTCAGGTGAAACAGGCCCGCACGGGCCAGTTGAACGTCGAGGGGCGCTGCACCTGTCCGGTGAGCTTCAATTGCAAGCATGTGGTCGCCGCCCTGCTGACCTTGGAAAAACACCCCGAACTGGCCGGCCCGCCGACCGTCGAACGCGTGGTGGACGACGTACAACCGCAGCCGCTGCTGACCCTCGGCAGCCTCGCACGCATGCAGTACGACACCCGCACCGGCAAGATGGCCGAGCGTCAGCAGCACCGCGCCGCGTTGGCCTTCCTCTATGGCGAGCGGCGGGTCTCCGGCAGGCCCGTCGAAGACATCGTGCAACTGGTCGGCCCCGGCGAGCGGCTGCGCATCCGCCGCCAGCCCAAGGCCGAAGACGCCCTGCGCCAGACCCTCGCCGGACTCGGCTTCAAGCCGCCACTGCGGCAGAGCGATGCGCTGCCGGCCCAGGCCGGCGAGATGCTGGAACTGCCGGACGACACCGCCTGGCTGGGCTTCGTCCGTGAACATCTGCCTGCGCTACGCGCCGCAGGCTGGCGGGTCGACATGCAGCCGGGCTTCCATTTCAACCTGGCCGATGTCGACGGCTGGTACGCCACCGTCGAGGAATCGCCGACCCAGGAATGGTTCGAGCTGGAGATGGGCATCGAGGTGAACGGCCAGCGCATCAGCCTGTTGCCGATCCTGCTGCATGCCATCCGCCACACGCCCTGGCTGCTCTCCCCCGAAGCCCTGGCCCGGCGACGCGACGACGAATTGCTGCTGGTCCCGCTGCCGCCGGCCCAGGGCGGGCAGCGCGTCGCCCTGCCGTTCGGCCGGCTCAAACCGCTGCTGGCGACCCTCGGCGAACTCTACTTCAAGGAGCCGGCATCCCTCGGCGAACGCCTGCGCCTGGCAACCCCGGATGCGGCGCGGCTGGCCGGCCTGGAAGCGGCGCTGCCGCTGGAATGGCAGGGCGCCGAGCGACTGCGGCGCTTTGCCGAAGGCTTGCGCGACCTGCCGCAGCGCCCCGTGGAGGCTCCCCGTGGCCTGCACGCCGAACTACGCCCCTACCAGTTGCAGGGCCTGGCCTGGATGCAGGCGCTGCGTGCCCTCGACGTCGGTGGGGTGCTGGCCGACGACATGGGCCTGGGCAAGACCCTGCAGACCCTTGCGCACATCCTCTGCGAGAAGGAAGCCGGACGGCTCACCGCACCGGCGCTGATCGTCATGCCCACCAGCCTGATCCCCAACTGGCAGGACGAAGCCGCCCGCTTCGCCCCCGACCTGCGCGTGCTGGCCCTGCACGGCCCGAAGCGCCGGGCGGATTTCGCCCGCCTCGGCGAATTCGACCTGATCCTCACCACCTACGCCCTGCTGCCCCGAGACAGCAAGGCGCACAGCGAACTGCGCTACCACCTGCTGATTCTCGACGAGGCGCAGAACATCAAGAACGCCCGCAGCAAGGCCGCGGTCGCCGCACGCGAACTGGACGCCACGCAGCGCCTGTGCCTGACCGGCACACCGCTGGAAAACCACCTGGGCGAACTCTGGTCGCTGTTCCACTTCCTCATGCCCGGCTGGCTCGGCAACGAGGAGAGCTTCCGCCAGGACTACCGCACCCCCATCGAGCGCCAGGCCGACGCCGCCCGCCTGTCCCAATTGAATGCACGGGTGCGGCCATTCCTGTTGCGCCGGACCAAGGAAGAAGTCGCCCGCGAGCTGCCACCGAAGACCGAGATCACCCAGTGGGTCGAACTGACCCAGGCCCAGCGCGACCGCTACGAGACCCTGCGCCTGGCCATGGACCGCAAGGTCCGCGACGAAATCCAGCGCCAGGGGCTGGCGCGCAGCCAGATCGTCATCCTCGAGGCCCTGCTGCGCCTGCGCCAGGCCTGCTGCGATCTGCGCCTGCTGGAGCCGGTGGACGACAAGACCTACCGCAGCGAGCACTCGGGCAAGCTGAGCGCGCTGCTGGAAATGCTCGAAGAATTGTTCGCCGAAGGGCGGCGCGTGCTGCTGTTCTCCCAGTTCACCGGCATGCTCGCGCTGATCGAGGCCGAGCTGAAACAGCGCAAGATTCCCTACGCCCTGCTCACCGGCTCGACCCGCGACCGCGGCACGCCGGTGCGGGAATTCCAGGCCGGCAAGCTGCCAATCTTCCTGATCAGCCTGAAGGCCGGGGGCGCCGGCCTCAACCTCACCGCCGCCGATACCGTGATCCACTTCGATCCCTGGTGGAACCCCGCCGCCGAAGCGCAGGCCAGCGACCGCGCCTACCGCATCGGCCAGGACAAGCCAGTGTTCGTCTACAAGCTGATCGCCCGCGGCAGCGTGGAAGAGAAAATCCAGCAGCTCCAACAGGCCAAGCGCAGCCTGGCCCAGGGCGTGCTGGCGGGCAGCGGCCAAGGCGAAACCAAGTTGAGCGAAGAAGACTTGGCGGCGCTGTTCGCGCCGCTTACCTGAACGACTGACTCAACCGAACAGCGCGAGCAGAAGACCGCCGAGCGGCAACACCCCGGCCATGGACAAGGCCCAGCGCTGGCGCCAGGCGAGCAGGCCTACCAGCAGCCAGCCGGCCACCATCAGTTGGCACAGCCAGATCACCGTGCCGATCTCGCCGCCACGCGCCGTCACGCAGAGGACCAGAGACAGCAGGATCGCTCCCACGGCGAATCCCCGCAGCGCCCGTCGACGCGCCGGGCCGGGCTCTCCACCGAGCAGCGCCTTGTGGTGACGGTTCATGGCCAGGCAGAGCGCGGTCAACGCAAGGTAGCCCAAGGCAAAACTCAACCAGAGCATCAGGCACCCTCCTCGGCCAGACGACGGGATTCGCGACGGCTGGCTTGGCGGACCTCACCCGGCTGGCGGTGACGCCAGCCCAACAGCGCACAAAACAGACCGACACCGAGCAGGCTCAGGTCGATCCCCGCCAGCGCCCAGTCTCCCCGCGCCAGGGTCGCGCCCAGATGGCCCTGGGAAGAGGTCAACGCATTCAACAGCGGCAGGCCCAGCGCCAACACCGCGCCGACGCCGTACAGATCGCGTCCCAACCGGCCGCTGCCCTGGCGCAGCACGGCCCAGAGCGCCACCAGCAGCCAGGCGCCTACGAACACCATCGCCTCGGCCCGCGAGCGTTCGGCCAGACCGGCTGGCAGCAGGCGGTTACCCCACAACAGCGCCAGGCTGGCCAACGGCAGGCCGCCGATTACCGCACCGTTGAGCGCACGCACCAGGACGATGCCATAGCCGCCGCGCGCCTCGCGTTTGGCCAGCCAGACCCGCAGCCCGCCGACCAGCATGGCGCAACCGGCCAGCCCCAGCAGCAGGTACAACAGACGCACCGGCGTACCTCCGAACTGGGCCATGTGCAGGCCGGTCAGCCAGGACTGGGCCTGGTAGCCGGCGCCATAGGGCTTCTGTTCGTGCAACAGCTCGCCGCTACTCGCGTCGTAAGAGAGCGTCCACTGGAAGTCGGTGACCCGGCTCGATACCCAATTGCGCAAGTCCACTACCGCCGCTTCGTCGTAGGGATAGTGCACGCTGATCCAGCCCGGTTCGCCGCCGCCCCAACGCTGGCGTGCATCGGCCAGCAGCGTATCGAGGGAGGTTGGCGGCCCGGCCGGACGGCCCACCTCGCCGCGCTCGAAATAGCCGGTGGACTCGCGGAACAGGGCACCGAAGTCGTCCTGGTAGGCCACCTTCAGCCCCGCCGGCATATAGAAGACGACGAAAATCACCAGCCCGGTATAGGCGATCAGCAGGTGGAAAGGCAGGCCCAGCACACCGAACAGGTTGTGTGCGTCCAGCCAGGCCCGCTGGCCATTGGCGGCCGGGCGCAGGGTGAAGAAATCCTTGAAGATGCGCCGGTGGATGATCACCCCGCTGACCAGGGCGATCAGCATCGCCATCGCGGCGATAGCGACGATGTACATGCCGGGCATGCCGGCGTGCAGCTCATAGTGCAGGGTGAAGAAGAACATGCCGCCGACGGTGTCGGTGAGCACCTCGCCGGTGGCCGCATCCAGGGCGAAACGCTGGAACTCGGCGCCCTCCTCCGGCTCCCAGCCGGCCCACCAGAACGGCTCGCGCTCGCTGGGCGGACGCATCCACCAGGCATGGGCGTTGGGCGCGCGCTCGTGCAGCCAGTCGCGCACCTGATCGGCCGTCAGGCTGGTCACGCCGGGCTGGTGCAGCGCCGGACGCATCCAGCGCTCCAGTTCCTTGTCGAAACAGGCCAGGCTGCCGGCGAAGAAAATCACGAAGAGCAACCAGGACGGCAACAACCCGCCCCAGGTGTGCAGGCCGCTCATGCTTTGCCGCAGGCTCATGGACGCACCCCGAATTCGCTGGGCAGGAAGGCCGCCAAACCAAACATCACACCGAGCCCGACGAACACCAGCCAGACCCGCAGGGCGCTGCGCGCGGCGAAGGCGTAGATGAACAGGGCAGCATAGAGAATGAAGCAGGCGAGGCCGGCGAAAATCACCCGGTCCGCCCGCGCCAGGGGCAAGTAGACGCTGAGGAAGGCAGTCGCCGCGTAGACCACGGCGTATCCCCCGAAGAGCGCGGCCAATATGCGGGCGGCCGTATCCAGTCGTGTGAGGGCGGTGCGGGTTGTCACGTGAGGTTTCCTATGCCGAAGCCCGGTCGCATGGCGCTGTCCCCTCGCCGATGCTGGCGGGGCGCCATAGGCCGAAAGCGACATAATAATGCGAATACGTTTCAATTGAGAGCGTTTTTTTGTCGCCTCGATCAGGTTGTCTCCGGCACCGCCAATCGTCAGGAATAGCCGGTAGTCGCGGCGTTCTCGTAGCGCCATGGCCTATTGCTATACTGCCTGCGAGGCTCTCCCGATGCTCTCGGAGGCCGGCCATTTGTCTTTTTCGTCGCACAGCAGTCCGGGCCGGCTGCCACGGAGGGCCGATGTTTTCGCACTTCAAGAGCCTGCGCACCCGCACGCTGTTCTATCTGTTGCTGCTGCTGTTCGTCTTCGCCCTCGCCAGCTACCTGACGACCTCGCGCCTTTTGCACAAGAGCCTGCAACAGTTCGAAGCCGCCCAGGCCCAGGCCGAGCTGGAACGCATCCGCGCGGTCCTCGCCACCGACGCCCAGGCCCTGCTCAGCAGCGGCCTCGACTACAGCCTGTGGGACGACACCTACGGCTACATGCAGGACCTCGACCCGGCGTACCTGGCGAGCAATTTCACCGCCGAATCCCTGGGCAATCTGCGCGTCGACCTGGTGGTATTCCTCGATGCCGGCGGGCATTTCCATTCCGGCGTCGACCCGCATGCCGGCACGAGCGTGTCCCGGACCCCCGCCGGCAGCACGCGGATCGATGCCATCCGTGCCGGCTATGACGCCCTGTCGCCGCACCTGCGCGACAAGGGCGGCTACCTGTTCCGCTGGCTCGGCAACGCGCCGGCCTTGCTGGTCTACAGCCCGATCCACGACAACAGCGGCCACCAGCCCCGGCGCGGCTGGCTGGTCATGGCCCGCCTGCTCCAGGGAGCCACCGATTCCGTCCTCGGCAGCCAGGCGCCGATCCCCTTCCGCCTTGAGCCGGTCGATGCCCATCGGCCCCCCGTTGCCGACGACGAACAGGCGTCCCTCACCGTCACCCAGATCCTGCAGGACTCGCAAGGCAGCAGCGACCTGCGCCTGATCGTCGAGCATCCGCCCAGCCTGCTTTCCCAGCAGCGTGCCGGCGACCTGCTGCTGCTCACCAACTCCCTGCTGATTCTGGTGCTGGCCGCGCTGGCCGCGGCGCTGCTGCTCGACCGCCTCATCCTCAAGCGCCTCAGCCACTTCTCGCACCTGGCGGAATCCCGGCGCCACGGCGAAGGACCCGCCGCCGTCTGGCCGGTGCGAGGCCGGGATGAACTGGATGTCCTGGCGCACTCCTTGAACGAACTCATGGCCGAGGTCCAGACCGCCCATGGCCACCTCTACCAAGAGGCCCGCAAGGACCCGCTGACCGGGCTCGGCAACCGCAAATTCCTCAGCGAACGCCTGCAGCTCTATCAGGCGCTGTGCAACCGCGACCCGGAACAGTCGCTGGTGTTCTATCTGATCGACCTGGACGACTTCAAACTGATCAACGACTGCCTCGGCCACGCCGCTGGCGATGCCATGCTGGACGCCATCGCCCTGCGCCTGCGCTCGCTGGTGCGCGCCAGCGACACGGCGGTGCGCATGGGCGGCGACGAGTTCGCCGTGCTCAGCCTGGTCCGCCACGGCGACCTGGGAATTGGCGCCTTCGCCGAGCGCCTGCTGGAAGAAATCAGCCTGCCGGTATTCTTCAACGGCACCCGCCTGACCATCACCGGCTCCATCGGCATCGCCCATGCCGAGCGCAACACGCCCCAGGCAGAATTGCTGCGCCACGCCGACATCGCCCTGTACGAAGCCAAGCGCCTGGGCCGCAGCCGTCAGGTGATCTTCTCCGAAGACATGCACGCCCAGGTGCAGGAACGCATGTTCCTCGAACAGCGGCTGCGCCACGCCCTGACCATGGGTCAACTGGAAGTCTGGTTCCAACCCATCATCGACAGCAGCAACGACCAGGTGGTGATGGTCGAGGCCCTGGCCCGCTGGCCCGATATCGACGGTTTCTGCTCGCCGGAGAAATTCATCCCCGTCGCCGAAGAAGCGGGACTGATCGGCGAGCTCGGCCTGTACATCGCGCGCAACGCCATCGGCTCGCTGCCGCGCCTGCGCAAGCAACTGCCCGGCCTGTCCATGAACATCAACCTGTCGGTCAAGCAATTGCTCCAGGCCGATCTGGTCGAGCAACTCTGCGAGCTGGTGGACAGCCAGGGCCTGCCCCGCCAGAGCATTCACTTCGAACTGACCGAGAGCGCCTTCGCCGACAGCCTGGAACTGTTGCAGAACCAGGTCCGGAGCCTGGTCGACGCCGGCTTCAAACTGCACCTGGACGACTTCGGCACCGGCTACTCCTCCCTGCAACGCCTGCAGCGCCTGCCGATGTCCGCGCTGAAACTGGACAAATCCTTCACCCACCTGATCGACGACGGCGACGAGCGCCTGATCAAGGTCATCCTCTCCCTCGGCGAACAACTGAACATGCACGTCATCGCCGAAGGCGTGGAAAGCCCGCATCAACGCCTACGCCTGCAAACCCTCGGTTGCTACCTGATGCAAGGCCACCTGTTCGCCGCCTCGATGCCGGAGACGCAGTTGCTGGAATGGATACAGGCGCGGGAGAAGCAGGACGAAACGCTGGCGCCGGTGATTGCACTCGTGGGGCCGCATGGGGCCGGTTGAGGTGCTTCGCCTTGTCGGATAGCCAGCGGTAGGGGTCAATTCATTTGCCCGACGAAGCCAATTCTGGCGGATACCCCTAGAGATAGAACCACCCCCGCTGGGTATCGGCGGATTCCAGCTTCCAGTAGCGCTCCAGCGCCAGGGCGCCCGGCACCACCTGTTCCGGCGTCTTCGCCGCATACTCCTGCAGGCCGGGGATGAACAACTGGTGCAGGCGACGCGCGGCGATGTCGTTGTTCGGCTCCATGCGCACGTGGCCGAGCCCATCGGACTTCGGCACCACTACGCTGTTGCCCAGCCCGCGATAAGCCAGCAGCGGCTTTTCCACCCTCACCCGCATCAGCAGCCCCATGTCGCTCCACTCCGGCGGCACGCAGCACAGGTAGCGCGCGGCCATGGCCACGTGCAGGTCATGGACCTGGGCGAAACGGGTGAGTTTTTCGAACTCCGGCTCGGCGACCCACCAACCGCCGGTGATCGCACGGGGAATCGGTGCGCTGCCGCTGGCGAAGCGATACAGCTGGGTGTTGCGGGGCAGCTCGTAGCGCTGCGGCGAAATCATCCCGCCCGTCTGCGCATGCAGCAGCACGTTGCCGCGGGTATCCGTCACGGCGTTCTCGGCGCGGGTATCCACCCCCATGGCCCAGAGGCGGCTGGTGGGCTGATGGAATTCACGATCATTGGCGAACATGGGACCTCCTTATCGAACCGTCATCCGATGGGAAACGATAGGCGCCCTTTTCGCCGGTTGCCGGTTCGCCGACGGAAGGCAGGTGAACCGTGCCTCAACGGGTAGCCTGTTCGCCCAGAACCAAGGACTTCTCAAGGCCCTGTATCCCGGAGGAAGCGATAAGAAACTGGGCGAAACGCTTCAAGATCGGGTACCCCGCAAGCGGGTCCAGATAGGCGAAAGCGCCTTGTTGATTGATCTCCAGGAAATACCAGTCGCCGCCATCGGAGCGCTTGAAATCGAAAATACCCATACGCAATCCGGCGATTTCCATGAATCGCAGCAGGGCCGAATTCATATGCTCGTCGACTCGTACCAGAACGGCCTTATTTCGGGCATCGAACCGGCTATCCAACTGATCGCTTTCATATTCGAACGGAAGAATCTCCGATCCGAAGACAGCCACTCGCAGATGTTTATTCCCCTTTACTTCCTGCTGGTAAATCAGCGGAGCATGCGCACAACCTTCCTGGGACAGCAGACGGGTCTCCAATAGAAATGTGCCGGTCGGCGCCCCACCCAACGAACGCATGGACTTGATGATCAGCGGACCATGCTGCCGCTCGAACTCGATAACGGATCGATAGTTCGACGATATCAATGTCGGCGGTATTTTCAGCCCGGATAAAGCCGCAATCTTCAATTGTGTCGCCTTGTTCTCTATCGCTGCGGCCTTATCCAGGGGATTGACCAGGACACGGCTGTTTCGCGCGATAAAGGCATCCAGCGCATCCTGGTTGGCCTGGGCAGTGTTTATCGCCCAATCGAGATCACCACGCGCCTCCGGTTTTACGTAGAGGAAGTTCTTCCGACGAACCCAGGTAACGTCATAGCCATCGCTTGCGTCTGGCGACTCGGTGGCATAGGTCAGGGACACCACGTCCTGGCATCGATCCGGGCAGATGAACGTCAGATCGACCGGATAGTTCTTCTCCAGAAGAGCTCCGATGATCTCCGCGTGTGCATCGCCCGAGAACGACACGATGCACACGCTGATGCGAGCCTCAGGCGTCAAGGCCGGTTCTCCGGCCGTGGCGAACGCTAGTCCGCATCGCACATGCCTCCACCGGTACCACAGCAGCTCCCACCGCTGGCGATCAGGGCGTTGCCGTCGATCCTGAGGCCCACTTCTTCATACATACGCCTTTCCCATTGAGCGATCTCTTCCGGTGTCTTGTAGTACTTCTCAATTTCCAGGTTGGAAATATCCAGATTTTTTTTCGCAGCATTCTTGTGCATAAAAAAGACCGGACCTTCAGCCTTTGCCTCCAGAGAGAACTTTTTCATCTCCATCTCCTGACATTGCCCCTCCGATATGATGCCGAGCGCCACTGGGGCCATATGTCACTCGACATTCATCCCGCCATGTCCGGTCTTCGCCTCATCGCAAGCGGCCCATCCTCGGCAGCACCGTGGGGCGCTGACTACCCTCCAGCAGTTCCACGATTGCCGCCGCGATCGGTTGCCCGGTCATGTCTTCGAAATAGCTGAAACCCGGCGATGGATTGACTTCGAAGCAGTACCACTCGCCGTGCCGATCGACGCGCAGGTCGATACCCGACAACAGCAGACCCATCGAGTGGCTCAGCCCCACCAGCCGCTCGCCCAGGGCCTGCGGTATGTCCGTCGCAGCCATGTGCGTCGAATCGCCTGATCGAGCGGCGTAGCGGTAATCGTCCGCATCGGACTCGATGGCGGTGGCAAACCATCGATCCCCCACGACATGCACACGCACGTCGCGTCCGGCGACCCAGCGTTGCAATTGCACCGGCCCGGTCGAGACGCCGTCCAGACGCGCAGCCTGGTGAGTGTCGAGGGTGGTGACGATGCTGCGCACACCGCTCACCGACTTGTAGACGACACACCGATGCCGGGCGAGGAATGCCCGGGCCTTGGCGGGGTCGGTGGTGACCAATGTTTCCGGTACGTTCAGACCGGCAGCCTCGATCAGCCGGAGTTGGAAAGGCTTGGACCAGTTGCAGCGGCCGGCGGCAGGACGATTGACCACCCACGCGTCGAGGCTGGCAGTGATGGCGGACAACATCGACGCGGTTGCGAGCCCCCGCACCTCGCGCAATTCGCCGGGGCGGATGAAGGCGGCCCGGATTTCATCCAGCGGCAGACGCTGCCCGCGCAGTTCGATCCAGCCCGTCGGCGGCATGGTGAAGACAACATCGTGCGTCATCAGCGGCAGGGCCGCATCGTCGATATGAAAGAACGCCAACTCGCGCTCCAGCAGGGCATCGACGATCCGTTCGACCGGCGTGTCGGACAGGTTTCCCCAGACCAGGATCATGACGGTGCTCCAGCCACCAGCATCCGGCCGAGCGCCGCGACGGCCTCCGGCGTGGGTGAATGCATGGAGGTGAGAGCCACGAGCCGCTGGCGCCCGTCGAACAGGAGCTGGGCCCAATCGAGCCGCATGGCCGCCACGAAACGACGAATGCGCGCCTGCCGGCGTGGCGTCATGTCGCCGATGACCTGCCCATCGACAACCTCGACGATCCGAGTGTCCGGCGCACGCCGCTTCACATGGCTCGAGCGCAGGCGCAAAGGCGCCAATGGCAACCCGGCGGCAGCAGCGAGGGGCATCCAATGTTCCGGACGCAAGGCATCGTCACCCAACCCGCCATCGGCCACTGGACTGGCCACCCTCGCCCGTGTGGACGCCAGTACGAAGATGAGGAAGGCATGTGCTTCGGAGGCCATGTAGGTTCGGTCGTCAGGATGAATTCCGAGCAACTCGTCGGGGTACACCGCCGAGCGCCGCAGGAACACGCCCGTGACGTCGCTATCCTCCACTGTCCGGCCTTCCACCACCCAGGTCGGCGCTTCGTCATCGCCAACAGCCCATGCCCAGCCCGGGCTGACCAGATCCTCCGCCGAACACAACGCAGCCCCGGGCCAGGCGGCGATGAGCGCCATCGCCACCGGGTCGTGCCGGCTACCGACGACGACGATCATGATTTTTTCGGCTTGCGCCGTGTGGGCTTGGCGCTATCGCTTCCCGGTTTCCGTCCTGCGGTACCGTTCTCTTCGATACCCTTGCCGCCGGAACGGGAAATCGCATGGATCAGCCGGTGTATCCGCTCCGCCTCCTTGGACACCGCGAGCTCCTTGCGCCCATCGTTGAAGGCGGTCTTCTCGCTTTCACGGCGCGCCCGTTCCTCGGAGATCTTCGGTACGTCCAGTTTCTCGACCACGGGTTCTGGCGGTCCGACCAGAGGACGCTCTTCCGGCCCGATGAACGCGCGGCTGAGCTGGAGATGGGTCCGGTCCACCTGGGCCGCGAGGGTGCCGAGGGATTTGGCCCACTCGTCCTGAATGCGCTCGAAGATGTCGATGTCTTCGCGGATAAGCTTCGGATCGATGAAGTCGGGAATCCGCTTGGATCGGGCATCCTGAATCGCCTTGATGTTCTCCAGTATCTCCAGCTTCTCCTTGATCTCGTACTTCAACTCCTTGAAGAACTTGCTCGTCACACTGACCGTCCGGCAGGCAGAGCGGATGCCGTTGGCGATCACCCGCAGGCAGTACGAACCATCCGGCACCGAGGTGGGCACGGTGAAGTCGCAACCGTGGATGACGGTGCCGGTCTGCAACCCCATGGTCGAGAAGTTCGACGTCCGGCAGTAGTAGACGCTCCCGCCCGACTCCAGCCGCACGATGGGATAGTTGGTGGCCTGCGTCGCGTCGTTCCCGTAGTAGACGCACTGGCTCAGGCCATTTATCTGGCGCCCCAGCAGGCGATACGTCCGCCCGCGCCGCACCGCGCCGGGGCAATCCGTGATAGTCGGTCGCCATACGCTGTCGGGGCTGCCGCTGGGCGTATACACCTGCACAGAAGTTTTGCCGGCGGTATAGAGCACCTGGCCGGTCGGCAACATCAGCATGCGCCCCCAGTAGGGGACGCTCGACGAGGTCGCCGCCGCCGGAACGGGGCTGATCGTGTTCGCATCGGGATCGTATTCGAAGAAGAACGTCGGCGCCTGGAAGGTCGCCGGAACGGTGATCGGCCCTACGGTGAACAACACGTTGCCGTTGGGCAGCAGGCACGCCGGGGCATCGACGGCGCCCAGCGGCTGGCCCGGATTGACCTGGGGAATCGAAGGCCCCTGCACCCATGTCCCCACCTGATTGGCGATAGGCGGCGGCGTATAGAGCGCAGTGAAGCCGGTTGCCCCGATGACGAACAATCGCCCGTCCGGGAGCAGCACCGAGGCACCGATTTCGGAAATGCTGTCGACCAGTGTCTGAGGTGTCGTGCCATCGGCCACCCAGGTATTGGCGGCAATAATGTATTTCTCGGCATTGGGTGGATTGGAGCAGTCCACCGCATGGATCGAGCCATCGGGGAGCAGAGACCAGCTCTCCTCGCCGACCGCGTTGATCTTGTCAGCCGCCGCCGTCCAGGCGTTGGTGGCGGGGTTATAGATCGCCGTGCGACGAGTCCCCACCTGCCCCAGGAAGAAGCGGCCGTCCGGCAGGACACAGCCAGGCGCATCGCCGATGCGTGTCCAGCCCGCCGGATTGGGCAACGTCGTCCAGGTGTTGGCCACCGGGTCGTAGGCTTCGACATTGAGCAGCCATACCAGGGCGCCCGCGTCGTATTCGCCGCCGGCCACAATGGCGCGGCCGTCACGCAGGATGCCGGAGGCATAGTACAGAGGCGCATGGACGCTGGCGGCCAGCGTGGTCCAGGTGCCGTTCACATAGTTACCGCTCGAATCGGGACGCAGCCTGTACCACTGGTTCGTACTCACGCCTTGGGCGAGCACGGAGCCGTCAGTCAGGAGCAGGGTCGTTGCGATGGATGCGGGGGGCTCGTTGGCCAAAGCGGCCCAGGTGCCAGCCATAATGAATTCCTCCTTGATCGATGGCTATCGGGGGATAGCTCGATGGCTGCAATAGCGAGCACTCCAAGGAGGGGGCAGACATCCTGTTCCTTGCCTCCGGCTAATACGCGGTCAGGCAGCCCTCGATTCAATCTTAGAAAGCACCCGGCGAAGCGTGACGGCGAAGCACGGGTTCCCGACGAACGGAAGTCTGCCCGTCAACCGCACTCAAAGATTCTTCACGATCAACTGAATCCCCGTTCCCAGCAGCCCGAGGCGGGCGATGCGGTAGAACCACAGGTGGTTCACCCGGCTCTGCAGCCACAAGCCCGTCCACACCCCCAGCGGTACCAGCGGCGCCAGGGCCAGGCTGGTGAGCAGGTTGTCGCGGCTGAACTGGCCGAGCAGCGTGTAGGGCACCAGCTTCACGGCGTTGGTTAGCAGGAAGAAGCAGTTCACCGTGGCGACATAGCGCACCTTGTCGAGCTGCTGCGGCAGCAGGTGCATCATGATCGGCGGGCCGCCGGCGTGGGAAACGAAGCTGGTGAAGCCGGCCAGGGTGGACAGGGCCAGCCCACGCTTCGGGCGTATCGGGGCCGGGGTGGCCGCGGCACGGACCAGCAGGTTGACCAGCACGAAGGCAATGGCGATGCCACCGATGAGCAGGGCAATGACGCGCTCGTTCATCAGGTGGAAGGTCAGCGCGCCGATGGTCACGCCGACCAGCGCCCCCGGCAGCATGATCTTCAGGTTGGCCAGGTCCCACTTGCCGTAGTAGGCGCGCAGGCCGACCAGGTCGGCCACGCAGAGAATCGGCAACATCACCGCGGCGGCCTGGGTCGGCGCCATCGACAGCGCCAGCAGCGGCACGGCAATGCCGCCGAAGGCACCACCGAAGCCGCCCTTGGATAACCCGGTGAGAAACACGGCCGGCAACGCGACCAGCAGGAACTCCATCGAAAGCATTGCGGTACCGGGTGAGGAGTGAGGAGAAAAAAGCGCTCAGCGTCCGGAGAGCGCCAAGTTCACCCCCAACCCGGCGAACACGGCGGCAAAGCTGCGGCGCATCCAGGCCAGCAGCCTCGGCGAGCCGAGGAACCAGCGCCGTACGCTGAAGGCCAGCACGCCATAGGCGACGAACACCACCAAGGTCATGGCCATGAACACGCCGCTCAGCACCAGCATCTGGGCCAGCGAATCGGCACCGGGCGTGACGAACTGGGGCAGGAAGGCGAGAAAGAAGATCGACAGCTTGGGGTTGAGGATATTCGTCAGGAACGCCTTGACCGCGATGTTCCAGGCGCGGGTCTCGCCCGGCCGGGAAAAGCTGATCGAGCCCTTGTCGTTCCACATCGCCCAGGCCAGGTACAGCAGGTAGGCCACGCCAGCGAATTTCAACGCGGTAAACGCCACGGCGCTCATGTGCAGAACCGCCGCCAGGCCGACGATGCTCGCCAGCAGATGCGGAACGATCCCAACGGTGCAACCCAAGGCGGCAAACAGACTGGCCCGCCAACCGAGGAACAACCCGGCGGACAGCGTGAACACCACGCCCGTACCGGGAATCAGGACGACGATCAGGGATGTGATCAGGAACTCTGTGCTGAGCATGACGACCTCCATGGCAAGGCTCGGACAAGCAGCCATTAAGGCATAGATGCGGACTACTGGGAAATCAAAGTCCGAAGACGCGCACCGTCGATTCGAGTTGCAGGAACCAATACCCCAGCGCGTAACCGGCCGGATGAAACGGCTGCGCGGCATCCAGCACCTCCCCGGCAGGCAGCAGCGACTGGTGTCCGGCGATCAGATCGACCCCCTGCTCTTCCAGTCGCATGGCATCCGTTCGCCCGGCGCGGAACAGATCCTCCAGCATGTCCGGGGTCAGCAGGCTGTAGTCGCCGTCGAACTCGATGGCGCCAGCCGCCGCGCGGGCACCGAACGCCTGGGCCACTTGCGCCAGGGTGAAATGGAGCTTCTCGATTCCCTGCTCCCGGTACAGCCGGCGGCAGTCGTGCATTGGCACGCTCATCAGTACCGCACAGTGCCGATACGGAAAGTGAGCCACCGTCAGCTCGAAGGACAGGGCTTCGGAGGTGAAATCCAGATTGACCCCGGGTTCTTCCCTGAAGCCGCGCAGGGCCGTCTTCCAGCCCTTCGCCCCGCCGCTCGGCACCTCGCACTCGGTCAGAAAGAAGTCATCGCCGCGCACCTCGACCCGGGTCAGGGCCGGCCCCACCGCGTATCCTTGCGGCGCGAGCGTATCGCGGAGGCGTTCGAGCGCCGGGACGAACGCCGTCTCGCGGCAACTGAAAACGAATGTGTAGTCCTGCGACATGAGAGCACCTGTTCGGACAGCCGTATCGTCAGTTGACGATCTCGACCTGGAATCCCCGCCGTTCGAATTCGGCACGGGTCTCGGCATGATCGCCACGCTCACCATCCAGCTTAGCGCGCGGCTGGGTCCCCTCGCCGAACACCTGGGCCTGGATGGAGCGGTAATTGCGAGCCTGTTGCGAGCCCTTCTTCTTCACCTGCTTGGCCGACTTGGACTTGGCCTCGCCCAACTGGCGGTCGCCGACAATATCCACCTCCTGCTCGGCCCCGCATTTGCTGCACTTGAACACCGCAGAAGTCGCCTGGATGTTCATTTCCACCATGTTGGCGTCGATCGCCTTGTTCTCGAAGGCATACCCCCGCTTCGCATCCTCCTGCTTGGTGGCGCCACGGGCGTTGTCATTCTTGGCCTTGGTGTCGGCAGGCGACTCCTGGGATACCCTCACCCAGGCATGGGGATCGCAGGTCTCCTTCTCCGCCACCGGCGGTGTCTGCTTGTCGATGTGCCCGGTGGGCGGTGTGCCGGGAGGGTCGGAAGCATGATTGTGGGTGGTCAAGTCGAGATGGCGGACCACATTCTCGCCCTCGAACTTCACGTTCATCGACCAGGACACGAAATAGACCTTGCCCTTGATCTGGTGCGTGATCACGTTCATGCCCTGGGAACGGGTGGCAGCCTCGTCGCCAGTGCTCCTGCGAAAGAACGAGCGGTTCTTGAGCATGACTTCCTTGCCGGCGATCTTCACGTTGCGCGTGCCCCGCGTGGTGTCGGAGGCCATACCAGTGTTCGGATAGGGCACCGGAATCGGGCCGGCCGGCGGCGCTGGCGGTGTCAGGCAGACATCGGGAAAGGCGCACAGAGACTTGCCGTCCGCCGACTTGCTGGAAATGCTCCGTCCATTGGCATATACGTCGTGCCCCATCGCTCCCTCCCTGGCTTACCGGATCGCGCCGACAGTAAAGCCGAGGCGGCCGAACAAATCCAGGCGGCTACCGCTCAAGTTTTCCCGTTCCCGCCCGATACCCCGGCAAAGGACACCCCACGACGAGGACGCATCGTGACCCACATCAGCGACAACCTGGCCAGCCGCGCCAACGTCACTTTCGCCAACCGGGCGAACGCAGCCAACGGTGCCGGAGCCCAGGACGCCGGCAGCACCAGCACCGCCGAACGCATCGCGAACGACAAGGCCGCCTTCGGCGCCAGTGCCCGCGAGGCGCTGAACGCCGAGCGGCCGGCCGCCGCCAATGAGAGCGAGAGCACATCGGGTGGCATCGACCCGGTGGAGCAGATCAAGAAAACCATCGAGCGCCTCAAGGAGCAGTTGCGCGAAGCCCGCCAGCAGCTCGAAGAGGCCCAGCGCCGGGCGGAAGCGGCACCGGACGACGATGCCGCCCAGGCCGCGTTGCAGGCGGCGCAGCAACAGGTCGCCACGCTCAGTGCGGCGCTCCAGCAAGCCTATGCCTCGCTGATGGAAGCGCTGGAAAAGAGCGGCGGCGACAAGGCCGGCCAGACGGTGAATACCCGCGCCTGACGGGCACACGGCCCACCGTTGGCTATCCTTGCCGGACTCATCGGAAAGGAGTCTCCAAGATGGCCGTTCGCCGCATCGTCGCCAATCTCTATGCCGCCGATCCCGACCAGGCACAGCGGTTCTATGCGGACCTGCTCGGCCTCGACCGGGTGATGGACCACGGTTGGCTCATCACCTTCGCATCCCCCGCCAGCGCGGCAGCGCAAGTCAGCATCGCCTGCGAAGGCGGTTCGGGCACGCCGGTGCCGGCGCTGTCCATCGAAGTGGATGACGTAGATGACATCCACCGGCGCGCCCGGGAGGCCCGGCTCGATATCCCCTACCCGCTGACCGACGAACCCTGGGGCGTGCGGCGCTTCTTCGTGCGCGACCCGTTCGGCAATCTGGTCAACATTCTCTCCCACCTGGAACACCAGGAAACGCTCTAGGACGCGCCTTTCGTCGAAAAGCAAGGGAACCGCCCCGCTCTCGTGACCACCCATCCCACGATGGTCCTACGGGCGGGGCAGAACCTTCTGCCATTCCAATCTCAATAATCCCTCCCTCCGTCATCCGTGATTTGTCGTTCCACGCACCCACGATGGATGGATATTCATGCACACCACACTGTCTTCCTCTGCGCTCACCGCGCAGTTGCATACGCACATCGACGAAAGCCACCACAATCGCCATACGGAAGGCGCGCAAAGCCCCGGCGAAGCCATGCGTACGCTGGTGAACCACTGGACGCACAACAGCCGCTCGCGGGAGGCCCTGTTCGGCACGCCCCCTGGCATCGGGCGACTGGACATCCGTGCCGAAGAGTCGGATTCGGACGAAATCCGCGAGGCCCACGACGTGATTCCCGGCCACCAGCGCGCCAAGGTGCTCGAACGCCTGCAAAGCCTGGTGCGCGAACACCTGAACCTGAACCCCGAGGACGCCGACTTCGGCGAGCACGGCGCCATCGTCCTGGACCTGGACGAAGCCGTGCATGGTGCCTACAGCGCCGCAGCCTACGGCAAGAAAGGCGTGGAAAAGGGTGCCTCGGAGGTGCTCAAGGCGTTCAAGGAAGAAGCCCACGAAATCCGCGACGAGCCATTCAGCTTCATGCGCCATGAGGTGCAGCCAGAGAACCTGGTGGACATCGGCATCGCCAGCGCCCTCACCGTGCTGGTCACGCCGCTGGCGCTCAAGGCGCTGTTCGCCGGTATCCACGAGATCGGCGAGGCCAAGGAGAAGGCAGCGGAACTGAAAGGCAAGCAGCACGACAAGCAGGAGAACCTGGACAAGCTCGCCCTCGGCCTCCAGGCCGTGCGCCAACATCCGGAACTGCAGGGCCTGCAACCGCTGGTCGAAGGCGAGATCGCCCTCGGTCGCCAGGAAGCCCACGACCTGCGCCAGGCGCAGACGCAGAACACACTGGCCAAGGCCATCGGCTTCTCCTCGGCGCTGTCCGGTGGTGCCATCGTGGCGAGCACCGCCACCAAGCTCGGCGGCCAGGTCGGCCTGGCCAGCGCGGCCGGTGGCGTCGGCAAGGTTTCCGCCTTCGTCGCCGGCAGCGCACCGGCCGCCACGGCGGCGACGGTTCTGGGCACCGCCGCCACCCTGGCCCTCGCCCCTGCCGCGGCAGTGGGTGCCATCAGCCTCGGCGCGGCCTTCACCATCAAGTCGCACAAGAAGCACAAGGCCCTGTTGGCACGCAGCCAGCCCACCCGCGAGCACCTCAAGGCGATGGCGGAAAAACCGGGGCTCGGCGACGCCGCATCGGTGCGCAAGTACCAGCAGTTCCTGCAGACCAAAATCACCCAGCGCGAGCGCTTCTTCAAAGAGTTCGAGCGCTCCAACAAACTGTTCCTCGGCGCCAGCTCGCTGTATGGCGCTGGCGCCCTGGGCAAGGCCGCGCTGGTCGGCGCCTCGCTGGCCGGGGTCGGCCTGCTGAGCAACCCGGTCACCGCGGCGGCCACGGTGGCGGCGGGGGCCGTCGGCGGAGTCGGCATGGCACTGACCTCCCATCAGTTCCTCACCGGCCACGGCAAGCAGCACCGCTACGACGAATACCTGACCACCGACATGCCCGTGCTGGATCGCCACCTGCTGGCCTCCGCCGACCTGCTGGCTGGCCCGGAACAGGGCATGAAGCTGCGCTCGGCGTTCTTCGGTCTGATCGAACAGCGCGACCATGAACGCCAGGACCTGCTGGTGGAGATCGCCAATGACACCAACCGGGTGTTCGGCAAGCAACTGCATTCCACCGATGCGGGCTTCGTCTCGCCGAAGGACCGTCTCAAGGCGCGCCTGCGCGGGCAATCGGCGGAAGCTCCGCCCCACAGCAACCGCCACGCGTCCATGAGCCAGCGCTTCAAGGCCAACGCCCTGGGTGCCGGCGCCTTCTTCCAGGCGGTGGGGCACGGCGACCTGAAGCGAGCGCTTCGCCAGGCGAAAGACACTCGCATGGCCAACGTCGACAAGCTCAGCTCGCGCAAGATCCAGGAATGGCTCAGCGCGCCGCAGCACCAGACCCGACAGATCGCCTTCATGCAGGCGGACCTGGAACGGCTGCAGACCTATCTGGAAGCGAAGCTGGAGGTCCACGCCGGCATTCGCCAGCGGACAGACGGCCCGGTCGAAGAGCCCGGCCACAAGACCCTCGCCGAACTCTTTGCCGAAGAAAATCGCCAGGGCTACATCGACAAACTGGCGAAGGGCGACGGAAGGAGTCCGGCGGCGCCCTCGCCCCTCACCGACCAGGCCCACGCCCTGGCCGACTTCCTCGGACAACTCGACCAGAGCCAGGAGCGCATCGCCCTGATGCACGCGCAGACCCGCCAGGTGCTGCATGATCTCGAACAATTGCAGAACGGCGAAGGCAGCTCTTCCGACGTTTCGCCGCAAGACCGCCTGGCCCTCTGCCGCGAACGTTATCTGGCACTGCAAACCGGCAAGCTCTATGACAGCGAACGGAACGAGGCGAGCACCGACCTGGCGGCCAACACCCGCGCCTTCGCCAAGTACATGCTGCACGAAGCCGGCGAGGACTACCGTCACCTGCGCGGCATCCTGGTGGAAACCGAGATGCAGGCAACCATGGCCCGCGCGCTCTATGAAAGGGGTTCGGCCCAGGCCGCGGGAGGAGCAGCGTGATGAACGAGACGCCCTACGTCCGCCTGCTCACCCAACTGGCCCGGCACTGCAACTGCGACGCGGACCGGCTGCTCGCCGGCGAGCGCACGCTCATCAACGGCACGGCCTTCCGCTTCGATCACGACGAAGCGGAGTCACCAGACACTCTGCTGGTCTGCTGCGAATATGGCGACCTGCCGGAACGCCAGCGCACCGACGCCATCGCCGCCCTGCTGGAAGCCAACATGCTGCTGTTCTTCAACCGGGGTAGCGAGAGCCTGTTCAGCCTCTCGCCGGAAGACGGCAAGGTCTGGCTGCTGGCTCGCCTGCGCCTGGACCGGCTGACACCGCAGGAGCTATCGCGCTACCTGGCGCAGACCGCCGAACAGGCGCGCCTGTGGCGCCGGGATCATTTCCTGGGACCTGATCGAACGGATGCCCTGCCGGTCGCCGAACGCCCACAGCCACTGGGCCTGGGCGCCTCCTTCCTGCAATCCAGGGCCATTCCGTCCTGATCCGGAAAGAAACGGCGGAGCCTGTAAAGACTCCGCCGCCTCGGGGTCGCACCGCCCCTCCGGCAGCACGGCGCTCATGACGATCAGTCCAGCGTTTGCGCATCGCCGTCACGTCCCCGGCGCGTATCGCTTTGCACCGCCGGGAAGCGCGACGAGGCAAAACGCACCACCAGGATCGCCAGCGCCAGCAGCAGGATCGCGCCGGACACGTACACCACCTCCATTCCTGGGCGATTGTGGTGCGACACGTCGGAAATCAGCAGCCGGGTCAGCGCCGTGATGGCGACGTAAATGAGGAAGCGCACCGGCATGTGGTTGGTCTTGAAATAGATCCCCACCATGGCGCCCAGCTCGAGGTAGATGAACAGCAGGAGGATGTCGTCCACCGTGATGTGGCCTTTCTCCAGCATCCCGCAGACCGCCTGCACCGCCGCCCAGGCGGTGATCCCGCCGATGGCGAACAGCGCCAGGTAGTGGAAACTCTCCACCAGCAGATTGCCCAGGGATTCGGCCAGCCCATGCACGGCCTCGCGGAGCGATTCGGCCCAGTTCAGTTTCACGATGCGGGATTCCTTGCGTTCGGGTGGATTCTGCGTCGCCGGGGTGACGGTTTGGTTATCCAGCAAAAGACCAGCCAGGATTGAACCCCAGCGCGGCACGCAACGCAGCGCTACCTTGGCGCCGCTGCCAAAGAATGCCCCGAATCGTCGACAAGTAGGATGGCCGTGGAAAGACACGGTGGCACGAAACGGCATCAGGCGAATGAATTCGCCCCCACATCGGGACCGTAGTCCGGATAAGCCTTGGCGCAATCCGGGAAACATGCTCCCGGATTGCACTGCGTTTATCCGGGCTTGTATGTTGGGCGGCGTTCACACGCTCACCCCGTTAATCGCACAACCACCGCCGCATCGCCGGAAACGGCTCTCCGCCCTGGCGCGCCGCCTGCTCCGGCTCCAGGCTCATCCCCCGCCATTGCAGCCAGGGCACCCCGACGAAGCGCCCGGCGCTGAAATTCTCGATGATCGCCGCCGCCTCGCCGCGATACCCGTCGGGATGAAACACCACCTCCGGCGCCAATCGCAGATGCACCAGCGCGGCCCAGGACCAGGCGATGGCCGCCATCTCCTCCGCGCCGCCACGGTCGATATTGCCGCTCAGCGTCCGCCGCTCCTCGGCCGGCACCACCGCCAGGTGCCCTGCCTCGTGGAGCAGGTCGCCGGGGAATGCCAGGCGCTCGGCATCGAACAACAATCCCCCGCACTCCACCCTGATACCCGGCAGGAAGGTCGGCTCAGCCAACGCCGCCGGCTCGCATGGCAATCCGATCGACGCGAAGAACGCCAGGATTCGCCCCAGCACCGCGTCCTTGTCTTGCTCCATCGCAGCTCTCCCATAAGTCCTTCGCGACTCCGTTCTAGCACGGGAACGGACCAACCGGCGAATCGCCAGCTTTTCGCCGGGGCGGATTCATCCACCCGCGTTCCCCAACAAGACGCCAGCCAACCCACCCGAAGCCGGTAGAATCACCGTGAATCAGTTCACGAGGTCATACGGTGGAGTTACGGCAAGGGTTCGTCCTGACACGGCACTGGCGCGATACACCCGCCGGTACCGAGGTCGCTTTCTGGTTGGCGACCGACGACGGCCCGCGTTACGTACGCCTGCCCCACCAGCCTTCGGTGGCCTTCATCCCGGCTGCCCAGCGCGAGCGCGCCGAGGCATTGTTGCGCAGCGAGCGCGATGTCGAGCTGCGTCCGCTCGCCCTCAGCGACTTCCGCCACCGCCCGGTGCTCGGCCTCTACTGCCGCCAGCACCGGCAACTGATGAAGCTGGACAAGCAGCTTCGCCAGGCCGGCGTGGATGTCTACGAAGCCGATATCCGCCCGCCGGAGCGCTATCTGATGGAGCGCTTCATCACCGCGCCGGTGTGGTTCGATGGCACACCAGATGGCAACGGCGCTCTGCTCGACGCCCAGCTCAAGCCTGCCCCGGACTACCGCCCCAGACTTAAACTGGTCTCCCTCGACATCGAGACCAACATGCGTGGCGACCTTTACTCCATCGCCCTGGAAGGCTGCGGCCAGCGCCAGGTCTACATGCTCGGCCCGCCCAACGGCACCGACACGCCCCGCGACTTCGACCTGGAATACTGCGACAGCCGCGCCGAGCTGCTGGAACGGCTCAATGACTGGCTGGCCCGCCACGACCCGGATGCGCTCATCGGCTGGAACCTGGTGCAGTTCGACCTGCGCGTGCTGCACGAGCACGCCAAGCGGCTGCAGGTGCCCCTGCGCCTCGGTCGCGGCGGCGACGAGATGGGCTGGCGCGAGCACGGCACCCGCAGCAACCACTTCTTCGCCGATGCCGCCGGCCGGCTGATCATCGACGGCATCGAAGCCCTGCGATCGGCCACTTGGAGCTTCCCCTCGTTCAGCCTGGAAAATGTCGCCCAGACCCTGCTCGGCGAAGGCAAGTCCATCGACAACCCCTACCAGCGCATGGACGAGATCGACCGCATGTTCGCCGAGGACAAACCTGCCCTGGCGCGCTACAACCTCAAGGACTGCGAGCTGGTCACGCGCATCTTCGAGCACACCGAGCTACTGCGCTTTTTGCTGGAACGCGCCACCGTCACCGGCTTGCCCGCCGACCGCAGCGGCGGCTCGGTGGCCGCCTTCTGCCACCTGTACATGCCGCTCATGCACCGCCAGGGCTTCGTCGCGCCGAACCTCGGCGAACGCATGCCGGAAGCCAGCCCCGGCGGCTTCGTGATGGACTCCCGCCCCGGCCTCTACGACTCGGTGCTGGTGCTCGACTACAAGAGCCTCTACCCCTCGATCATCCGCACCTTCCTCATCGACCCGGTGGGCCTGGTGGAAGGCTTGCGCAACCCCGACGACAGCGCCTCGGTGCCGGGCTTTCGCGGCGCGCGCTTCTCCCGCACGCGGCACTGCCTGCCAGCCATCGTCGCCCGCGTCTGGGAGGGCCGCGAGGCGGCCAAGCGCGAGCACAACAAGCCGCTGTCCCAGGCGCTGAAAATCATCATGAACGCCTTCTACGGCGTGCTCGGCTCCAGCGGTTGCCGCTTCTTCGATCCGCGCCTCGCCTCGTCCATCACCCTGCGCGGCCACGAGATCATGCGCCGCACCCGCGAGCTGATCGAAGCCCAGGGCTACAGCGTGATCTATGGCGACACCGACTCCACCTTCGTCTGGCTGCGCAGCGCCCACGCCGAGGCAGATGCCGCCCGCATCGGCCGCGCCCTGGTGCAGCACGTCAACCAGTGGTGGCGCGAGCACCTGCAACGGGAATTCGGCCTGGAAAGCGCCCTCGAACTGCAATTCGAAACCCATTACCGCCGCTTCCTCATGCCCACCGTGCGCGGCGCCGAGGAAGGCAGCAAGAAGCGCTACGCCGGCCTCGTTCAGCGACCGGACGGCGGCGAGGAGATCGTGTTCAAGGGCCTGGAAACCGTGCGCACCGACTGGTCGCCGCTGGCCCAGCGCTTCCAGCAGGAACTCTACCTGCGCATCTTCAATGGCCAGCCCTACCAGGACTATGTGCGCGACTATGTGCGCCACACCCTGGCCGGCGATCTGGACGACCTGCTCGTCTACCGCAAGCGCCTGCGCCGCCGCCTCGACGACTACCAGCGCAACGTTCCGCCGCACGTCCGTGCCGCCCGCCTCGCCGACGAACACAACGACCGCCTCGGCCGCCCCCGGCAGTACCAGAGCGGCGGCTGGATCAGCTACCTGATCACTGTCGCCGGCCCGGAACCCCTGGAAACCCGCCGCGCGCCCATCGACTACGACCACTACGTGAGCCGTCAACTGCAACCCGTGGCGGACGCCATCCTGCCGTTCGTGGGGGATGACTTCGAACGGCTGGTCGATGGACAGATGGGATTGTTCTGAAGGCGCCCCTGTTCAGCGGCGTTCGCGCCCACTTCTCTCGACCATCGCAACGATGATCTCGTACAGCTCGTCCTTCGCCTGCCCGGGTGTGATCTCACCGACCGCGGCGGCATGGGACAACGCCTCGGCGGCCCCCAGCATCGCCCGCAATCCCGCCAAGCCCACATCCCCCAGAGCAGCGAAGGGGGCCAGGGCCTTGCGGCATTTATCGAGGAACACCACTTCGTACTCGCGCTTGATCCGCTCCAGCTCCGGCGAGCTGGCGAGCGCCGCGATCACGCCGGGAATCTCCCGCCCCTGAAGCAGCACGCAATCCACATAAGAGGAAGCAATCACCTCCGCCCTGGCCGCCAGGGTCGGTTCGCTAGCCTCCAGCGCGGCGTCCATCTGCGCTGTCTGGCGGGCATCGAACGCCTGGTAAAGCACTGCCAACAGTCCGGCCCGCGTGCCGAAGTGATCGTAGACCACCGGTTTGGTCACGCCGGCCTGCTCGGCAAGCCGGCCCAGGGTCAGCGCCTCCGTGCCCTCTTCCCGGATCAACTGCCATGCGACATCCAGCAACTGCCGCTGCCGCTCCTCCCGGGAAAGGCGACGGCGCGGCTGCGAAAAGGACTCCTGCTCTTCGATCTCACTGCTTGACACTTTTAACCTACCAAAAGTAACTTACCAATAGTAAGTTACCACCCGTAACTTACGACCTCAGTATAACCCTCGTCTTGCTTTCGTAAACCGCAGGAGCCCGCCATGCACGCCCTCATCGTCGTCGCGCATCACGATCCCCAATCGCTGACCCACAGCCTCGCGAAACGGCTTGCCGAAGGCATCGCCCTCTCCGGCAACAGTACCGAAATCGCCGACCTCGCGGCGGAAGGCTTCGACCCACGCTTCACCCTGGCCGACCACGCCGTGCACCGCCGCCAAGCACCGCCCCCCGCCGACGTGGCCGCCGAACAGGCCCGCATCGACCGCGCCGATGCCTTGGTACTGGTCTATCCCGTCTACTGGTGGTCGATGCCGGGGCTGCTCAAGGGCTGGATCGACCGCGTGTTCTCCAACGGCTGGGCCTTCGACTTCAGCCTCGACGCCAAGCTGGAGAAAAAGCTCCGCCACCTGCACGTCCACCTCATCGGCGTGGGCGGTGCCGACGCGGGCACCTATGAACGGCATGGCTATTTCCATGCGATGAAAACCCAGATCGACCACGGCATCTTCGACTACTGCGGCGCCCACGTGATGAGTTCCGAACTCTTGCTCGACTCGGAAACCCAGGACCCGCGCCTTCACTTGGACCGTGCATTTGCCATGGGACAGGACCTCTTCACGGCAATCCGTCAGCGCGAAGCGGCATTGCCCTGACAGCGGTTCAGTTACCGACGGAAGGGTGGAGAATCGCGAAGCGTTTTCCATCCTGGCTTCACTGCGCCCGGCTCACTCCGGGTCGCGCGCCGCCTATCCGCTTCTGACCGCCAGGCTGAACTTCACCCGGCCACCGGCTGTCTGTCTGCTGCCAGCCCACCGGGCGGGATGCTTGCCATTCGCCACCAGATGCCTGCGTCACGGCCTCCCACCCGGCTCCTAGAACAATTCGCCAGGCTGGTTTTCGCGCCCGTTCCGCGGGTTTCGTTCTATCGCCATGTGAAGTTCGCCATGTCCCTATCCCGCCATCTCCCCGCCCGTATTTTCCCATCCATGCCCCGTGCCCTCGGTGCCTGCCTGCTGGGCGGCATGCTGCTCGCCGCCCCGCTACACGCCGAAGAAGCCGCCAGCAACGTGCGCTGGGTGAGCGACAGCCTGAACACCTACGTGCGTAGCGGCCCGACCGATGGCTACCGCATCGTCGGCACCCTCACCTCCGGGCAGAAGGTCGAGCTGCTGAGCACCCAGGGGGATTACAGCCAGGTGCGTAACGAGAACGGCAACGCCGTGTGGATACCCAGCCGCGACCTGCAGGAAGTGCCCGGTCAGGCCGAACGCCTGCCGCAGCTGGAGCAGAAAGTCGCCGAGCTGACAGCGGAACTGGCCGGCATCGACGACACCTGGAAAACCCGCGTGAAAGGCATGCAGGAGACGCTGGACTCACGCAAGAAACTGATCGACGAGCTACAGACCGCCCGCTCGACACTCAACCTCGAACTGAGCCGGGCACGCTCCGAATTGCGCGAACTGCAAGCCCAGGTCGGCGACGAGAACCAGCAAGTGCTGATGCGCTACATGGTCTACGGCGGCAGCATCGCCGGTGCCGGACTGTTCGCCGGGCTGATCCTGCCGACCTTGTTGCGGGTGCGGCGCAAGCGCAACGATCAGTGGTTCTGACCGGACTCGCCCTGCCCTCTCACGCGGGGCAGGGCTCCATCAGGCCCGCCCAAGGGCATCAAAAATGCCAGCCGACCTGCCTGGTCGGCTATGAAACAAGGGTGAGACCGTTTTCTTCGCACCAATCGCGCAATGCGTCTTCAGTGGCCTGCTGTTCATACGCATGCCAGGCATCGAGCTGGCCGACATGATCGAGCAACGCTATGAATTGCCTGTATGCACCGCGCTTGCGGAAGAACCCGTAAACGGCATCGATGCTGTCCGGGAGGTGCTCTTCGACAAAAGCGCATAACAAGAGGGCGGCCAAGGTCGAACTCTCTCTTTCCTGGCACAGCGATATATCGGCTTTCATCGTCGATATCATTTGGGGCTTCCTCGTCAATGCCCTCGCCAACCCAATGAATCTCCCCTGTCGCTCTGTTGATATAAGCCTCGCAGCCTAACGCCGCTGCGTCACCGGTGCTGACCCATTCATACGCATTCAACAATTCGTCCAGTTGTACCGTCGTATCCACGGCATTCAGTCTCCTGCGGCTGATGTTCGATATGAGTGCGTTTATTCGCTCGATGCAAAAACTATCAATCAATCGCCAAAACGCGAACCGTCGCACCCCGCCCGCCGTTCGCATCTCGCTACAGTCAGCCCCGTCACGGTCAATCCCGTGGCCGGGCGTGACAACCCGCTTCCAGAAAGACGCACTCCGTCATTGCTGAATAGTTGGCACTTCGTGTGCCAAACTATCGCGCTTTATGGCGGGCCGTGCGGGGCAGGCTTCGGCCTGGCCGGCGTCCTTTCTGGCCGGATTGTCACCCTCGCACGGTCCGCCTCCATACCGCGTGACAACGGTGGGTAGGCGGTTCCTTAACCCCAGAAAGGAAATAAGGACAATGGACTACCCTCCTTTTATCCTCGCGGGCCTCCCGCATGCGTTGCCCTTGGTCAGCCTCCGCCCGGAGGTGTGCCATGCCTGATTATCGTCCCCTTCCCTCTTTCACCCCTGCCGGCAAGCCAGTGCTGTACGTCGATGCCAGCCAAAGCGCACTGGAGTTGTACGAGTCGGCCCAGGAGCGGCTGGATGCGGCGCAGCAGTTGGCACTGGTGTTGTTCTGCGGCGATCAGCAGTTGGATGACAGCCGGGTGTTTGCGGCTTTCCATCTCTTGTTGAGCGATGCGGCCGGGCTGTACGAAGCAGCGTTCGCGCAGCGGCGGTAGCTGGCTTTCATGATGTACGCAGGCGCCGTGGCGGCCCGATAGTTGCCACGGCGCTGTCGTGTCGGCCAGCATTCGTCTGGTCGGCCGGGTTGTGCTTTGGCTGACGACCTCTCTATACTGTACGGATAAACAGTATTTTCAGAACCCCAAAGGCATGTGAGGTGGTGAATGGCCGTTGAAGTGGTGTACCGCAGCAGCCGAGACCCGGAGCGTTTGTTCATGGATAAAGCCGAAGCCGATCGTCATGACAAGATGCTGGAACTGGCGGAGTCCCTGGCGGAGGTATTGCAGAAGGCAGTGCCGTCGTTGAGCGAACAGCAGGTCGAGGAGATCGGGATTTTCATGGCGAAGAACCGCGAGGTGTTCGCCAAGGCTTTCAAGAGCAGCCCGGATGCACTGGCCGATCTGAATGCCTCCTCGGCAGACGAATGAGAAAGGGCGGCACCGCCCTCCCACCTACTCGCTAACAGGCCGTTGAAAAACGTAGGCGAGGCAGCCGAGACAAGGCCTCGGCTGCCCCACAAAAACGACCGAAGAAGCGACTGGGGTCGCATTCGACTTTACGTGCTGTAAATGAGCATTTTGATGGGGGCGCCTAGCCTGGCGCTCGCATCCGAGGTCGTTTTTAACGCCGTATCGGCAATGCAGGTAGTTTTCAACGGCCTGCTAAACCAACCCCACCACCTGTAGCAAGTAAACGGTAGCCACGGCGCCCACCAGACAGAGGATGGCGCCGCCGGCGGCCTGCCAGCGGAAACGGCGGGCGATTTCGTCCTCCCCATGGCTGGACAGGATGAAGGGCTGGGACTCCTCCGGGCAGACCATGTGGTTTTGCGTCGGCTGGGTGCTGGCTTTGCGATGGCGGTCCTCCGCCTCGAGCTGGGCGGCCAGGCGCACGCGGTTCCATTCCTGCTCGTCGAGCTGGCCATTGTTGTCGGCATCGAAACGCTGCAACAGACCAGCGAAATCGCCCTTCCATTCGCGGATGATCGCCGCCTGTGCCGCGCTGGCATCCAGGCCCTGGCGACCACCTCCCAGGCTGCGGAACTCGCCGATGGCGTAGAGCGGCTCGCCGGCATGCAGACGCTCTTCGATGTAGCGGTATTGCTTGCCTCCGGTGAGGAAGCCGAAGAATCCGCCGCTGGGTTCGATGCGCAGCGGGTGGCGCATCGAGCCCTGCCAGCTCTGGCGGGTGGCGGGGCGGACTTCCGCGCCACGCGGGTTGATCAGGCACTCGCCAGTGTTGTCGGAGAGCCGCAGCCAGGCCTCGCTGGTACCGCTCTCGACCACACGCCAGCGGCTTTTCTTGCCGTCGGACTGAAGCTCCTCGATGCGGAAGCGCCACCAGACACACGGTTTGCCGGTCAGCGGGCCGGTGATCACGGCGTCCGGCAACCCGTGAAGAATGCCGTACAGCTCGACGTAGCCTTGCGCGGCAGAGCGGATTTTCGAGGTCGGCGTATCCAGCAGGTAGCGCGCCTCGCGCAGGCGACGCAGGCACCACCAGCCGCCGCCAACGCAGGCGCCGAGACTGAACGACAGGCTGACGGCCAGCCCTGGAACGTCCATGGGCTCAGCCGAACAGGGCTTTGATGTTCACGTCGGCCTTTTCGGCCTCGCTGAACTGGAGCAATTCCGCCGCCTTGAAACCAAACAGGTTGGCGATGATCACGTCGGGGAACTGCTCGATGCGCACGTTATTCAGGTTGACCGCCTCGTTGTACAGCTCGCGGCGGTCGGCGATGCCGTTCTCCAGCCCGGTGATGCGCTGCTGCAGATGCTGGAAGCTGTCGTTAGCCTTCAGTTGCGGGTAGTTCTCGGCCAGGGCGAAGAGCTGGCCGAGGCCGGCGCGCAGACCGGTTTCGGCCTTGCCCAGGGCACCGACGTCGCCCTTCTCGCGGGCGCTGGCCACGGCGTTGCGGGCGGAAATGACCTTTTCCAAGGTGGTCTGTTCGTACTGCATGTATTGCTTGCAGGTTTCCACCAGCTTGGGCAATTCTTCGTGGCGCTGCTTGAGCAGCACGTCGATGTTCGCCCAGGCCTTGCTCACGCCGTGCTTCAGCCGTACCAGCGCGTTATAGAGGATGACCGCATAGGCGGCGGCGAGGAACAGCACGACGAGGATGGCGACGCTGACGAGGCTCATGGGGACTCTCCCTGTTTGGACGATGGCATTCTAACGGCACCGGAGGAGGCAAATGGAGACCTTTCGCACGTCCTGCCTGGCTTTGCCGCTTTGCATGGCCTTTCCAAAAATGCAAATCTTTCGCATTATGTTACGGTTTTACGCGCGCACCTGCGCATTGCCACTCTCAGACGCAAGGACTTCGCCCATGATTCGTATGCCCCTGGCCACCGCCAGTCTGTTGGCTATCGCCATTTCCCTCGCCGGTTGCGGTGACGACAAGGAAAAAGCCGCCGCGCCGCAAGCCTCCGCCCCGGCGCCTGCCGCCAGCCAGAGCAGCGCAGCCCCGGCCCCCGCAGCCGGCAAGGTCGACGAAGCCGCCGCCAAGGCCGTGGTGAAGCACTACGCCGACATCGCCCTGGCCGTGTTCAGCGATGCCCTCTCCACCGGCAAGGCGCTGCAGCAGGCGGTCGATGCCCTGCTGGCCAACCCCAGCGACGAAACCCTGAAGGCCGCCCGCGAGGCCTGGCTGGCTGCCCGCGTACCGTACATGCAGAGCGAAGTCTTCCGCTTCGGCAACCCGGTGGTGGACGACTGGGAAGGCCAACTGAACGCCTGGCCGCTGGACGAAGGCCTGATCGACTATGTGGCCGGCGACTACCAGCACGCCCTGGGCAACCCCGGCGCCACCGCCAACATCATCGCCAACACCGAGATCCAAGTCGGCGAAGACAAGATCGACGTCACCGAGATCACCGGTGAGAAGCTGGCCAGCCTGAACGAGCTGGGCGGTTCCGAAGCCAACGTTGCCACTGGCTACCACGCCATCGAATTCCTTCTCTGGGGCCAGGACCTGAACGGCACCAACCCCGGCGCCGGCAATCGCCCGGCTACCGACTACGTGACCGGCGAAGGCTGCACCGGCGGCCATTGCGAACGTCGTCGCGCCTACCTGAAGGCCGCTACCGATCTGCTGGTGAAAGACCTGGAAGACATGGTTGCCCAGTGGCAGCCGAACGTGGCCGACAACTACCGCGCCACCCTGGAAGGCGAGGCCGCCGAGAACGGCCTGCGCAAGATGCTGTTCGGCATGGGCAGCCTGTCTCTCGGCGAGCTGGCCGGCGAGCGCATGAAGGTCGCCCTGGAAGCCAACTCCACCGAAGACGAGCACGACTGCTTCAGCGACAACACCCACCACTCGCATTTCTACAACGGCAAGGGCATCCGCAACGTCTACCTGGGCGAGTACAAGCGTGTCGACGGCACCACCCTGACCGGCCCGAGCCTGTCCGAACTGGTGGCGAAGATCGACGCCCAGGCCGACAACACCCTGAAGGCCGACCTGGAAGCCACCGAAGCCAAGCTGCAGGCCCTGGTGGACAGTGCCGAGAAGAACAACGTGCACTTCGACCAGTTGATCGCCGCCGATAACACCGAAGGCCAGACGCTGGTGCGCGACGCCATCGCTGCCCTGGTCAAGCAGACCGGCGCCATCGAGCAGGCCGCGGCCAAGCTGGGCATCAGCGACCTGAACCCGGACAACGCCGATCACGAATTCTGATCCGCGTCGCCCGGCATGTGGCACATCGCCGCATGTGCAATACCCCGAGGCCCGGCCAAAGCGCCGGGCCTCGCTTTT
The DNA here is from genome assembly GCF_002286785.1 of Pseudomonas sp. PIC25. Taxonomy (GTDB): domain Bacteria; phylum Pseudomonadota; class Gammaproteobacteria; order Pseudomonadales; family Pseudomonadaceae; genus Pseudomonas_M. The sequence goes on along the minus strand of NZ_MUJY01000154.1, from coordinate 112,159 downwards.
TTTCGGGAGACCGGACGCTTGCGGAGCGCCGCCACGAAGTGTAACGAACGCAAATCTCTCTTATTCCCGCCCGCCCGGCCTGCTAAGATTGCCCGCCGCCTTTACGCCCCCTGGATGTCATGATGTCTGCCTTGCTTCGCGTGTCTCCCTTGCTGCTGGCCCTGAGCCTCGCCGCCTGTGAAGACCGGCCCCGTTTCGACGCGGCCGAACCCGGCGAAGCCCTCTCCGCCGGCAGCGCCACGGTACACAAGCAGGACGGCAATGCCTTTTCCCTGCCCTCGGCGAATCTCTCGCCGTCGCGCCGATTGGATTTCAGCGTCGGCAACAGCTTCTTCCGCAATCCCTGGGTGATGGCGCCGGCCACCACCACGGCCCGCGACGGGCTGGGACCACTGTTCAACACCAATGCCTGCCAGAACTGCCATATCAAGGACGGCCGCGGCCACCCACCGGGGCCGGATGCGATCCAGGCGGTGTCCATGCTGGTACGCCTGTCGATTCCCGCCTCGGCGGAACAGGCGCACCTGATCGAGCGCCTGGGTGTGGTGCCCGAGCCGGTCTACGGTGGCCAGTTGCAGGACATGGCCATCCCCGGCGTCGCCCCGGAAGGCAAGGTACGTTTCGAGTATGAAACCGAAACCGTGCGCTTCGCCGATGGCAGCGAAGTCGAGCTGCGCAAGCCCACCCTCGCGGTCAGCCAGCTCGGCTACGGGCCGATGCATCCGCAAACGATGTTCTCCGCCCGCGTCGCCCCGCCGATGATCGGCCTCGGCCTGCTGGAAGCCATTCCCGAGGCGGCGATCCTGGCCAACGCCGATCCCGACGACAGCGACGGCAACGGCATCTCCGGGCGCCCCAACCGGGTCTGGGACGACGTCGCGCAGCGCACCGTGCTCGGGCGCTTCGGCTGGAAGGCCGGACAACCCAGCCTGAACCAGCAGAACGCCCACGCCTTCGCCGGCGACATGGGCCTGACCACCGCGCTGCTCACCGCCGACGATTGCACCGAGGCGCAGGCCGACTGCCGCGCCGCACCCAACGGCGGTTCGCCGGAGGTCAGCGACAACATCCTCGCCAGCGTGCTGTTCTACTCGCGCAACCTCGGCGTGCCGGCACGCCGCCGGGTCGAGGATCCGCAGGTGCTGGCCGGCAAGGGGCTGTTCCACCAGGCCGGTTGCCAGAACTGCCACACCCCGCGCTTCGAGACGGCCGTCGACGCCGCCGAGCCGGAGCTGGCCAGCCAGAGCATCCGCCCGTATACCGACCTGCTGCTGCACGACATGGGCGAAGGTCTGGCGGACGGCCGCCCGGAGTTCCAGGCCAGCGGCAGCGAATGGCGCACGCCGCCGCTGTGGGGTATCGGTCTGACGGAAACGGTCAACGGCCATACCCTGTTCCTGCACGACGGCCGCGCCCGCAACCTGCTGGAGGCGATCCTCTGGCACGGCGGCGAAGCCGAGGCCGCCAAGCAGAATGTCCTACGCTTCGATGCCGAGCAGCGCGCCGCGCTGCTGGCCTTCCTGAATTCACTCTAAGGAGCCGAACCATGTTCCGCCCTCGCCTGATCAGCGTTGCCGTCGCCACCCTCACCGGTCTCGCGCTGAGCGCCTGCTCGCCGAAGGACGAACAGCGCAGCGTCAGCGCCGTACTCGCCGACAGCGTGCTGCTACCGGCCTACGCCGCCTGGACCGAAGCCGACCATCAGCTCGCCGCCAGCGGCAAGGCCTTCTGCGACGGCAGCCAGGACCTGCCGGCCGCGCGCCAGGCCTTCCTCACCGCGCAGAGCGCCTGGGCCGGCCTGCAGCCGCTGCTGGTCGGGCCGCTGGCGGAAGGCAACCGCACCTGGCAGGTGCAGTTCTGGCCGGACAAGAAGAACCTGGTGGCGCGTCAGGTGGAAGCACTGATCAAGAGCAAACCGGAACTGGGCGTCGCCGACCTGGACAAGGCCAGCGTGGTGGTCCAGGGGCTGACCGCCTACGAGTACGTGCTGTTCGACAGCGCCATCGACCTCAACGACGCCGCCCAGAAGAACCGCTACTGCCCGCTGATCGTCGCCATCGGCCAACACCAGAAGGCCCTCGCCGACCAGACGCTCACCCAGTGGCAGGGCGATGCCGGCATGGCCGTGCAATTGAAGAAATTCCCCAACGACCGCTATGCCGATTCCGGCGAAGCGATGGCCGAGCTGCTGCGCGCCCAGGTGACCGCCCTGGATGCGCTGAAGAAGAAGCTCGGCACCCCGCTGGGCCGGCAGAGCAAGGGCGTCCCGCAGCCGTACCAGGCCGAAGCGTGGCGCAGCCAGGCTTCGCTGGCCAGCATCGCCGCCAGCCTGGCGAGCGCCGAGCGTCTCTGGCGCGGTGCCAACGATGACGGCGTAAAGGCCCTGCTTCCTGCCGATCAGGCCGAGCTGGTGAAGCGCCTGGATGCCGCCTACGCCGATACCCGCCAGCGCATCGCCGATCTGCAGCGCCCGCTGACCGAGCTGATCACCGACGAGCAGGGCCGCCAGGCATTGAACGAGGTCTACGACAGCCTCAACACCCTGCACCGCCTGCACGAGGGCGAGCTGGCCAAGGCGCTGGGCATCCAGCTCGGGTTCAACGCCCACGACGGAGACTGAGCCATGCGCCGCAGAGCCTTTCTCGGGCTGGGTAGCGCGCTGCTCGCCGCCTCAGCCTTCGGTGGCTGGACCCTGGCCCGCCATGGGCACCAGCCGCTGCTGCTGTCCGCCCGCGACGACAGCGACGGCAAGCACTACGCGGTCGGCTATCGGCTGGACGGCAGCCGGGCGTTCGCCACCCCGGTCGCCGAACGCTGCCATGACGTGGTGCCGCATCCGCACCTGCCGCTGGCGGTGTTCGTCGGTCGCCGGCCGAGCCGCGAAAGTTACCTGATCGACACCCGCGACGGTCGCCTGCTGCAAGTGCTGGCCTCGCCCCAGGACCGCCACTTCTATGGCCATGGCCAGTTCCACAAGGATGGCGAGTGGTTCTACAGCACCGAGAACGACACCCGCGATCCCGGCCGTGGGGTGCTCGGCGTGTATCGGCTGGACGGCGAGCGCCTGGTGCGTAGCGCCGAACACTCCACCCATGGCATAGGCCCGCATCAGCTGCTGTGGATGCCCGACGGCGAAACCCTGGTGGTGGCCAACGGCGGCATCCGCACCGAGGCCGACAGCCGGGTAATGATGAACCTCGACGCCATGGAACCGAGCCTGGTGCTGATGCGCCGCGACGGCAGCCTGATCAGCAAGGAGCAGTTGCCCGAGCGGATGAACAGCGTGCGTCACCTGGCGGTGGCTGCCGACGGTACCATCGTCTCCGGCCAGCAGTACGAAGGCGACCCCATGGACAGCGCGCCGCTGCTGGCGATCAAGCGCCCCGGCCAGCCGTTCCAGCCGTTCCCGGTCGGCGAGGCGCAGCGCCTGACCATGAACCAGTACACCGCCAGCCTGGCAATCCACGATGAACTGCGCCTGCTGGCGCTGACCGCGCCACGCGGCAACCGCTTCTTCGTCTGGGACCTGGACAGCGCCGAGCTGCGCCTGGAGGCGCCGCTGCCAGACTGCGCTGGCGTCGGCGCGGTGGCCGATGGTTTCGTGGTCACCGCCGGCGTGGGCCGCTGCCGACTCTACGATTGCCGCGGCGAGCAGATCGTCGGCCGCCCGCTGGAGCTGCCCGCCGGGTTGTGGGACAACCATCTGCGCCTTGCCTGACCCCCGCCGAGAGCGATCCACTACGCAAAAAATGTGAATCGCATCTCAAGAATCGACTTCTAACGCCGACCTATACTCAGCATCGCACCGGTCTTGCCCGGCGGCGGTGCGGGGGCTCGCTCGCCCGCGACAAGGATGTGCCATTCCCGATTACGCCTTAGGCGTCAGTCCTTCCTTTGGCTATACGAGGCTCGACCATGTCCTTGCAACGCTCCTTGCGTGCACAGATTCTCACCTTGCTGGGCGGCAGCCTGGCGCTGATCCTGCTGATCGCTCTCGCCTGCTTCAGCTTCTTGTCCAATGGCATCCAGACCTACCGCGGTCTGCTGGAAGGCCCGCTGGAAGCCTCGCGCCTGGTCGACCAGGCCAACCTGCAATTCAAGGTACAGGTGCAAGAATGGAAGAACGTGCTGCTGCGCGGCCGGCAACCAGCCGACCTGGATAAATACTGGAGCCAGTTCGAGGCCGAAGAGCGCAAGGTCCAGGATACGCTCGGCCATCTGGCCAACCTGCCCGACCTCGACGCCAGCCTGAAGGATCGCATCGAGCGCCTGCGCGAGGAACACCGTTCCCTGGGCGCGGCTTACCGCAAGGGTCGTGACGCCTTCGTCGGCGCGGATGCCGATCCGCATGCCGGAGACGCCGCGGTGAAAGGCATCGACCGCGCCGCCAGCGAACAGATGAGCGCACTCGTGGACGAACTCCGCGCCCGCGCCACCCGCAGCGCCGACGACATCAGCGCCTCCGCCGACCGCACCATCCTGTTCGGCACCGTGGTCATGCTGGTCTCCAGCCTGCTGATCGGCCTGCTCAGCCTATGGCTGATCAACCGTAACCTGATCGACCCGATCCGCTCGCTGATCGATCACATCGCCCAGCTCAGCCAGGGCCACTTCGGCGAGCGTGTCGCCACCGACCGCCGCGACGAGCTGGGCCGGCTGGCCGCAGCCGCCAATACCTTGCGTGACTTCCTCGCCGATACCTTCACCCGCCTCAAACGCAGCACCGCCGACCTGGACAACGCCAGCGGCGAGTTGAATGCCATCGCCACGCTGATGGCCCAGGGTACCCGCGAGCAGTTTTCGCGCACCGATCAGGTCGCCACGGCGATGCATGAGATGTCCGCCACCGCCCAGGAGGTCGCGCGGCACGCCGCCGAAGCCGCCGCCGCGGCGGACGACGCCGACAACTCGGCACGTCAGGGCGAGACGGTGATGCGCTCGACCATCCAGACCATCACCGACATCCGTGGCGAAATCGCCAGCACGGCCGACGTGATCCGCCGCCTGGAAAACGACAGCGGCCGGATCGGCAAGGTGCTCGAGGTGATTCGCGGCATCGCCGACCAGACCAACCTGCTGGCGCTGAACGCGGCCATCGAGGCGGCACGCGCCGGAGAAGCCGGACGCGGCTTTGCGGTGGTCGCCGACGAGGTGCGCACCCTGGCCCAGCGCACCGCCGAATCCACGGCGGAAATCCACCAGATCATCGACACTGTACAGACCGGCGCGGTGAACGCCGTACGCGCCATCGAGAGTGGCCAGAGCCGCAGCGAGGCCGGTGTCGAGCAGGTCACCGAGGCCGGTCTCATGCTGCAACGCATCACCGGCGCGGTGGAGGCGATCCGCGACATGAACCGGCAGATCGCAACCGCCGCCGAAGAGCAGACTTCGGTGGCCGAAGACATCTCGCGCAACCTCACCGAGATCACCGCCATCGCCACCACCAACCAGGAAAACGTGCAGCGCACCGAGGCCGCCAGCCAGGACCTGCACAGTCTCTCCGGCGAGCTCAGCAACCTGACCCGCCGCCTCAGCGCCTGATCGCTATCAGCCCCGCCCGTGCCTGCACGGACGGGGCCGTTCACCTTGCCTGACGCATCTCCGCGAACTGGGAAATACGCGGCAGTACGGCTCCTTTCCCTGTGGCACAGTCGGCCCCCGCCTGGAAAACCGCAATCTTTTGCAATTGCTGGCTTTTGACTAACCCGTCAACTGGTACTAAGGTGCTCAGCTCGCCTATTCCCAGGCCTCCCCTGTTTTGCCAAGGAAACGGAATATGTTGCTCCGCCGCATGCTCATCATGTTGGGCGTCGTCGTTCTCGTGATTCTCGCCCTCGCCGCCTACAAAGGCTTCTCCATCTTCCAGCAGATTCAGCAGTTCTCCGCGCCGCAGCCGCCGATCAACGTCGGTGCCGTGACCGCCGAGGAAGGCCCCTGGCAGACCCGCCTGCCAGCCATCGGTACGCTGAAGGCCTACCAGGGCATCGACCTGACCGTCGAGGTCGCCGGCACCGTCCGCGACGTGCTGTTCCGCTCCGGCGAGAAGGTCAGCCTGAACCAACCGCTGATCCAGATGGACAGCGACGTGGAGAAGGCCAGCCTCGCCACTGCCGAAGCCGAACTGGGCCTGGCCCGCGTTGAATTCGAACGCGGCCGCAATCTGGTCGGCCGCCAGGCGATATCCAAGAGCGAATTCGACCGCCTGGCCGCCACGCTGGAGAAATCCAATGCCAGCGTCGCCCAGTTGAAGGCCACCCTGGCCAAGAAGCGCATCCTTGCGCCCTTCGCCGGCACCATCGGTATCCGCCAGGTGGATGTCGGCGACTATTTGGCCTCCGGCACCACCATCGCCACCTTGCAGGACCTCAGCACGCTCTACGTGGACTTCTTCCTGCCGGAACAGAACGCTCCGCAACTGGCCATCGGCCAACGCGTCCGGGTCAGCGTCGCGGCGTATCCGGGCGAAGTCTTCGAAGGCCAGATCAGTGCGATCAACCCGAAGGTGGAAACCACCACTCGCAACCTGCAGGTGCGCGCCACCCTCGGCAATCCGGACGAGAAGCTGCTGCCGGGCATGTTCGCCAACCTCGACGTGCTGCTGCCCGAGGAAACCTCGCGCGTACGCGTCCCGGAAACCGCGATCACCTATACCCTCTACGGCAATTCGGTCTACGTGATCGCCGAGAAGAAGGACGAGCAGGGCAACGTGCAGAAAGACGAGAAAGGCCAGCCCGTCCTGGTGGTGGAGCGCCGCTTCGTCGAGACCGGCCAACGCCGCGACGGCTGGGTGGTGATCCTCAAGGGCCTGCAGGCCGGCGAGCGCATCGTCACCGACGGCCAGTTGAAGCTGGACAGCGGTGCCCATGTGGCCATCGTCGACAGCCTGGCCCTCCCCGCCGAACCGAACAGCCAGACCGGCGCCGCTCAGTGAGCGGCGGCCGACGATAAGGAAAACCGTCATGGCTTTTACCGATCCGTTCATCCGTCGCCCGGTGCTGGCTACGGTCGTCAGCCTGCTGATCGTGCTCCTGGGCTTCCAGGCGTTCAGCAAGCTGACCATCCGCCAGTACCCGCAGATGGAAAACGCCCTCATCACGGTGACCACCAGTTACCCGGGCGCCAACGCCGAGACGATCCAGGGCTATATCACCCAGCCGCTGCAGCAGAGCCTGGCCAGCGCCGAAGGCATCGACTACATGACCTCGGTCAGCCGGCAGAACGCCTCGGTCATCTCGATCTACGCGCGCATCGGCGCCAACACCGACCGGCTGTTCACCGAGCTGCTGGCCAAGGCCAACGAGGTCAAGAACCAGTTGCCGCAGGACGCCGAAGACCCGGTGCTGAGCAAGGAAGCGGCGGACGCCTCGGCGCTGATGTATATCAGCTTCTACAGCGACGAGCTGTCCAACCCGCAGATCACCGACTACCTGTCGCGGGTCATCCAGCCCAAGCTGGCCACCCTGCCCGGCATGGCCGAGGCGGAAATCCTTGGCAACCAGGTGTTCGCCATGCGTCTCTGGCTCGACCCGGTGCGTCTGGCCGCCTACGGGGTGACCGCCGCCGACGTCAACGAAGCGGTGCGCAAGTACAACTTCCTCTCCGCCGCCGGCGAGGTGAAGGGCCAGTACGTGGTCACCAGCATCAACGCCGAGACCGACCTGAAATCGCCCGAGGCCTTCGCCGCCATCCCGCTGAAGACCGAAGGCGACAGCCGTGTGCTGATCGGCGATGTGGCACGGGTGGAAATGGGGGCGGAAACCTACGACTCGATCAGCTCCTTCGACGGCATCCCCTCCGTTTATATCGCCGTCAAGGGCACGCCCAGCGCCAACCCGCTGGATGTGATCAAGGAAGTCCGCAAGATTCTGCCCGAGATCGAAGCCCAGTTGCCGCCGAACCTGAAGGTGTCAATCGCCTATGACGCCACCCAGTTCATCCAGGCGTCCATCGACGAAGTGGTCAAGACCCTCGGCGAAGCGGTGCTGATCGTGATCGTGGTGGTGTTCCTGTTCCTCGGCGCCTTCCGCTCGGTACTGATCCCGGTGGTGACCATCCCGCTGTCGATGATCGGCGTGCTGTTCTTCATGCAGATGATGGGCTACTCGATCAACCTGCTGACCCTGCTGGCCATGGTGCTGGCGATCGGCCTGGTGGTGGACGATGCCATCGTCGTGGTGGAGAACATCCACCGCCACATCGAAGAGGGTAAGACCCCGTTCGAAGCGGCGCTGGAAGGTGCCCGCGAGATCGCCACACCGGTGGTGGCAATGACCATCACCCTGGCGGCGGTGTACGCTCCCATCGGCTTCCTCGAAGGGCTCACCGGGGCACTGTTCAAGGAGTTCGCCTTCACCCTCGCCGGTGCGGTGATCATCTCCGGCATCGTCGCGCTCACCCTGTCGCCGATGATGTGCGCCAAGCTGTTGCGCCACGAAGAGAACCCGACCGGCCTGGCGCACAAGCTGGACGATCTATTCGAGCGCCTGAAAGTGCGCTACCAGCATCTGCTCCACGCGACCCTGGATACCCGTCCGGTGGTGGTGGTGTTCGCGTTGATCGTGCTGGCGCTGATCCCGGTCATGCTCAACCCGATGTTCACCAAGAGCGAGCTGGCACCGGACGAGGACCAAGGAATCGTGTTCATGATGTCCACCTCGCCGCAGCCCACCAACCTGGACTACGTGAACGCCAACACCGACCAGTTCGTGAAGATCTTCAAGGAGTTCCCCGAGTACTACTCCTCGTTCCAGATCAACGGCTTCAACGGCGTGCAGTCGGGCATCGGCGGCTTCCTGCTCAAACCCTGGGATGAGCGCGAGCGGACCCAGATGGAACTGCTGCCGCTGGTGCAGGCCAAGCTCGACCAGATTCCCGGCCTGCAGATCTTCGGCTTCAACCTGCCATCCCTACCCGGTACCGGCGAAGGCCTGCCGTTCCAGTTCGTGATCAACACCCCTGGCGACTACCAATCGCTGCTGCAGGTAGCTGAGAAGGTCAAGCAACGCGGCATGGAAACCGGCAAGTTCTACTTCATGGACGTCGACCTGGCCTTCGACAAGCCGGAAGTGGTGGTGGAGATCGACCGGCAGAAAGCCGCGCAGATGGACGTGTCCATGGAAGACCTGGGCACCACCCTGTCGACCCTGCTCGGCGAAGGCGAAATCAACCGCTTCACCATCGATGGCCGCAGCTACAAGGTCATCGCCCAGGTCGAGCGCGCCTACCGCGACAATCCGGGCTGGCTGAACAGTTACTATGTGAAGAACGGTGCCGGCGAACTGCTGCCGCTGTCGACGCTGATCAAGGTCAGCGACCGCGCCCGGCCGACCCAGTTGAACCAGTTCCAGCAATTGAACTCGGCGATCATCCAGGGCATGCCCGGGGTGAGCATGGGCGAAGCCATCGACACCATCCGCCAGATCGCCGAAGAAGAGGCACCGCAGGGCTTCGGCTTCGACTATGCCGGCGCGTCGCGGCAGTTCGTCCAGGAAGGCAGCGCGCTCTATGTCACCTTCGGTCTGGCGCTGGCGATCATCTTCCTGGTGCTGGCGGCGCAGTTCGAGAGCTTCCGCGATCCGCTGGTGATCCTGGTAACGGTGCCGCTGTCGATCTGTGGTGCGCTGGTGCCGCTGTTCCTCGGCTTCTCCAGCATGAACATCTACACCCAGGTGGGCCTGGTGACGCTGATCGGCCTGATCAGCAAGCACGGCATCCTGATCGTGGAGTTCGCCAACCAGCTACGCCATGAGAAGGGACTGTCCCGCCGCGAAGCGGTGGAGGAAGCCGCCTCGATCCGCCTGCGTCCGGTGTTGATGACCACCGCAGCGATGGTGTTCGGCATGGTGCCGCTGATCCTCGCGACCGGCGCGGGTGCAGTGAGTCGCTTCGACATCGGCCTGGTGATCGCCACCGGTATGTCGGTGGGTACGCTATTCACCTTGTTCGTGCTGCCCTGCGTCTACACCCTGCTGGCTTCGCCGGACACCCAGCCGGCCGCCCAACCCAGCCCGGCTCATTGAGCCACGGGCCCCTCTTCCCCGACGGAAGAGGGGCTCTCCGGGCGAACTCATTCGCTCAACTGCGCGCGAAATTAAGCCCCGCAAGACCTTCGTCAGCAGAGCTGGCTCCTAAGAAAAGCGGAGCCAATGTGGATGGGGCGAAGGGGCTCACCCTTGGGGCTTGAGCCCCTGGGTCAGGCTGAACATGAACAGCAACAGATCCTGATCCGGCCTGACCTGTTCCGCATGTGTTCGAGCGTTGGCAGGAATACGGCAATAGCCAAATCCATCGCTATCGCTCAAGACCGAAGGGCCCGGCTGATGCCAGGCGGCCGCAGCCAGGGAGGCCACGCCCAGTGCACCGACAAGGAACAAACCTCGAGCAATTTCTAGCTTCATGACCGCAACTCTCTGATAGCGCTGCCAAACGCCGTTTCATAACCGTAGATCAGTTGTTGCCAGTCCGCTTCATTCCATGACGAATGGCGCCGCAATTGCCGCATATCGTGACGAGCGGCCTGTCGACTGCTTAGACGGCGCCGGCTTTTCTCCAGATCCAGCAGCGCCACGTCCACCTGGGCCTCATCGCCCTCGCCGGTCACCCGCACGAACACATGCTTGGCGTACAGGCAGCCATGCTGCCAGCGCCCCCGGTGCATGCGGGCTAGAGTGATGCCAATCTGCTCGAGCAGACGTCGGTGAATCTGCTCACCATAGCGCTCTCGTCCACCCTCGGCATACCACCGGTCGATTTCCAGATAACCCTTCAGATCGACGGTCACCAGCAGCGCTCGCCATCCCGCCTCGCTGTCGCGCTCGACGCCGCAAAAATGAATTTCCGGCACCTGCACCCCGAGTTGCTGCAGGCTGAGTAGCGCATCGCGCTCGCGCAAAACGGTGGGGCGACCGAAGGGATGACGCAGGCTGCGGTAGATGTGGCCGACCTGGCGCTTGGCATACAACAGGGGACCGTCGCCGATGCGCATGCGTTGCACGCCGCTCTGCCCCCCGCGCCGGACATTGGGGGCCTCGACCCAATCGCCCTGCATCTGCCACCACTGCTGAAACTGGTTTTCACCAACCTGAGCTGAATACGACACGGCCTTCACGCCCTTATTCGTTATTGTTTGCGCAGCACATAGACCCGCCACATGGCATACAGCGGCAGGAAATCCAGACGTTCCTGCACCTGGAACCCGGCCTGCCTGAATTCATTTTCGACCTGGGCGACCGGTAACACGAAACGGTTCTGGTAACTTTCCTCCCCACGTTCGCGTTGACGGCGTTGCTCCAGGCGCTTGCGCTTCCATGCCTTGTAGTTGCCGTCGACCCACAGCGAAACGATCAGGCTGTCTCGGGTGACACGCCGACACTCCCCAAGCAGAGCCCTGCGGTGTTCCGTCTCGCCGATATGGTGCAGCAGACGCATGCAGAAGATGCTGTCCACGGCATTGTCGGGCAGGTCAATGGCGAACGCAGAAGTATGCAAGGGTCGTACCTTTCGCACCACTTCCGCCGGCTGAGCGGCGCAGGCGGTGCGCAACATGTCCGCCGAGTTGTCCGCACCGATGATGACCCGATTGGCCTTCTCCGCCAGCAGCGGCCAGAAGCGTCCGGCACCGCAGGGCAGATCGAGCACAAGGCCGGGGTCGCCGGCCAGAGTCAACGCACGGCGCGCCAGTTGCTCGTCGCGCCAATGCGACAAACGCCGCCAGAGACCGTCCTGGTGCTTGTGCAGATACTGTTGGGCGTGTGCTTGATCGTACTTTTGCGAAAACGCCAGTTCGATGGGACTGCTCATGGGCCACCTCCAGGGAAGATGGTCCGGACCTTAACCGGCCCACCGTCAACGACCGGTCAAGGGGATGTGAAAAAAACGTCAAAGCTGGCGTGAACGCAACGGACTCAGCAGCCCACATCCTCACTATCCAGCCGAACCCGGAAACGGCAGCCGCCCGACTCGGCAGTCAGCAATTCCACCGTCCAGCCCTGGCTGACACAGATCCGCCGCACCAACGACAGCCCCAGTCCCAGCCCCTCGCCCCGGTCCGTGCCGCGCACGAAGGGTTGGAAGACCCGCTCGCGCTGTTCCTCGGGAATGCCCACACCGCTGTCCTCGACGACGAAGCCATGCGATTCCAGGCTCAGGCTGATCCAGCCCTTCTCGGTGTAATGCAAGGCATTGCGCAGCAGGTTGCTCATCACCGTATGCAGGAAGGTCAGGTTATATCGGCGCCCCGCCTCGTCCGCCGGCAGTTCGTCGTTCCGGTAATCGAAACGCAGCCCCTTGTCTTCGATCGACTGACGCCATTGCGCGGCCAGGTCATCGGCCACTTCGACCAGACTGGCCTTGGTCGTCTGATCATCGTCTTCGCTCTGCGCCCGGGCGAGGAGCAGGAAGGTGTGCACCAGCCCCCGCATTTCATCGCAGGCACGGGCCATGCGCTGCACCTGGATGCGGGCACGGGTATCGAGTTGCGGGTTTTCCAGCAGCAGCTCACAGGAGCTGGCCAGCACCATCAGCGGCGTGCGCAGTTCGTGGCTGACATCGCTGGTGAACAGGCGCTCGCGGGTCAGCGCCTCGCGCAATTGACCGAGGGTATCGTCGAAGGCCGCCGCCAATTGCCCCACCTCGTCGGCGGCATAGTCCGGCGCCAGCGGCGGTGCCAGGGTCAACAACTGGTCGCGGTGACGCACCTGGCGGGCCAGCCTCGCCACCGGCGCCATCACCCGCCGCGCCAGCAGCCAGCCGAGTAGCGCGGCGAGCAGCAAGCTGAGCCCCAAGCCGATCTGTACCACCGCGAACAACACCTGTTCGCGCGCTTCGAAATCGCTCTGGTCTTGCAGCAGAACATACAGACGGCCGCTGACCTCGCGCACCATGGCGTGGTACGACAACTCGTCGCGGAAGACCTCGTGGAAGCCCGGCGTCAGATTGCGCAAATCGTCCGTCAGGGCGAAATCGTCCTTGCCGTCGCTGAAGTAGAACAGTTGGCCCGGCTCGGGCCGATGGCGCCACTCCTCCATGCTGTCCATCTTCAGCAAGCGATCGAGGTCACGGCCCAGCTCAGTGGAAATCAACCGCTCCTCGACCAGGTGCACGGTGCCGATGATGCCCATGGCGAAGGAGCCGGCCACCAGCAGGGTGAGCAGCAGAAAGGCGATAACGATCCGCCGCGCCAGGCTCTGCTTATATTCCATCGACACTCTCTGCCAGCCGATAGCCGACGCCGTGGACGGTCTGCAGCAAGGGCCGGGCGAAGGGTTTGTCGATCACCTGGCGTAATTGGTGGACGTGGCTGCGCAGGCTGTCGCTGTCCGGGCAATCGTCGCCCCAGACGGCTGCTTCCAGCACCTCGCGGCGCACCACGTGGGGGCTTTTCTGCATCAATACGGCGAGCAGCTTGAGACCGATGGGGTTGAGCTTGAGCGGCTTGCCATCGCGGGTGACTTCCAGGGTATCCAGGTCGTAGCACAGGTCGGCGACTTGCAGCAGGCGCCGGCCGCCGCCCTGGGTACGCCGCAGTACCGCCTCGATGCGTGCCGCCAGCTCCGACAGGGCGAAGGGCTTGATCAAATAATCGTCGGCACCGGAGCGAAAACCCTGCAGGCGATCGTCGAGCTGGTCGCGGGCGGTCAGCATGATCACCGGGGTGTCGCGACGCGCTTCTTCGCGCAGGCGCTTGCACAGGCTGTAGCCGTCCAGGCCAGGCAGCATGATGTCGAGCACGATCAGGTCGTAATGCTCGGTGGCGGCCAGATGCAGGCCCGACAGGCCATCCTGGGCACAGTCGACGCTGTACCCTTTGATGCTCAGGTAATCCAACATGTTGGCCAGGATGTCGCGGTTATCCTCGACCAGCAGAATGCGCATGACGTGCTCCTCTCGCTTCCCCGTCGGCGGCGCGGCGATGATGGCACGGCCCCGGGCGCAACGGTGGGTTTTGACAAATTTTTCACCGTACGCTCACTTCTTCATGACAAGCGCCTCGGCAGACTGCCGCCTATCGTTGCCAAGGTTGCCCATGATGCGCCCGCCCCTTTCTTCGCCCCTCCACTCTCTTGCGCTGGCCGTGATCACTCTGCTCGTCGGCGCCACTGGCGCGCACGCCAGCGAACGTCCCGCCACCTGGGCACAGCCGGTGGATACCTCCTTCAACCTCTACCGCCTGTCGCCGACGCTCTACCGCAGCGCCCTGCCCGAAGCCCGCAACCTGCCGCTGCTGGAGCAGCTCGGGATGCGTACGGTGCTAAGCCTAATCAAGACCGACGACAAGGTTTGGACGAACGGCACCCCTCTGCGCACCCTCAGCGTTCCGACCCATGCCGACCGCGTCGACGACGCCGATGTGATTCGCGTACTGAACCTCCTCCAGAGCGCCCAGCAACAGGGTCCGGTGTTGCTGCACTGCAAGCATGGCCGCGACCGCACCGGCCTGTTCGCCGCCATGTACCGCACGGTGGTCCAAGGCTGGAGCAGGGAGGACGCGCTCCAAGAAATGGTCGAAGGCGGTTTCGGCAACCAGGACGACATGGCCGACGCCATACGCTACGTGCGTAACGCCGATATCGAGGCGATCCGTCAGGCCATGTCCGAGGGCCGCTGCAGCCCCAGCCCTGTCAGCCTGTGTCACCTGCGCGAGTTGCTGAGCAGCCTGGCCGCCCCCACGGTTTTCGACTGACTCGGCTTATCCCTACGACCAAGGCCGCGAGCCACGATTTCCAAACCACCTGCTGAGCTGGCAGACGAGCATATCAGCCAGCGCTGATCCGACCGGAGAGCGGCATGCCCACCTCACCTACCTTTTCACGTCCCTTGCGCCTGACACTCTGCCTGGGCCTGCCATTGCTGCTGATCGCCTTGCTCCTGCTGGGCAATCCGAGCCGCCTGGATTTCGCCCTGGCCGACCTGTTCTACCAACCGGGCGTAGGGTTCATCGCCCGCCGCAGCGCATTCTTCGAAGACATCCTGCACGACCGCGCCAAGCAGGCGGTGATCCTGATCGGCATACTGGCCATCGCCGGCTTCCTGGTCAGCCTGCTGTACGCCCCCTGGCGTCACTTGCGTGCGTCATTGGGCTATCTGGTGCTGGCGATGGGCTTGTCCACAGCCATCGTGCCGCCGCTGAAAATCATCACCGGCGTGCATTGCCCCTGGAGCCTGACCCGCTACGGCGGCGTGGAAAGCTACAGCCCACTGATCGGCGAACGCGCACCGACCCTCAAGCCCGGTCGCTGCTGGCCAGGCGGCCATGCCACCAGCGGCTTCGCCTTCTTCGCCCTGTACTTCGTCCTGCGCGACCGCCGTCCGCGCCTGGCGCGGGCCGCCTTCGTCGGAGCCCTCGCCCTCGGCGGGCTGTTCTCCATCGCCAGGATGATGCAGGGGGCGCACTTCCTCTCACACAACCTCTGGACCGCGCTGTTCGACTGGCTGATCTGCCTCGGCTGCTACGCCCTGTTGCTCTATCGCCGACCGGCCCCCGTCATGGCCGAGGCAAGCCAGACACCCGCTTCCCCTTCCTCCAACCTGGACTGATCTCCTCGTCCACCCCGCAGGCGGCCCCTGCCTGCGGGTCTTTTTCCACATCTATCCCGCTACCTGGACGACGCTTGTGTTGAGTCGTGTACCTCGATCGAACGCCTTGGCAGTCGGTAAGCGGCTGGCGCACCCTGGCCGAAATCTATGCCCGGACAGTGGGAGCGTCGCGATAACGGAGCATCGTCAGGCTCTGATTGCGAATGAATTCGCTCCTACAAAAAATCCATTCCATACCCACTAAAAAATCAACGCCCATGAAAAAGCCCCGCACAAGGCGGGGCTTCTTCGTTTCGGTACGAAGACCGGGCGGCTTACATCATGCCGCCCATGCCACCCATGCCGCCCATGTCAGGCATGGCCGGGGCCGGCTTGTCTTCCTGGATCTCGGCAACCATGGCTTCGGTGGTGATCATCAGACCGCCAATGGAGGACGCAGCCTGCAAAGCGGAACGGGTCACCTTGGCCGGATCGAGGATACCCATCTCGATCATGTCGCCGTATTCGCCGGTCGCGGCGTTGAAGCCAAAGTTGCCGGAACCCTGCTTGACCTTGTCGACTACCACGCTCGGCTCGTCGCCGGCGTTGGCGACGATCTGGCGCAGCGGGGCTTCGACCGCGCGACGCAGCAGAGCGATACCGACGTTCTGGTCTTCGTTGGCGCCTTTCAGGTCAGCGATGGCCTGCAGGGCACGCACCAGGGCGACACCGCCGCCAGGCACCACGCCTTCTTCCACGGCAGCGCGGGTCGCGTGCAGGGCGTCTTCGACGCGAGCCTTCTTCTCTTTCATCTCGACTTCGGTGCCGGCACCGACCTTGATCACGGCAACACCGCCGGCCAGCTTGGCCAGACGCTCTTGCAGCTTCTCCTTGTCGTAGTCGGAGGAAGTCTCTTCGACCTGCTTGCGGATCTGGGCCACGCGGGCTTCGATGTCGCTCTGGGCGCCAGCGCCGTCGATGATGGTGGTGTTTTCCTTGTTCAGCACGACGCGCTTAGCGTTACCCAGGTGCTCCAGGGTGGCGCTTTCCAGGCTCAGGCCGACTTCTTCGGAAATCACGGTACCGCCGGTCAGGATGGCGATGTCCTGCAGCATGGCCTTGCGGCGGTCGCCGAAGCCCGGAGCCTTGACGGCCGCGACCTTGACGATGCCACGCATGTTGTTCACCACCAGGGTAGCCAGGGCTTCGCCTTCCACGTCTTCGGCGACGATCAGCAGCGGACGGCCGGCCTTGGCGACGGCTTCCAGCACCGGCAGCATTTCGCGGATGTTGGAAATCTTCTTGTCGACCAGCAGGATCAGCGGGTTGTCCAGTTCGGCAACCATGGTGTCCGGCTTGTTGATGAAGTAGGGGGACAGGTAGCCGCGGTCGAACTGCATACCTTCGACGACGGACAGTTCGTTCTCCAGGCCCGAGCCTTCTTCAACGGTGATCACGCCTTCCTTGCCGACTTTTTCCATGGCTTCGGCAATGATCTGGCCGATGGACTCGTCGGCGTTGGCGGAGATGGTGCCGACCTGGGCGATGGCCTTGGAGTCGGCGCACGGCTTGGACAGGTTCTTCAGCTCGGCGACGATGGCGATGGTGGCCTTGTCGATACCGCGCTTGAGGTCCATCGGGTTCATGCCGGCGGCGACGGCCTTCAGGCCTTCGTTGACGATGGCCTGGGCCAGGACGGTGGCGGTGGTGGTGCCGTCACCGGCTTCGTCGTTTGCCTTGGAGGCAACGTCTTTCACCAGTTGGGCGCCCATGTTCTCGAAGCGGTCCTTCAGCTCGATTTCCTTGGCGACGGAAACGCCGTCCTTGGTGATGGTCGGAGCGCCGAAGCTCTTTTCCAGCACCACGTTGCGGCCTTTCGGGCCGAGGGTGGCCTTGACGGCGTCGGCCAGAACGTTCACGCCAACCAGCATCTTCTTGCGAGCGGAGTCGCCGAACTTAACTTCTTTAGCAGCCATGTCGATTGATCCTCAATTCGTTAGGTTATGCGGAGGGCGGAAATCAGGCTTCGATGACAGCGAGAATTTCGTTCTCGCCCATCACCAGCAGGTCTTCGCCGTCAACCTTGATGGTGTTGCTGCCGGAGTACGGACCGAATACCACCTGGTCGCCGACTTTCACGGCCAGCGGACGCACTTCGCCGTTGTCCAGCACGCGACCGGTGCCGACGGCGACGACTTCGCCACGGTTCGGTTTTTCGGCAGCGGAACCCGGCAGGACGATGCCGCCCGCGGTCTTGGTTTCTTCTTCGCTGCGACGAATGACGACGCGGTCATGCAGAGGACGAAGCTTCATTGTCGATCTCTCCTAGTTAAGTGATTTCCAGCTTCCGGTGGAGCCCACCGGCGGGTTAGCAAATCCGGCATTGCCGGTTACGGCCCGCTGAGCGAGCCGCAGAAGACAGCCTGCCGATGCGACAGGGACCTTGCGGTGACCGCTACATAAGGGCGGCCAAGAGCATTTCAAGGGGACGACTGAAAAAATTTGCGCAAGTCGGTGGATTGCCGGCGTTTTTAGCCAGCGCTACCACTGCACTCAGCGATCCCGGCGCTCGTATTCGCCTTCGATCACGTTCGGCCGACCGACTCCCGGCCGGCCCTGGCTGGCCGCCAGATCATCGGCGAAGGCGCGCTGGCGCAGGGCCTGCTCTTCGACGCGCTTGCGCAGATTGGCGACGATCAGACGGCGGGTAAAGGGGAACAGGCAGAGCAGGCCGAAGATATCGCTGATGAAGCCCGGCAGCAGCAACAGGCCACCGCCCACGGCGATCAGCAGGCCTTCGAGCATCTCCTGCTCCGGCAGCTCGCCACGAGCCAGGCGCTCACGGGCGCGCCACGCGGTGGACAATCCGGCGACACGCAACAGGACACTGCCGAGGATGGCGGTGAAGACGATCAACAGCAGCGTGGGCAGCACGCCGATGGCGCTGCCGACCTTGATCAGTACCGCGAGTTCGAGCAGCGGGAACAGCAACAGCAGGAAA
Source organism: Pseudomonas sp. PIC25 (assembly GCF_002286785.1). Taxonomy (GTDB): domain Bacteria; phylum Pseudomonadota; class Gammaproteobacteria; order Pseudomonadales; family Pseudomonadaceae; genus Pseudomonas_M. Next base: position 93,645 of record NZ_MUJY01000154.1, on the reverse strand, counting down.
AGAAAAGCACGCATCGAGGGTTCCTTGGCGGAAGAACGGCTTCCGATAACCGTTAGTTGACGCCGCTGCGGGACCAATTCAACCCCACAGCAGCAACGAGCTGTAACCGGATGCTTCGACGATCCGGCGGCGAGCCCGGCTCAGGCCTCCTCGGCCGTCGGCCAACGCTCGGCACGCGCCAGGGCGACCAGCGCCTGGCGTACCGCACCGGGATTGATGCACGGCTGGGGGAAAGCCAACCAATAGAGCGCTTGGCCGATACGCAGGTGAAAACCTTCGCTGTCGATGCCGGCCAGCTCGGCGGTCTCTCCTGTCGGTAGTCCGGCCAGCTCCACGTAATGGGCAATGGCGTTGGCATGGTCGGCGTTCATATGTTCGACCATGCCGGTCTCGGACTCGCCGACGAACGGATTGGCCAAAGCCACCTCGTCGAGCCAGTGGATCGCGCCGAAACCGCCGATGTAGCGCCAGCGCACGGGCTCCAGCACCCAGAAATCGAAGTCGTGGGCCTTGTGGTAATCGCGCGAGCCGGGGAAATAGCGGTAGTAACGCGCCGCGGCGGCCTCGATGGCGGCCGGATCGTCCAATTGCCGCGCTTCGGCGAGCAGGGTCAGACGCCCGGCAGCCTGGACGTCTTCGGCGCCCCGCTCGCCCACCAGCAGCGAGCATTTCGGCTCCTTCTGCAGGTTGTGGGTGTGCTGGGCGATACGGCTGATCAGGATCAGCGGCCAACCCCTTTCGTCAAGGCAATAAGGCACCACCGATCCGAAAGGGAAACCCGGCATGGCCTTTGAATGGGTGGATAGCACGCCACGGTATTCCTTGAGCAGCAATTCTCGGGCATGCTTGGCCGCTTTCACGCTCACTATCTGACTCCTTGTAAAGAATCCGGTCTAAAAACGGACGGGCGCCCCGCATTGCGGTCCGCGGCGCCAACGAGGGGGACCAGCCGATACTTTGAGGGGATTTGCTATGGAATTGAAAGACAAGGTCATCATTATCACCGGCGGCTGCCAGGGCCTGGGCCGCGCAATGGGCGAATACCTGGCCGCCAAAGGCGCGAGGCTGGCGCTGGTGGACCTCAACCAGGAGAAGCTCGACCAGGCCGTGGCGGCCTGTAAGGCACTGGGCACCGAGGCGCGCGCCTATCTGTGCAACGTTGCCAACGAAGAGCAGGTGGTGGACACCGTGGCCCGTATCGCCGAGGACTTCGGCGCCATCAACGGCCTGGTCAACAACGCCGGCATCCTGCGTGACGGCCTCACCGTCAAGGTGAAGGACGGCGAGATGACCAAGCTGAGTCTGGCTCAATGGCAGGCGGTAATCGATGTCAACCTGACCGGCGTGTTCCTCTGCACCCGCGAAGTGGCGGCGAAGATGATCGAGCTGAAGAACCAGGGCGCGATCGTCAACATTTCCTCCATTTCCCGTGCCGGCAACATGGGCCAGGCCAACTACTCCGCCGCGAAGGCTGGTGTGGCCGCCGACACCGTGGTCTGGGCCAAGGAGCTGGCGCGCTACGGCATCCGCGTGGCCGGCGTCGCTCCGGGGTTCATCGAGACCGAAATGACCGCCAGCATGAAGCCCGAAGCCCTGGAGAAAATGACTTCCGGCATTCCGCTGCGGCGCATGGGCAAACCTACCGAAATCGCCCACTCCGTGGCCTACATCTTCGAGAACGACTATTACACCGGTCGCATCCTCGAACTGGACGGCGGCCTGCGCCTGTAAGGTGTCATCAAGGTCGACAATAAAAAAGGCTCCGCGGCCATTGCCGCGGAGCCTTTTTCTTTCTGGCGGCGAAATTACCAGCCGACGCCAAAGCCCAGGGAATAGCGGGTCTCGTCGAGATCGCCGTCCGAGCCGCTGACCATGTCCTTTTCCACCTTCATGTTCATCGACGCCCAGTCGGTCACCTTGTAGCGCAGCCCGGCCTCGGCATCCAGCGAATAATCGGCGACGCCGCCCAGCGGCTTGCCCACTTCGCCGTTGCTGAAAATCTCGATCGTCTTTCCGATCAGGTAGCGGTTGTAGTCCCACTTCACTGCCAGGGAGTAGAAGTTGTCCTTCTCGCCGTCGGCGTACTCATAATCCGCACGGTTGATCAGCGACGCCAGGGAGAACGCGCCCAGCTCGTTGTCCCAGAACTGGTAGCCGGGACCGGTACCCAATGTGCGCTGGCGGCGCAGGTCTTCGATCTTGTCGCGCTTGTAGTCGAAGCGGCCCTGCCAGAACCAATGCTCGTCGAGGAAGCGGTCGAGGGCATATTCCGCTTCCCAGTTGTCCGTGCTCTTCACGTCGTCCTGGAATTCGCGGTTGTATTCGCCCTTGGCGTTATGCCGCCAGCGGCCGTGGCGCGCCTTGGTCTTGAAATCGATGTCGTAGTCGTCGGTATCGGACTCGGCCCGCTTGTAGTCCATGGACACGTCGACATTACCGGTCCAGGTCAGGTCTTCCACCACCGGCTTGGGCCGGATGATCTGAGCGATACTGGCCAGTTCCACGGTCTTCGGCTGGTCGCCGTTGGCCAGGATAACCTTGCCCTCTTCCGCCGGCTTCAACGCCTTGGCACGCTCGCCGGTGACATCGTCCTCCTTGATCAGCAATTGCTGGTTGCTTTCCAGCGTCGCGACCTTCTTCCAGTCGAGGGGGATGGAGCCGCCGTAATCGGTCTCGAGGACCAAGCGGCTCCCGTCGAAGACCTTGATCTTGCCGGTCAGGCGGTCACCGTTCTTCAACCATACGGTATCGGCGATAGCGGACGCCGAGGCGGCGGTAAGAGCTATACACAGCAGAGTTCTGGACAACATAGGCGGCAATGGCACTCAGAATTCGAAAAACCGGGCATTATCCGCAAGCCCGGCGACTGAGCAAGACTGACCAGCAGTTTTTCCGTGAGTTCAGATCAGTCGACCAACGCGCTCCGCCTGTTCGCCACGGCCAACGCCGATCGGTTGGCGGCGTACGACCCAGGTTACGGCGGCAGAACGGCATACCGAGACAGGACACGCAGCAGCATGATCGATGACGCAGAAGACCAGCGGGAGGAACGGACTGCAGCGCCCGTCTGGCCCGCTTCGCCGCCGGAAAGTGCCGAGGCGAGGCGCGAAGCGCTTTACCTGACCTTGAGCCAGGTGCCATCGGGCAAGGTGGTCAGCTACGGCCAGCTCGCCGAACTGGCCGGGCTCGGGCGCGCGGCACGCTGGGTCGGTCGCACGCTCTCGCAGTTGCCGGAAGGCACCAGTCTGCCCTGGCACCGCGTGCTTGGTGCCGGCGGGCGCCTCAGTCTGCCAGCCGGCACGGCTTCGGGCCACGAACAGCGGGCACGCTTGCGGGCGGAGGGCGTGACGATCCACAACGATCGTGTGGATATCCGTCGGCACGGCTGGCGTCCGATGGAGCACAGCGGTTAGAGTGCGCGCTTTACCACGCAATGGCGCCGCAACGTGCCTTGCCTGCCACACCCAGGAACCGCTGCTAACGGTGTTGAACACAGGCTCCCGTACATGACCCGTCGTACCTGGCGCGATGCAGTCGCCGCCTACGCCAGCCCTGCCACCCTGGCCCTGCTTCTCCTGGGTTTTGCCGCCGGCCTTCCCTACATGCTGGTGTTTTCCACCCTGTCGGTCTGGCTCCGCGAAGCCGGGGTCGCGCGGGAGACCATCGGGTTCGCCAGCCTGATCGGCCTGGCTTATGCCTTCAAATGGGTTTGGGCGCCGATGCTCGACCAATGGCGGCTGCCGTTGCTCGGTAAGCTGGGACGCCGGCGCTCCTGGCTGGTGCTGTCGCAGAGCCTGGTGGCCATCGGCCTGATCGGCATGGCCAACTTCGACCCGCAGATGCAATTGTCCTGGCTGATAGCACTGGCCGTGCTGGTGGCCTTCGCCTCGGCCACGCAGGACATCGCGATCGATGCCTACCGCCTGGAGATCGCCGAAGACAGCCGCCAGGCCGCACTGGCTGCCAGCTACATGGCCGGCTACCGGGTCGCCGCCCTGCTCGCCACCGCCGGCGCGCTGTATTTCGCCGAATGGTTCGGCTCCACCAACCAGTTGTACAAGCATGCTGCCTGGGCCAACACCTACCTGCTGTTCGCCCTGCTGATGCTACCGGGGCTGGCTACCAGCCTGTGGATGCGCGAACCTCCGGCTCCGCCGCATATCCACGCGGCACCACCGAAGCACGGTTTCTTTCACCAGTTGCTGTCGATCCTCGTTGTGATCGTCCTGGCGATCTCCGTACCCGCCCTGTTCATCCAGTTCTATCAGAGCGACCTGGTGCTGATGTTCAAGGGCGACGTAACGCCCCAGGACCTGCTGTACAACGACCGCGCCTTCCTGCGCGCGTTGCTTTACACCGCCCTGGCCTGTATCTGCGCTTCCGGCCTGTTCTGGGGCGGGCTGGCACCGGTACTGAAGACGGCGGCGGCAAAGTATGGTTTCTTCCACCAGTTGCTGTCGGTGCTGCTGCTGATCATTCTGCTGATCTCGATACCGGCGATGGTCACCCAGTTTTACGAGAGCGACCTGGACCTGATGCTGCGCGGCCAACTCAGCCTGCAGCAGTTGTTGCTCTACGACCGCGCCTTCCTGCGCGCGCTGCTTTACACCCTGCTCACCGGCCTGTCCATTTCCAGCCTGTTCTGGGGCGGCATGGCGCCAGTGCTGACACCGATAAACGACTTCATCCATCGCTACCGCTGGCAGGCGTTGCTGCTGCTCGGCCTGGTGGCGACCTATCGGATGTCGGATACGGTGATGGGGGTAATGGCGAACGTCTTCTACATCGACATGGGTTTTACCAAGGACCAGATCGCCAGCGTCAGCAAACTCTTCGGCCTGGTCATGACCCTGCTCGGGGCCGGGGTCGGCGGCTTGCTGATCGTGCGCTTCGGCATCATGCCGATCCTGTTCATCGGCGGCGTGGCCTCGGCGGCGACCAACCTGCTGTTCCTCATGCTCGCCGGCATGGGCGCGCACCTGCCGATGCTGGTGGTGACCATTTCCTGCGATAACTTCAGCGCCGGCCTCGCCACGGCGGCCTTCGTCGCCTACCTGTCGAGCCTGACCAACCTGAAGTTCTCGGCCACCCAGTACGCCCTGCTCAGTTCCATCATGCTGCTCCTGCCGCGCCTGATCGGCGGCTATTCCGGCGTGATGGTGGAAAAACTCGGCTACGCGCAGTTCTTCCTCGCCACCGCCCTGCTCGGCGTACCGACACTGGTGCTGATTCTCTGGCAGTGGCGGAGGAATCGCACCGAACCGAACGGTTCGGCGCCCATGGCGTCCTCGGAGCGGGCCTGACGGCCCGCCTCGTCGTTCTTATGCCGTCTGGCCGGCGGTCAGCTTGCGCGATGCCGGATGTTCCCCGACCGCCTGCTGCAGGTGCACCACCCGCTGCGGGAAAGGAATGCCGACGCCGGCGGCCGTCAGACGCTCCTTGGCCTGCTCGATGAAGTCGAAAGTCACCGGCCAGTAGTCGGCGGTGGCCACCCAGACCCGCAGCGACAGGTTCACCGCGCTATCGCCCAGGCCGGTGACGAACACCACCGGTGCCGGCTCCTCCAGCACGCGGGAATCCTTGGCGATCTCCAGGAGCACCTGCCGCGCCAGCTTGATGTCGCTGCCGTAATCGATGCCCAGGACGATATCCACCCGGCGCTTGGCCTCGCGGGAATAGTTGGTGATGTGGCCGTTGGACAGGCTGCCGTTGGGCACGACCACTACCTTATTGTCGGCAGTCTTCAGCGTGGTGTGGAAGATCTGAATGCTGTCGACCGTCCCACTCACGCCCTGCGCCTCGATCCAGTCGCCCACTCGGAACGGGCGGAACAGCAGGATCAGCACGCCGCCGGCGAAGTTCGCCAGGCTGCCCTGCAGCGCCAGGCCGATGGCCAGGCCGGCCGCACCGATGGCGGCGATGAAGGACGTCGTCTCGACGCCGACCATCGAGGCCACGCTGACCAGCAGCAGCACCTTGAGAGCGATATTGGCCAGGCTGCCGATGAAGCCGTGCAGGGTCTGGTCGACGCTACGCTTCTTCAGCAGCGTACTGACCTTGTTGGTCAAGCGGTTGACCAGCCACCAGCCGATCGCCAGGGTCGCTAGTGCCAGCAGCAACTGGCCGCTGTAATGCAGGGCGATCGGTAGCCAGGCTTCGGAAAGGCTGACGAGATAGTCGAGGTTCAGCTCCATGAGAGTTCTCCTTTCGAATGGAATGCGGCCGCCATGATCGATGCATGGCGGCTGGAAAGGCCTTTGCAGACAGAGGAGAGCGCGGCGCTTGTGCGTCCTCGCCAGAAGCAGCCTGTCAGGGGCCGGACGCCGTACCGGCGTTGGGATGGGTCAATCGCGGAAGTTGTTGAACTGCAGCGGCATGCCGAAATCCTTGGCACGCAGGTGCGCGATGGCTTCCTGCAGGTCGTCGCGCTTCTTGCCGGTGACGCGCACCTGCTCGCCCTGGATCGCAGCCTGGACCTTCAGTTTGCTGTCCTTGATATGGGCGACGATCTTCTTCGCCAGTTCCTTGTCGATACCTTCGCGCAGGATGACTTCCTGCTTGACGGTTTTCCCGGACGGATAGGCATCCTTGAACTCCAGGCACTGGATATCGATCTTGCGCTTGACCAGGGCGAGCTTGAGGATCTCGACCATCTGCTCGAGCTGGAAATCGGCCTCGGCGGTCAGGTTGACGGTCAGGTCCTTGAGTTCGAAGCTGCCCTTGCCGCGCAGGTCGTAGCGCCGGTCCAGCTCCTTGATGGCATTGTCGATGGCGTTGGTGACTTCGTGCTTGTCCAGTTCGGACACCACGTCGAACGAGGGCATGGGATTCCTCCAGATAAACGGCGCAACCGGGTTCACGTAAGAGTCGCGCCTGGCTTGACGGTTAAAATGCGCGGTCATTATAACTGCTCGGACACATACCGCCCGGCGAAGTACCCGGCGCCCATTTCCCTGCAGTGAGCCCTTTCAATGCCCAACCCCCATCTCAGCATTCTGGTGGTGGACGATGCCAAATTTTCCAGCGCCATGATCGGCCGCGCCCTTACCCAGGCCGGATACCAGGACGTGCGCTACGCCAATAGCGCCGCCGAGGCACTGAAACTGCTCGAATCGCGCCCGGCCAGCGTGCTTCTGGCCGATTGGCTGATGCCGGAAATGGACGGCCTGGAACTGACCGCCCGGGTCCGCCAGATCGACGAAATGGCCGATCACTACACCTACGTCATCCTGCTCACCGGCAAGGAGGGCGAAAACGTGCTGAGCGAGGCCTTCGACAGGGGCGTCGACGACTTCATCAGCAAGGCCTCGATGAATGAACAGCTAGTCCCGCGCATCTACGCCGCCGACCGTCTGTGCAACACCCTCCAACGCCTGCTGCAGGAGAAGCGCCTGCTAATGCAGAACATCGCCAGCCTGGAGCAGCGTAACCTGGTGGACCCGCTCACCGGCCTGGGCAATCCGCGTTACCTGCGCCAGAAACTGGTGGACAGCCTGCGCCAGGTGGACGCCCGCGGCGGCGCGCTGTGCTACCTGACCATCGGCCTGCACAACGCCGGTGAGCTGCGCCAGCAATACGGCGAACGCTTCTACAACGAACTGCTGCATGGCATCGCCCGCCGCCTGCAGCAACTGGTTCGTCCCCTCGATGTCCTGGCGAGGCTGGACGACCACCATTTCGGCCTGATCACCCTGCTGGAAGACCTGCATGAATGCTCGCCGAGCAGCTTCAAGCGGCTCCATGAAGGACTGAACCTGAAGGCGTTCAAGACCAGCGAGGGCTTCATCACCCTGAAGGCCGGCATCAGCCTGATCGGCCTGGACAGCAAGGCGCTGCCGGTAGAACCGGAACGCCTGATGGAACTGGCTACCGAGCTGTTGCCAGAGTCCTATGCCAGCGGCCGGGTGGCGGCGCAGCGTCTGCCCTTACCCACATGACCTGGCACATCCTCGGTGCCGGCAGCCTCGGCAGCCTCTGGGCCGCCCGGTTGTCGCGCGCCGGCGTGCCGGTGCGGCTGGTGCTCCGTAATCGGGAGCGACTGGCTGCCTACCAGGCCGCCGGTGGCCTGACCCTGGTCGAAGACGGCCAGGCGAGCCTCTACCCCATCGTCGCCGAAACGGCGGACGCCTCCACCCCCATCCGGCGCTTGCTGATGGCCTGCAAGGCCTATGATGCCGAAGTCGCGGTAGCCAGCATCGCATCGCGCCTGGGCGCGGAAGCCGAGTTGATCCTGTTGCAGAACGGCATCGGCAGCCAACAGGAGGTGGCGGCACGGGTCCCCCGGGCACGCTGCATCCTGGCCTCGAGTACCGAAGGCGCCTTCCGCGACAGCACATTCCGGGTGGTCTTCGCCGGGCGCGGGCACACCTGGCTGGGAACATCGGACGAGAGCCACGCTCCGGCCTGGCTGGAGGACTTGGCGCGAGCCGGCATTCCCCACGACTGGACAGCGGACATCCTGACCCGGCTGTGGCGCAAGCTGGCATTGAACTGCGCCATCAATCCGCTGACCGTGCTCCACGACTGCCGCAACGGCGAATTGGCGAACCACCCGGAGCAGATCGCCGGCCTCTGCGCAGAGCTTGCCGAGCTGCTGCTCGCCTGTGGCCAGACGGCCGCCGCCGAGGGCCTTCTCGACGAGGTGCGGCGGGTGATCCAAGCCACCGCCGCCAACTACTCGTCGATGCACCAGGACGTCGCCCAGGGCCGCCGCACCGAGATCGGCTACCTGCTCGACCGCGCCTGCGCGGAGGGGCATCGCCGCGGCCTGGCGCTGCCGCGCCTGACCGCGCTGCAGGCACGCTTGAAGGAAACCCTGACGCTCCGCGGATTGCCCACCGACTGAAGGCCGCGCTAACCTGCCTGTTCTCAGGCAAACGCTGTCCATGACATGACCCTGCGCCAGTACCTCGAAAATCTTTCGGTCGGTCAGAAACTGCTGGCCGCCCTGCTGGTGCTGCTCGCCGCCGTCCTGCTGGTGGCCAACCTGACCTTCATCAGCGCGGCCTATTGGATTTCCCAGGAAAGCGTGGCACCCGAGGCCTTGCAGACACTGGGCCGGCTGATCGCCACGCCGTCCCTGAGCAAGGAGGCGCTATCCTCCCCTGCGGCCGCCGAAGCCGTGCTCAAGCGCCTGGAGGAATACAAGCCGCTGCGCGCCGCAGCCATCTACGATCAGAACGGTATCAGCCTCGCCCAGCTCAAGCGCGGCGAGAAGCTTGAGCTGCCGGAGCGCATCGAGTTGCTGGAAAGCTGGCGACACAGCGAGTTCCGCGCCAACCAGGTAATCGAGCTGCCGCAACCCAAGGGGCGCCCCGGCTATCTGCTGCTGGTCGCTTCCAGCGAGCTGCCCGGCGCCTTCTACACCGGCACCCTCACCGCCAGCCTGGTGATCCTCGCCATCAGCGTGCTGCTCTGGCTGCTGGTGGCGCGGCAGATCCGCCGCCTGATCACCCGGCCGATCCGGCGCCTGGAAGAGCTATCGCGTCAGGTGACCCGCGAGGAAAACTATGCACTGCGCGCCTCGCGCGGCAACCAGGACGAGATCGGCAGCCTGGCGGACGCGTTCAACACCATGCTGTCGCGCATGGAAGCCCGCGAACAGCAATTGCGACGCGCCCGCGACGAAGCCCAGTCGGCCTTCGACAAGGCCCGCAGCCTGGCCGAGGAGACCCGCCACTCCAATCGCAAGCTGGAACTGGAAGTGCAGGTCCGCAGCAAGATCGAGAAGAAGCTCACCGGCTTCCAGAACTACCTGAACAGCATCATCGACTCCATGCCTTCGGCGTTGATCGCTCTCGACGAGCAGTTGTACGTCACCCAATGGAACCAAGAGGCCAGCGCCCTTTCCGGGACGCGCCTGGACGAAGCCCTCAACCAACCGGTGTTCCTCGCCTTCCCGCCGCTCAAGCCGTTCCTGCCGCAGCTCAAGCGCACTGCCGAACAGCACAAGGTGGAGAAAATCGACCGGGTCACCTGGACCAAGGACGACATTCCCCATCACTACGCCCTGACGTTCTACCCCCTGGTGGGCAGTGCGGGCCGTGGTGCGGTGATCCGTATCGACGACATCACTCAGCGCCTGTCCATGGAAGAGCTGATGGTGCAGTCGGAAAAGATGCTCTCGGTCGGTGGCCTGGCGGCCGGCATGGCGCACGAAATCAACAACCCGCTGGGCGCCATCCTGCATAACGTGCAAAACATCCGCCGGCGCCTGTCGCCCGACCTGGCAAAGAACCTGCAGCAGGCCGAGGACCTCGGCATCGACCTGCAGACCGTCAACCGCTATCTGGACAGCCGCGAAGTCCCCCGATTGCTCGACGGCATCCAGCAGGCCGGTGCGCGCGCCGCGAAGATCGTCAGCCACATGCTCAGCTTCAGCCGGCGCAGCAATCGCGAGCTGGCGCCCTGCCAGTTGCCCACGTTGATCGACCAGGCGGTGGAAATCGCCGGCAACGACTTCGCGCTGATGGAGGGCTTCGACTTCAAGGGCCTGGCCATCGTCCGCGACTTCGATCCGCAGTTGGGCCCGGTGCCCTGCACCGGCAACGAACTGGAACAGGTGCTGCTCAACCTGCTGAAGAACGCCGCTCAGGCCATCCACCAACGCGACGAGAACCCGAACCGGGAACCTGGGCGCATCGTGCTGCGCACCCGCTACAACCCGCCGTGGGCGGAAATTCTCGTGGAGGACAACGGCGTCGGCATTCCCGAGTCGGTGCGCAAACGCATCTTCGAGCCGTTTTTCACCACCAAGGAGATTGGCCAGGGCACCGGGCTCGGTTTGTCGGTGTCCTATTTCATCATCACCAACAATCACAAGGGACAGATGGAAGTGCAGTCCAAGCCCGGCCAGGGCACCTGTTTCACCCTGCGCCTGCCCTTGGCCGCCGCCAGCGAGAACACGGGACTCTGAACATGGGCTATCGACTGTCGAAGATCTACACCCGCACCGGGGATGCCGGCGAAACCGGACTGGCCGATGGCCGCCGGGTACCCAAGGATCATCCACGGGTCGAGGCCATGGGCGAGCTGGACACCCTCAACAGCCAGCTCGGCCTGCTGCTCGCCGAACTGGCCGAGCAGCAGGCCACATGGCCGGGCCTGAACGAAGTGATCGAAGTCCTGGCGCCCTGCCAGCACCGGCTGTTCGACCTGGGCGGCGAACTGGCGATGCCGGCATACCGCGCATTGGACCAGACGGAAATCGAACGCCTCGAAGCGGCCATCGACCGCTGGAACGACGAACTCGGCCCACTGGAAAACTTCATCCTGCCCGGCGGTTCCCGCCTGGTCGCCCAGGCCCACGTATGCCGCAGCCTGGCCCGTAGCGCGGAGCGCCGCTGCCAGCAATTGAATGCCGTCGAACCGCTGGAAGGGGTCGGCCTGGCCTACGTCAATCGCCTGTCCGACCTGCTGTTCGTCGCCGCCCGTCTGATCGCCCGCCGCCAACACGTCCAGGAAGTGCTTTGGCAGGCGGCGCCCGCACCGGACAAGGGCAGGTGACCGGCGCCCCACTCTCTTCGGAAACCCGGCGGCGCGAAGGCCTGCACGCCGCCTGGGAAGCCTTCATCGTGCTGCTGGTCTGCCTCAACCTGGGGCTGATCCTGTTCGACAGCCTGTTCCAACTGGTGCCGATCAACCTGGCGCTGAACGCCCTGGTGCCGGAGCTGCACAGGCTCTACGCGGAAACAGTGCACGCTCACTTCCAGTTCATCGACTTGGCTTTCGTCGCCGTTTTCATCCTTGACGTGTTGCTCGGCTGGACCGTCGCCGTCGTCGAGAAGCGCTATCCGCGCTGGTACTACTACCCCTTCACCCACTGGTACGACGTGCTCGGCTGCATCCCACTGAGCGGCATGCGCTGGCTGCGCGCGCTGCGCATCCTGGTCCTGGCCATCCGCCTGCAGCGGCTGGGCCTGATCGACATGCGCACCTGGGCGATCTACGGCTTCTTCAACCGCTACTACCAGTTGCTGCTGGAAGAGTTGTCGGATCGGGTCATGGTCCGCCTGTTCTCACGCCTGCAACAGGAGATCGGCACCAGCGACGACCTCACCCGTCGGCTGGTGGACGGCGTGATCCGGCCACGCAAGGAGCGCCTGATCGCCGATCTCTCGCGGCGTCTCGAAGCCATGCTGCAGGAGGGCTACCACGGCAACCGGGCGGCCATCGAGGCGCATGTCACCCAGCTCATACGACGTGCCTTGGCGGAGAACCGAGAGCTGGCCCGGTTACGCCGGCTGCCGCTGGGCGATCGGCTCGCGGAAAGCCTCGACGATGCCCTGACCGGCATCGCCAGGAGCCTGCTTCATGGTTCCATCGACGGTCTGCAGTCCGATACCTTCAAGGCCACTGCCGCTCGTCTGGCGGATGCCTGCTTCGACGCCTGGCTCTACCAGGACGAAGACACCGACCTGGCCCTGGAGGAACTGCTGGTCGATAGCATCGAGGTCCTCAAGCAGCAGATTCTCGACCGCCGCTGGAGCCGCTTCGTCGGGCCGGAACCGCCACCAACTCCCCCCGAGTGAAGATCGGCGCGATCCGGGCTATCCTTCGCGCCCCTCCACTCTCAGGCATGCCCTCATGAAAGACCGTCTCGTCGAACTGATCACCCTGATAAGCTCGGGCTGTATGGGCCCGGAGGAGATCGAACGGATCGCCGACGAAGCCGCCCAGGCCTATGCGGACCCACAGGGCTTTCTGAAGGCCAACCCGGATATCAATTACGACGAGGATTTCCCAATCCCTCTGGGCGAGTGGGTGGTGGTGGGCAGCCTGCCGGAAACCGTGCTGTTCCAGGCAGACCGCTTCGACGACCTGTTGCAGCAGATCATGGACTCGTTCGGCAAGCAGGTGACGTTCAACCTCAAACCCAAGCAACTGGCCAAGGCCGATGCCTTGACCGCACTGCGGCGGATTCAGGTCCAGCTCAGCGCCCTCTACCCGGAAAAGGGCGGCTACGTACTGATGGACTTCAGCGACCCGCTGGATGATCTGCTGCAAACCGTACTGGTCTATACCTGCGACCTGCCCCGCGTGCTGGAGCTGTGCCAGGCGCTGGACATCCACGCGGCCCCGTCCTACGAATTCCTTCGCGAAGAGTTGGAAGGACCGGAAGCCTGATCAGTGCTCCTCGGGTAATTGCGATTGCTGGAGCTTTCGGCGCAAGGGCTCCAGCAGCGCACCCAGGCCGTTGTGGTCGATCTCGTGCATCAGCGCCAGCAGGCGGCCGATCTCGCCGGCGGGGAAACCTTCCCGGGCGAACCAGCCCAGGTAATGGCCGGGCAGATCGGCGATGGCCCGGCCCTTATACTTCCCGTACGGCATGGTTCGGATGAGCAGCAGTTCGAGGTCTTCCGGTCTCACGGCCACAGCCCTCGGATGCCGGCAATACCCTGTGCGCCGGCATCCCAGGCGCGGGGCAGATCCTGCGGTGCCAGGCCACCGAGCAGATAGGCCGGCTGGTTGAACCGACGCAACAACTCGCTGGCACGCTCCCAGCCCAGCACCTCGGCGCCGGGATGAGTCCGGGTCGGCTGTACGGGCGACAAGGTGACGAAATCCACCCCCATTTCCGCCGCCAATTCAAGCTCTTCGGCGCTGTGGCAGGATGCCGCCAACCAGCGCTCGGCGGGAAACGGCCGACCACTGCTCACCAGCTCCCGCAACTGCCGGGCGGTCAGGTGCCAGCCCGCCGCTGGGAAATCGCCGAGCCACTCCAGCGGCCCTTTCAGCATGAGCTGGGCGCGACCGGCGCACAGCCCCTGGGCATCGACGGCCAAGTCGCGGTACTCGGCGTCGAACATATCCGGCGCGCGTAGCTGGACCAGCCTGACACCGCCGTCCAGCACAGCCTTCAGGCCTTGCAGCAGCTCGGCGGGACCGAGATTTTCCGGCGTGATCAGGTAACGGTCCGGCAATCGGGCGGCCGCTACGATGGGCCGGTTCGCCGCGGGGAATTCATAGTCCGCCAACTGCCGTGGCGTTACCCAGGCCAGCGGTTGTCCTTCGGCACCATGGGGTTCGCCGTCGAAGCCGGAAACCTCCCAGACATCCAGCAGCACATGCTTGTCCGGGTAGTCATGATGAATCTGAATCAACGGCCGGGCGTTCGTCACGCGGATGCCCAGCTCCTCCTCCAGCTCACGGCCCAGCGCGGCCTGAACGGCCTCGCCCTCCTCGACCTTGCCGCCGGGGAATTCCCAGAGTCCGCCCTGGTGCTTGTCTTCGGGACGCCGGGCGATCAGTACGCGGCCATCGCTTCCGCGAATCACCGCGGCGGCGACATGCACTCGCTTCATCCGAGCTTCTCCGTCTCCTCCAGCGCAGCCTGATACCAGCGCTGGAAAGCCGGCCAACGGTAGATGGTCTCGACATAGGCCTCCGCCTCCGCAGGCAACGCTACGGCGTAGCTGCGGAAACGCGCGGCAACCGGCGCATAGAAGGCATCGGCAATGCTGGCATGGCCGAATAGGAAAGGGCCGTCCTGACCGAAGCGCGCCCGGCAGTCAGCCCAGAGCGCACAGACGCGGGCAATGTCGGCCGCGGCCTCGTCCGGAATGCGTGCCAGCGACTGGTTGCGCTTGAGGTCCATCGGCAGATGACTACGCAGGGCGACGAAACCGCTGTGCATTTCCGCGCATACCGAGCGCGCCACGGCACGCGCATACTGGCCGCGTGGCCAGAGATGGGATTCGGCGAAGCGTTCGGCGAGATACTCGGCAATGGCCAGGGAGTCCCAGATCGGCCCCTCTTCCGTCTGCAGCACCGGCACCTTGCCCGCCGGAGACTCGGCGAGCAACCGGGCCCGACTGTCCGGCTGATAGAGCGGGATGCGCAGCTCTTCGTAAGGCTCTTCGGCCAGCTCCAGTACCAGCGCGGCACGCAGCGACCAGGACGAGTAGTTCTTGTTGCCGATTACCAGTTTCATCGCTTTTCCTCTCCGACAAACCCAAGCTGCAAGCGAATCAGTGTGGACGCTCACCTGGCGCTATCGTCAAGCCTCACGCTCTGACTTGCCGCTTACAGCTTGAAGCTTGCCGCTGCTTCAGGTGCGGTATTCCGCATTGATCTTCACGTACTCATGGGACAGGTCGGTCGTCCAGATGGTCTCGCTGCAGGTGCCACGACCCAGTTCGATACGGATGCCGATCTCCTCGCGGGCCATGACCGCTGCGCCCTGGTCCTCGGTATAGCTGGCGGCACGGCCGCCACGGCTGGCGATGCAGACTTCGCCGAGGTAGACATCGATCTTCGACACATCCAGCTTGGGTACGCCGGCACGACCGACGGCAGCCAGGATGCGCCCCCAGTTCGGGTCGGAGGCGAACAGTGCGGTCTTGATCAGCGGAGAGTGAGCCACGGCATAGCCGACATCCAGGCACTCCTGGTGGGTGGCGCCGCCATTGACCTGCACAGTCACGAACTTGGTGGCGCCTTCGCCGTCGCGAACGATGGCTTGGGCCAATTCCATGGAAACGTCCAGCACCGCCTGCTTCAGCGCCGCGAACAACGGGCCACTGGCCTGGGTGATCTCCGGCAGGCCGGCCTTGCCGGTGGCGATCAGCATGCAGCAGTCGTTGGTGGAGGTGTCGCCGTCGATGGTGATGCGGTTGAACGACTTGTTCGCCGCATCGCGCAACAGATCCTGCAGCACGCCTTGGGCGACCTTCGCGTCGGTGGCGATATAACCGAGCATGGTCGCCATGTTCGGTTTGATCATCCCGGCGCCCTTTGAAATACCGGTGACAGTGATGGCGACGCCGTCGTGCTCGAATTGGCGGCTAGCGCCCTTCGGCAAGGTATCGGTGGTCATGATGCCCGTGGCAGCGGCGGCCCAGTTACCTTCCGACAAGTCGGCCAGTGCGGCGGGCAGCGCCGCCTCGATCTTCTCCACCGGCAGCGGTTCGCCGATCACGCCGGTGGAGAACGGCAGCACTGCGGTCTCATCGACCCCGGCCAGTTCGGCCAGCTTGGCGCAGGTTCGCGCGGCCGCTGCCAGCCCCGGCTCACCGGTGCCGGCGTTGGCATTACCGGTGTTGGTCAGCAGGTAGCGGACCGGGCCGAGCACACGCTTCTTCGCCAGGATCACCGGCGCGGCGCAAAAAGCGTTGAGGGTGAATACACCGGCCACGGTGGAGCCCTCGGCGCAGCGCATCACCACCACATCCTTGCGCCCGGGGCGCTTGATGCCGGCGGAGGCGATGCCGAGTTCGAAACCGGGAACCGGGTGCAGGGTAGGCAGAGGGCCAAGACCAACAGCCATGGATGCGCTCCTTCAATCGTTCTGTGTGCGATGCCGTACCGTCGGCACGGCTGGAAAAACGCCGCGAGCGGCTGGGCCGGTCGCGGCGTTGGTCGTTACTGGCGGGCCGGCTTCAGTTGACCTGCCCGTGGCAATGCTTGTACTTCTTGCCGGACCCACAGGGGCACGGTTCGTTACGACCGATCTTCGGCTCCTGGCGAACCGGCATCTGGGCCACTGCGGCACCGCCTTCCTCCTCCTGGGGCTCAGGCGGCGGCTGCAAAGCAGAAGCCTCGGCATGCTGGAACTGCATGCGCTGGGCCAGGGCCTCGGCTTCACGACGCAGACGTGCCTCTTCCTCGGCCGGGTCTTCGCGACGGACCTGGACGTGGGACAGCACGCGAATGGTGTCACGCTTGATGGAGTCCAACAGGTCCTGGAACAGGTTGAAGGACTCGCGCTTGTACTCCTGCTTCGGGTTCTTCTGAGCATAGCCGCGCAGGTGGATGCCGTAGCGCAGGTGGTCCATGGTCGACAGGTGGTCCTTCCACAGGTCGTCCAGGACGCGGAGCAGAATCTGCTTCTCGAAGGTCCGCAGCGCTTCGGTGCCTGCCAGGTCTTCCTTCTCCTTGTAGGCATCCAGCAGGGCCTGGAGGATACGCTCGCGCAGGGTTTCCTCGTAGAGCTTCTCGTCCTCGTCGAGCCACTGCTGGATCGGCAGGTCGACGCCGAAGTCGCTGCGCAGGGCCGCTTCCAGCCCGCCGATGTCCCACTGCTCCGGCAGGGACTGCGGCGGAATGTGCTGGTTGATGGCGTTGGTCAGCACTTCCTCACGGAATTCGGCAATGGTCTCGCCGACGTCGGTGGCGGCCAGCAGGCTGTTGCGCATGTGATAGATCACCTTGCGCTGCTCGTTGGCCACGTCGTCGAATTCGAGCAGTTGCTTACGCATGTCGAAGTTGCGGCCTTCGACCTTGCGTTGAGCCTTCTCGATGGCGTTGGTCACCATGCGATGCTCGATCGCCTCGCCGGACTGCATGCCCAGCGCCTTCATGAAATTCTTCACCCGGTCGGAGGCGAAGATACGCATCAGGTTGTCTTCCAGCGACAGGTAGAAACGGCTGGAGCCCGGGTCGCCCTGGCGGCCGGCACGGCCACGCAACTGGTTGTCGATACGCCGGGACTCATGGCGCTCGGAGGCGATCACATGCAGGCCGCCCGCTTCGATCACCTGTTGGTGGCGCTTCTGCCAGTCGGCCTTGATCTGGGCGATCTGCTCGTCGCCGGGGCTCTCCAGCGCCGCCACCTCGGCCTCCCAGTTGCCGCCGAGAAGAATGTCGGTACCACGACCGGCCATGTTGGTCGCAATGGTCACCGCTCCCGGGCGACCGGCCTGGGCGATGATCTCGGCTTCCTTGTCGTGGAATTTGGCGTTGAGGACCTTGTGCTCGATGCCTTCCTTCTGCAGCAGTTGGGAGACGTACTCCGAGCTTTCGATCGACGCGGTACCCACCAGCACCGGACGGCCATTGGTCTGGCACTCCTTGATGTCGGTGATGATCGCGGCGTACTTCTCTTCCTGGGTCAGGTAGACCAGGTCGTTGAAGTCCTTGCGCGCCAGCGGCTTATTGGTGGGGATCACCACCACGTCGAGGCCATAGATTTGATGGAATTCGAACGCCTCGGTGTCGGCGGTACCGGTCATGCCGGCCAGCTTCTTGTACAGGCGGAAGTAGTTCTGGAAGGTGGTCGAGGCAAGGGTCTGGCTCTCGGCCTGGATCGGCAGGCCTTCCTTCGCTTCGATGGCCTGATGCAGGCCTTCGGAGAGACGACGGCCCGGCATGGTGCGGCCGGTGTGCTCGTCGATCAGCAGAACCTGGTTGTTCTGCACGATGTATTCGATGTTGCGGTGGAACAGCTTATGTGCGCGCAGGCCGGCGTAGACGTGGGTCAGCAGCGACAGGTTGTGCGCGGAGTAGAGGCTCTCGCCCTCGGCCAGCAGACCGGCCTGGGTGAGCATTTCCTCGATGAACTGGTGGCCCTGTTCGTTCAGCTCGACCTGGCGGGTCTTCTCGTCCACCGCGAAGTGGCCTTCCTGGGTAACGACGCCTTCCTCTTCCTCGATGTGCTGCTTGAGGCGCGGGATGAGCTGGTTGATCTGCTGGTAGAGCTTGGAACTGTCCTCGGCCTGGCCGGAGATGATCAGCGGCGTACGCGCTTCGTCGATGAGGATCGAGTCCACTTCGTCGATCACGGCGAAATTCAATTCACGCTGGAACTTGTCTTCCAGGCTGAATGCCATGTTGTCGCGCAGGTAGTCGAAGCCGAGTTCGTTGTTGGTGCCGTAGGTGATGTCGGCGGCATAGGCGGCACGCTTCTCTTCCGGCGGCTGGAAGGGGGTGACGATACCGACCGAAAGGCCGAGGAATTCGTACAGCGGACGCATCCAGTTGGCATCGCGGCGGGCCAGGTAGTCGTTCACCGTGACTACGTGCACGCCCTTGCCTTCGAGGGCGTTGAGGTAGACCGCCAGGGTCGCCACCAGGGTCTTGCCTTCGCCGGTACGCATTTCGGCAATCTTGCCTTCATGTAGCGTCATGCCGCCGATCAGCTGAACGTCGAAGTGACGCATGCCCATCACCCGTTTGCCGGCCTCACGAGCGACCGCGAAAGCCTCAGGCAGCAGTTGATCGAGGGTTTCGCCTTTGGCCAGACGGGCTTTGAACTCTACGGTCTTGGCACGCAGTTGCTCGTCCGAGAGCGCCAGCATCTGCTGTTCCAGTGCGTTTATCGCCTGTACTGCCTTGAGCATGCGTTTGACTTCACGCTCGTTCTTGCTTCCAAAGAGTTTCTTCAACAAAGGCGCAAACATATCGGCAAAGACTTCCATTCTGGGGATGGAGGCACGGCCGCGGGCCGCCACGGCTGCGTGCAAAGGGGGCATTCTACTCGGAAACGGGAGAGAGGAAAGCGGCGGTTATTCCGCCGCGCTGGCACGGGCGATGAAGCTGGCAGGATTGATCACCATGCCGTTGTGCAGCACTTCAAAGTGGACATGATAACCAGTCGAACGCCCGGTACTGCCGACCTTGGCAATCGTCTGACCGCGCTGCACCAGATCGCCAACCTGAACCAGGTTCTTCTGGTTGTGGGCATAAAGGGTGACATAGCCATCGGCG
The DNA here is from genome assembly GCF_002286785.1 of Pseudomonas sp. PIC25. Lineage (GTDB taxonomy): Bacteria > Pseudomonadota > Gammaproteobacteria > Pseudomonadales > Pseudomonadaceae > Pseudomonas_M. The sequence continues at coordinate 74,220 of NZ_MUJY01000154.1, read as the reverse complement.
TGGCTGATCTCGACCACATTGCCGTAACCGCTCTTGCGTCCGGACGACGTGACCACACCCGCCGCCACGGCAACCACATCGCTGCCGGGTTTGGCGGCGAAATCCACGCCCTTGTGCATACTCAGGCGTCCGGTCAACGGGTCGCTGCGACGACCGAACGGCGAGGACATATAGCCCTGCAGAACAGGGCGGCCGGACAACGACTCTGCCTCGCTCAAGCGCCGCTCGGCTAGCAGTTGCTCCAACACTTCGAGCAACTGCTCGCGGTTGTCCAGACGCTCGGACAGGCTGTCCAGGCTGTCCATGAACGGGGGAGGCGCATAGGCCGAGCCTTCCAGCGGCTCGTCGAGGCCGCCCTGCCCCACGTTCAGGGAAAAATCGAATTCGCTGGCATCCAGATTGGCCAGCTCGGTGAGCCGCTCGCCCAAGGCATCGAGACGGGTCAGGCGGGCCTGCAGTTCCGCCAGGTGGGCGGCGAAGGCATCCAGTTGGCGCTGCGCATCCTCGCGGGTCGCACTGATCTCCGCGCGCTGTTCGTCGAGCAGCGCATTCATCGGCTCATCCAGCGGAACAGTAGCCGAACGCGGACCCCACCAGGCCCCCAGCGCTGCGCCGGCCCCCAGAGCCAATCCGATCAACAGGAAGACTGCGCCGCACAGCAGGCGCAGATCGAGGCTGTACGAGCGCGTCGCGCCGTGACGGCGGCTCAGGAAAATGATGTGCATGACGTCCCCTTGTGACCGAGCGCAATCGGTAGCCGTCTTTCTGCTACCATGGCCGCTCCCAATCTCAGGCGTCCTGCCATGATTTTTCGTCCCTTGCCGGCCCGGACACCCGCCGCGCTCTTGAGCGAGGCGAAGCCGTTGAAAGCGCTGTTCGGCGAAGCCCAACGCCTCGCTCATCTGCAGCGTCTACTGGAAAGCCAGCTGCAACCGGCGGCGCGCGAACACTGCCATGTCGCCTCGTGGCGCGACGGTTGCCTGTTGTTGATCATCACCGATGGCCATTGGGCCACCCGCTTGCGTTACCAGCAAAAACGCCTGCTACGGCAACTGCAGGCATTCGAAGAGTTCGCGACCTTAACGAAAATTCTCCTTAAGGTGCAACCTCCAACGCCCCAAAGGCGTGCACCCGGTCGCACTCTTTTCCTCTCCCCCTCGGCATCGGAAAGCATCCAGGCGAGCGCCGAGACCGTCAGCGATCCCCGGCTCAAGGCAGCCCTGGAGCGTCTGGCCAGCCATGTGAAGCCCCCCGAAGACGGCTGACCCACCCTCGGCCGGTGCGACGATAAAACGCACCCGCACGTGGCGACCCGATAAAAGCGCAGGCAAAAAAGAGGCCACCCCAGGGGTGGCCTCGAAGTCTGGAAAAGGAGGGTCTTGCTTACACAGCCGCTACCGGGCGCATGTAGGAGATCGGCGCGGTCTTGGGATCGTCGAAAGTCACCACTTCCCAAGCGTCTTTCTGCTCGATCAGCGTGCGCAGCAGACGATTGTTCAGTGCATGGCCCGACTTATACCCACGGAATTCGCCGATCAGACTGTTACCGAGCAGGTAGAGGTCGCCGATGGCATCGAGAATCTTGTGCTTGACGAATTCGTCCTCATAACGCAGACCGTCTTCGTTCAGCACGCGGTACTCGTCCACCACGATGGCGTTTTCCACGCTACCGCCGAGTGCCAGGTTCTGCGAACGCAGGAACTCGATGTCACGCATGAAACCGAAAGTACGCGCACGACTGACTTCCTTGACGAACGAGGTACTGGAGAAATCCACGCTCGCCGTTTGGGTACGTCCCCGGAATACCGGGTGGTCGAAGTCGATCTCGAAGCTCACCTTGAAGCCGTCGAAGGGAAGGAAGGTGGCGCGCTTGTCGCCCTCCTGCACCGTCACTTCGCGCTTGATGCGGATGAATTTCTTGTGCGCGTCCTGCTCTTGCAGGCCGGCGGATTGAATCAGGAATACGAAGGGGCCGGCACTGCCATCCATGATCGGCACTTCGGACGCGGAGAGTTCGACGTAGGCGTTATCGATGCCCAGGCCAGCCATGGCCGAAAGCAGGTGCTCCACGGTGTCCACCTTGACGTCACCATTGACCAGAGTGGTCGACATGGTGGTTTCGCCGACGTTTTCGGCCCGGGCGGGAATTTCCACCATCGGATCGAGATCGGTACGGCAGAACACGATACCGGTATCCACCGGCGCCGGCTTCAGGGTCAGGTAAACCTTTTCCCCCGAGTGCAGGCCGACGCCCGTGGCGCGGATGATGTTCTTCAGGGTGCGTTGTCTGATCATGGCATTGGCCGCTATAGCACTAGTTGCGAATTGTTTTCAACAATGGCCGGCGATGATAGCAGAACCGGCCTTTGCTGAACACCAATCACCTTCACAGTCCTGATAAATTTCATCAATCAGCCTGGCGACGCAGGAATGCCGGGATATCCAGGTAATCCAGATCGTCCTGGGGGTTGAGCTTGGCCGCGGTCGCCGCACCGGCATGGCTCTGGCGCTGTACGGTGGGACGCTCGTAGTCCTTGTAGTTGACCCCTTGCTCGCTGCGCGGTGCGGCAGCGGTCGACGCGGCCACAGTGGCCTGCACGGTATTGTCGACGACCTTCACCGGCTTCTCGATGCGCGCGCCCAGGCCCGTGGCGACCACGGTGACGTGCAGTTCGTCGCGCATGTCCGGATCGATCACGGTACCCACCTTGACGGTGGCGTGCTCGGAAGCGAACTGCTCGATGATGTTACCCACGTCGGAGTATTCGCCGAGGGACAGATCCGGACCAGCGGTAATGTTCACCAGGATGCCGCGAGCGCCCTGCAGGTTCACATCCTCCAGCAGCGGGTTGCGGATCGCCGCCTCGGTGGCTTCGCGCGCACGGTTCGGGCCGCTGGCGCAGCCGGTGCCCATCATCGCCATGCCCATCTCGCTCATCACGGTCTTCACGTCGGCGAAGTCAACGTTGATCATGCCGGGACGTTTGATGATGTCGGAGATGCCGCGCACCGCACCAGCCAGCACGTCGTCAGCCTTGGCGAAGGCGGACAGCAGGCTGGCGTCCTTGCCCAGGATGGTCAGCAGCTTCTCGTTGGGGATGGTGATCAGCGAATCGACGCTCTCGGCCAGCGCACGGATGCCTTCATCGGCGATTTGCATGCGCTTGCGGCCTTCGAACGGGAACGGACGGGTCACCACCGCCACGGTGAGAATGCCCAGATCCTTGGCCACTTCGGCGATGATCGGCGCCGCACCGGTACCAGTGCCGCCGCCCATGCCGGTGGTGATGAAGACCATGTCGGTGCCTTGCAGCACTTCGGCGATACGGTCGCGATCTTCCAGCGCGGCCTGACGGCCGACCTCCGGATTGGCGCCAGCGCCGAGGCCCTTGGTCACACCGGTACCTAGTTGCAGCACTGTACGGGCGCCAACGTTCTTCAGCGCCTGGGCATCGGTGTTGGCGCAGATGAACTCGACGCCTTCGATGCTGCTCTTGGCCATGTGGTTGACCGCGTTGCCACCGCCGCCACCGACGCCGATGACCTTGATGACTGCACTTTGTGGGACGTTGTCTACTAATTCGAACATTTTCCCTCTCCTTTCCTTTTCTAGTTTGTAACGCCTACCGCTATTGCATTCAGAAATTGCCTTGGACCCAGCGTTTGAGCCGCTCCAGGACAGGTGTTTTGGGTTCATCGCTGAAACTGCCGAAACCGGACATGGGCACGCCGTCGGCCTGCTTCTGCAAGCCGTAGAGCAACAGCCCCACGCCGGTCGAATAGATCGGGTTGCGCACCACGTCGGCCAGCCCCTTGACGCTGTGGGGCACGCCGAGGCGTACCGGCATGTGGAAGATTTCCTCGGCCAGCTCGACCGCACCTTCCATCTTCGAAGTACCGCCGGTGAGAACGATCCCTGCGGGGATCAGATCCTCGTAGCCGCTACGCCGCAGTTCGGCCTGGATCAGGGTGAACAGCTCGTCGTAGCGCGGCTCGACCACCTCGGCCAGGGCTTGGCGGGACAGTTCTCGCGGCGGACGATCACCGACGCTGGGCACCTTGATGGTCTCGCCCGCACCGGCCAGCTTGGCCAAGGCACAGGCGTAGCGGATCTTGATCTCTTCGGCATACTGCGTCGGGGTACGCAGGGCCATGGCGATGTCGTTGGTCACTTGGTCGCCGGCGATCGGAATCACCGCGGTGTGACGGATGGCGCCCTCGGTGAAGATGGCGATGTCGGTGGTGCCGCCGCCGATGTCCACTAGGCAGACGCCCAGTTCCTTCTCGTCCTCGGTGAGCACCGAATAGGCCGAGGCCAGTTGCTCGAGGATGATGTCGTCGACCTCCAGCCCGCAGCGGCGCACACATTTCTCGACGTTCTGCGCCGCATTCACCGCGCAGGTCACCACGTGCACCTTGGCCTCCAGACGGACGCCGGACATGCCCAGCGGCTCGCGCACGCCTTCCTGGTTATCGATGACGTAGTCCTGCGGCAGGGTGTGCAGCACCCGCTGGTCAGCCGGGATCGCCACTGCCTGGGCAGCATCCAGCACGCGCTCGATATCGGCCGGGCTCACTTCGCGGTCGCGGATGGCGACGATGCCGTGGGAGTTCAGGCTGCGAATATGGTTGCCGGCCACCCCGACGAAGGCCGAGTGGATGCGGCAGCCGGCCATCAGCTGGGCCTCCTCGACGGCACGCTGGATCGACTGCACGGTGGACTCGATGTTCACCACCACGCCCTTCTTCAGGCCACGCGACGGATGCGTCCCGATGCCGACGATTTCCAGTTGGCCGTCCGCGGCAACCTCGCCCACCAACGCCACCACCTTGGAGGTGCCGATGTCCAGGCCGACGATCATCTTGCCGCTCTGCACGCTTGCCATGATTGTTCCGTTCTCCTCAATTCTCTGCGCGGGCGGTCATCGCCGCCGCGTCGGGCACCGGCGTACGCCACGCCACGGCCAGGCCGTTGGGGTAACGCAGGTCGATGCGCTCTATATTCGCGATCTGCTCTTTCAGCGCCTTGTCGTAAATGCTGATGAAGCGGCGCATCTTCTCCACTAGGTGATCGCGTCCGAGCAGCAGTTCGATGGACTGGCCGTCGCTGCCCGCCCCCGTTGTCAGGAACCAGCTACCCCGTTCGCGCAGTTCCAGGCGTGCAATGGAGAAGCCCAGCGGACGCAGCATCTGGCTGAGCACCTGGTACTGCTGCATGACCCGCTGTTGCGCACGCTTCGGCCCATAGAGCTGCGGCAGATGCTCGTAGTGCGCCGACTCGCGCGGGGCGAACGCTTGCCCCTGGTTGTTCAACAGCGCCTCGTCGCCCCAACGGGCGATCGGCAATTGCTCCTCCAGGCGGATCAGCACCTGATCCGGCCATACGCGACGCACCTCGGCATGGGCGATCCAAGGCATCTGCTCCAGCTCGCCGCGCATGCCGGCCAGGTCGACGGTGAAGAAGCTCGCCTCGACGAACGGCGCGATGCGTTGCTGCACCGCCTGCTGACTGATGTAACTGAGGTCGCCTTCCACGCTGACCTTGGCGATCGGCCGGTCGGCATAGGGCAACAACCGCTGCGCCAGCTCATAGGCACCGAACCCCAGCCCGACCAGCAACAGCGGCCAGGCCAGACGCTTGAACAGCGCGAAGTTGGGCTTCGGCAAGCGCGCCGATAACGGTTCCTTGGCCACCATCCGGCTGGCACCCCGGGGCGCCGGCTTGCGCATGGAGGCGCGGCCGCTGCCGGGTTGCTGGTGACGGAGAGTGGCGCCGTGCATGTTCAGCCCCTCGCCTCGACGCTATCGGCCAGGATCGCCAGCACCAGTTGCTGAAAGTCCAACCCGGCCGCGCGCGCAGCCATGGGGACTAGGCTGTGGTCGGTCATACCGGGAACCGTGTTCACTTCGAGCAGCCAGAATTGGCCGGCGCTGTCCTGCATCACATCGACGCGCGCCCAGCCCTGGGTGCCGACCGCTTCGCAAGCGCGGGCGGTCAGGGTCTTCAACTCGTCTTCCTTGGCCGCATCCAGGCCACAGGGAATCCGGTACTGGGTGTCGGAAGCCAGGTACTTGGCATCGTAGTCGTAGAAGCTGTGCGGCGTACCCAGGCCAATTGGCGGCAACACCTGCCCGCGCAGCATGGCAATGGTGAACTCGGGGCCATTGATCCACTGCTCGACCAGGACTTGGGAATCAAAACTGCTAGCAGCCTGCCAGGCGGCGACCAGCTCTTCCACGCTGGTCACCTTGGCCATGCCGATACTGGAACCTTCATGGGCCGGTTTGACGATCAACGGAAAGCCCAGTTCCGCCGCGGCCGACCGGCAGTCGGATTCATTGGCGAGCACGGCGTGGCGCGGCGTCGGTAGGCCGAGGCTGTGCCACACCTGCTTGGTGCGCAGCTTGTCCATCGCCAGCGCGGAAGCCAGGACGCCGCTGCCGGTATAGGGAATCCCGGCGCATTCCAGCAGTCCCTGCATGCTGCCATCTTCGCCGCCCCGACCATGCAGGACAATGAACGCACGGTCGATCCGCTCGGCCACCAAGCGTTGTAGAAAGTCCTCGCCAACATCGATGCCGAACGCATCCACGCCAGCAGCCTGCAGGGCCTGCAGCACCATGGCGCCGGACTTCAGGGAGACTTCGCGCTCGGCGCTGCGCCCTCCATAGAGCACGGCGACGCGGCCGAAGGCCTTCGGATCGAGGGTGGATTTCAGTTCAGCACTCATTTCGAACTCCTTTCGCCGGCTTCACTGGCGGCGAACAGAGGGCTCTGGATCAGTTGCGGTGCCAGGCCGCCGATGTCGCCGGCCCCTTGGCAGAGCAGGATGTCGCCGGCACGTAGCAGCGGCTTGAGCGTCGGTGCCAGATCGACGCCACGCTCGACGTAGATCGGGTCCAGTTGGCCGCGCTGGCGGATGCTGTGGCACAGATGGCGGCTGTCGGCGCCGGGGATCGGTTCCTCGCCCGCCGGATAGACCTCCATCAGCAACAGGACGTTGGCCTCGCCCAGGACCTGCACGAAGTCGTCGTAGAGATCGCGGGTACGGGTATAGCGATGCGGCTGGTAGACGATCACCAGCCGGCGCTCCGGCCAGCCGCCGCGAACCGCCTTGATCACCGCCGCCACTTCGCGCGGATGGTGCCCGTAGTCGTCCACCAGCATCACGCTACCGCCATCCACCGGCAATTCGCCGTAGACCTGGAAACGCCGGCCCACGCCCTGGAAACCCGACAGCCCCTGGACGATCGCGTCGTCGCTGATGCCTTCGTCGGTGGCGATCGCGATGGTCGCCAGGGCATTGAGCACGTTGTGGTTGCCCGGCATGTTCACCGAGACGTCCAGCGGCTCACGGTCCTTGCGTAGCACGGTGAAATAGGTGCGCATGCCTTCCTGGCGCACGTTGATGGCACGCACGTCGGCGTTCTCGGCGAAGCCGTAGGTCAGGGTCGGACGCGCCACCTGCGGCAGGATTTCGCGCACCACCGGGTCGTCCACGCAGACCACCGCCAGCCCGTAGAACGGCAGATTGTGGAGGAATTCGATGAAGGTCTTCTTCAGCTTGTTGAAGTCGCCTTCATAAGTGCTCATATGGTCCGCATCGATGTTGGTCACCACGGCGACCATCGGCTGCAGATGCAGGAAGCTGGCATCGCTTTCGTCGGCTTCAGCCACCAAATAGCGGCTGGTGCCCAGCTGCGCGTTGGTGCCGGCGGCATTCAGCCGGCCACCGATGACGAAGGTCGGGTCCAGCCCGCCGGCGGCGAACACCGAGGCGATCAAGCTGGTGGTGGTGGTCTTGCCGTGGGTGCCGGCCACCGCTATGCCGTGGCGATAGCGCATCAGTTCGGCGAGCATTTCGGCGCGCGGAACCACGGGAATGCGCCGTGCCAAAGCCGTCGCCACCTCCGGATTGGCGGTATTGATCGCGCTGGAAACCACCAGTACATCGGCCTGTTCGGCATTCTCGGCACGGTGGCCGATGAACACCTGTGCACCGAAACTCTCCAGGCGCTCGGTCACCGCAGAGGCCTTAAGGTCGGAGCCGGAAACCTCGTAGCCGAGGTTGAGCAGCACTTCGGCGATGCCGCACATACCTGCACCGCCGATCCCGACGAAGTGGATGCGACGGATGCGGCGCATGCGCCGGATCTCGGCTTTGGCTGCAGCGGGCGATTTAGCCATTAGCCACCTCCAGGCAGATATCCACCACGCTGCGGGTGGCGTCGGGCTTGGCCAGACGGCGGGCTGTCGTGCCCATGGCCTTGAGTTTTTCCGGTTGCATCAAAACCTCGGTCAGCTGCGCGGCCAGCGTGGCGGCGTCAGTCGTGCGTTGCGGCAGAAGGACAGCGGCGCCCTCCTTCGCCAGATAATCGGCGTTACGGGTCTGGTGGTCGTCGATCGCATGCGGCAACGGCACCAGGAATGACGGCAGCCCGGCGGCGGCCAGTTCGCTGACGGTGAGCGCACCGGCGCGGCAGATCACCAGATCGGCCCAGGCGTAGGCCCGCGCCATATCCTTGATGAAGGGCGCTACCTCAGCCTCGACCCCGGCAGCGCGATAGCGCTCGGCGGTGATCTCGTGGTGCTGCTTGCCGGCCTGATGGAACACCTCGGGACGCAACTCCGCCGGTACTTGGGCCAACGCCTCCGGCAGCAGCTTGTTGAGCGGCTCGGCGCCCAGGCTGCCGCCCAGGATCAGCAGGCGCGGCTTGCGGCCTTGCAACATCTGGCGTGGCGTTTCCAGGAACAGTTCCTCGCGCACCGGATTACCGGTGGTACGGCGCTTGGCTGAGGCGCCGAAGGTTTCCGGGAAGGCCTCGCACACCCGGCTCGAAAGCGGAGCCAAGGCACGATTGGCAGTCCCGGCCACGGCGTTCTGCTCGTGGATGATCAGTGGCACGCCGGCCAGCCGTGCAGCCAGGCCGCCCGGCCCGGTCACGTAGCCGCCCATGCCCAACACACAGACCGGCTGCAATTCGCGCATCACCCGCCGTGCCTGGAACAGCGCCTTGATCAGCTGGAACGGCGCCTTCAGCAGCGACATGATGCCCTTGCCACGCAAGCCGCTGACCTGGATCAGGTGCAACGGCAAGCCGGCCTGGGGGACCAGATCGTTTTCGATACCGCGCGGTGTTCCCAGCCAATGCACGGAATAACCACGCGCCTTGAACTCCTGGGCGCAGGCCAGTGCCGGGAACACATGCCCCCCGGTGCCACCCGCCATGATCAGCACATTAGCGGGCATGGCTCACACCCTCCGTGCCGTCTTCGGGAAAATCTTCTTCGGCAAACTCCACATCCTCTGTCCCCAGCACGGTTCGGCGCTCCCATTCGATACGCAGCAACAGGCCGAGGCTGAGGCAGCAGATCACCAGCGAGCTGCCGCCATAGCTGAGGAACGGCAGGGTCAGGCCCTTGGTGGGCAACAGGCCGATGTTCACACCGATATTGATCAGGAACTGGCCGATCCAGAGGAACGCCAGACCGTAGGCCGTATAGGCGGCGAAAAACTGCTTGGCCTTCTCCGCCCACAACCCGATGTACAAGGCACGCACGCTGACGAAGAGGAACAGACCCAGGGTCGCCAGAGCACCGACCATGCCAAGCTCTTCGGCGAGCACCGCGTAGACGAAGTCGGTATGCGCCTCGGGCAGGTAGAACTGTTTCTGGATACTGTTGCCCAGACCGACGCCGAACCATTCGCCGCGACCAAAGGCGATCAGCGCCTGGGTCAACTGGTAGCCGGAACCGAACTGGTCGGCCCAGGGGTCGGTAAAAGTGATCAGGCGTTGCAGGCGGTACTCCTGGGTTTGCACCAGGACGAACACCGCACCCACGGCCAGCGCCACCATCAGGCTGAAGCGGAACAGGCCGACACCACCGAGAAACAACATGGCTGCGGCCGATCCCATCATGACCACGGTGGCACCGAAGTCGGGCTCCAGCAGCAGCAGGCCGGCCATCGGCAACAGCACGACGAACGGCTTGAAGAATCCGGCCCAGCTTTCGCGCACTTCTTCCTGGCGGCGGACCAGATAACCGGCAAGGTAGAGCACCACGAAAACCTTGGCGATTTCCGAGGGCTGGACGTTGAATGCACCGAAGCCGATCCAGCGCATGGAGCCGTTCACCTCGCGCCCGATATGAGGCACCAGCACCAGCACCAGCAACCCGAAGGCGCCGATCAACAGGACCCAGCCCAGACGCTGCCAGGTGGACAGCGGAATCATCAGCACCAGCCCGCAGACACCGAGTCCGATCACCAAGTAAACCAGGTGGCGGATCATGTGATACAGCGGATTGCCGGACAGCGCGGCAGCCACTTCGGAGGATGCCGAGGTGATCATCACCAGTCCCAGGCCAAGCAGCGCCAGACAACCGGCCAGCAAGGGGAAGTCGACATCCAGGCCGCGACGGCTGAACAGCGGGGACGGGAACGGACGCAGCAGGGACAGCATCAGTGCAACCCCTCCGCAGCCTGGGCGAACAGACGTCCGCGCTCTTCGAAATTCTTGAACATGTCCAGGCTGGCGCAGGCAGGCGACAGCAGCACCGCATCGCCGGACGACGCCAGTTCGGCCGCACTCCGGACAGCCTCGTCGAGCGTTTTCACCCGCACCAGCGGTGCCGATCCGCCCAATGCTTCGGCCAGACGCTCGGCATCGCGGCCGAGCAGCACCACGGCCCGGCAGAAGCGGGCAACCGGTGCACGCAGGGCGGAGAAGTCCGCCCCCTTGCCGTCGCCACCGGCGATCAGCACCAGCTTGCCGGGAATGTCCGCCCCCAGGCCTTCGATGGCGGCCAGCGCCGCACCGACATTGGTGGCCTTGGAGTCGTCGTAGTAATTCACACCGTTGCGCTCGCGCACCCACTGGCAGCGATGCGGCAGGCCGGTGAAGCCACGCAGCGTATCCAGCATCGGCTCGAACGGCAGGCCTACGGCATGGCCAAGAGCCAGCGCAGCCAGGGCATTGGCCTGGTTATGCGCGCCGCGCATTTTCAACTCACGCACCGGCATCAACGCCTGGAACTGGAAGGCCAGGTACTTCTCGCCGTTTTCCTCGATCAGACCGAAGCCCTTGAAGTCCGGCTTTTCCAGGCCGAAAGTCCAACACGGCACCTGATCGGCGATCAGCGGCCGGGACAACGCGTCCTGACGATTCACCACCACCTGACGAGCGCCACGGAAGATACGGTGCTTGGCCAAGTGGTAGGCCTGCAGATCGTCATAGCGGTCCATGTGGTCTTCGCTGACGTTCAGGCAGGTGGCGACCTCGGCATTCATCCGCTCGGTGGTTTCCAACTGGAAGCTCGACAACTCGAGCACGTAGAGCTCCACCGCATCATCCAGCAGGTCCAGCGCCGGCGTGCCCAGGTTGCCACCGACCGCTACCTTGCGCCCTGCTGCCGCGGCCATCTCGCCGACCAGCGTGGTCACGGTGCTCTTGGCGTTGGAGCCGGTGATGGCGACGATCGGTGCCTTGGCATGACGGACGAACAGGTCGATATCGCCGGACATCTTCACGCCCCGCGCCGCGACTTCACGCAGCGTCGGCGTGGCCAGCGCCAGGCCCGGACTGACGTACAGCTCGCCGGCGCGGGACAGGAATTCCACGTCCAGGGCACCGCAGCGAACCTCGACCTGCGGGAACTGCGTCTTGAGGGTGGCCAGTTCCGGCGGATTCTCGCGCGTATCGGCAACGGCAAAGGGCAACCCCTGGCGCGCCAGGAAGCGCACCAGGGACATGCCGCTCTTGCCGAGGCCGACAACGATGCGGAAATGGTCGGAAGCGATCAGGCTCATCTCGTCCTCAACGCAGTTTCAGGGTGGCGAGGCCGATCAGCACCAGGATCACCGTAATGATCCAGAAGCGCACGATCACGCGAGGCTCGGGCCAGCCCTTCAGTTCGAAATGGTGATGAATCGGCGCCATGCGGAACACACGCCGGCCGGTCAGCTTGAACGACGCGACCTGGATCATCACCGACAGGGTTTCCATGACGAACACCCCGCCCATGATGAACAACACGATCTCCTGGCGAACGATCACGGCGATGGTGCCGAGCGCCGCGCCCAGCGCCAGCGCGCCCACGTCCCCCATGAAGACCTGGGCCGGATAGGTGTTGAACCAGAGAAAGCCCAGACCGGCGCCGATCAGCGCGCCGCAGAACACGATCAGCTCGCCGGCACCCGGCACGTAAGGAATCAGCAGATATTCGGCGAACCGCGCGTTGCCGGAGAGATAGCAGAAGATCCCCAGACCGCTGCCCACCATGACGGTCGGCATGATCGCCAGCCCATCCAGGCCATCGGTGAGGTTCACCGCGTTGCTCGAACCGACGATGACGAAATAGGTCAGCACCACGAAGAAAATCCCCAGCGGGATCTCGATGTTTTTCAGCAGCGGCAGGATCAGCGTGGTTTCGATCGGCGTCTGCGCAGTCATATAAAGGAACACTGCCGCGCCGATACCGAACACCGATTGCCAAAAATACTTCCAGCGGCTCGGCAGGCCGCGGGAATTCTTCTCGATCACCTTGCGGTAGTCGTCCACCCAGCCGATGCCACCGAACAGCAGGGTCACGCCCAGCACGACCCAGACATAACGGTTGCTCAAGTCCGCCCACAGCAGGGTGCTGATGGTAATGGCGGACAGGATCAGCGCACCGCCCATGGTCGGCGTACCGGATTTGGACAGGTGCGATTGCGGGCCGTCGTTACGCACCGCCTGGCCGATCTGGCGGATCTGCAGGGTGCGGATCATCCAGGGGCCCAGCCAGAGCGACAGTGCCAGCGCGGTCAGCACTCCCAGAATCCCGCGCAGCGTCAGGTACTGGAAGACCGCGAAGCCTTTGTAGAACTGTTGCAGATACTCTGCCAGCAGCAGCAGCATTTAATGACTCCCCTCGCCGGTACCGCAAAGCGCCGCGACGACTTTTTCCATCGCCGCGCTGCGCGAGCCCTTTATCAAAATGGTGGTGTTCTGGCCCTGTTCGGCGCGTAGCGCCTCGATCAGGGTGGCCTGGTCGGCGAAATGGCGTCCCTGGCTGCCGAATGCCTTCACCGCATGGGCCATCAACGGCCCCACGGCGTAGAGAACATCGACCTTGCCGGCCGCGTAGGCGCCGACCTCGCGGTGTCCCCGCTCGGCCCATTCGCCCAATTCACCCATGTCTCCGAGCACCAGAACGGTGCGCCCGGAAAAACCGGCGAGTATATCAACGGCCGCGCACATGGAGGCGGGGTTGGCGTTGTAGCTGTCGTCGATCACCCGCGTGCCGTCCGGCGCCAACTGCGCTACCGCGCGCCCCTTGACCGGCTGCAGGTTCTCGAGCCCGGAAACGATCCCGACCAGCGGTACGCCCAGCGCATGGGCGGCGGCGGCGGCGGCCAGGGCGTTGGCCACGTTGTGAGCCCCCAGCAGGTTGAGCTGGATACGCGTGATCCCGGCGAGCCCCTGCAGAGTGAACGCCACACAACCACGAGCATCACGAGCCAGCTCGCTGGCACGAAAATCGGCCGAAGCGTCGCCTAGGGAAAAGCTGAGCACCCTGTCGCCCTTGGAGCGGGCCTGCCAAATGGAGAAGGCCTTGTCATCACGGTTGAGCACGGCGGTGCCGCCGCTGCCCAGCCCCTCGAGAATCTCGCCTTTGGCCTGGACGATCTTGTCCGGACCGCCGAACTCACCGACGTGGGCGCTACCGGCGTTGGTGATGATCGCCACCTGGGGCTGGGTAAGGCTGACGGTGTAGGCAATCTCGCCGACCCGATTGGCGCCCAGCTCGATCACCGCCCCCTGATGCTCGGGCGCCAGCTCGAGCAGGGTCAACGGCACACCGAGGTCGTTGTTCAGATTGCCGCGGGTCGCCAGTACCGCTCCCTGGGTGCGCAGGATGCTGGCAAGCATCTCCTTGACGCTGGTCTTGCCGCTGGAACCGGTCACCGCCGCGACCTTGCCGGTGAATGCCTGGCGGTTCAACGCACCGAGCTGACCGAGAGCCATGCGGGTATCGCGCACCACCAATTGCGGCAGCACCACATTCGGCACTTCCCGCTCGACCAGCGCCGCAACGGCGCCCTTCCCGGCGACTTCGCCCAGGTAATCATGGCCATCGAAGCGCGGCCCAGTCAGGGCAATGAACAACTGGCCCTGCTGGATCGCTCTGCTGTCGGTACTCACCGAAGAGAAGCCGACATCATTCCCGACCAGACGGCCGCTGAGCGCGCCGGCGATTTCGCTGAGAAGCAATGGCTTAAGCATGGGCGGCCTCCCAAGCGGCCAGCGCCTGGCTGGCTTCGTTCAGGTCGGAGAATGGCTGACGGACTCCATCGATCTCCTGGTAGTCCTCGTGCCCCTTACCGGCCAGCAATACGACATCGCCTACTTGAGCGGAGGCGATCAGGTGGCCGATGGCTTGGCCGCGCCCGTGCATGAACTCAACGCGTTCCGGCTCACTGAATCCCGCCCGGATGTCGGCCACGATCTGCGCCGGATCTTCGCTGCGCGGATTGTCATCGGTGACCAGCACGGCGTCGGCCAGGCGTTCGGCGACAGCGGCCATCAGCGGACGCTTGCCGCGATCGCGGTCGCCGCCGCAGCCGAACAGGCAAAGCAGGCGTCCGCTCGCATGGGGACGCAAGGCTTCGAGCACTTTTTCCAAGGCATCCGGGGTGTGTGCGTAATCCACCACCACCAGCGGAGCCACTCCGCCACCGAGGCGCTGCACACGACCAGCGGGACCTTGCAGATCGGGCATCACCCGAAGGATTTCGTCCAGCGGATAATCCATGCCCAGCAGGCAACCGACCACCGCCAGCAGATTGCTCAGGTTGAACCGACCGAGCAGCGAGCTGCGCAGAATGCCCTCGCCGCGCGGTGTGATCAGGTCAGCCCGGACGCCATCGTCACTGAAATGAGCATCGCGACAGAACAGGTAAGCGGCCGGATCGGTCAGGCTGTAGGAGATCAGCCGGGAATCGTGATGGCGGCCTGCCAGCTCACGACCGAATGCGTCGTCCAGATTAATCACCCGGCAACTCAGCTCCGGCCAGGCGAACAGCTTGGCCTTCGCGGCAGCATAGGCTTCCATGCTGCCGTGATAATCCAGGTGATCACGGGACAGATTGGTGAATGCAGCGACGTCGAAGGCCAGCGCGGCCACACGGCCTTGATCGAGACCATGGGACGATACTTCCATCGCTACGGCGCGGGCACCGGCCTGCTTGAGCTGCGCCAGGGCCGCTTGCACACCTATCGGGTCAGGGGTCGTGTGCAGGCCGCTTTTCAACTCGCCGTGGAAGCCGCTCCCCAGGGTGCCAATGATTCCGCAACGCTCGCCGAGCCGATCCAGCGCCTGCGCCACAAGCTGGCTGACGCTGGTCTTGCCATTGGTACCGGTGACCCCGACCAACCGTAGCGCACGGCTCGGTTCGCCGTAGAAGCGACCGGCAATGGCCGATAGTTGATCCGCCAGTTCCTTCACCGGCACCAATATCGCGCCGTCCGCCTGCAACGCCGGTGCGCCCTCGGCTTCATAAGCCACGGCTACGGCGCCACGCGCGATGGCATCGCCGATGTGGGCTCGCCCGTCCTGGCGCCCACCCGGGACCGCGAGGAACAGATCGCCCGGGCGCACTTTCCGGCTGTCCAGCGTCAATTCGCGAACCAGCACGGAACCCTCGGCCTGGGGCAACAATTGATTGAGTGGCATGGGCATCAGGTGCGCCCTCCTTTGCCGTCTTTGGCGTCCGCTGTCTGGGTTTCCGCCGGCGGCAGATCGTCAGGGGCTATGTTCATCAAGCGCAACGCACCGGCCATCACCTTGCCGAAAACCGGCGCGGAGACCAGGCCGCCGTAATAGGCGCCATTACTCGGTTCATCGATCATCACCACCACCGCGATACGCGGGTTGGCAATCGGCGCAACGCCGGCGAAGAACGAGCGATAGGCATGCTCGACATAACCTTTGCTGCCAACCGCCGCCTTACGCGCCGTGCCGCTCTTGCCGCCGACGTGATAGCCCGGCACCTTGGCGCGCGCGCCGCCACCACCCGGCTCTTCCACCACCGCCTGCAGCATGCCCAGCACGGTGTGGGCGATTTCCCGGTCGATCACCTGGGTCGGCGCCGGCTTGTTATCCAGACGGACCATGGACAGCGGTACGTTCTGCCCTTGGTTGGCCAGCACCGCATAGGCATGAGCCAATTGCACGGCGGTCACGGAGAGGCCGTAACCGTAGGCCAGGGTCGCCGTCTCGGCCTTCTTCCAGACGCGGTAATTGGGCAGGTTGCCGACGCGCTCGCCAGGGAAGCCTAATCCGGTGTCCTGGCCGAGCCCCGCCTGCTGCATGACCGCATAGATCGGCTCGGCACCGATGTCGAAGGCAATCTTGCTGATCCCTACGTTGCTCGACTTCATCAGGATGCCGGTCAGGTTGAGTACTCCTCCGCGCGATACGTCGCGGATGGTGTAGCGACCGATCTGCAGGCTGCCGGGATAGGTGTCGACAGTCGACTCCGGCTTCCAGCGCCCGGTACCCAGCGCAGCGGCGATGGAGAACGGCTTGACCGTCGAGCCCGGCTCGAACACATCGATCATCGCCCGATTGCGCATCGCCGCCGGCTGCAGGTTGCGACGGTTATTCGGGTTGTAGGTGGGCTGGTTGACCATGGCGAGAATCTCGCCGGTTTTCACGTCGATCATCACCAGACTGGCGGCTTTGGCACCAAATTCCTGCATGGCATTGCGCAGTTCGCGATGAGCCAGGTATTGCAGGCGCAGGTCGATGGACAATGCCAGGGCCTTGCCGGCCTTGGCGTTCTTCACCACCTGTACGTCCTTGATCAAGCGGCCACGACGGTCCTTCAGCACCTGGCGCTTGCCCGGCACACCGGCCAGCCACTCATCGAACGCCAGTTCCATACCCTCGCGCCCGCGGTCGTCGATATCGGTGAAGCCGACCACATGCGCGGTCACTTCGCCAGCCGGGTAGAAACGACGAAACTCCTCGATGGAGTAAACGCCCGGAATTTTCAGATCGAGAATGCTCTGCCCCTTCTCGGGAGTCAGGCCACGGACCAGATACATGAACTCACGCCCGGAATTCTGCTCGAGGCGCTGGGCGAAGGCCGTAGGTTCCTGCCCCAGCGCGGCGGCGAGCCGGGGCCATTGGTCGCGGGCTGCCTGCAATTCCTTGCCGTTGGCCCACAGGGTGATGACCGGGGTACTCACCGCCAAGGGTTCCCCGTTGCGGTCGGTGATCAAGCCACGGTGCGCAGGAATCGGGATGTGCCGCATGCTGCGGGCGTCACCCTGTTCCTTGAGGAAGTCACGGTCCACCACCTGCAAATCGATGATGCGCCAGGCGATCGCCCCGCTCATCAAAGCGAGCAGGGCCAGGACCAGGCGGAAACGCCAAGGGTAGAGCGCGCCCTCCAGCTTGATCATGGCGCCACCATCCGCACTTCGGCGGGCTCGGGAATGCGCATCTTCAGACGCTCGCTCGCCAGCGTCTCGATGCGGTTATGAGCGGTCCAGGTGCTCTGTTCCAGAATCAGCCGACCCCACTCGGCCTGCGCCTTGTCGCGCACGCTCAGCTCCCCGTACAGCGCGTTGAGCAACTGGCGATTCCAATGCGCGCTATAGGAAACCGCAATGGCGGAAAGCAGCACCCCGACGAACAGAAGCAGCAACAGAAAGCTGCCGGCTGGCATGGATTTGGGGAGGACGCGGCTCATCGCAGCTTCTCCGCCACACGCATGACCGCGCTACGCGAGCGCGGATTGGCCTTGGTTTCGGCCTCCGAGGCGTACTGCGGCTTGCCGAGCAACTTCAAGCGGGGAATGAACGCTGCAGGACGGACCGGCAGGTCACGGGGCAGATTGTCCGCCTCGCCCTTGGCCTGGCGACGCATGAACTGCTTGACGATGCGATCTTCCAGGGAATGGAAGCTGATCACCACCAGACGCCCACCGACCTCGAGCGCTTCCAGGGCAGCGGCGAGCCCCTGCTCGAGATCGCCCAACTCGTTGTTGATATGGATACGCAGGCCCTGAAAAGCCCGGGTAGCGGGATTCTTGCCTTTTTCCCAGGCGGGATTCGCAGCACTGAGCACGGCCGCCAGATCGGCGGTACGCTCGAAGGGCTTCTCCGCACGGCGCTGCACCACGGCACGCGCCATGCGTTTGGCGAAGCGTTCTTCGCCGTATTCCTTGAACACCCGGGCAATTTCGTCCTCGCTGGCGCTGGCAATCCAGTCGGCCGCGCTGATACCCCGGCTCGGATCCATACGCATATCCAACGGGCCATCGTTGAGGAAACTGAAGCCGCGCTCCGGATCGTCCAGTTGCGGAGAGGAAACACCGAGGTCGAGCAGAACGCCGGACAGCTTGCCGGACAAACCGCGCGCAGCGACCTCGTCGCCCAGCTCGGCAAAACTGCGTTGCACAATGACGAAGCGGCCGTCTTCGGCCGCCAGTGCTTGCCCCGTCGAGATCGCCAGGGGATCCTTGTCGAAGCCCAACAACCGCCCTCCCGGACCAAGCCGCTCCAAGATCAGCCGGCTATGCCCGCCTCGACCGAAGGTGCCGTCCAGATAGCAGCCGTCCGCGCGCACGGCGAGAGCCTCGACAGCCTCGTCAAGCAATACGGTGATGTGGCGGTAGCCGCTGGTCATAGTCACAGGATCAGATCACGCAATTCATCCGGCAGGCCGCCGGGTTCTTTAATGGCCGCCAGATCCGCTGCTGCCACAGCGTTCCAGGCGTCTTCGTCCCACAGTTGAAACTTGTTCAGTTGACCGACCAGCATCGCCCGCTTGTCGAGACGGGCGTACTCGCGCAAACGCGGCGGCACGAGAAAACGGCCGCTGCCATCCAGCTCGAGGTCAACGGCATTACCGATCAGCAGACGCTGCAAGCGGCGGGTTTCCTCGCGCAGGGACGGCAGCTCGCGAAGCTTGGCTTCGATCAGCTCCCATTCCGGCAACGGATAGACACACAAGCAGGGGTCGACGGCATCGATGGTGACGATGAGCTGCCCGGCACAACGCGAAACGAGCTCGTCACGATACCGGCTCGGCATCGCGAGTCGCCCTTTGGCGTCGAGACTGATGGCGTTAGCTCCGCGAAACACGGCTGCGCTTCCCCACTCTGATTAGCTATCCCTGCCCAAAAAACCCACTTCATGCCACTTCATGCCACTTTCGCACACTATAGGAATGCGCCCACCCCAGCGTCAAGGCGCGCCGAAGCGGAAAAATCCTTACAGGACGGAGATTTAGATAACTTTTGAGGGAATCGGAGCGAATAAAGAAAGTCGTTTTGAGAACAAAAACGAACGCAACCAGAAAGCTAAGCCTGGAACTTAAAGTAAAGTCTGAAGAGTAAGAATTTTTTGGTATAGAAAAGCCGGAGCGGGAAACGCGGGAGAAAGAAAGGAGGAGAGTCGATCTG
This sequence comes from Pseudomonas sp. PIC25, assembly GCF_002286785.1. GTDB lineage: Bacteria > Pseudomonadota > Gammaproteobacteria > Pseudomonadales > Pseudomonadaceae > Pseudomonas_M. The sequence continues at coordinate 54,760 of NZ_MUJY01000154.1, read as the reverse complement.
TAAGCCGGGTTCTGTCGAGGACAGTCATTCCTCTACGACGACCATCACTAGCCGCCTCTAGCAACCTACCCGGATCCAGCGCGGGCCACGCAAGGGATCCCTATTTGGTCTTGCTCCGAGTGGGGTTTACCTAGCCACGCACTGTTGCCAGCCGTGCGGTGCGCTCTTACCGCACCTTTTCACCCTTACCGGCGCCGAAGCGCTTAGGCGGTTATTTTCTGTGGCACTTTCCGTAGGCTCGCGCCTCCCAGGCGTTACCTGGCACTCTGCCCTATGGAGCCCGGACTTTCCTCCCTCCCATTTCGCGGAACGAAATGGAACAGCGACTGTCCGATCGACTCTCCGCCGCCAAGGTTAATGCCGCCAGCTACAAGCTGCAAGCGCGGCACCTTTCGCCGACAATCAATCCGATCCCTGCCGACGCTCCAGAGCCGCCTGATAGAGCAGATTCTTCCGCACCCCGGTTATCTCCGCCGCCACCGCAGCCGCCCGTTTGAGCGGCAACTCCGCCAGCAACAGATCGAGCACGCGCAAAGCCTCGGCACTCAAGGCCTCGTCTCCCTCGGGCGCTTGCCAGCCCTCCACCAGTACCACGCATTCGCCGCGCTGCTGATTGCTATCGGCTGCCACCCAGGCGCGCAATTCAGCCAAGGGCAGCCCCTTGAGCGTCTCGAAGGTCTTGGTCAGCTCGCGCGCCAAGACAGCCTGCCGGTCACCGCCGAACGTCGCTTCCATATCTTCGATGCATTCGAGAATCCGATGCGGCGCCTCATAGAAGATCAGCGTGCGCGGCTCTTCCTTGAGCAAGGCCAGACGCACCCGGCGCGCCGTCGCCTTGGCCGGCAGGAACCCCTCGAAGACGAAGCGATCGGATGGCAAGCCCGCCGCCGATAATGCGGCAATCAGAGCACAAGCGCCAGGAACCGGCACGACGGGGATTCCGACCGCGCGCGCCTGCCGAACCAGATGGAACCCCGGATCGGAAATCAGCGGCGTACCCGCATCGGAAATCAGCGCGACATCCTCTCCCGCTTCCAACCTGGCGAGAAAACGGCCGCCCTGATCCCGTTCGTTATGTTCGTGGCAGGCCGCCAAGGGCGTGGAGATACCGAAGTGCTGCATCAGTCGGGCCGAATGGCGAGTATCTTCTGCCGCGATCAGGGATACCTCGCGCAACACCCGCAGCGCCCGCGCACTGATGTCGTCCAGGTTGCCGATCGGCGTGGCGACAACGAAGAGCGTGCCGACAGAGGAATTCAGAGCACCCGGAGCCGTCACAACACACCTCGCAACATGGAAAGCGGGCATTGTAGCCGGTTTCACGCCATCGGCATCGCACCCCCGGTGACGCTTGGGTACAATCCGGGACTCATTTGCACGAGTAAACAGGAACGCTTACATGATCGCTCGCCTGCGCCCGCTCTCCGCCCTGTGTCTAGCCGGCCTGCTGGTCGCCTGCGGTAGCTCGCCCACGTCCAGCCTCGGGGAACTACCGCGCACGCCCCAGGCCAGTATCGAGCAACTGCTGCAACAGGCAGCCGAGAGCAAGCCGGAGCAGGCGGCTCTGCTGCGTCTGTCGGCGGCCGATCTGGCCTACAAACAGAAGGACACGGGACGCGCCACGCGCATTCTCGAGCAGGTGCCGCTGGACGGACTCAAGCCGGCACAACAGATTTTCGCCAGCACACTGGCGGCCGAGCTCGCCATGACCCGCAACCAACCCAAGGCAGCTCTCAAGGCCTTGAGCCACCCGAGCCTGGACCACCTGAGCGAGTTGCCGGTTGAGCAGCAGATTCGCACTCAACTGGTGCGCGCCTCCGCCTTGGAGGCTGACGGCCAGACGCTGGCCGCCGCCCGTGAGCGTGTATTCATCGCGCCGCTGCTCAGCGGCCAGGCGCAAGCCACCAACCAGGAAGCGATCTGGGGACTGGTCTCCAGCCTGCCGCTTGAACAGCTACAGGGGAATGGCGACGCCGACCTGACCGGCTGGCTCGAACTGGCGCGCATCACCAAAAGTTCGGCAACCCTAGAGCAGCAGCAGGCCGCCATCGACGCCTGGCGCGCCCAGAATCCTCAACATCCTGCCGCCCAGCAACTACCGGAAGCCCTGGTCAAGCTTAAGGAACTCGCCAGTCAACCACTCACCAAAATCGCCCTGCTATTGCCCCAAGAGGGCCAGTTGGCGTCCGTATCCCGCGCTCTGCGCGACGGTTTCCTCGCTGCCCACTACCAATCCCAGCAGGCAGGCCAGACCCCACCGGACATCGCGTTGTACGACAGCTCGCAACTCCGCTCCATGGACGATTTCTATCGCCAGGCCCAGGCCGACGGCGTACAACTGGTGGTCGGCCCGCTGGAGAAACCGCTGGTCAAGCAACTCAGCGATCACGAGCAATTGCCGATCACAACCCTGGCGTTGAACTACAGCGAAGCAGGTCAGGAAGGCCCGGCACAATTGTTCCAGTTCGGCCTCGCGGCCGAAGATGAAGCCCGCGAAGTAGCTCGGCGCGCCTGGGCAGACGGCATGCGCCGCGCCGTGGCCCTGGTGCCGCGTGGCGAATGGGGCGACCGGGTATTGGGCGCGTTCCGGCAGAGCTGGGAAGCGGCCGGTGGCAGCCTGATTGCCGCCGAGCACGTCGAGCAGCCGGTGCAACTGGCCCAGCAGATCGCCGACCTGTTCCAACTGCGCCAGAGCGAAGCACGCGCCAAGCGCCTGCAGAATGTGCTCGGTACTCCGGTCGCCGCGCAGCCGACCCGCCGCCAGGACGTGGACTTCATCTTCCTCGCCGCCACCCCACAACAGGCCCAGCAGATCAAGCCGACCCTCGCCTTCCAGTACGCGGGAGACGTGCCCGTCTATGCCACTTCGCACCTGTTCACCGGCAGCAATGAACAACGTCAGTACCTCGACCTGAACGGTATCCGCTTCTGCGAAACCCCCTGGTTGTTGAACGTCAGCGACCCGCTCCGCCAGCAGGTCAGTGCGCAATGGCCGCAAGCCGGCGGCAGCCTTGGCCGACTCTATGCCATGGGGGCCGATGCCTACCGCCTCGCTCCCCGACTGAGCCAGCTCAAGACCCTGCCGGAGACCCAGATTGATGGCCTCTCCGGCCGCCTCAGCCTGAGCCCCGCACAACGCATCGAGCGCCAGCTGCCGTGGGCGGAATTCCGCGACGGCCAGGTCCAGCGACTGCCGGACGACAGCTACTGATGGGCAGCACGCAGGCCAGCGGTCGATCCGCCGAAGCATTGGCGCTTCGCCACCTTCAACAGCAGGGCCTGCGCCTGCTGACGCAGAACTGGCTCTGCCGGCGCGGCGAGCTCGATCTGGTCATGCTCGATGGCGATACAGTAGTATTCGTCGAAGTACGCTACAGGCGGCATTCCGCCTGGGGCGGTGCTCTGGAAAGCGTGGATGCGCGCAAGCGCACCAGGCTCGCCACCGCCGCCCAGCTTTTTCTGCAGAAGGAGGCGCGCTGGGCCAGATACCCGTGCCGCTTCGATGTGGTCGCCATCAATGACGATGGTCGCTCGCCCCCGCGCCTGAACTGGGTCCAGAATGCCTTCGATACCTGATCAGCCGCCCCACTGAAGGTCACTTACCTGATGGACATGCAATCCCGTATCCGCCAGCTCTTCCAGGCCAGCATCGACACCAAGCAACAGGCCATGGAAGTTCTCGTACCGTTCATCGAGCAGGCGAGCCAGGTCATGGTTCATGCCCTGCTCAACGAGGGCAAGATCCTTTCCTGCGGCAACGGTGGCTCCGCCGGCGATGCCCAGCATTTTTCCTCCGAGCTGCTCAACCGCTTCGAGCGCGAACGTCCGAGCCTGCCGGCCGTGGCACTGACCACCGATAGCTCGACCATCACCTCGATCGCCAACGACTACAGCTACAACGAAGTCTTTTCCAAGCAGATTCGCGCGCTCGGCCAACCGGGCGACGTGCTCCTGGCGATTTCCACCAGCGGTAACTCCGCAAACGTCATCCAGGCCATCCAGGCCGCGCACGACCGTGAGATGGTGGTCGTGGCACTGACTGGCCGCGACGGCGGCGGCATGGCCTCCCTGCTCCTTCCCGAAGACGTCGAAATCCGCGTGCCGTCCAAGGTCACCGCGCGCATTCAGGAAGTGCACCTGCTGGCCATCCACTGCCTGTGCGATCTCATCGATAGTCAGTTGTTCGGGAGTGAAGAATGATGCGCAACCCGCTGATCCTTTTTGTCCTGGCCCTCAGCCTGGTTCTAGGCGGCTGCGGTAGCCGCACCATCGGCAAGAAGATCGACGATCAGTTCATCCCTGGACGGGTCGAGGCCAACATGGCCGAAGCCCACCAGGACTTGGTTCACTCGTCGCATATCGTGGTGACCAGCTACAACGGCGTAGTCCTGTTGGCAGGCCAGACCCCACGCGCCGAACTCAAGGAAATGGCCGAGCGGGCTGCTCGTTCGGTACAGGGCGTGCGCAAGGTACACAACGAACTGCAAGTCATACAGCCCTCCTCGGCACTGGCACGCAGCAACGACACTCTGCTGACCACCAAGATCAAGACGCAGATGCTGGCCGATAGCAATATCGCCAGCTCCCGTATCAAGGTCGTCACCGAGAACGGCATCGTCTACCTGCTCGGCCTGGTCACGCGCCCGGAAGCCGCCCGTGCCACCAACCTCGTACAGGGCGTGTCCGGGGTACAGAAGATCGTCAAGCTGTTCGAATACACGGACTGACCCATCACCCGCTCCGAGCGGGCATGAAAAAGGCGATCCTCGGATCGCCTTTTTTTGTTACTTGACCACTTTCAGGCTGGGTCGCCCACTGGGCCGGGGCGGCTCGCCGCCGGAAGGGCCGTCATCGTCCGGCCCCGGTTCCTCGTCATCCTCCTCTGGAATCGGAGGCTCCAGATCGAACACCATGCCCTGCCCGTTCTCACGGGCATAGATCGCCAGCACCGCAGAGGTCGGAATATAGAGACTGTGTGCAACGCCGCCGAAGCGGCCTTCGAAGCTGACTGCCTCGTTATCCATGTGCAGGTGCCGCACGGCACTGGGAGAAACGTTCAGTACGATCTGCCCGTCGCTGGCGAAACCAGGCGGCACCTGAACACCGGAAAATTCGGCATTCACCAGCAGATGGGGCGTGCAATCGTTATCGACGATCCACTCGTAAAGAGCACGAACCAGATAGGGACGACTGGACTTCATCAGGGCCTCCTCGGCTTAGCGCATATCACGCTCGACGGTGGACAGACTGGCCTGGAAGGCCTCACGGGCGAACTGCCGCTCCATGTAGTCCAGCAAGGGCTTGGCCGGGCGCGGCAGCTCGATCCCCAGAACGGGCAGGCGCCAGAGAATCGGTAACAGGCAACAATCCACCAGGCTCAACTCCTCACTAAGAAAGAACGGCTTATCGGCGAACAGGGGCGATACGCCGGTCAGGCTTTCCCGCAGTTCCTTGCGCGCCTGGGCGCGAACCGCCTCCTTGCTGCGCGGGTCGAGGATCTGGTCTACCAAGGCACACCAGTCACGCTGGATACGGTGCATCAGCAATCGACTGTTCGCACGCGCCACCGGGTAGACCGGCAACAGGGGGGGATGCGGGTAACGCTCGTCCAGATATTCCATCACTACGGTGGATTCGTACAGCGCAAGGTCACGATCAACCAGCGTCGGCAAGCTGCCGTAGGGGTTCACCTCAGCCAGCCTGGACGGACAACGCCCCGGCTCGACATCGATGATTTCGGCGCTGACACCCTTCTCGGCGAGCACAAGACGTACGCGGTGGGAGTAGTGGTCGGCGGGGTCGGAATAACAGGCCAACCTATTGGTCACGCCCATGGCGTCCTCCTCGCTTATCAAGAAGCAAAAAAGCGCGCGCGCCCAAAGCGGGCGCGCGCGTCACAGCCGAAACGGCTGGGTTCTCAGTGAACGTCCTTCCAGTATTCGCGCTTGAGCAAATAGGCAAACACGAAGAAGAAGGCAAGGTAGAGCAGCACATAGGTACCGATGCGCTGGCTCTCCAGCTTCACGGGGTTGGCCGAGTAGGCCAGGAAGGTCACCAGGTTCTTGACCTTCTCGTCGAACTCCGCCTCGCTCAGCTTGCCGGTTTTCGGGACTACGGTCAGCTGATCGCACGCCTCGTGGGTGATCGGCGTACCGGTCAAAGGATCGAACTGCTTCTTGCCGTTATCGACCACTTGCACCTGCTTGCAACCGATCACCTGGCGGCCCTGGAGAGGAGCCAGGACGTTCGGCATACCGACGTTCGGGAAGGTCTTGTTGTTGACGCCCCACGGACGGGCCGGATCTTCATAGAACGTGCGCAGATAGGTATACAGCCAGTCATTGCCACGCACGCGGGCAACCAGGGTCAGGTCCGGCGGAGCGGCACCGAACCAAACCTTGGCATCCTCGGGCTTCATACCGATCTTCATGTGGTCGCCGATCTTGGCGCCGGTGAAGACCAGGTTTTCCAGCATCAGCTCTTCCGGAATACCCAGATCCTTGGCAACACGCTCGTAGCGCTGGAACTGTGCGCTATGGCAGCCCATGCAATAGTTGGCGAACGTACGCGCCCCATCCTGCATGGCGGCCTTATCGGTCAGATCGATGTCAACCTTGTCCAGCTCGACATGACCACCCGCAGCAAAGGCGAAGACTGGCAGTGCAGCGAGAATCAATGCAGCGAAATGCTTTTTCATCAGCCATTCACCCTTTCCGGAACCGCTTTGGTCTTTTCCATCCTGGTGTAGAACGGCATCAGGATGAAGTAGGCGAAGTACAGGAACGTGCACACCCGCGACAACAGGGTACGCTCGGGGGTCGGAGCCAGAACGCCGAGCACACCGAGGATGACGAAGGAGATGCAGAACACCCAGAGCCAGATCTTGCTCAACCAGCCCTTGTACTTCATGGACTTGACCGGGCTGCGATCCAACCACGGCAGCACGAACAGGATGGCGATGGCCGCTCCCATGGCGATAACACCCATGAGCTTGTCCGGAACCGCACGCAGGATGGCGTAGAACGGGGTGAAGTACCACACCGGAGCAATGTGCTCAGGCGTCTTGAATGCGTTGGCCACTTCGAAGTTGGGCTTCTCAAGGAAGTAACCGCCCATCTCCGGGAAGAAGAACACAACGGCACAGAAGACGAACAGGAATACCACCACACCGACGATGTCCTTCACGGTGTAGTACGGATGGAACGGAATGCCATCCAGCGGCACGCCGGCTTCGTCCTTGGTCTTCTTGATATCCACGCCCAGCGGGTTGTTCGAACCCACTTCGTGCAGTGCCAGGATGTGCAGCACGACCAGGCCAAGCAGCACGATCGGCAGGGCGATCACATGCAGGGCGAAGAAGCGGTTCAGGGTAATACCGGAAATCAGGTAGTCACCACGGATCCACTGCGTCAGGTCATCGCCGATCACCGGGATAGCACCGAACAGAGAGATGATCACCTGGGCACCCCAGTAGGACATCTGTCCCCACGGCAGCAGGTAGCCCATGAAGGCCTCCGCCATCAGCGCCAAGTAGATCAGCATGCCGAAGATCCACACCAGCTCGCGCGGCTTCTGGTACGAACCATAGAGCAGGCCGCGGAACATGTGCAGGTAGACCACGATGAAGAACGCCGAAGCCCCGGTCGAATGCAGGTAACGGATGATCCACCCGTACTCCACGTCGCGCATGATGTACTCGACGGAGGCGAAGGCCTCTTCGGCAGACGGCGTGAAGCTCATGGTCAGCCAGATGCCAGTAAGGATCTGGTTGACCAGCACCAGCAGCGCCAGCGAACCGAAGAAATAGAAGAAGTTGAAGTTCTTGGGTGCGTAGTACTTGGACAGATGGTCTTCCCACATCTTGGTCGCCGGGAAGCGCGCATCGACCCAATCCATGAATTTGCTCATCAGGCTTTCTCCTGGTCCACGCCGACGACGATCACATCATCCGACTCGTACGAGTGCGGCGGTACCGGCAGGTTCAAGGGCGCGGGCTGCGACTTGTAGACACGGCCGGCCAGGTCATAGCGGGAACCGTGGCAAGGGCAGAAGTAACCGCCCACCCATTCCGGTCCCAAATCGGCCGGAGCCACTTCGGGACGGAAGGAAGGAGAACAGCCCAGGTGAGTGCACAGACCGACCAGGACCAGGATTTCCGGTTTGATCGAGCGCACCTTGGGATCCACGTATTCGGGTTGGACCGACTCCTTGGACTCAGGGTCAGCCACGCTCGAGGCGATCTTTTCCAGGTTGCCCAGGATTTCCTCGGTGCGACGAACGATGAAGACAGGCTGACCACGCCATTCGGCCACCATCTGCTGGCCCGGCTCGATCTTGCTGACATTCACCTTCACCGGAGCACCAGCGGCCTTCGCCTTGGCACTGGGGAACCATGACCCCACGAACGGAACCGCAGCACCTACCGCTCCGGCAGCACCCACCACGGAAGTGGCTGCTACCAAGAAGCGACGCCGGCCTGCATTCACGCCGTCATTGCTCATTCAGTCGTCTCCCATCAGCTTTGTGGCCTGTTGTTCAGGCCTCTAAGTAAAAATTCGAGCCGCGCAAAAAATTCGCCAAATGGTAAAGAAAAGCCCCTTTTCTGACAAGGTAATAACTTATTTCAGAACAGGTCCAAGCCTTGTACCACGGGGCATCCAGCGATGCGGCAAGTTGTCGCAGACATATTTTGCGCCCATAAAAAACGCCCAGCTCCAAAGGAGACTGGGCGTTTTTGAAGGTAGCAGCGAATTAACGCTTGGAGTACTGCGGACGCTTACGCGCTTTACGCAGACCAACCTTCTTACGCTCGACTTCACGAGCATCGCGAGTAACGTAGCCAGCCTTGCGCAGCGGGCTGCGGAAGCTCTCGTCGTACTCGATCAGCGCACGAGTGATACCGTGACGGATCGCACCGGCCTGGCCGCTGACACCGCCACCGATGACGGTAACGTACACGTCGAACTTCTCGACGGTCTCGGTCAGCTCCAGCGGCTGGCGAACCACCATGCGGGCGGTTTCACGACCGAAGAACTTGTCCAGGCTGCGGTTATTGATGGAGATGTTGCCAGTACCCGGACGCAGGAAAACGCGTGCGGTTGCAGTCTTGCGACGGCCAGTGCCGTAGTTTTGAGTCGCCGACATAATGAACTATTCCGTTAAATCTTCAGTTCTTGGGGCTGCTGAGCGGTGTGCGGGTGGACGGAACCCTTGTACACCTTCAGCTTACGGTACATGTCGCGACCCAGCGGGTTCTTCGGCAGCATGCCCTTGACCGCGGTCTCGATCACGCGCTCGGGCGCCTTGGCGATCAGCTTTTCGAAGTTGATCGACTTGATGCCACCCGGGAAGCCGGAGTGGGAGTAGTACATCTTGTCGGTGGTCTTGGCACCGGTGACGCGAACCTGCTCGGCATTGATCACGACGATGTAGTCGCCGGTATCCACGTGCGGAGTGTATTCAGGCTTGTGCTTGCCACGCAGGCGGCTAGCGATTTCAGTGGCCAGACGACCCAGGGTCTGACCCGCAGCGTCGACGACATACCAGTCGCGCTTGACGGTTTCCGGTTTAGCAGTAAAAGTCTTCATTCGTTATAGCCTCAGGGGCCGCCCTGAAAATAAGACGGCGGATCTTACTGAATAGTGCTTGCTTTGACAAGGTCAAAGGCAGCCGGAAACAGACGCTGTCGGGGGCTCGGGTCAGCGCGTCCGCTACGGCGGGGTTCGGTAGGCTAGGCATCCCCTACCTGTTTTTTCGAACGGGCTAGGCATCCCCGTCGAGAAAGTCGCGGAATTATGCCGATTGCTACGAAAATAGCAACCTGCTTTGATGGGCGTTTTCCTAATGTCCGAGGAGAAGCAGGATGGAATTTCGACGTCTGGGGCGCACCGACATCCAGGTCAGCGCACTCTGCCTGGGCACCATGACCTGGGGCGAGCAGAACACCGAAGCGGATGCCTTCGCCCAGATCGACAGGGCCAGGGCCGCAGGTATCAATTTCATCGATACCGCCGAGATGTACCCGGTGCCGCCGCGAGCCGAAACCTACACCACCACCGAACGCATCATCGGCAACTATTTCAAGAACCGCGGCAACCGCGCCGAGTGGGTACTGGCGAGCAAGGTCGCCGGGCCGGGCAACGGTATCGACTACATTCGCGGCGGCAATCCCAAACACAATCGCGAACACATCGTCGCCGCGCTGGATGCCAGCCTGAAGCGCCTGCAGACCGACTGGATCGATCTTTATCAGTTGCATTGGCCGGAGCGCAGCACCAATTTCTTCGGCCAGCTCGGCTATCGCCACCGGGAAGAGCGCTTCACTCCACTGGAGGAAACCCTGGAAGTGCTCGACGAACAGGTCAAGGCCGGCAAGATCCGACATATCGGCCTGTCCAACGAAACGCCCTGGGGAACCATGACGTTTCTGCAACTCGCCGAAAGCCGTGGCTGGCCGCGCGCGGTTTCGATCCAAAACCCCTACAACCTGCTCAATCGCACCTTCGAGGTGGGCCTGGCGGAGATCGCCATGCGCGAACAATGCGGACTGCTGGCCTATTCCCCGCTGGCGTTCGGCATGCTCTCCGGAAAATACGAGAACGATGCGCGCCCGGCCAACGCGCGGCTGACCCTGTTCAGCCGTTTCCAGCGCTACAACAATCCACAGAGCGTGGCGGCGACCAGTCGCTACGTAGCGCTGGCCCGCGCCCACGGACTCGATCCGGCCCAGATGGCGCTGGCCTTCGTCACCCGCCAGCCCTTCGTGACCAGTAATATCATCGGCGCGACCAGCCTGGAACAGTTGGAAAGCAACCTGGCCAGTGCCGAGCTGGAATTGTCGGACGAGGTGTTGACCGCCATCGAGGCGATCCACGTAACCCAGCCCAACCCGGCGCCCTGAGCCTCTACAGCAGTTCGCCCTGCCGGGGCTCCTTGCCGGCGTCCCGTCGTGACGCGAGCCGATCCGCCAGCCGGGTCGGCTCGGGCAGGCGATAGCGGGTCAGGCAGTCCATTACCAGGCTCGGCGCACTTGCCAAGCTGACCCGGTTGCCCGGCGAAACGATCAGCGGGCGCACTCCGTCCTTGCTGCGCAGCACCGTACCGATCACTTCGCCCTTCTCCAGCAGGTCGACCCTGTCGCCCCGCTGAAGCCCCAGCTCTTCGTGGTTGCCCGTCAGAATCTTCTTCGCCACGCCGATGGTCGGTAGTCCTGTCACCACGCCCAGGTGCGCGGCGATTCCCAGGCGCCGGGGATGGGCAATCCCATGGCCATCGACGAAAACCAGGTCCGGAACCGCCGGCAATTCACCCAACGCCTGTAACAGCGCGGGCAGTTCGCGGAAGGACAACAGCCCCGGTACATAAGGCATTCGGGTGGGAACCCTGACCAAGCTGGTGGCGATCGGCGCCAGGGTGTGGGCATCCAGCAGGACGGCTGCCGCCCGGGTCACGCTCCCTCCTTCTTCGAACCCGACATCGAGTCCGGCCAGCAGATGCAGCGGTGGGTAGTCGTCGACCAGACGGACACGCGCGGCCAGTTCCTTCTGCAACGCCCGCGCACTAGCGATGCTGCCGTCCCAACCGGTGAAAGGTTCGATCTGCGCGAGGGGTGTGGTCATGCCTGTGCTCCCGAAATCCAAAGCATTGGACGGGCACACTACCGGCAGGTTCGTTGCGAGAACAGCCTGCCGGCGCCTAGCCGCACCGGCAGGATCTACCCCATCAAAGCGAGCGGGCGATGATTTCCTTCATGATCTCGTTGGTGCCGGCATAGATCCGCTGCACCCGCGCATCGGCCCACGCCCGCGCGACCGGATACTCCCACATGAAGCCGTAGCCACCGTGAAGCTGCACGCACTCGTCGAGCACCTTGCACTGCAGGTCGGTTCCCCAGTACTTGAGCATCGCCGCGGTCGGCACATCCAGCTTGCCGGCAAGGTGCAATTCCAGGCAACGGTCGACGAAGACTCGCCCCACCTGGATTTCGGTCGCCATCTCCGCCAGTTTGAAGCGGGTGTTCTGGAAATCGGCGATGGCCTTGCCGAACGCCTTGCGCTCGCGGGTGTAGTCCAGTGTCCACTTCAACGCCGCCTCGGCCGAGGCCAAGGCCCCGACCCCCACCGTCAGCCGTTCCTGGGGCAGCTCCTGCATCAGGTAAGCAAAGCCCATCCCAGCCTGACCGAGCAGGTTTTCCTTGGGTACGCGGACGTCCTGGAAGAACAGCTCGGAGGTGTCCTGCGCCTTCATGCCCACCTTTTCCAGGCGCTTGCCCTTGGCGAAGCCGGGCGCACCCGCCTCCACCAGGAACAGGCTGGTGCCCTTGGCACCGGCCTTGGGGTCGGTTTTTGCCACGACGATCACCAGGTCGGCCAGGTAACCGTTGGTGATGAATGTCTTGGAACCGTTGATGACGTACTCGTCGCCGTCCAGGACCGCGGTGGTCTTCACGCCTTGCAGGTCGGAACCAGCGCCTGGCTCGGTCATGGCGATGGCAGTGACCAGCTCGCCGGATACCATCCTCGGCAGGTATTTCTGCTTCTGCGCCTCGGAGCCGTAATGCAGGATGTAGGGCGCAACGATGTCGGAATGGAGGGAGAAACCGATGCCGGTAAGACCGAGCCGACTGATCTCCTCGATCACCACAGCGCTATACAGGAAGTCGGCCCCCATGCCGCCGTACTCTTCGGGGATGTGCGAGCAGAGCATCCCCGCCTCGCCGGCCTTGTTCCATAGCTGGCGATCGATATGACCGTCCTTCTCCCATTGGTGGTGGTAGGGAACCGCTTCCTGTTCGAGGAATTTGCGCACGCTGTCGCGGAAGAGTTCGTGATCCGAACTGAACAGGGTTCTTGGAATCATGGTGGGCACCTGATGGCTGTCTTGGCTGGGCACGACTGTAGGCCAAGCAAATGCTCGGTCGCACTGGACACATGCGACAAAAAATAAGACGATCCAGCCGCCAATTGACCGCTTCACCCTCGACAAGAATAAAAACCATGCCCATCAGACCATCCGCCACCCTGCGTCGCGTCAGCATCCTGGCCACCGAGGGCGTCTTCGCCTCCACCCTGATGCAGGCGAAAGATTTCTTTCACATGGCCAGCCTGCGCTATGGCAAGCAGCAAGGCCTCGGCCTCACGCCCGCCTTCGAGATCCACCTGGTCAGCCCGGATGGCCAGCCCGTGCGCAGCTTCAGTCATGTGCAGGTGCCCGTGGACGGCCCGCTGGACGAGGCGGATGTAATCCTTTTGCCCGCCTTCTGGGGCGACTTCGACGCGCTCTGCACACGTTATCCACAAGTCCTCGATTGGTTGCGCAAGCAGCACGCGGCCGGCAGTACCCTCTGCGGCGAAGCCACCGGTGTGTTCTGGATGGCCCAGGCCGGTCTGCTCGATGGCAAGGAAGCCACCACGTACTGGCGCTTCTTCCGCGAATTCGCCGAACGCTTCCCCCAGGTGCTGCTGAACACCGAGAAGCACCTGTCGGACGCCGACAATCTCTACTGCGCCGGCGGTGTCACCTCGGTCTGCGACCTCTACATCTACTTGATCGAGCGCTTCTGCGGCGCGGGCGTCGCCCAGGGCGTGGCACGCGACATTCTCTATGAGGTACAGCGCAGCTATACGCCCGGCCGGATCGGTTTCGGCGGGCAGAAGCTGCACCAGGATGTGACCATCCTGCAGATTCAGCAATGGCTGGAGGAACATTACGCCGACAAGTTCCGCTTCGAGGACGTGGCCCGCGACCACGGCATGAGCATCCGCAACTTCATGCGCCGCTTCCAGGCCGCCACCGGTGACAAGCCGCTGCACTACCTGCAACGGTTACGCATCGAAACAGCCAAGAGCCTGCTTTCCTCGACACGCAAAAGCATCAAGACCATCAGTTACGAAGTGGGTTACGACGACGCGAGTTTCTTCGCCCGCCTGTTCCGTCAGCACACGGAGCTATCGCCCAACCAATACCGGCGCCAGTTCCAGCAAAAGGACACCGCTGCTTGAGCCGGGCGACAGAACCAAGGATGGGTTGGCTGACCTTGGTACCGCCCTATGATCGGACCCGTTCCTAACAACAAGAACAGGTCCGTGCCATGCGTTGCTATCTGCTTGCCCTGCTGATGCTCTTCAGCCTCGGCGCCATTGCCGATCCCTCGTGGAAACCCTTCCCTTACGACCAGAGCGCCTACGACTATTCCGGCGACAAGCTGCGTGAAGCCTGGCCACGCCTGACCCGCGGCTTCGGCGACTATCCCTTCCCGGACGCCGACTGGGTCATCGAAACGGCCACCCGTAATCCCAAGGCCCTGGAGATGACCGTAGCCGGCGGCACCGGCTTCACCGGCAAGCCGGAGGAAGCCGAAGCCTATGCAGCCAAGCTGCAGGACATCTGGCGCCTGCTGTTCCGAGGCGATTTCGCCCAAGCCAAGGAGCAAGGCCTCGCGCTGGGCGTCGGCGGGCAGGTCCCGGCGATGTTCGCCCAGGTTCTCTACGCCATGTTCCTGGCGCCGACCCAGGAGGAGAAGCATCGCCTGCTGGAAGAAGTCATCGAGTACACCGACCAGGCCGGCGAACTGGTCCAGGCCGATATCGTCGCCATGTTCGGCCGGGTCTATGCCAAGGCCCGCCTCGGTGAAGAACTGTCGGTTCCGGTGGTACTCAAGCGCGGCTACACCAGCCAGATTCCCAAGGAACTGGACGCCCTCCTCGCCCGCCAACCGCAGCAGCCTTTCGCCCTGGCGTTGTATGGCGGCTACGAAGCCGGGGTGATCCGCAAGGTGGGCAAGATGGTCGGCCGGATGACCTACGGGGTCAGCGCAGACAAGATGGAGCTGTACTTCAACCGCTCCTTCAAGCAGGCCGACGACCTGCCCATCGGCCACTACGAATACGCCAATGCCCTCACCTACGTGTATGGGGACGACGAGCAGAAGAAGGTCTTGGAACACCTGAAGCGCGCCGTGGCGATCAAACCGATCAGTGCCATGGAAGCCCTGGAAGTGGCCCACGCGCAGAAGCTGCTGAAAACGCAGGAGCAGTTGGCGCACAACTGAGCGCTCCTCCTCCCAGAAAACGAAAAAGCCCGGCGGAATATTTCCGTCGGGCTTCGCTGTTCACCAACAGGCTCTTACGGCTTGTGCGGCCGCGACAAGAACTCATGCGATTGCATTTCCAGCAGACGACTCAGCGTACGCTGGAATTCGAACTCCAGACGGCCACCGGCATAGAGGTCTTTCAGCTCGACTTCGGCGGAGATGATCAGCTTGACGTTGCGATCGTAGAACTCGTCGACCAGGTTGATGAAACGACGCGCCATGTCGTCCTTGGTCGCGTTCATCTGCTCGACGTTGCTCAGCAGTACGGCGTGGAAGATCTTGCCCAACTCGATGTAATCGTTCTGGCTGCGCGGGCCATCGCACAATTCGCGGAAATCGAACCAGGCGACGTCGTCGCCCACCCAGCGCGCGACGATCGGACGGTTCTCGATCATCAGCGTTTCGTTTTCCTCGATGCCGCAGTGCTCCGGCAGCAGGCTCTTGAAGCTCTTTTCCAGGCTGGCCTCGGCCTCCGGCCCCAGCGGCCAATGGAACAGCTCGGCCTGCTCGAGCGCACGCAGGCGGTAATCGACGCCGCTGTCGACGTTGACGATCTCGGTATGCTCCTTGAGCAGAGCGATCGCAGGCAGGAAGCGGGCGCGCTGCAGGCCATCCTTGTACAGACCGTCCGGCACGATGTTGGACGTCGCCACCAGGCTCACGCCGTTCTTGAACAGCTCGTCCAGCAGGGTGGCCAGGATCATGGCGTCGGTAATGTCGGAAACGAAGAATTCGTCGAAGCAGATCACCCGCGCCTCGTCGGAAAAGCGCTTGGCAATGATGGTCAGCGGGTTCTTCTCGCCCTTGAGGGTTTTCATTTCCTCGTGGACGCGCTTCATGAAGCGATGGAAGTGGGTCCGCATCTTCTCCTTGAACGGCAGGGCCTCGAAGAAGGTATCCACCAGATAGGTCTTGCCGCGACCGACACCGCCCCAGAAGTACAGCCCCTTGACCGGCGCTTCGCGGCGCTTGCCGAGCAGTTTGCCGAACAGGCCCGGCTTGCTCTGAGACTCGGCCAGCAGGTCGTCGTACAGGCGCTGCAGGTGACGCACAGCGTTTTCCTGCGCGGCGTCATGGAAGAAATCGGGACGTTTCAGGTCGGCCTGATAGCGCTCAAGGGGGGTCATGGCGGGGTCGGGGTAGTGAAACGGGGCCGACACTTTAGCCGCGCCCTCCGCTGTTGGCAATGTGCTGAGATCGTTCAAGATGGCCGCCCTTCGTTAGATGGTTCCGGAACAGCATGCCAGAGCCGCTGCTACAGTTTTTTGATAGCGCAGCGGCGGCAGTGTTCCCGATGTTATTGCTCTGCCAGGCCGGCAATGGCGTCGCGCAGGCGCAACATCGCCGCGTCGCGCGCGTCCGGATCGGCATAGGCCGGGCTGTCGGCCAGGCATTGGCCATCCATCCACAGGGTGAACCGATCGCCTTCGTCGGCCCGCAATTCCAGTGCATCGGCCCCCTGGGCCACGAGTTGCTGGCTGATGGCGCCCGCCGCCTTGGGATCGGCGAACGGACGCGACAGCAGCAGCTCCTCGCCATCGGCGGCGAGGAAACGGAAGCGGAACGTACCGTCCTGCTCGCGGAAGCTGACGAACCGGGCGCTCTTGCCGGACTTCTTCTTCGCCGGGCCGCTGGCCTGCACGTCGCTGCGGAACGAGCGCAACCCCACGGCCTCACGCAGTTCATTGAGGAACGGCGAGGCAATCCTGCGCGCCTTCGCGGCACCTGCCAACAGAATGTCCTCCAGGTCGGACGGCTTCTCGATCAGCGCGTGATAGCGCTCGCGGGCCTCGCCCAACTCGGCGTCGAGCAACTGGAACAGGCGCTGCTTGGCTTCGCCCCAGGCCAGGCCGTCGAGCAATTCCTGACGGAACCCGGTGGTCTGCTCCGGCGTGGCGAATGCCTGGTAGAGGGTGAACAGGTGGGCGCTATCCGGGTCCTTGGGCTCGCCCGGCGCGCGGGAGTCGGTGACGATGCGGGCAATGGCCTCCTTGAGCTGCTTGGCACTGCCGAACAGCGGGATGGTGTTGTCGTAGCTCTTCGACATCTTGCGCCCGTCGAGGCCCGGCAGAGTCGCCACGCTTTCTTCGATCACGGCTTCAGGCAGGGTGAAGAACTCTCTGCCCTTGCCGAACAGGTGATTGAAGCGCTGGCCGATATCGCGGGCCATCTCCACATGCTGAATCTGGTCACGCCCGACCGGCACCCTGTGCGCGTTGAACATCAGGATGTCTGCCGCCATCAGCACCGGGTAGCTGAACAGGCCCATGGTCACGCCGGCGTCCGGATCCTCCCCGCTCTCCAGGTTCTTGTCCACCGCCGCCTTGTAGGCATGGGCACGATTGAGCAGCCCCTTGCCGGCAACGCAGGTGAGCAACCAGGTCAGCTCTGGAATTTCGGGAATGTCCGACTGGCGGTAGAAGGTCACGCGGTCGGTGTCCAGGCCGCAGGCCAGCCAGGTGGCGGCGATCTCCAGGCGCGAGCGCTGGATGCGCTGCGGGTCGTCGCACTTGATCAGGGCATGGTAGTCGGCGAGGAAATAGAACGAGTCGGCCTGCGGATCGCGGCTGGCGACGATCGCCGGACGGATGGCGCCGGCGTAGTTGCCGAGGTGCGGAGTGCCGGTGGTGGTGATGCCGGTGAGGATACGCGTGGTCATGTCGATTCACTTATTCGCGGTACGGCGGATCGGTTTGCAAGCTGACGGAGCGTCTGGAGCCGCCTCGCTCCGGATCGCCGGATCACAGGCGCGGCAGCACCAGCTCCTTGAGGTCGGTCAGCTTGCCATGAAAAAAGTGGCCGCATTCTGCCACTTTCAGCAGCTCATGGGGACGATCCAGCGCTTCGCTCCAGGCGTAGACGGTTTCCGGCGGAACCACTTCGTCGTTTTCAGGCTGAATAACGGTGAGTACGGCCTGCCGGGACAGCGGAATGTCGGCCTTCAGCCGGGAAACCGCCGGGGCGATCATGAACAACCTGTCCACCGCAATGCCCTGTCCCTCCAGACGACCGGCCAGACTGGCGGCAACGAAGCCACCGAAGGAGAAACCGAGCAGGTTCAACGGCAAACCGGGGTGCCGGGCCTGCAGCCAGCGGGCGGCGGCTTCGGCATCGTCCACCTCGCCACTGCCCATGTCATGGCTGCCGGCGCTCGCGCCGACGCCGCGGTAGTTGAAGCGCAAGGTCGTGTAGCCGGCATCGCGGGCGGTGCGTTGCAGGGTGGAAACCACCTTGTTCAGCATGGTGCCGCCCTGGATCGGGTTGGGGTGACAGATCAGCGCCAGGCCGCGCGCCTCGGGTACATCGAGATAAAGCGCTTCGAGCGCCCCGCAGGGACCTTCGAGCGTCTGGGAAACTTCACGCATGAGCAAACGGGAAAACTCCGTGACCCCGGATCGGGTCGACTCGTCTTGGTTAAGCCTCGCGCGACTCGATTGATGACGAGTGGCGCAGGCGCCTGGGCTCCGGGAGCCCATAAGTGACCTGCACGTCACGACACCCCGATGGAGCATCGCGGTATACAGCGCAGGTTAGAGCCGTTAACGTAAAGCAAAGCCGTTTATAGAGGAAGGACTCGTGGAACAGACGCTCACGGCCTGGTTGCTACCAGCCCTCACCCTGCTCGCCGGCATCGCCATCGGTTTCGTGGCGGCGCGCCTGATGCCCAACGCCGCGCCCAACCGGACGCAGCGCCAACTGGACGAACTGCAGGAACGCTTCGACACCTACCAGAGCGAAGTGGTCACCCACTTCAAGACCACCGCCGGCCTGGTGAAGAAGCTGACCCAGAGCTACCAGGAGGTTCAGGAGCATCTCTCCGAAGGTGCCAAGAACCTGGCCCTGGACGAACTGACCCGCCAACGCCTGCTCGCCGCCCTGCAGGCGGACGAGGACTACCGCAGCCCACGGGAGCGCCTGAAGCCGCCGGCCGGCACCGAAGCGCCGAAGGATTATGCACCCAAGAGCGGAGACGCCCCCGGCACGCTCGACGAGAGCTTCGGACTGAAAGGCAAGTCCTGACTTTCATCGCCGAACAGAGCCCCGGTCCGACCGGGGCTTTTCATTTCAGCCGCCCGCCATGACTGACCGGAACTTGTGTTCGAGCGC
The DNA here is from genome assembly GCF_002286785.1 of Pseudomonas sp. PIC25. Taxonomy (GTDB): domain Bacteria; phylum Pseudomonadota; class Gammaproteobacteria; order Pseudomonadales; family Pseudomonadaceae; genus Pseudomonas_M. The sequence goes on along the minus strand of NZ_MUJY01000154.1, from coordinate 35,562 downwards.
CCGCCTCGAAAGAAAACCGACTGTTCCCGACAGGCTCCCATGACCCCGATCGGCTACCACGCTTCACACGAACAATTCTCCCCCAGCGAACTGCTGCGCCATCTCCAAGCGGCCGCCGAAGCCGGATTCGCCAGCGGGATGTGTTCGGACCACTTCCATCCCTGGAGCGAAAACCAGGGGCATAGCGGTTTCGCCTGGGCCTGGCTCGGCACCGCATTGCAGGCTACACCGCTGGACCTGGGCGTGGTCAATGCGCCGATCTTTCGCTATCACCCGGCCTTGATCGCCCAGGCAGCGGCAACGCTTACGGAAATGTTTCCGGGACGCTTCTGGCTCGCAGTGGGCAGCGGGGAGGCGATCAACGAGGGCATTCTCGGCCGCCACTGGCCGCTCAAGGAGACCCGCAACGCCATGCTGCGCGAAGCGGTGGATATCATCCGTGCACTCTGGAATGGCGAAGAAGTCACGCACCACGGCCTGATCACCGTCGAACGTGCACGTCTCTACAGCCTGCCGGCTGAAGCGCCCAGGTTGTTCGCCGCCGCCCTGACCCCGGAGACTGCCCACTGGGCTGGCGAATGGGCGGATGGGCTGATTACCGTCTCCAGCGAACCGGAGACCCAGCAGCGCCTCATCGATGCGTTCCGCGAAGGCGGTGGAGAAGGCAAGCCGCTGTACCTGCAGGTCAAATTGTCCTATGCCACCGATGAGGCCACGGCCCTGGCCGGGGCGCATGACCAATGGCGCACCAACGCGCTACCCGGCGAGCTGTCGCAGAACCTCTGTCATCCCAGGCAGTTCGAACTGGCGACCGCACATCTTCGCCCGGAGGATATGCACCGGTCGGTGCGCATATCGGCCAGCCCGGCTCGCCACGTGGACTGGCTGCAAGGCGATATCGCGCAAGGTTTCGATCGCCTCTACCTGCACAACGTCAACCGTGAGCAACGCACCTTCATCGAGACTTTTGCGAGCGAGGTGCTTCCGCAATTGCGCTAGCGATGGTGGCGCCGACCTCGGTAGGGGCGAAAATCGAGCCCACCCGCAACCAGCAATAGCCATACGCCTCCAGATCGACGACCAGCTCCCCGTCCGCCGAAGCGTCGTGGGGTTTTCGCCGCAACAGATCGAAGCAGTGCTTCCCCGCCAGCGCCTGGTCTTGGATACGAACCGTGCAAGGCTGGTCTTTCAGGTTATGCACGCAGACCACCCGCCCGCTGTCGAGGTAGAACGTCTCCGCCAGTACACCCGAGCCACCATCGCACTCCAGCACTTCATGTTGGCCGAGCCCGAGTTCGGGACAGGCGCGGCGCACCTCGATCAGCCGGCGAACCCAATGCAACTGGGAGTTCGGGTCCAGCCACTGGACGGTGACATTGACCTTGTCGAACGCGAATGGCCCCTTCTCCAACACCGGACGCGTCAGGCACTTGCGGGGGGCCTTGGAGAAGCCGGCGCTGGCCTCGTCCGACCACTGCATGCAGGTGCGGACCGGATAACGGTCGGGAAGGGACAGATCCTCGCCCATGCCGATCTCGTCGCCATAGAACAGCATCGGCGAACCGCTGCGGCTGAATAGCAGGCTGAGCGCCAGTCGGATGCGCGCCTGGTCGCCGTCGAGCATGCCGGCCAAGCGGCGGCGCAGGCCACGGCCGTATATCTGCATCGACGGATCGGGGGCGAAAGCCTGGAAGATTTCCTGGCGCTCCTCCTCGCTCAACCATTCGAGGCTGAACTCGTCGTGGTGACGCAGGAAGTTCAACCATTGGGTTCCCGGAGGCAGGTCCGGCAGCAAATCGGAAAGTTGGCAGATCGGCCCGACGTCCTGGCGGGCGAGCGCCAGGAATATCCGCTCGGCCCCGAGGAAGTTGAAGAGCTGGTTGAGCTCATCGCCGTTGCCGAAGAACTCGCCGAGCTTGTCCGGCGCCACATTGGCCTCCCCCAATAGCACCGCCCCCGAGCCATAGCGCACCGCATGCCGACGCAGTTTGCGCAGGTACTCGTGGGGATCGTCGAAGTGCTGGGCCGGCCCCTTGGGCCAGATCAGGAATGGCGCGGCATCGACACGGAAGCCGGACACCCCCAGCGCCAGCCAGAAGCCGAGGATGCGCCGCACCTCGTCGCGAACCGCCGGATGGCCGTGATTGAGGTCGGGCTCGAAGTCATGGAAGCGATGGAAGTAATACTCTCCAGTCGCCTCATCGTACTTCCAGACGCTATCGTAGCGATCCGGAAATACCAGCTTGTCGCGCTGATGGTCCTTCGGCTCCCGCTCCCAGATGTAATAGTCGCGGAACGGGGAATCCTTCGATTGCCGGGCAGCCTGGAACCAGGGGTGCTGGTCGGAGGTATGGTTCACCACTAGGTCCATCAGCACGCGTATACCGCGTACCTTGGCTTCGTCGAGGAACTCGGCGAAATCGCCAAAGCTGCCGAAGCGCGGATCGATACCGTAGTGATCGATCACGTCATAGCCATCGTCCTGTTCGGACGAGGGATGGAAAGGCATCAGCCAGAGGCAGTTGATCCCCAGTTGGCGCAGGTAATCCAGGCGTGAAGTGAGCCCGGGAAAATCGCCGATACCGTCATCGTTGGAATCGTAGAAGGTCGCCACATCCACTTGGTAGGCAACCGCGTTGTCGTACCAGACATCGTTCGCTTCCATAGTCCTCTCGCTCAGAGGCGCTACCACCGCCTCGATAGGCTTCACTAACTTTGGTCGCCAGCCGGAGCCCGAGTTCCGAAGTAGGGGCAAATGCCGCCAACCGGTCGGAACCTTTCCCGGCTCCTTCGCGTCCCCATGCATAGGTTCATGGAGCAGCTACGGAGCGACGATGACTATGCAGCAACCTCTCTGGTGGCAGTCCGGGATCATCTACCAGATCTATCCCCGCTCGTTCATGGACAGCAACGGCGACGGCATTGGCGATCTGCGGGGCATCCGCAGCCGGCTGGACTATCTGGAGTGGCTGGGCGTGGATGCCGTCTGGCTGTCGCCCATCTATCCGTCGCCGATGGCCGACTTCGGCTACGACGTGTCCAACTATGTGGATATCGATCCGCAATTCGGCAGCCTGTCTGACTTCGATGCCCTGCTGGCGGACGTGCATCGGCGCGGCATGAAGCTCGTTCTCGATTTCGTACCCAACCACAGCTCGGACCAGCACCCGTGGTTCCAGGAGTCGCGCCGCTCGCGGGACAACCCGAAGAGCGACTGGTACATCTGGCGGGATCCCGCTCCCGATGGCGGACCGCCGAACAACTGGCTGTCCAATTTCGGCGGCAGCGGCTGGACCTACGACGAAGCGCGTCAGCAGTACTACTACCATGCGTTCCTCAAGGAACAACCCGACCTCAACTGGCGCAACTCGGAAGTGCAGGACGCCATGCTCGAACAGATGCGTTTCTGGCTCGAACGCGGCGTGGACGGCTTCCGGGTCGACGTGATCTGGCACCTGATCAAGGACGAGGACTTTCGCAACAACCCGGAGAACCCGGACTACCGGCCCGATATCGGGTCGCACAAGCGCCTGTTGGCCACCTACACCACCGACCGCCCGGAAGTGCACGACGTCATCCGCAAGATGCGCCAACTGCTGGACAGCTATGACGAGCGGATGATGGTCGGCGAGATTTACCTGCCGGTGGAACGCCTGGTGACCTACTACGGTACCGGCGGCGACGGCGTACATCTGCCGTTCAACTTCCAGTTGATCCTGCTGCCCTGGCAGGCCGAAACCATCCGCCAGGCGGTGGACCATTACGAAGCCGCCCTACCGCCCCACGGCTGGCCGAACTGGGTGCTCGGCAACCACGATAACCACCGCCTGGCCAGCCGCTTCGGCACCGAGCACAGCCGTATCGCCGCGATGCTGCTGCTGACCCTGCGCGGCACACCGACCCTTTATTACGGTGATGAGATCGGCATGATCGACGTAACCATCCACCCGGAGCAGGTACAGGACCCGTTCGAGAAGAACATTCCCGGCTTGGGGTTGGGGCGCGATCCCGAGCGTACCCCGATGCAATGGGACGGCAGCGCCAACGCCGGCTTCACCAGCGGCACGCCCTGGCTCCCTCTCGCCCCGGACTACCGGACAACGAACGTGTCAACGCAACAGGAAGATCCATCATCCCTGCTGACGCTGTACCGCGAGCTGATCCAGCTACGCCGCCGTGAAGCCGCGCTGAGCATTGGCCGCTATCGCAGCTTCTGCACGCCGCCGGGCGTGCTGGGCTATATGCGCGAATGGGGCAATCGCCGCCTGCTGGTAATGCTGAATTTCCAGCCCTGTGAACAGCGGATCGATCTGGAAATGCTGGGGGGGGAAATCCTGCTGTCCAGCCATCCTGGCCGGCACGAGCTGGATGTGAAGGAACACTGCCTGCTGCGCCCCCATGAAGGCCTGATCATCGCCCTCCAGGAAACCGAGACGCCCTGAAACGACGATGCCCCCGCAGCCTGGACCGCGAGGGCATCGGGTACGTCGGACGCGCGTCAGATGGCGCCGCGACTACGCAACAGGTCAAGTACCTGCTTGACGCCCTCTTCCACCGAGACGCTCTGAGTGTCGATCACCAGATCGGCATCCAGCGGCACATCGTAGGGGAAAGACTCGCCCGGGATGTTGTCCTTGCCGGCCGCATAGAGGCCCTGAGGATCGCGCTCCCGGCAGACTTGCGGTGAGGCCTGGACGTAAACGGTGATGAGGCGCTCGGCCCCGATCAACGCCTTGGCCTGCTCGCGGCCTTCCGCATCCGGCGCGACGAAGGCGGCCAGAGTCAGCAGGCCGGCTTCGTTGAACTGCTTGGCCACATGGGCGGCGCGCAGCCAGTTTTCCTTGCGTCCGGTGCGGTCCTGCGGCAGCCCCTTGTTCAGGTCGTGACGCAGGTTCTGCCCATCGAGGACGTAGACCGCACGGCCCATGTCGAACAGCTTGCGCTCGACGGCATAGGCCAGGGTGCTCTTGCCCGCACCGGACAGGCCGCTGAACAGCACCGTCGCCGGTTGTTGGCCGAAGCGGGCGGCGCGTTCCTCGGTGGAGACGTGGGCCAGCTTGCCGTGGTGGCCGCCGCTCTGGGCGCCCACCGGATCGGCGATGATCATGCCGGCACCGACGGTGCCGTTGGTCAGGCGATCGATGACGATGAACGCACCAGTGGTGCGGTTGTACTCGTATCCATCCAGTGCGATCGGCGCATCCAGCGCCACTCTCACCCGGCCGATTTCGTTCAATTGCAGGCTGCTCGCCGGTCCCTGCTCCAGGGTATTCACATCGACACGGTGGACGATGCTCGGAATCGAGCCCGGCACGTAGCTGGTGGCGCGCTTGATGTCGTATTTCTTGCCCGGCAGCATCGGCTCCTCGGCCATCCACACGAGCATGGCCTCGAAGCTGTCGGTCACCTGCGGACGGTTGTCGGCATGTACCAGCATGTCGCCGCGGGAAACGTCGATCTCGTCTTCCAGGGTCAGGGTGATGGCCTGGCCGGGACCGGCCTGCTCCAACTCGCCCTCGAAGGTCACGATGGACTTGATCTTGCTGCTCTTGCCCGACGGCAGCGCCACCACTTCATCGCCCTTGTGCACGATGCCGCTCGCCAGTGTGCCGGCGAAGCCGCGGAAGTTCAGGTTCGGCCGGTTGACGTACTGCACCGGGAAGCGCATGTCGTTGAAATTGCGATCGCCGGCGACCTCGACGGTCTCCAGGATTTCCATGAGCGACTGCCCCTCGTACCAAGGCGAACGCTCGCTCTTGTTGACCACGTTGTCGCCCTTCAGGGCGGACATCGGCACGAAATGCAGGGTGGTCGGCTTGAGCTGGATACCTTCGGCGAACTTCAGGTAATCCGCCTTGATCTGCTCGAAGACGCCCTGGTCGAAGTCCTTCAGGTCCATCTTGTTGACGGCGACGACGATGTGCTTGATGCCCAACAGCGAGGCGATGAAGCTGTGCCGCCTGGTCTGGGTCTGCACACCGTAGCGGGCATCGATGAGGATGATCGCCAGGTCGCAGGTCGACGCGCCGGTGGCCATGTTGCGCGTGTACTGCTCATGACCGGGGGTGTCGGCGATGATGAACTTGCGTTTGGCGGTGGAGAAATAGCGATAGGCCACGTCGATGGTGATGCCCTGCTCGCGCTCGGCCTGCAGGCCATCCACCAGTAGCGCCAGGTCGACGTCATCGCCGGTGGTGCCGACCTTCTTCGAATCGCGGGTGATGGCTTCCAGATGATCCTCGTAGATCATCTTCGAATCGTGCAACAGGCGGCCGATCAGGGTGCTCTTGCCGTCATCGACATTGCCGCAGGTGAGGAAGCGCAGCAGTTCCTTGCGCTCGTGCTGGGCCAGGTAGGCGAGGATGTCCTCGCTGATCAGATCGGATTGGTGCGACATCTTAGAAATACCCCTGGCGTTTCTTTTCTTCCATCGAGCCGGCCTGGTCGTGATCGATCACGCGGCCCTGGCGTTCGGAGGTCTTGGTCAGGAGCATTTCCTGAATGATTTCCGGCAACGTGGTCGCGGTGGATTCCACTGCACCGGTCAGCGGGTAGCAGCCAAGGGTACGGAAACGCACCATCTTCTTGGTGATGCCGGCCTTCTGCTCAGGGGTCAGGTATTGCAGGATGCGCTCATCATCGATCATCACCAGGGCGCCGTTGAGTTCCACCACTTCGCGCTCTGCGGCGAAGTACAGCGGTACGATAGGGATCTGCTCCAGGTAGATGTATTGCCAGATGTCCAGCTCGGTCCAGTTGGACAGCGGGAAGACGCGGATCGACTCGCCCTTCTTCACCTTGCCGTTATAGACGTTCCACAGCTCCGGACGCTGGTTCTTCGGGTCCCAGCGGTGCTTGCTGTCGCGGAAGGAGTAGACACGCTCCTTGGCCCGGGACTTCTCCTCATCGCGGCGGGCACCGCCAAAGGCAGCGTCGAAGCCGTACTTGTCCAGTGCCTGCTTGAGGCCCTCGGTCTTCATCACGTCGGTGTGCTTGGCACTGCCGTAGGTGAAGGGATTCATGTCCTGCGCCACGCCATCGGGGTTGATGTGGGTGATCAGGTCAAGTCCCATCTCGCTGACCATCTTCTCGCGGAAGCGGTACATGTCCTGGAACTTCCAGCGGGTATCCACGTGCAGCACGGGGAACGGCAGCTTGCCCGGAAAGAATGCCTTGCGCGCCAGGTGCAACATGACGGCGGAATCCTTGCCGATGGAGTACAGCATCACCGGGTTGTCGAATTCGGCGGCCACCTCACGGATGATGTGGATACTTTCCGCCTCCAGCTGTTTCAGATGCGTCAGTTTGTCGACCATGGCTACTCACGGATTTGCTTGTTGTACGGCCGGCGGGCCGAGGACGAGGGCGCACTCTAGCACAGCACTGTCTTCTAATCAGGCCGCTGCTTAGACCGGAATGATCTAGATTTATATCTGTCCTTACACAGGGTTTGGGCAATCGACGAACAAATGTTCGATGGCAAAACGCCGTGCCAGATAGTCACCCAGCGCCTGCACGCCGTAGCGTTCGGTCGCGTGATGACCGGCGGCGATGAAGCTGATGCCGTTTTCCCGTGCGGCATGAACCGTGGGCTCGGACACTTCGCCAGTGAGATAGGCGTCCACTCCGGCAGTGACGGCCTGGTCGATGTAGCCCTGCGCCGCCCCGGTACACCAGGCAATCCGGCGGATCGGCCCTTCGCCTTCGATCAGCAAGGGCTCGCGCCCCAACGCCTCATGCACCCGGCGAGCGAAATCGCGCGGCGCCAAGGGCTCCACCAGCGAACCGACCAGCCCGACCGAGCGGGGATTGTCCGGCTCCAGCGGCCCCTCGACGATCAGATCCAGCACCCTGGCCAACTGCATGTTGTTGCCCACCTCGGGGTGGACGTCCAGGGGCAGATGATAGGCGAGCAGGCTGATGTCGTGGTTGAGCAGGGTTTTCAGGCGCCGCTGCTTGATACCGACGATGCAGGGATTCTCGTTCTTCCAGAAATAACCGTGGTGCACCAGGACCACATCGGCATCCGCCTCGACCGCCGCATCCAGCAGGGCCTGGCTGGCGGTCACACCGCTGACGATGCGGCGCACCTGCGGCCGCCCTTCGACCTGCAGCCCGTTCGGGCAGTAATCCTGGATACGCGCCGCCGTGAGATAGCGGTCCGCTTCTTCCACCAGGGTGCTCAGCGCAATGGCCATGGCGACTCCTTTATTTAACAGCGCCCTCGTATAATGGCCGCCACCTTAAGGGCACCCTCCCGCCCCCGCAACCCCAAGGATTTTCTCTCGATGCTCAAGGCCCTGCGCTTTCTCGGTTGGCCCCTGCTGGTTGGTGTGCTGCTGGCACTCCTGATCATTCAGCGCTATCCGCAATGGGTCGGCCTCCCGCATCAGGAAGCACAGGTACGCCAGGCTCCGATTTCGCTGCTGCCCCAGCAAGGGCCGGTTTCCTATGCCCAGGCGGTCAGCCGGGCCGCACCTGCTGTGGCCAACCTCTACACTGCCAAGGTCGTCACCCGGCCGAGCCACCCCCTGTTCGAAGACCCAGTGTTCCGCCGCTTCTATGGCGAACGCAGCCTGCCGCGCCAACGCCGCATGGAGTCGAGCCTGGGTTCCGCGGTAATCATGAGCCCGGAAGGCTATCTGCTGACCAACAACCACGTCACCGCCGACGCTGACCAAATCGTGGTGGCGCTGAAGGATGGCCGGGAAACCCTGGCGCGCGTGATCGGCAGTGACCCGGAAACCGACCTGGCGGTCCTCAAGATCGACCTGGAAAATCTTCCCGCCATCACCCTCGGCAGCTCCGACAACATCAGCATCGGCGATGTCGCCCTGGCCATCGGCAACCCCTTCGGCGTGGGCCAGACCGTGACCATGGGCATCATCAGCGCCACCGGGCGCAACCAGCTCGGGCTGAACACCTACGAAGACTTCATCCAGACCGACGCGGCGATCAACCCCGGCAATTCCGGAGGCGCCCTGGTGGATGCCCGTGGCAACCTCATCGGCATCAATACCGCGATCTTCTCCAAGTCCGGCGGCTCGCAGGGCATCGGCTTCGCCATACCCGCCAAACTGGCGATGGAAGTGATGCAGGCGATCATCGAACACGGCCAGGTCATCCGTGGCTGGCTGGGGATCGAGGTGCAACCGTTGACGCCGGAGCTGGCCGAATCCTTCGACATGGAAGGCCGCCCAGGCATCGTCGTCGCCGGCATCTACCGCGATGGCCCGGCGGAGCGCGCCGGCCTGCAACCGGGCGACCTGATTCTCAGCATCGATGGCGAACCCGCCAACGACGGTCGTTCATCGATGAACCAGGTAGCCAGGACACGTCCCGGCGAAGTCATCGACATCGACGTGATGCGCAACGGCAAAGAGCTGAAACTTCAGGCGGAAGTGGGCGTGCGGCCTCCCGTCAGCAGCACGACCGAGTGATATCACCCTGAATCCCTGCCGCGAAATACCCAACCATTTCACACAGGGAACTCGGGAAACCTCACATCGAAACCTGCAATCGTCCCTGTACGGTGTCCGTCGCCGCCACTCTCACGAGGAGCGCCGGCCCGACCATCCGTATAGGGAGATTCCACAATGAAAACGACGATCCTTCTCTCCGCCGTCACCCTGGCTTTCGCCACAGCGGCCCATGCGCAACCCCGCGCCTTGAACGATCAAGCCTCTATCATCGACGCTCTCGACAGGGGCAAGCGCGTCGCCGTGACCATCGATCTCAGACGCTGCACACCCAGCAACGAAGGGCAAGCGGCTTCGCAAACGGTGGGCGGCCTGACCAGCATCGAGTCCTACCGGGTCGTCGATTCGACCCTGTCGTTCGCCGATACCCATGTCACCGTTTCCAGCCAGGGCAAGCCGATCAACCAGATCCTGCGCTATCGCGTACGCCAGGATGGCTCCATCACCTTCACATCCACCATTTTCAACCTGCCCGACTACAGTCTGGTCAACCAGGTTTCGTTCGAATGCGCCATCGGTAACGGCGTAGGCTTCGTCGCAGCGAAATGACATTTCCCCACCGGGGCGCACCCTGGTGGGGAATCTCAGACCAGACCTTTCAACGCATCGAGCAGCGCCTGGTTCTGCTCCGGCGCACCGATTGTAATGCGCAGGAACTGGGCGATCCGCGCCTGCTTGAAGTGACGCACGATGATGCCCTGCTCGCGCAATGCCGCCGCCAACTGGGCGGCGTCTTTCCCCGGATGGCGGGCGAAGACGAAATTGGCCGCCGATGGCAGCACCTCGAAACCCAGGCCCTGCAGCCCGGCCACCACCGCCTCGCGGCTGGCGATGACCTGCCGGCAAGTCTGCTCGAAATAAGCCCGATCCTCGAAGGCCGCCGCCGCGCCGGCCATCGCCATGCGGTCCAGCGGATAGGAGTTGAAGCTGTTCTTGATCCGCTCCAGCGCCTCGATCAAGTCTGCATGTCCTACCGCCAGACCGACCCGCAATCCGGCCAGGGAGCGCGACTTGGAGAGTGTCTGGGTGACCAGCAGATTCGGATAGCGGTCCACCAGCGCGATAGCCGTCTCGCCACCGAAGTCGATGTAGGCCTCATCTACCAACACCACGCTGTCCGGGTTGGCCTGCAGGATGCGTTCGATGGCTTCCAACGGCAGCAGGCAACCGGTTGGTGCGTTGGGGTTCGGGAAGATGATGCCGCCATTCGGCCGCGCATAGTCTTCGGCTCGAATCTGGAATTGCTCATCCAGCGGCAAGGCTTCGTAGTCGATGCCGTATAGTCCGCAATAGACCGGATAGAAGCTATAGGTGACGTCCGGAAACAGCAGCGGTTTGCCGTGCTGGAACAAGCCATGGAAGGCATGCGCCAGCACCTCGTCCGACCCATTGCCGACGAAGACCTGGCTGGTCTGGACGCCATAATAATCAGCCACTGCCTGCTTCAACCGCTCGCCGTTCGGATCGGGGTACAGGCGCAAGCTGTCACCCAGCTCGGCCTGCATGGCGGCGAGCGCCTTGGGCGAGGGGCCGTAGGGGTTCTCGTTGGTATTGAGCTTGACCAGCTTGGCCAGCTTCGGCTGTTCACCCGGCACATAGGGCACCAGGTCCTTGACGAAAGGGCTCCAGAATCTGCTCATCTGCCCTTCTCTCCTCGAATACGTTCATGGACTGATGGGTATCGCTGCACTCACCTGCGCGGCCCGCCCCATCCTACAAAGCGTGAAATCCGGTGCGGCAGACGGTATCGCCAGGCGCTCCCATCTGCTTGAAGCTTTTCGCTTGAAGCTTGCCGCTAGTTCTTGATGCGATATTCGGCGCTGCGCGCATGAGCCGTCAGCGACTCGCCACGGGCCAGCACCGAGGCGGTCTTGCCCAATGCGGAGGCCCCGTCGGCCGAGCAGAAGATGATCGACGAGCGTTTCTGGAAGTCGTAGACACCCAACGGCGATGAGAAACGGGCGGTCCCTGACGTCGGCAGAACGTGGTTCGGTCCGGCGCAGTAATCGCCCAGCGCTTCGGCGGTGTAGCGCCCCATGAAAATCGCACCGGCATGGCGGATCTGCGGCAGCCACTGCTGCGGGTCGGCTACGGACAGCTCAAGATGTTCGGGCGCAATGCGGTTGGCCACCTGGATCGCCTGGGCCATGTCGGCCACCTGGATCAAGGCACCGCGGCCTTCCAGAGACGTGCGGATGATCTCGGCGCGCTCCATGGTCGGCAGCAGCTTACCGATGCTCTCGGCGACCCGGTCGAGGAATTCCGCGTCCGGGCTGACCAGGATCGCCTGGGCATCCTCGTCGTGCTCGGCTTGGGAGAACAGGTCCATGGCGATCCAGTCCGGATCGGTCTGCCCGTCGCACACGACGAGGATTTCCGAAGGCCCGGCGATCATATCGATGCCAACCTGGCCGAACACGTGACGCTTGGCGGTCGCCACATAGATATTGCCCGGACCGACGATCTTGTCCACCTGGGGCACGCTCTCGGTGCCATAGGCCAGCGCGGCGACGGCCTGGGCGCCACCGATGGTGAAGACCCGGTCGACCCCGGCGATGGCGGCGGCAGCCAGTACCAGCTCGTTCACCTCGCCACGTGGGGTCGGTACCACCATGACGACCTCGGCGACACCGGCGACCTTGGCCGGAATGGCGTTCATCAGCACCGACGAGGGATAGGAGGCCTTGCCGCCCGGCACGTAGAGGCCGGCACGGTCCAGCGGGGTGACCTGCTGCCCGAGGACGGTGCCGTCGGCCTCGGTGTAAGTCCAGGAATCCTGCTTCTGCTTCTCGTGGTAGCTGCGTACCCGTGCGGCGGCGCTCTCTAGGGCCTCGTGCTGCGCCGGGGTGATCCGGGTCAGTGCCAGTTCCAGACGTTCGCGCGGCAGGATCAGATCGGCCATGGAAGCGACCTCGAGCCCGTCGAAACGTTGGGTGAACTCGACCAGGGCCGCATCGCCGCGCTCTCGCACCGCCTGGATAATATCCAGCACGCGCTGGTTGACCGCTTCGTCCGACACGCTTTCCCAGGACAACAGATGATCCAGATGACGCGCAAAATCCGGATCGGCAGCGTTGAGACGGCGGATGGTGATTGGAGCGGTCATAGCGTGGCCTCACAGTGATGGCATGTCTCGGGCGCCGCTAGACTACCAAGCCCACCGTGCGGGCACCCGAGAAAATTTGGCTATGACACGGATAGGCGGGCCGAAGATGCTCCTGCGTTTTCGGCATGGCCGCCCCATCCAGGGCGACCGCGCGACTGGCGTCGCGGCGAGGTCAGGCCCGGTGTCGCTCCACGGCCTCGCGCAGGGTATCGATCAGCGCCTGGATACGCCCGTGCTGCATCTTCATCGATGCCTTGTTGACGATCAGCCGCGAGCTGATGGTGGCGATCAGCTCCTGCGGTTCGAGGCCATTGGCACGCAGCGTATTGCCGGTATCCACGACGTCGATGATCTTGTCGGCGAGACCGACCAGCGGGGCCAGCTCCATGGAGCCGTACAGCTTGATTACCTCGACCTGACGGCCCTGCTCGGCGTAATAGCGCTTGGCAACGTTGACGAACTTGGTGGCCACGCGTAGGCGCCCTTTCGGTTCCGGCGCGCCTACCTTGCCGGCGGTCATCAGCTTGCAGTTGGCTATCTTCAGGTCCAGCGGCTCATAAAGCCCCTGGCTACCGTATTCCATCAACACGTCCTTGCCGGCCACGCCGAGATCGGCGGCACCATGCTCGACATAGGTCGGCACGTCGGTGGCGCGAACGATCAACAGCTGTACATCCTCCTGTGTGGTGGGGATGATCAGCTTGCGGCTCTTTTCCGGATTCTCGGTCGGCTCGATGCCGGCTGCGGCCAGCAGCGGCAGGGTATCGTCGAGAATGCGGCCCTTGGACAGCGCGATGGTCAACATGAACTGCGTCCTTCGAAACGGGCCCGGATAGCGGCTCCAGGCCCAACAAGAGCCGCCAGGCGGCTCCGGAAATCCGAACATCGAGCGAGGCGAAAACCCCGCCCGACTATTCCTAGCCCGGCACGCGACGAATCTTGGCGCCGAGCAACTGGAGTTTTTCCTCGATGCACTCGTAACCGCGATCGATATGGTAGATGCGGTCGATCAGCGTATCGCCCTGGGCAACCAGGCCTGCGATCACCAGGCTGGCGGAAGCACGTAGGTCGGTGGCCATGACCGGAGCACCCTTGAGGTGCGGCACGCCTGTGACGATGGCGGTATTGCCTTCGACCAGGATCTGCGCGCCCATGCGATTCATTTCGTAGACGTGCATGAAGCGGTTTTCGAACACGGTCTCGATTACCGCACCGGTGCCTTCGGCAATGGCGTTCATGGAGATGAACTGCGCCTGCATGTCGGTCGGGAATGCCGGATAGGGTGCGGTACGCAGGTTGACCGCCTTGGGCCGGTTACCCTTCATATCCAACTCGATCCAGTTGCTGCCGGTATCGATCTGGGCACCCGCCTCTTCCAGCTTGAGCAGAACGGCTTCGAGGGTGGTGGGATCGGAATCCTTCACCTTGACCCGGCCGCCAGTCGCAGCGGCGGCCACCAGGTAGGTGCCGGTCTCGATACGGTCGGGCATAACGCTGTAGCGCGCACCGCTCAGGCGCTTCACACCGTCGATGATGATGGTGTCGGTGCCGGCGCCACGGATCTGCGCGCCCATGGCGTTCAGGCAGTTGGCCAGGTCGACCACCTCTGGCTCGCGGGCGGCGTTTTCCAACACGCTGCGACCGTTGGCCAGGGTCGCGGCCATCATGATGTTCTCGGTACCGGTCACGCTGACCGTATCGAAGAAGAAGTGCGCGCCGCGCAGACCACCGGCGGGAGCCTTGGCCTTGATGTAGCCGCCTTCCACGTCGATCTTCGCCCCCATCGCCTCGAGACCGCGGATATGCAGGTCCACAGGACGCGAGCCGATGGCGCAACCACCCGGCAGCGCCACTTCGGCCTCGCCGAAACGGGCGACCATGGGGCCGAGCACCAGGATCGACGCACGCATGGTCTTCACCAGCTCGTAGGGTGCAACCAGGGTCTTGATGTTGGTGGCATCCACCTCGACGCTGAGCTTCTCATCGATCACCGGCTGCACGCCCATGCGGCCGAACAGCTCGATCATGGTGGTGATGTCGTGCAGGTGCGGAAGGTTGCACACGGTGACCGGGCTGTCGGCCAGCAGCGTGGCGGCCAGAATCGGCAGGGCGGAGTTCTTCGCGCCGGAAATGCGGATTTCGCCGTCGAGGCGGGTTCCGCCGGTAATGATCAATTTGTCCATAGGAGTCTCGGCGGCAGGCCTCAGGAACGCTCGCCCCAGGCGGCGCGGCTGAAGAATTTCATGGTGACGGCATGAATGCTGCCATCGGCGATCCAGGCATTCAGGTGACTGTAAACCTGCTGCTGACGCTTCACCGGGCTCATGCCGGCCAACTCGTCGCTGATCACGTTCAACTGGAAGTTGCAGCCTTCCCCTTCCACTTCTACCTGGGTTCCCGGCATTTTTGCCTCCAGGAGGTCTTTCACTTCTACGGCCTGCATGCTCAACCTCAATCGGCGCCCTACGCGCGCGGGTCGGCCATCATACAAAAAAGCCCTCCGCCTGCGAACCCCGCAACGCGGGCCCCGGACGGAGGGCTTCCTCTTCGGCTCGAGTCGCTCAAGCCTCCTGCGGCAAGAGCTCGAGCAACTCGGACACCTGGGCAATCTGCCGCATGTCAGCGGGCAGGCCACGCACCCTGGCGCTCTTGCCTGCCGCCTCGGCATCACGCATGAACGCCAGCAGCAGGGCCAGCCCCACGCTGCTGGATTTCTCCACGGCGGAGCAGTCCAACACGACTTCGGAAGACTCGCTGCGACGAACCAGCGCCTGGCCCTCGGCCCGGAGCGCTGGCCCCGTGCTGTAATCGAGAACGCCGGCCAGCCTCAGCTCGCCGTTCGCCCCCAGGCTGACGCTCGCCTCACTCATGACCGGCAGCCTTTTGGCCTTCCTCGGTATTCTTGGCCTTGGCCACCACTTCGGCCCAACCATCGATGGTCTTGTCGAGATCGTTGCCGTTGCGCTGCATGGCATCGGCGAACTGGTCGCGGAACAGCTTGCCGATGTTGATGCCATTGATGATCACGTTACGCAGCATCCATTGATCGTCGATCTTCACCAGCGTGTAGGAGACCGGGTAGACCGTCCCCTTGCTGTCGCGCACTTCCATACCGACGCTGGTGCGGTCGGCACCTTCCTGCTTGGCCGGCAGGACGCGGATGTCCTGATTGTCGTACTCCAGCAGCGCATTGCCGTAGAACTGCATCAGGCTGCGCTTGAAGTTTTCCTGGAAGCGCTTCATCTGCTCCGGCGAGGCCTTCCGCGAGTATTTGACGGTCATGATGCTGCGGGAAATGCCATCGGCATCCACCACCGGGCCGAGAATACGGTTCAAGGCATCGTAGAACGCACTGGGATTGCTGCGATAGGCATCCTTGTTCGCTTTCAGGTCGCTGAGCAACTCGTCGGTCGTCTGCTGCACGACCTGATGCGCACTCGGCGCAGCCACGGCGAAAAGAGGAAGAACGGCCAGCATCACCAGCAGGCCGCGACGCAAAACAGAGATCATGAAAGACGTCCTCACTTGGGTTGTTCTCTATTGACCGAGTTGATCAGGAACTTGCCGATCAGGTCCTCCAGCACCAGCGCCGATTGGGTGTCCTGGATGGTGCCCCCATCCTTCAACAACTCGTCCTCGCCGCCCACGCTGATGCCGACGTATTTCTCGCCGAGCAGGCCGGCAGTGAGGATCGACGCGGTGGAATCCACCGGCAGGTTGTCGACACGGTCCTCGATTTCCATAGTCACGCGACCGGTGAAGCTGTCGCGATCCAAGTCGATCGCCGTCACCTTGCCGATGGTGACGCCAGCCATGGTGACCTTGGCCCTGACGGTTAGACCGGCAATGTTGTCGAAATATGCATAGAGCTTGTAGGTATCGCCGTTATTGCCCACCGACAGGCCACTGACCCGCAGCGCCAGCAACAGCAAGGCCAGCAACCCGGCCAGGAGGAACAGGCCGACACCGATTTCCAGGGTGCGGATTTGCATCAGAAGTCTCCAAACATCAAGGCGGTCAGGATGAAGTCCAGGCCCAGCACGGCCAGCGAGGCGTAGACCACGGTTCGAGTCGTTGCGCGACCGATCCCTTCCGAGGTCGGCTCGCAGTCGTAGCCCTGGAACACGGCGATCCAGGTCACGACGAAGGCGAAGACGATGCTTTTGATCACGCCGTTGAGCACGTCTTCGGAAAAATCGACACTGTTCTGCATATTGGCCCAGAACGAGCCTTCATAGACGCCGAGCCAGTCCACCGCGACCATCGCTCCACCCCAGATGCCGACCACGCTGAAGATCATCGCCAGCAGCGGCATGGAAATGAAACCGGCCCACAGGCGCGGCGCGATCACGTACTTGAGCGGATCGACGCCGATCATCTCCAGACTGGAAAGCTGCTCGGTGGATTTCATATTGCCGATCTCGGCGGTCAGCGCGGAGCCGGCACGCCCGGCGAACAGCAGACCGGTTACGACCGGCCCCAGCTCACGTAACAGCGTGAGCGCCACCATCTGTCCGACGGCCTGTTCGGAGCCATAGTCGACCAGGATGTTGTAGCCCTGCAGCGCCAACACCATGCCGATGAAAATCCCGGACACCACGATGATCGCCAGGGACAGCACGCCCACCGCATACAGTTGCTTCACCAGCAACTGAAAGCCGTTGCCCGCACCGTCCCGGCCGAACAGCACATGCAACAGGAACAGAGTCGAGCGGCCCATTGCCTCGACCACGTCGATACCCGCCTTGCCGAGCAGGCGGATGCGTTCGAGCACGGATGTCTTGCGCATCAGCGCCCCCCCAGAAGATCGTCGCGGTAATCAGGCGCCGGATAGTGAAAAGGCACCGGGCCATCCGGCGTGCCTTGCATGAACTGGCGGATACGCGGGTTATCGGAATTCATCAACTCTTTCGGCGTGCCCTGCCCGAGTACCTGGCCATCCCCCACCACGAACAGGTAGTCGGCAATGCTGGCCGTCTCGGCGAGATCATGGGACACCACGATGCTGGTGATACCCAACGCGTCGTTGAGCAGACGGATCAGGCGCACCAGAACGCCCATGGCAATCGGGTCCTGTCCCACGAAAGGCTCGTCGTACATGAGAATCTGCGGGTCCAGCGCGATGGCACGAGCCAGCGCCACGCGGCGCTTCATGCCACCCGACAGCTCATCCGGCATCAACTCGATGGCACCCCGCAACCCGACCGCCTGCAGCTTCATCAACACGATGTCGCGGATCATTTCGTCCGGCAGCTTGGTGTGCACCCGCAGGGGAAAGGCCACGTTCTCGAACACATCGAGATCGGTGAACAGGGCGCCACTCTGGAACAGGACACCCATCTGCTTGCGCATGTCGAACAATTCGCTGCGCGACAACCTGGGCAGGTTCTGTCCGTTGACCCATACTTCGCCGGCGGATGGTTTGAGCTGGGCGGCAATCAGGCGCAGCAGGGTCGTCTTGCCGCAGCCGGACGGCCCCATGATCCCCGTTACCTTGCCGCGCGGGATTCGGATGTCGACGTTGTTGAAGATACTGCGCGCACCGCGCTTGAAGGTCACGCCCTTCAGTTCGACCGCATAGTCGTTCTCGGCGCTCATCTGGACTCCTATCGATGCAGCCTCCCTGGCAGACGCCGCGACCCGCAATGGGGACACCGCACCCGCCTGCCGGGCCGGCCGGACAAGCCGCGCACTATAACATCGCTGCACTGGGTGCCCCAAGGCTGGAAAGGTCTTTGTTCAGCCTGGAGACAGCTTCGCAGATGTTCTGCACCAAGAAAGGTGAGCGAATTCTCCTTTGCCGGTATAATCGTCGCCTTTTCGTTCAGCACAGCCATTTACCCATGAGCCAGCCCAGCAGCCTGATCCAGTCCGCTCAACGCACCATCCGCCTCGAACTCGAAGCCGTCGAGGCCCTGCTCTCCCGCATCGATGGCGATTTCGAGCGGGCTTGCAAGCTGCTGCTGGCCTGCAAGGGGCGCGTCGTGGTGGTCGGCATGGGCAAATCCGGGCACATCGGCAACAAGATCGCCGCCACCCTGGCCAGTACCGGCACTCCCGCCTTCTTCGTACACCCGGCCGAAGCCAGCCACGGCGACATGGGCATGATCACCCGCGACGACATCGTTCTGGCCCTGTCCAACTCCGGGTCCACCGCCGAGATCGTGACCCTCCTGCCGCTGATCAAACGTCTCGGCATCACGCTCATCAGCATGACCGGCAACCCGGACTCGCCGCTGGCCAAGGCAGCGGAAGTCAACCTGGATGCCCGTGTCCCGCAGGAAGCCTGTCCGCTGAACCTGGCGCCGACCTCTTCGACGACCGTCAGTCTGGTCCTCGGCGACGCCCTGGCCATCGCGCTGCTCGAAGCACGCGGCTTCACCGCCGAAGACTTCGCGTTCTCCCATCCGGGTGGCGCGCTCGGCCGTCGCCTGCTGCTCAAGGTGGAGGATGTGATGCACAGCGGTGAGCGCCTGCCCCGCATTCAACGCGGCACATCGCTGCGCGAAGCGCTGCTGGAAATGACCGAGAAAGGCCTCGGCATGACCGTGGTACTGGAGCAGGACGGACGCCTGGCCGGCGTCTTCACCGACGGCGATCTGCGTCGCACGCTGGACCGCGGCATCGACGTCCGCCAGGCCAGCATCGACGAAGTGATGACGGTGCACGGCAAGACCATTCTCCCGGAAATGCTCGCCGCCGAGGCTCTGAAAATCATGGAAGACTTCAAGATCAATGCCCTGGTGGTGACCGACAAGGACGACCGGCCGATCGGTGCCTTGAACATGCACGACCTGCTGCGCGCGGGAGTCATGTAATGAGCCTCGACCTGTCGCAACGCGCCAAGGCAATCAAGCTGGCGATCTTCGACGTGGACGGTGTCCTCACCGACGGCCGCCTCTACTTCCTCACCGATGGCAGCGAATTCAAGACGTTCAACACCCTGGACGGCCACGGCATCAAGATGCTGATCAACTCCGGCGTGCGCACCGCCATCATCAGTGGACGCAAGACCCCGGTGGTCGAGCGACGTGCGCAGAATCTTGGTATTCAACATCTTTACCAGGGCCGGGAAGACAAACTGGCGGTACTCGACGAACTGCTCAGCGAGCTCGGCCTCGGCTACGAGCAGGTCGCCTACCTCGGCGACGACCTGCCCGACCTGCCGGTGATCCGCCGCGTCGGCCTGGGCATGGCCGTAGCGAGCGCCGATGCCTTCGTTCGCCAGCACGCCCACGGCGTGACCCAGGCTCGCGGCGGCGAAGGTGCCGCCCGGGAATTCTGCGAACTGATCATGCGTGCCCAAGGCAGCCTCGAAGCCGCCCAGGCCGCCTATCTGTAAGGTCGACCATGCTGCGTAAACTGCGCTTCATCGTCCTGCTCAGCCTGATCGCGGCCCTGCTGGCCGCCGTGGGCTACTGGAACATTCGCCCGGAAAGCTTTCTGGACCGCCCCGTCGCAGCCGTCGACGAAAGCGCCATCGACTTCTATGCGATCAATGCACGCAGCGTGCAATTCCAGGAGGACGGCAAACTTCGTTACGAGATGCGCGCCGACAGACTGGAGCACGTCAAGGCCACGGACATCACCCTGCTGAACAAGCCGGACCTGCTGCTCTATCGCGGCACTGAATTGCCCTGGCACGTGCGCAGCGACCGCGGCGAAGTCGCCCCCGAAGGCCAGGAAGTCGAGCTGATCGAAGCCGTCCGCGTCGAACGCACCGATGCCAAGGGCCGCCCGACCATTCTCACCACCAGCCGTCTGACCGTGTTCCCCGAGAAGGAATATGCGCAGACCCAGCAAGCCGTTAGAATCGAGGCCGCCAACGGGGTGACCACGGCACAGGGAATGAAAGCGTATTTGAATGATGGCAGGATGCTCCTGCTGTCCAACGTAAGAGGCCAGCATGAGGTTCGTTAACCCCCTCCCCCTTCTGCTCAGCTTGAGCGCCGCGCTAGGAAGCGTGAGCGCGTGGGCATTGCCCAGCGACCGGGATCAACCCATCCGCGTCCAGGCCGATAGCGCCGAGCTCGACGACAAGCAGGGCGTAGCCGTCTATCGCGGCGACGTCGTGATCACCCAGGGCACCCTGAAGATCACCGGCAACACGGTAACCATCACGCAGAACAAGAACGGCGACATCGAAGTCTTCACGGCCGTCGGCAAGCCCGCGTATTACGAGCAGAAGCCGGCGGTGGACAAGGAGATCGTCAAGGCTTACGGCCTGACCATTCAGTACTTCGCCGCCAACGAGCGCATCGTCCTGCTCGACCAGGCCAAGGTCATCCAGGAAGGCAACACCTTCGAAGGCGAAAAGATCGTCTATGACACCCAGCGCCAGATCGTCAACGCAGGGCGCGCCAGCGGCGCCGAGGTGACGACGCCACGCCCGCGCATCGACATGGTCATCCAGCCGAGGAAGAAGGAACAGCCTGCGGAGCAGCCCCAGTAATGGCCACCCTGAAAGCCCAGCACCTGGCCAAGAGCTATAAGGGCCGCCAGGTCGTCCGCGACGTCAGCCTGTCCATCGACAGCGGCCAGATCGTCGGCCTGCTCGGCCCCAATGGCGCCGGCAAGACCACCTGCTTCTACATGATCGTCGGCCTGGTCCAGGCCGATCAGGGCCGCATCCTGATCGACGATCGCGACGTCAGCCACCAGCCGATGCATGGCCGTGCCCGCGCAGGCATCGGCTATCTGCCGCAGGAAGCCTCGATCTTCCGCAAGCTCAGCGTGGCCGACAACATCATGGCGATCCTGGAAACCCGCAAGGACCTCGATCGCGCCGGCCGCCAGCAGGCCCTGGAAGCGCTGCTGCAGGAATTCCACATCAGCCATATCCGCGACAGCCTTGGCATGAGCCTGTCGGGCGGCGAGCGGCGCCGCGTGGAAATCGCCCGGGCACTGGCCACCTCGCCCAAGTTCATCCTGCTCGACGAACCCTTTGCCGGCGTGGACCCGATTTCCGTGGGCGATATCAAGCAAATCATCCACCATCTGAAGGGCAAGGGCATCGGCGTACTGATCACCGACCATAATGTCCGCGAGACACTGGATATCTGCGAAACGGCCTATATCGTCAACGACGGCCAGTTGATCGCCGAAGGCGATGCCGAGACAATCCTGGCCAACCAGTTGGTCAAGGAAGTCTACCTCGGCCACGAGTTCCGCCTGTAACCCCACCCGGATCGATTCCGGATGGGCGCACGGATGCAGCGCATCGCCTGCTGCCTTTTCCTTCCCTGCCGCGGCGGCATCGAGCCGCTTCCCGAGCGGCATGAGAAGGGAAATTTTTGAAGACACGGCCTAGTCAAAGCAGACGAAGTCAGGCATATAATTTGCTTCCTGGTGGCGCTTCAGCGCCCTGTAGTGGATGGCGCAGACGCGCCGGCAAATAAGGTCGCCATGAAACCATCGCTAGTCCTTAAGATGGGCCAGCAGCTGACGATGACACCTCAGCTGCAACAGGCCATCCGCCTGCTCCAACTGTCCACCCTGGATTTGCAACAGGAAATCCAGGAGGCTCTCGAATCCAACCCGATGCTCGAGCGTCAGGAGGAAGGTGACGACTTCGACAACTCCGACCCATTGGCCGATGGCGAAGAGTTGCCCAATCCCGGCAGTCAGGAAGTATCCTTCCAAGACGCCGCACCGACGGTGGAAACCCTGGAAGATGGCGAGTGGCACGAACGCATTCCCAGCGAACTGCCGGTCGACACCGCCTGGGAAGACGTCTACCAGACCAGCGCCAGCAGTCTACCCAGCAGCGATGACGACGAGTGGGACTTCACTTCCCGCACCTCTGCGGGTGAAAGCCTGCAAAGCCACCTGCTCTGGCAATTGAATCTGGCACCGATGTCGGACACCGATCGCCTGATCGCCACCACCATCATCGATTGCATCGACAACAACGGTTATCTCGAGGAAAGCCTCGAGGAAATCCTCGAATCCTTCGACCCCGAGCTCGACATCGAGCTGGATGAAGTCGAAGTTGTCCTGCACCGCATCCAACAGTTCGAGCCCGCTGGCGTGGGTGCCCGCGACCTGCGTGAATGCCTGACCCTGCAACTGCGCCAGCTACCCGCCGACACGCCTTGGCTGGACGAAGCCAAGCGCTTGTCCAGCGACTACCTCGACCTGCTCGGCAGCCGCGACTACAGCCAACTGATGCGGCGCATGAAGCTCAAGGAAGACGAACTGCGCCAGGTCATCGAACTGATCCAGAGCCTCAACCCACGCCCCGGTTCGCAGATCGAGGCCAGCGAGCCCGAATATGTCGTGCCCGACGTGGTGGTGCGCAAGCACAACGACCGTTGGCTGGTGGAGCTGAACCAGGAAGCAGTGCCGCGCCTGCGGGTCAATCCTCATTATGCCGGCTTCGTCCGACGTGCCGACTCCAGTGCCGACAACACCTTCATGCGCAATCAGTTGCAGGAGGCACGCTGGTTCATCAAGAGCCTGCAAAGCCGCAACGAAACCCTGATGAAGGTGGCGACCCAGATCGTCGAACACCAGCGCGGTTTCCTCGAATACGGCGAAGAGGCGATGAAGCCCCTGGTCCTGCACGACATCGCCGAAGCGGTGGGCATGCACGAGTCGACCATTTCCCGGGTGACCACCCAGAAGTTTATGCATACCCCGCGCGGGATCTACGAACTGAAGTACTTTTTCTCCAGCCACGTCAGCACCTCCGAAGGCGGCGAATGCTCCTCCACGGCGATCCGGGCGATCATCAAGAAACTGGTCGCGGCGGAAAATCCGAAAAAGCCGTTGAGCGACAGCAAGATCGCTGGTTTACTGGAGGCACAGGGCATTCAAGTAGCCCGCCGCACGGTCGCCAAGTACCGCGAGTCGCTCGGGATAGCACCTTCCAGCGAACGCAAGCGCCTGATGTGACGTGGCATTGACCCAAGCCAAAGTGTTCCGGTGACAGGCCCGTTAGCCTGTCTCTAATACACACGGGCAACAAGGAGAAGCGGTATGCAAGTCAACATCAGTGGACATCAACTGGTTGTGACCGACGCCCTACGCGACTATGTCGCTGAAAAACTCAGTCGATTGGAACGCCACTTCGACCGAATCACCAACGTGCAGGTGATCATGGAGGTTGAGAAACTCAAGCAGAAAATCGAAGCCACCCTGCACATCGCTGGCGGCGAGGTCGTCGCCAACGCCGAACATGAAGACATGTACGCGGCCATCGACCTTCTGACCGACAAACTCGATCGTCAATTGATCAAGCACAAGGAAAAGCAGCTCAATCGCCAGCAGGGTGCAATGGCCCGCTGACGCTTTCTCCCTTCTTATGATCCGACTAGAAAATATCCTGACCCCCGGCCGTTCCTTGGTGAACGTGCCGGGAGGCAGCAAGAAACGTGTACTCGAACAGATAGCCAACCTGGTTGCTCGCGAAGTGCCCGAGCTCGATAGCCAGGATATATTCGAGAGCCTGATCGCCCGCGAAAAGCTCGGTTCCACCGGCTTCGGCAACGGCATCGCGATCCCCCATTGCCGGTTGCCCGGCTGTACTTCGCCGATCAGTGCCCTGCTCCGACTCGACTCCCCCGTGGACTTCGATGCCATCGACGGTGCCCCGGTCGATCTGCTGTTCGTCCTGCTGGTTCCCGAAGCAGCCACCGATGAACACCTCGAACTGCTCCGCCAGATCGCCAGCATGCTCGACCGTGGCGACGTACGCGAACGTCTGCGCCAGGCGCCGAGCGGCGAAGCCCTGTATCAGGTGGTGGTAGACATCCAGAACGGCCGATAGGGTTTCCGACATGCGCCTGATCATCGTCAGCGGACGCTCCGGTTCGGGCAAGAGCACTGCCCTCGACGTACTCGAGGACAATGGCTTCTATTGCATCGACAACCTGCCCGCCGGCTTGCTGCCTGAACTGGCCGAACGCGCATTGCTCCATACCGAACTGCTGCATCCGCAGGTTGCGGTGTCCATCGACGCACGCAATCTCCCCAGCCATCTGCAGCGCTTTCCCGATCTGCTGGAAGAGGTCCGCGCCCGCCACATCCTCTGTGATGTGCTCTACCTTGACGCCGACGACGAGACGTTGCTCAAGCGCTTCTCGGAGACCCGACGACGGCACCCGCTGACCAACGAAACACGCTCTCTGGCCGAAGCGATCCATGACGAAGGCGGCCTTCTCGGCCCGATCGCCGATCTGGCCGACCTCAAGATCGATACCACCCACCTCAACCTCTACCAGCTCCGCGACACGATCAAGCTGCGCCTGCTGAACAAGCCGGAGCCCGGCACGGCCTTTCTGGTCGAATCGTTCGGGTTCAAACGCGGCATGCCGGTGGATGCGGATCTGGTATTCGATGTGCGCTGCCTGCCGAATCCGTACTGGAAACCGGAACTGCGCGACTTTTCCGGCCTGGACCAGCCGGTGATCGAATATCTTGCAGCGCAACCCGATGTCGAAGACATGTATCAGGACATTCGCGGCTATCTGCAGAAGTGGCTGCCGCGATTCGCCGCGAGCAATCGCGCCTATGTCACCATCGCCATCGGTTGTACCGGCGGGCACCACCGCTCGGTGTACCTGGCGGAACGGCTAGGCCAAGTCCTGAAAGAACAACTGAAGAACGTTCAGGTTCGCCACCGCGACCTCCGCTGAAAGAAGGATTCAAGCGCGATGCCTGCCTGCGAAATCACCATTATCAACAAGCTCGGCCTGCACGCCCGCGCAGCCGCCAAGTTCGTTGGCGTTGCCGGCCGCTTCCCCTGCCAAGTCAAGGTTGGCCGCTCACCGGAAAGCCTCGTCGATGGCAAGAGCATCATGGCTGTCATGATGCTCGCCGCCGGGAAGGGAACACCGATTCATCTCCACACCGAAGGCGAACAGGACGACGACGCCCTGAACGCCTTGATCGAACTGATCAACAATAGATTCGACGAAGGAGAATAGACAGGAGAACAGCGAGGACGAAAACCGCATGAAATCTAGGCGGCAGCTTCGTTCTCAGTGTCCACCCCAATTTCACAATCCGCCTTATTGTCCACAAAGTGTCCACAGCCTTTCGCCAATGGGTTGAGATTGACCACTTCGGCTAAATGCCCCGGGCTGAAATGTGCATAGCGCATTGTCATCGTAAGGTTCGAATGCCCAAGCACCCGCTGAAGGGTCAAGATGTCCCCACCATTCATCATGTAGTGGCTCGCGAAGGTATGACGTAGCACATGGGTGAGTTGCCCTTTCGGCAAGCTCAAATCAAGTTCTGCAACTGCCAGTTCAAACGCTTTGTAAGTCGCAGAGTACGATGAGCGCCATGGCAAACTCTCCTCGAGCATCTTCTGCAGTTCGGATGATATTGGCACCGCCCTGTTCCTAGCTGACTTGGTGCGAACAAAATAGATACGCCCATCGCGTACCTGGCTAGGCTGCAAAGCCATCGCCTCTGCCCACCGAGCCCCAGTAGCAAGGCAGACTCTGGCAACCATTCCAACTGTGGACGGGTGCCGATCAAGCTTCGCCAAAAGGATCGGAATTTCGTCGGCGCTTAGATATCCCATCTCAGCCTCATCGTGCTTTAGCGCCCGGACTTTCTTTAGCGGATTCTCCCCAGACCATTTGCCCAGGCGCTCCAGCTCGTTGAACATCGCTCGCAGATGGGTCAGTTCGTGATTCAACGTCTTGGGGGCCACTTGGCGGGCGTCTTCTCCCTTTCGCTTACCAGATCCAACACTGAGACGCCCCCACTGGCCGGCTAGCCGTGCAGCCCGATAGTCGGCAAACATCTCGGCGGTAAAATGGCAAGCCTTCGGATCCCCGATACGCTCGACTGTTGTCAGCATCTCCCTCCGCCGCTTATCGCCCTGTTTCAAGCTGCTACCGTGCAGAGTGAACCAGAGAGTCACCAATTCACTCAGCCGACGCTCATCTCGCTTCGGCTTCTTCTCAAACTCCCCCTTGGCACCGTCCCCCATGATCCGGTTCTGGTAAACCATTGCCTCGTTCTTGGTACGGAACTTCTTCCGGATTCGCGGGCCGTTGCGCCCCTCCGGCCGACAGTCCACCAACCACTGCCCATCGTCTAGTTTCTTGATCGTCATAGTGATTAAACCGGGCTGATCTGCCCGCACTCCGGCGCAGTTGTGTCAGTCACAAGCCACAACGCGTACTTCATGAAACGAGGGTGTGCCGTGAGCTTCAGCAGTTCCAGCGAACTGACTTCCTTCCTACGCATCAGCTCATAGCTTTTCCATGTCGACAGATTGATACCCGTTGCCTCGCACAGCTCGGCCTGTGTGAGCCCCTCCCGCAAACGGATCGCTTTCAGCTTCTCGAACAGTTCCATATGCCCCCTTGACAGGTGTACGAACGCGACCATAACCTTGGTCGCGCTTGTACACCTTTTCCGAAAATATTTACGGGGAGCTTATCAAAATGCAGATAACCATCGACACGCCCTACGTAACACCAAACGAGTTTGCGCGCCGGGCAGGACTCAGCGAGCGGTCTGTCCGCCACAAGATCGAGCAAGGTGTGATTCTGGTTCGGGAGAAGTCAGCCGGAGAGAAGGGCACGGTCTTCATCAACATGATTCACCTGGCCATAGAAGCCGCCGAACAGGCCGAGCGCGTGCGCGACAAGAACATTGCCAGCACTCGCTAAGGCCAGACGATGAATTACGAAGACATCTATCGGCTGGACGTGTTGGAAGCCTTGGAGCGCGACACCCAGCTGGACTTCAAGGACATCGGCGACACCTACCTGCAGAAGGGCGTCTGCCCGAAGTGTGGCCATCGAACCCTGTACATCAGCCGCAAGCAGCCCTATCAGTTGGCATGCAACCGGCTGAACGAGTGCCGCCACACCGAGAAGACCCGCGAGCGCTACAGCTACCTGTTCGAGAACCTGAGCGAGCGTTTTCCGCGCACCGAGGCCAACCCCACCGCCACGGCCGACGCCTACCTACAACGCAACCGCGGCTTCGACACCAGCAAGATGCAAGGCTGGTACACCCAGGGGCGCCGCCAACTGGCCGACGACAGTTGGGGCGACACCGTGCGCTTCCCGGTATGCAATGGCTACTGGGAGCGCCTGATTGACGCCCGAGCGGTGGCCCGCAACGACGGTGACAAAGCCGGCATCAAGTACGGCATGAGCTACAAGGGGCAGGGCTGGGTACCGCCTGGCCAGACGTTCGAGAAGAACGATCGTGTGTACATCGTGGAAGGCATCTTCCACGCCATCGCCTTGCACCTGGCTGGCTATAAGGCCATTGCCGCCATCAGCTGCAACAACTTCCCCTGGCAGATCATCGAGGCCAACAAGGAGAAGCTGATCACTTGGGTGATCGCCCTGGACAACGACAAGGCCGGGCGCGCCGTGGTGCCCAAGTACCTGGCGCAGATTCGCAAGATGAAGGAAATCGGCTGGGTGGCACTCGGCGATCCCGACCGCGACTGGGACGACGTTTATCGAGACGGCCAGTTGGACGACGCCTACCTGCAGGAAGCCTGCTATCAGGGCCGTTTGTTCTGCGCGGCCACGCCGATGAAGAAGGCCTATCTGATCTACCTGAAAAAGCGGACCAGTTTCTTCCTGCTGGAGTTTGGAAGCTGCCTGTATTCAGCCCGGGTGAACCTGACCGAGCTGCAAAAAGAGATCGAGGGCGACGACATCGAGGGCCACCAGCCCGAGTTCGCCAAGCACACCACCATCGTGGAGGTGGCCAACTGCGTACCGCGCTTCGAGTACATCGAGCGCGATGCCGTTACCGGCGAGCAGCGCTTCTTTTTCAGCTTCGTGTTCCCCAACGCCCGGCGTAGCTGCCGCGAGGCCCTGCCGCCCAGCTCAGTGAACGACCCGCGCAACTTCGCCAAGGCCCTGATCGAGAAGACGCCCTTCGGCACCTTCGAGGGTGGCGAGAAGGTGCTGGCCATGCTGCGCAAGGAATGGCAGCGCGACGCCCGCACCGTGCGCACCCTGCCTTTCATTGGCTACGACGACGACACCGCGACCTATTGCTATCCGACCTTCGGCTTTCACAAAGGGAAAGAACTGATGAGCAACGAACACGGCTACCTGGAGATCAATGGCGAAGGACTGAAAACCTCCATCCGCACCCTGCCGGTGACACACGGTGGCGACTTCGACCCGGCATGGTTCGCCGACTTCCGTGCCGTGTTCGACGTCAATGGCCTGGCGGCACTGGCCTGGTGGACCGGCTCACTGTTCGCTCAGCAGATTCGTACAGCGCAGGCATCCTGGCCATTCCTGGAGCTGACCGGCGCTGCCGGTGCGGGGAAGTCCACCCTGCTGCGTTTCCTGTGGATGCTGGTCGGCCGGCGCAATGAAGAAGGTATCAAGCCCAGCGGCAGCGGCGCCTCGGCTATCGGCCTGCTGCGTGCCATGGCGGCCGTCAGCAACCTTCCGGTGGTGCTGCTGGAGTCGGACAAGACGACCACGGATGCCCTGGGCCGGGAGGTGGTCGTTCAGTACAACTGGGAGGAAATCAAGTCGCTGTTCGACTACAACGCCAAGCTGCGTGTGACGGGCGTGAAGAGCACCAACAGCGACACCGAAGCGTTACTGTTTCGCGGGGCGATCTGCATTTCCCAGAACACCAAGGTGGAGGGGCATGAGTCGATCATCACCCGTATCGTCTACCTGCACATGACCCGCGCCCATCATCGCCCGGCGCTCAAGCCGCTGGCCCAGCGCTTGCGCGGCATGGACGTGGAGAACCTGGCCGGCTTCCTGCGTGCCGCGCTATCCGATGAGCGTGGCTGGCTGGAGCGCTATTTCGCCGCATTCACGCACTACGAACAACGCTTCCAGGCCCTGAGCGGCGTGGAGCATGGCCGTATCGTGCAATGTCACGCTCAGGTGATGGCCGCAGCCAAGGCCACCCAGGCGTTGTTTCCGGCCTGGACGGACAACGACCTGGAGGACTTGGCCAAACACCTGGAAGGCTGCGCCCTGGAGCGTCAGCAGAGCATCAGCGCAGAAAACCGCAGCGCCGCCCAGTTCTGGCAGAACTACCACTTCCTGAACGAGGACGTGGTGACCATCACCGACGCCGACGGCACACGCGAAGAGATTCGCGAACGGCTGAATCACAGCAACGACCGCGAGCTGATCGCCATCAACCTGGAACACTTTCAGCAGGCCTGCCGGCAGGCCGGACTGGAGGCGATTCCCGCCGTCACCCTGCGCCGCGTGCTGCCACTGAGCACCACCCACCGCTTTATCGAAGTGCGCAAGGTGCGCTCCAAGCTGGAGAAGCGTCCCCTCAACTGCTGGGTGTTCGCCAAGCGGGGGGCGGAGTGATGAAGCGGGGGATGAAAGTAGGCCTGGGTGTGCCTGGAAGCCGTACAGCGGATTTGTGCGTACTGCCTGAATCTGTCCGGAACATCCGGAACAACGATAAGAGAAAGAAAAAACATCAGATAAATCAGTGTATTAGATGGGAATTCCTGTTCCGGAATGAGTGGAACAATCTGGAATACAGCGGAACAGAATCGTTCCTCCATGTTCCTCGGATGTTCCGCTTTTCAAGATTCGACCCAATCCGTCGCAGCCCTAGTGCCGTGCGGCTTACGGCGGATATCCAGAAAAAACCGTTCCAGAGTGTTCCGGATGGACCGGAACATTTCTCAGCAGGCGAAAGCCCCGAATGGCGCGGGCTCCAGACTTTCCCCCCTGCCGTTGTTCCGGATGTTCCGGACGTTCCGGGGGCATGCGCGGGGTTTTGTTTTTCGCGCTCGCCTTTCAGCCGCCAAGGTGCCCGCCATGGCCGAGCTGAGCCCCGATGAACACCGCCGCCGCGACTGCCTGGCGCGCCACCTGCTGAGCTGCTGGCGCCGGGCAGCCATCGTCGAGTGGCTGAATGATCCGAAGCACGGCGAAGCCTTCCGCGAAGACATGCGGGTCCGCCTGAATCGATTGAGAGCACAGGAGAAACAACGATGACCAGTTATCACCAACCCCACACCCTACCGGCAGACGCTCCCGGGATGACGAACCAATCCACCGACTTTCTGGACTGGTGGCGGCAAGGCGCTGAGCTGATCGGTGCGGTGGCCTTCCCCATGCTGTCGCCTACAGCCAACACCTGGGCCGATCTGCAACTGGCGAGCATGCCGCATCTGCTGAAAGCCCTGCACGTTCTGGACGTTCAACGCCGATCCCTTCTGCTGACGATGGCCTGCCTCGCCAACCCGGGCTGGGCGACCTGGCTGCAACGTGAATTCGGCCTGCATTACGGCCACCTCGGCGCCGCCCACCTGGGCGATGAGATTTTCACCGTCGTGGTAGGGCTGCTGGCCAGCTACCGCGATACCTCAAGCAACTGAAAGGAGAGCAACCATGGGCAGATCCATTAGTGCAACACTGGCCAAGGCCCTGGCCTACCAACTGCAACGCCCCGCCATCGTCACTGCCGGCGAGCAGGCGCTGCACCGGCTTATCCCCGTCGCCCTGCGAGACACCAGCCAAAGCCGGGTCGTCGCCCGTCTTTTGCTGAACCTCTACGACGGAAGCACCTACCCGTTCGATCTGACTGAGCTGCGCCTGCTGGATCTGGAACTGTTCGAGGACAGCCTGCGGGTGTTGATGCTGGATTACACCCCCGAAGTGGAAGTGCATGACCGCGTTCCGAATGGCGCCGAGATTTGGCAGCGCCTGATTGCCATGTGGGCACCGGGGGCGGTAGCGAAATGATCGTGTACTACAGCGCCAACGGCGTCAGCGGCCAGTTGCCGTTGCCTTCCAGCTTTGTCGAGGATTGCCGCGCCGAGGACTTGGCAGAGCTGGCTGCCAGCGATTTCTGGCGTAACCGCCCCACTGAAACCCCGCCGCTGATGACGCTAATCCACCTGCAGGACGTGGACGGGGTGGACCTGGGTATTTTCGAGGTACGGCGCGATATGCGCCCGGTCTTCACGGCCACCCTGCTGGGACAGGCCGAGAAAGGTGGGGCCGAGGGAGTGAGCTTGCCGGCCACCCTCCCTACGGCACCAGAGAGCAACTAAGAGGAGCACAACATGAACCCTTACCAACAGCAGCGCCTACGGCGCTCCGAAGCACTGATCCTGCTGCATTGCCAATTGATGCGCCGGCCCCGTCCGCATTCTATGTGGGGGCTTCTATGCCAGCAAATCCGCGCTGCCTTTTTGCACTTGGTCAGCCTGGCGGCCCGCAATACTCACCCCGTGCAGAGACTGGTCGTGGAGATCCAAACCCATGGATAAGTGCTTTTTCTGCGGCTCGGACAGCTGCGATTTCTGCCAACTGTGCCGCGAGGCGGGCCAACTGCTCAGACCACCCATACCAGTGAGCGCTGAGCGGATGCGCCAGATTCGCGAGCAGTTGGGGCTGGGCTCAGCCTTTCAGTTGTTCGAGGCCTCCCAGGTCCTGGACCTCTATACCGGTTTCGGGGTGGTCCAGGTGGCGCTGCCGCCGGGCGAATTCCTGGTAGCGCTGCAGGATCAGGTCGGCGTTCGTCGGTACGGCGTTGTCCGGTTTGAAGGCTTGCCTGATTCGGAGGGATGGGCTCAAAACTGAATATTTGATCCGAAACAAAGGGCGCCTCGGCGCCCTTTTTTATACCGTTTTCATATGAAAAAAACGAATCCCATTTATACCCAATCACAATGCCTTTCATCTGATTTAGATAGGTGTTTGTCCATGAGGTCGATCACGCTTTTGTTATTAAGCCAATCACTCGGAATGGTACTTTTGTACAAAAGTAATTTTGCCCATAATTACCTGTTTGGCTTTTGCGGAGTAAAGCGGTCTTGAAGAATTCTTCATTTAAAGAAATGAGTAAATCCGAATTATCTGAATACAGAGACAGGATCGGTCCGTAAAACGTCTTAGTTCACGGACAGCCTTGTGCCAAGGGGGTTTCTCAAAAACGTGTCTCAAAATTTTTTCGTCGGAAAGACCCTTGACGAATCAAAATGCCACTATCTAAACTCCCGCCCCGTTGTAACGGCCAGATAGGGAGTACGTAGTTTATGGCTGCAACTGCAATCGACGTAACTGAGTTACGGGGAGAGATTCAAGACTTCGCGAATTCGCTAGCGCTCTTGGTGGACATAATGGCCTCCGGGATACCATTATCCGAGCGCGGACAAGTTGGCTTGTTGGAATTTGGCCACTACAGCCAACAACGAATTATCGCCGTGGAGGAAAAGTTACGATATTACGGTGAAGCCAACGATCCCAGTTGATCGAACAGCTGGCGCTGTTTCGCCACGGGAAGTTCGCGGAGGCGGTCGAACAGCAATTGATCGATTGCCCCCGCCGCCGGCCGAAGCGGATGCGAATAGGTCAGGTTCATGACGAACGTATGGCCACACCGAGGGTCAAGGCACTGGCAGTACAGCCGGGCGAACTCCACCGACAGCTCGTCACGCGAACCGATCCGGGCCTTGCCACCACATTCCTTGCAGTAAATCCGCACTGCTGCCTCCAAGGTGTTCGAACGTACACCTATTTTGCCACAACATCTTGTGTCATCGAGGCAGTGCGGCCCCGATCCTGTCTGATCGCGAAGCCTAATTTCTTGACCAATTTCACCCGATGAAAGCCAGGGATTTCGCAGTCGTGCCTCGGATCGACTGGTACGGTGTTCCTGTTTCATCTCAATGGAATGGAAGCCATGCTCTTGCCAACGAAGCGTTATGTCGTCTGCTCAGGCCTGTTCGTTCGTTTTTGCGATGCCCCCAACGAACACTTCGCCGCCGCTCAATTCAGCCCGCCCAATCGCCATCTTCTGGTTCACCGCACCGATCCGGATCAGCCCGTGCGCTGGTGGATAGCGGAAGTCTCACCGAGGCAAGAACGGCTGATCATCAACCTGCCTCCTGCTGAGCGCTTGGACGCCGTCCAGAATCTGGACGGCTGCGTCGCGCTGTGTGAGGTCTGATCCGGTGCCGTTGTTTGCCCTTTCAGGGCAGGTCGAACGCGATCTGGCGATCTCCGCGCAGCGTCGCGTTCACCTGCAGGAATAGCTGGCAGATCGGCCGGATCTCGTTGTTGGTGTACACCCGGTCGATCTTCTCGATATCGCCGAAGCCGCCAGCGTTCTCCGGCATGATCCCGGCCAGGGCCGGGTTCATGCGCCAAGCCGCGATCACGTCCGCCCGGGTGATGTTCTTCACTCGCTCGAATTCGTCCTTGGTGGCGATGTCCCCCACCGGGATGATCTGAATCGCTTTCTCGCTGCCGCCCGGGATGTTGACGAACATCGACCGGAAGTTGCCCACCCCCTTGCTCGCACTGATCTGGGCTTTCAGGGCTTCTTCATCCTCTTCGGACAGGTCCGGGTCGTTCGTGTAGAACACATAGCCGGCGTGGGCGCCGTTGTTGTAGTAGCGGCGCCGGAACAGCGTGGCGGACTCGTTGAGCAACAGCGAGTGCATGCCGCCCAGGTAGTCCGGCACGCCGTAGATATCCTGCTCCACGTCGTACTCCATGATGTGCTCCACCTCGTCCTCGGCGAAGTGAAGCGCCTGCCCCTTCGGCAGCAGCATGGCGAACCCGCCGTCCACCTTGCGGCGCATGTTGATGGCCGGCAGATGCTTCAGTTCGACCACCTGGCCGATGACGTTGCGCAGCCGCTGCAGGTAGGCCTCGCCGAACACCATGAAGTCCAGGGCCGCCCGGCCCATGGTGTGGGCGCTGCAGCCGCTGGAGGGACGGAAGTCACGCAACAGCAGGTTGCGCTTGAAGCGCGGAATGGTGCCGTGGTGCGGGTTGGCGCGCAGCAGCTTGGCCAGCCCGGTGCGAGACACCGGCGGGGTGTAGAGGCGGCCGTCGTCGCTGGCGAACACGCCCAGGTACTCGCCCATGTTGCCGGTCAGGACGGACTCTGGCGCCCCGAACGTAAAGACCCGAGTGCGCGGTGATTGCTGCGGTGTTGTTTCCGGTGCGTGCGTTGCCATAACTGCCTTGTGGGAGTGTCGACCAGCGGCTGCGCCGCTTCTTGTTGGTGTTGAGGGGTTCGTTGGCCAGCGCGTGCATCACGGCCCAGGCCACGTCGGCGTGGCCGGTGGCGTCGGTGCGGGATGCGCTGTAGGTGATCTGTCCGCTGGCGGTGGCGCCGCGTTTGATGGTCAGGAAGGCGGCGGCGATATCGTTCCAGCCCGCGTCCCATTCGAGGCGTCCGCCCTGGATCGTGTCCTGGGCCTTGAGCACCAAGGCGTTCTTGGTTTCCAGGCTGTAGTGGATCGGCGTCGCCCGGGGGAAGAAGTCGCGCACCAGATCGAAGACGCCATAGCCCACACCAGTGACGTCGATCCCGATGTGCTGGACGTTGAAGCGCTCGCAGAGCTTCTTCACCTGGGCCGCTTGATAGGTGAACGAATGGCCGCGCCAGGAATGCTTTTCCAGTATCCGGAACCGGCCGCCCTGCTCCAGAGGCGGGGCGAGCACCACGCAGGTGGCGTCGTCGCGGGTCCGGCTGGGGTCGTAGCCCAGCCAGACCGGGCTGTTGCCGAAGGGGCGCAGAGCCTTAGGGTCCGGGTCGTAATCTTTCCATAGGCTCTGATCGGAGTAGCAGCGTTCGAGGTCGGCCAGGGTGAAGACGCTCTGTGTGCTGTCGATGAATTTGCACATGTAGAGCTGGTCGAAGCGGTCCTCGTCGTTCTCCAGGCGCAGGCGGTCGATATCGAACAGGTCGCACCCGCCCGCCGCCGCATCCTCGACGGTGATTACCTTGCGCCACTGCCCGTCCGGGCACAGCGCCCCCTGGCGAATGGCGGCCTCGCTCGGCCACTCCTGGGCCGTCTTTTTCCCGCGCTTGCTATTACGGAATTCTTCGCCCGTCCAGAACGGATAGGCTTGATGGGTGACGGCGCTCGGCGTGGAAAAGTAGGTCTTGCGCCACTTCGCATGCGACGCCATGGCGCCGGCCAGGTTGTTCAGCTTTTCGAAGTCGCGGATCCAGAAATACTCGTCGATGTAGACGTGCCCATGGTGGCCCTGGGCGGTGCTGCTG